>JBBDXB010000001.1:0-1400 GCA_040902515.1 Patescibacteria group bacterium
GGGCCTGTAATTTATTTCGTGTCATCCCAGCAGGGCACGTCATTGGCTTGCGAGTTGCGGTAGTCGTCCTTCGAACAGGATGGCGAAGTGGTTGAGGGCCTGCTTCCAGTGGTGGATCGGCTTGGTCCATTTGCGCGACGCTTCGTGAATGGCCATGTAAACGATCTTGAGGGCCGACTCCTCGTTGGGATAAATCTTGCGGTTGCGGGTGAACTTGCGAATCACGCTGTTCACCGATTCGATGGCGTTGGTCGTGTAGATCGCGCGGCGAATCGGCGGTGGAAAGTCGAACAGCGTGATGATGTCGGCCCACTTGGCCCGCCACATCTCGGCAATCGTCGGATACTTGGCGTCCCAAGCTTGAGCGAAACTCTCGAGCGCTTGCTCGGCTTCGACGACCGTGGCGGCCTGATAAATCTTCTTGAGGTCCGCGATCACCGTCCGGCTATCCTGGGTGCTCACGTACCGCAGCGCCGCCCGCACTAGATGGACGATGCACAGTTGCACGCTGGTCTCGGGATAGGCCGCGCGAATCGCTTCGGGAAAGCCCGACAGCCCGTCGATGCAGGCCACGAAAATGTCTCGCAGTCCGCGGTTCTTGAGATCGGTCAGGCACGAGAGCCAGAACTTGGCCCCTTCGTTCTCTCCCAGCCACAACCCCAAGAGTTCCTTGTGACCCGCTAAATTCACGCCCAAAGCCACGTACACCGTGTGCGGCGAGACCCGACCAGTGGCGCCCCGGACATGGACCACGATCCCATCGAAATAAACGATCGGCCAGACCTCTTCCAGGGGCCGCGTCCGCCAGGCGGTCACCTCCGCGTCCAGATCGGCCGTGATTTCCGAGATCAGCGTGGCCGAGACTTCGACTCCGTACAACTGACGCACGATCTCCTGAATGTCGCGGGTCGTCATCCCCTTGGCGTAGAGCGCGAGGATCTTTTCGTCGAAGCCCGGCACCCGCCGCTGGTGCTTGCCGATGAGCTGGGGCTGGAATGTGCCATCCCGGTCGCGAGGCGGGGCAATCACGAGTTCTCCCAAATCGCCTTGCACCCTCTTACGACTACGCCCGTTGCGGCGATTGGGCGGACGCTTGCCGTTCGTCGCCGGCGGCTCCGCGACCGGAGGTTCGCCCAAACCCATCTCGGCGGCCAACGCCAACGGCTTGCGGCCCAAGTGGACATCCATCTCCGTATCGAGCATCCGCTCCAGCGCCGACTTCATCATCGTCCGCAGCAACCCATTCAAATCCTCGATCGTCCTGGCCTCGCTGGCCATCTCCCGTGCTAGCTGCTCCGCCCGACTCTGTAATGAGACTTCCATGTGTCACTCCTCCTCGATAAAAATGGTGATCCAAACTTACCATTTCTGCTAGCTGACACAAGATTTCTTACAGGGCC
>JBBDXB010000002.1:0-49998 GCA_040902515.1 Patescibacteria group bacterium
AGGCCGGAGACCAGGTCGCGGCCGCGCATCTCCGCCTCGCGCGGCTTGTCGAGCGGCCAGGAGGAACCGATCGAGATCTTGATTTCCTCGGCCGTCCGTTCGCCGAGGTGCAGGTTGAACTCGTCACGGGCGAACTTGATGATGTCACCGTTGAAGGCGTCGCCGGCCACGCGGATGCTCCGGGCCATCACCACGCCGCCGAGGCTGAGCACCGCCATCTCACTGGTGCCGCCGCCGATGTCGACGATCAGCGAGCCGGTCGCCTCCTGGACGGGCATCCGGGCTCCGATCGCGGCGGCCATCGGCTCCTCGATCAGGTACACGGAGCGGGCGCCCGCCGACTGGGCGGCGTCTTCCACGGCCCGCCGCTCTACTTCGGTGACGCCGGACGGGATGCCGATTACCACGCGTGGCCGCGGGAAGATCGTGAAGCCCTCCTTGTGGACCTTCTCGATGAAGTACTTGAGCATCTGCTCGGTGACCTCGAAGTCGCTGACCACGCCGTCCACCAGCGGGCGCGTGGCGACGATGTGCGCGGGCGTGCGGCCGACCATCTTCTTGGCCTCGTTGCCGATCGCCAGGATCTGGTTGGTTTGCTTGTTGACCGCCACGACCGACGGTTCGTTGATCACGATCCCCCGCCCACGGACGTACACCAGCGTGTTGGCCGTGCCGAGGTCGATCCCGATGTCGCGGGAGAAGTAGCCGAGGAATTCGTCGAAGATCATGCGCGAGAAATAGAAACCGGACGCGTCGTTTGGTCCGGTGGGTTTTTCCTGATTGACTGACTAATCGTATCGTTCGGGGCGTGGAGCGGCAAGGGCTGGCAACAAGGCCCTACTTTACCGCCACGTACCAGCGGACCCCCGCCCCTTGAGGATTGAACCAGTGTTTCAGGAATTTCTCCTTGTCTATCCGGAATAGCCCGAACGCGCTGTCTCGGCAGTAAAACGCCTCATCGTCATGTTCGACGATGACCGTGTAGTGTCCGTTGCCGCTGAACGCGTTCTTGTAACACACAATCACAGCGGTGCCACTGTCTATATGGTCTTCAATGTCCTGCAAAGAAGCCTTGTCCTTTTCTTCGACGATCTCCATCCCGGCCTGCTCGGCGGCTTTAACAAGGCCCTTGTTCGAAGTGCCGACCCCCGGTTTCGCGCCACAGAGTTCGATCAGTTCTTCCTCCGAGTGTGAAAAAATCACCCTTCAGATGAAGGACATTGAGGATCGAACAAGGGCCACAGCTATACGTGGCCTCCTGGATGTGAAGATTGTGTTGTGCGTAGATGTCTTTTGGTTTCATGCAGACAATCGCGCAGGGACCTTTTTCAGCTCGACCAGCTCCGCCTGATCCTCACTACGTCGCTTGAGTTCAACCGAATCCTTTTCCAGCGTCTTCTTGCTGACGGTCACGCGGTTCGGGATGCCGATCAAATCGGCGTCGTTGAACTTCACGCCGGCGGATTCGTCGCGATCGTCGTAGAGCACCTCGACCCCCGCGGACTGCAGGCCTGCATACAACTTCTCCGCCGCCCCTTTGACCGTGTTGTCGCCGCCGAGTGCCACCAGATGCACCGCGAACGGTGCCACCGCGTCGGGCCAGATGATTCCCTTGCCATCATGGTGCGTCTCGACGATCACGCCCACGCACCGGCTCGGCCCGATCCCGTAGCTCGCCATCACCGGCGCCTGGCGACCGCCCTGCTCGTCCAGGAAGCTTACACCCGCCGCTTCGGTAAACTTGGTCCCGAGTTTAAAGATGTTGCCTATCTCCGCGGCCTTGGCGGACCGCACGACCGCACCGTTATGCTTGTCGCCCTCCTTCCCCTCGAAAATCTCCTCGTTCTGAGCGAACTTCCGATCCTCGGTGTAGTACACGGTATCCTCGCCGGCCTCGCAGAAGACCTGGAACTCGTGCGAGTACTTAGAGAACACCCCGCCGGAAGCCTCGACCACCCAGGCGTCGAGTCCGAGCCGTTCATAGACCTTGAGGTATGCGCCTTTGACCCGCTCGTAATATCGGTCGAGGTCATCCTGTGTGGCGTGGAAGCTGTAGAGGTCCTTCATCATGAATTCGCGTCCGCGCATCATGCCGGACTTCGCCCGTGGCTCGTTCCGGAACTTGACCTGGATCTGGTACGCCGCGAGCGGCAGGTCGCGATAGCTCCGGATGTGTGGCTTCGCCACCTGCGCCACGATCTCCTCGTGCGTGAATCCCAGCCCGTATTCCTTGCCGTGCTGGTCCGTGAACTGGTACATCACCTCGCGTACCTCCGGATCGTCCCAGCGGCCGCTCGCCTTCCACGGCGCCGGCGGATGCAGTGCCGCCAAGCTCAGTTCCTGCGCGCCCAGCGCATCCATCTCCTCGCGGATGATGTTCTCGACCTTACGGTACACCCGCCAGCCCAACGGGAGCAGGTTGTAGATCCCCGCTCCGAGCTGGTCGATGAACCCGCCCTGGATCAGGTACGCGGCGTTCACCGAATCGGCGTCGGCGGGACGTTCGCGGAGCGGTTTGGCGAGGCTCTGGGAGAGGCGCATACGTGCTACCTAATGATATCGAAATACGTGATGAAGAGTATCAGGCCGATCAGGAACGCGAAGCCGGCGGCGTGGACCAGGTGCTCGATCCGCGGACTCACGGGCTTGCCGCGCCGGAGCTTCTCGATGCCGACGAAGACCAGCCGCCCGCCGTCGAGCGCCGGAATCGGGAGCAGGTTGAAGATCGCCAGGCTCAGCGAGATGATCGCCACGAACCGAAGGAGCACCAACGCACCGAGGTCAAGGACTTCCCCGGTCAGCTTGGCGATGCCTACCGGCCCGGCGACGCCTGCCGGGACAGAGCCTTGGGTGAAGATGCCGGCGAAGACCCCACCGACGGCCGCCAACGTAAGGATGGTGATCGCGACGACTTCCTTGAGTGCGGCCCAGGGAGCTACCCACCAGGGGTAGTCGAGGCTTTGGTAGTTGTCCGTCGGAGCGATACCGACCTTGCCGGCAGACACGCCGTCCGCATCGGGGGTGACCGTCAGGGTTCGGACCTCGTCGCTGCGCGCCACTGTGACGACGGTCGGCTCCCCGGCGCGCGCCGAGAGCAGCGCGGGCACTTCGATCTGGCAGCGCACTGCTTCACCATCGATCTGCCGGATCACGTCCCCGGCCTGCATGCCCGCTCGTGCGGCCGGGCCGCCTTCGGAGACCGCCGCGACGGTCACGTCGTTCCGGAAGGTGGCGCCGGGAATGTCGTCGGCACAGAGCGCGATCGGCGGCATCTTGAAGAGGAACCCGACCGTAAGGAGCAGGAACGCCAGAAACGCGTTCATCGCCACGCCGGCGACCAGGACCCGTGCTCGTACGCCGGGCGACTTGGATGCGAAGGACCGTTTGGACCGCTTGCCGTCGCCGTCCTCGCCGAGCATCTTCACGAACCCGCCGATCGGTAGCGGGTAGACCGAGTACGTCGTATCCCCGCGCTTGACCGCGAATATCCGCGGCACCAGCGGCAACCCGAACCCGAACTCTTCCACCTTGATCCCGTTCCGGCGGGCCACCCAGAAGTGGCCGAACTCATGCGCGACGATCAGTACGCCGATGATCAGGAGGAACGCGACGACGGTCAGGAGCGTATCCACGCCGGCCGCCTAGGTCCCGAACCGGCGCCCGCGGGCCGTGAAATCCTTGAGTGCGTCAGCCAGGTCCTCCGGCCGGAAGTCGGGCCACTGCTTCTTGGTGAAGTACAGCTCGGCGTACGTGCCCTGCCATGGCATGAAGCCGGACAGGCGCTGTTCTCCGCTGGTCCGGATGATCAGGTCCACGTCGGGCAGTTCCGGATCATAGAGCGCTTGCGCGAAGCTTTCCTCGGTGATCTCGTGCGGCTTCTTGCCGGCCAGTTTCTTGGCCGCCTCGACGAGTTCCGCCCGCCCGCCGTAGGAAAGAGCCAGGGTGAACGTCATGCCGGTGTTGCCCTGGGTACGTTCGGTGGCTTCGCACAGTACTTTCTGGAGCTTCTCGGGAAACCGGTCGGTCTGGCCGATCGCTCGCACGCGGATGTTCGCATGGTTCAGCTCGTTGATCCGGTTCCGGATGCCGCGCTCGAAGAGCTTGAAAAGGTATTCAACCTCGGCCGGGCTGCGGTTCCAGTTCTCGGTGGAGAATCCCCAGGCCGTGAGGTACTTCACGCCCTGGTCCGGCGCGGCCAGCACCACCGGCCACAGCGCCTTGTAGAGCCCGTGCCAGTGGCCTTTCATCGCCGGCAGCCCGCGCAGCTTGGCCCAGCGGCGGTTGCCGTCCAGGATCATCGCGACGTGATTGGCGTGGAGCGTCTTCATACGGTCATCAATTCGGTCCGTTTGGCCTCGGCCATGGATTCCAATTCAGATTGGACCTTTTTGACCTCATCGTCCACTTGTTTCTTATGGCGGTTCAGCTGGTCCTCGGGCAGGTCGTCCCGTTCCGCCTTGGTGATCTTGTCGTGACGGAGCCGACGGAGCGACACCTTCGCCGCTTCCAGCTTCTCCCCGACCACCTTGACCAGCTCCGTGCGCCGTTCTTCCGTTAGCGGCGGCAGCGTGAACCGGATCTGTTGGCCGTCATTGTTCGGTTGGCCGTCGAGGCCCACGCCGCGGAGCGCCTGTTCGATCGGCCCCAGCATGCCTTTGTCCCATGGTGCTACCAGGATCACGGTGGCCTCGGGTACCGACAACTGAGCCAGGCTCTTCAGTGGCTGAGCGGAACCGTAGGCATCGACGGGAACGTCGGCCAGGATGTCCGGATTGGCACGGCCGGTCCGGATCGCGGCCAGCTCGTTACGAAGGAATTCGACGACCTGCCTGAAGTCCGGATCAGCCATGTTCCCCGAGTGCGTACCGGGCGAACCGGGTCACCCGGATGTTTTCGCCGAGACTGGCGATCGCCGCCTGGACTACCTGCTCGACGGTCTGCTTCTC
The DNA here is from genome assembly GCA_040902515.1 of Patescibacteria group bacterium. Classification (GTDB taxonomy): domain Bacteria; phylum Patescibacteriota; class SICC01; order SICC01; family SICC01; genus JALYJZ01. The sequence goes on from JBBDXB010000002.1 coordinate 4,947, forward strand.
GTTCTTGATGTAGGGCTGCGTGAGTAACTCCTTGGGGTCCTTCGGGTTTCCGGCCGCGATCTGCATGGCGATCTCCTGCGCCAGATTCCGGAAGTCGTCGCCGCGGGCGACGAAGTCGGTCTCGCAGAGCAACTCCAGAAGAACGCCGATCTTCCCCTCGCCGTGGATGTAGCTGTGCACGACACCCTCGGCCGTCTCGCGCGCCGCTTTCTTGGCGGCCTTGGTCAGACCGCGTTCCTTCAGTAGTTCCTTGGCCTTGGCGCCGTCGCCGTCCGCGTCTTCCAGGGCCCGCTTGGCGTCCATGATGCCAGCGCCGGTGTCGGCGCGGAGCTTCTGTACGTCGGCGGCGGAAATGCTCATGCGGTCTTCGGCTCCGCGGGTGCGTGAGTGGTTCCCGGCTTGGTCCTTTCGGTCTCCGCTTCCTTGGCGGCGGCTTCCTTCGCCGCTTTGGCCGAACGCTGGTAGGCTTCCTTGCCGGCCGATACCGAGGAAGCGATCGCCGAGACGATCAGGCTGATCGCCGAGACCGCATCGTCGTTGCCGGGAATCGGATAGTCGATGCCGGTCGGGTCCGCGTTTGAGTCCACGACTCCGATGACCGGGATGCCGAGCTTCTTCGCTTCCGCGACGGCCCACTTCTCCCGGGCGACGTCGCTCACGAACAGCGCCTCCGGAGGCGATTCGAGTTCGGCTGCCCCGCCAAGCGTGTTCTCGAGCCGATCCAACTCGCGTTGCTTCATGGCCTGCTCGCCCTTGGGGAGCTTGTCCCACTCTCCCGCCTCCTTGCCGCTCCGGAGCTTTCGGAGCTGCTCGATCCGGCGCCGGATGGTCTCGAAGTTCGTGAGGAATCCGCCGAGCCAGCGCTCGGTCACGTATGGCATGCCGATACGTTCGGCGGCGGCCCGGACCACGTCCTTGCCCTGCCGCTTGGTGCCGACGAAGAGCACCTTTCCGCCATCCTTGGCGGTGCGCTCGGCGAACGCTTGAGCCTCATGGAGGTACCCCAGCGTCTGCTCCAGGTCGATGATGTGCACGCCGCCCCGCTCGCCGAACAGGAACGTCGCCATCTGGGGGTTCCAGCGGCGGGTCTGGTGTCCGAAATGGACACCGGCCTCAAGGAGTGATTTGAGCGTGATATCGGTCATATAGGGCTTCTTTACCTCCCCCGCCGTGCTCCCGTACGGGAGAGAAGCGTGTCGCGGGGTGCGTGATGTTCCTACTATACCGGGGCGGGCGTTGGACGGGCAAGCCGTGGCATCGGCCCGCCGGTACGGAGCCACGGTCCGGGACGTGCGTTTTGGGCGGTATCACGGGTATACTGGTGGGTATGCAACAGAGCATCCATCCCGCCTATCATTCCGACGCCAAGGTCCGTTGCTCGGGCTGCGGCCGTGAGTTCACGGTAGGCTCGACCGCCGAAGAGATCCGAGTCGAGCTGTGCAGCCAGTGTCACCCGTTCTATACGGGCAAGCAGAAACTGGTGGATACGGCCGGCCGGGTGGAACGCTACCGCGAGCGAGCGTCCCGCGCCAAGGCCCAGGCCGCCCGACAAAGCAGTAAGCCCGAAGCCAAGAATGGCGCGCAATCCACGGCCGACGCCGGGCCGAGCTCGGCGGAACGCCTGGAAGCGATGCGCCAGGAGCTCGAAGAGCGGTCGGGCTAACCGGGGCGCAGTGGCCGTCGACTGGCAGGCACTTACGGAGGAGAACGAGGAGCTGACCCGTCAGCTTTCCGATCCGGACGTGGCCTCCGACCGGACAAGGCTTACCCGCCTGGCCCGCCGGAAGAAGGAGCTGGACGAGTTGCTCGGGCTACGGGACCGATTGCAGACGCTCCGAGCCGCGGTCGCGGACGCCACGCAGCACGCCGCCGGAGACGACCCGACGCTGAAGGAACTGGCGCAAGAGGAGCTCCCGGCCCGGCGTGATGAATTGACGAAACTGGAGTCCCGGATCGCCGAGCTGACCCAGACCCGCGATCCCGACGACGAGAAGCCGGCGATCATGGAGATTCGGGCGGGTGCAGGGGGCGACGAAGCGTCCCTGTTCGCCAAGGAGCTGTACGGCATGTACGTCCGGTTTGCCGAAACGCAGGGATTCACCACCGAGCTCCTTTCCACCAGCGCCTCCGGCGTGGACGGGTTCAAGGAGGTGGTCTTCCGCGTGGACGGCCCAAACGCCTTCGCGCTGCTGCGGCACGAGGGCGGCACCCACCGGGTCCAGCGGATACCGACCACCGAGTCGGGAGGGCGTATCCATACCTCGACCGCCACCGTGGCGGTATTGCCGGAAGCGGAAGAGGCCGAACTGGCGATCAAGCCCGACGAGCTTCGAATCGACGTATTCCGGAGTTCCGGCCCCGGCGGACAGAGCGTGAATACGACGGACTCCGCCGTGCGGATCACCCATGTCCCTACCGAGATCACCGTGAGTTGCCAGGACGAGAAGAGTCAGCATAAGAACCGGGCCAAGGCGATGCAGATCCTGCGGGCGCGGCTTAAGGCCAAGCAGGACGCGGAGGAGGCCGCGGCACGCGGCGACATCCGCCGGGCACAGGTCGGTACCGGTGAACGCAGCGAGAAGATCCGGACGTATAACATCCCGCAGGACCGGGTCACCGACCATCGCATCAAGCGCTCGTTTTCGAACGTGAAGGGCATCCTGGCCGGGGATCTGGAGCCGGTGATCGCGGCGGTCCGTGAAGAAGCCCGCCGTGACGATTGAGGCGCTGCTCCGGTCCGCCCTTCCGGACCTGGCGCCACTGGATGCGGAGTTGCTCCTGGCCCGGGCCGTCAAGCGGGAACGGACCTGGCTGCTGGCTCATCCGGACGCACCGGTTCCCGAAGCGGCGGCCTGCCGGTTCGAACGCTGGGTGTCCCGACGTGCCGACGGCACGCCGGTCGCGCACCTGGTCGGCGAGAAGGAGTTCTTCGGGCGGATGTTCACGGTCACGCCGGCGGTCCTCTGCCCACGGCCGGATTCGGAGCTGCTCGTCGAACGGACACTCGCCTGGCTACACCCGGGCGATACGCTGGTGGAAATCGGGACCGGATCGGGATGCATCGGGCTCAGCGTCTGCCTGGAACGGCCCGGCACCCCGGCCATACTCACGGATGTTTCCCCGGCCGCCCTGGCCGTCGCGAAGCGGAATGCCCGTCGCCATGCCGTCCCGGATGTCCGGTTCGTCGAAGCCGACGGCTGGCCGACGGATCTTCGCACGGATCCGGTACGGACGGTAGTCGTTGCCAACCTGCCCTATCTCACGCCGGAGGAAGCCGACCGACTGCCCCACGAGCCGCGGATCGCGTTGGACGGGGGAAGCGACGGCCTGGACGCGATCCGCCGGCTGCTGCGGGACTTGGAACGCGCCGCCTGTATCCCGCGCCGTCTGCTCCTGGAGCATGCCCCGCCGCAAGCCGCGCCGATCCGGCGGCTCACCGGACGACCGGCCAAGACGTACCGCGACCTCGCCGGCCGGGACCGGGTCACCGAATTCTGAGGCTCGCGGCCCGCTCAGCGGACGCGCCGGCCGAGCGTCACAGGAAGGCGGCGCTCTTCCCCGCCGCGACGGATCGTCACCTGGACCCGATCGCCGGGAGAGTGGGCCGCGATCAATGACGACAGCGAGTGCTCCCGGTCGACCGCGGTCCCGTCGACGGCCGCAATCACGTCATTCGGGCGGATTCCCGCCTGCGCCGCGGCGCTGCCCGGCACGACGGAAATCACCAGGGCCCCCTGCGATACCCCCACCTCGCGTTCCTCGGCGATCTCCGGGGTCAGGGTCACGCTCGTCACGCCGAGCTGGGCACGGACGATCTCTCCCCGTTCCTGGTAGCTATCGACCGCCTGTCGGACCACGTCCACAGGAATCGCGAAACCGATACCTTCGGCACCTCCCGCGATCGCCGTGTTGATGCCGATGACCTGTCCGTCGAGATTGACCAGTGGCCCGCCAGAGTTCCCCGGATTGATGGCCGCGTCGGTCTGTAGGAGATTATCGAGGTTGGCGGCGGCGTCGCCGATGACCGCCCTGCCGGTGGCGGACAGCACGCCGGTAGTCACCGTGTGGTCGAACTGCCCGAGCGCGTTACCGATCGCAATCACCTGCTGGCCCACCCGGAGGCCGCTGACCTCGCCGAGCTCCACGACCGGCAGTTCCGAAGCCTCGATCTTCAGGAGCGCCAAGTCGAACACGGGGTCGGTCCCTACCACCCGCGCGCCGAAATCACGACCGTCCTCCAGAATGACGGTCGGGTTCTCCGCCCGATCCTCGATGACGTGGCGGTTCGTGACGATCAGACCGTCTGCGGTGATGATGAATCCGCTGCCCGCACCTTCCGTTCCCTCGGGCGCCAGAAGCGATGGCGCCCCCGTCACGTCGATCGACACCACGGCGGGCTCGACTTCCCGGACGGCATCGATCACGGCACTTTCCTCGGTGACCGTCACCTGACGGGCGACCTCGCCGGGCGCGGCGGCCGGACTGCCCCCGAACAGGTACGTACCGGCGGCGGCCCCGCCGACCCCGGCGGCGAATGATAGCACGACGGCAGCCGCGAAGAACTTCAGGCCGACCGGCCCGGGCGGGCGAGCATCCACCGGAACGCGCGGGCTCACAGCCCCTCCGTCAGGGCGGCGGCCCCCGATACGTAATCGGTGCCGATGACCACCCGGGCATCAACGGTCGAGCCTGGCTCACGGGTCCGGGACACGACCTGCCCGCCGTAGCGCTCCTTGAGAAAGCGGACGGTGTCCGGCTTGCCGCCGTCGGTAAAGTCATAGATCACCGTCTGCTGGGCCAGTTCGGGCGCGTTACCGACCTTGGTTACCGTGACCCCGAAGGCCTTCAGTTCCTCCTGCTCGGCGCCGGCCAGTCCGCCGGAACCGCTCGCGTTCTGCAGCTCCACCCGTGCTTTCTCGGCCCGGGCGGCGGAGCTGCCGAGCAACTGTCCTACGAACTCCCGGATCTCGGAGTAATTGCCGGCGGTAGGCAGCAGGATGTAGGCCCCGCCGGGTCCAACGCTGTCGTAGAGCAGTCCCGTGGTCTCGCCGTCGATCACCTGATTGGTCACGTTGGCAGGCCTGATGTCACGGACGATCTCAGCCAGGCGCTGTGTTTCCTTGAGCGTAAGGTCGGTCAGCACGCGATCACCGAGGATGTCCACGAGCTGGCTGATCTTGCTAGGATTAGTCAGGAACGCGACCGAGAGCGCCTTGCTGCGGGCAGCGAGCAAGACTTCCTGTTGCCGCCGGCTGCGGTCGAAGTCGCTGGTGGTCTCGCGCGAGCGGGCGTACTTCAGCGCCAACTCGCCGTCCATGTGCGTCTGCCCCGCGGGGATATCCACGACCTGGTAGCCGTGACCGAGCGGATAGTACGGGTCGTACAGCGGCTCTTCCACATCGACCTCGATGCCGCCCATGGAGTCGATCACCTGGCGGAATCCCTCGAAATCGACACGCACGAAGTAGTGCACGTCCAAGCCCAGGATGTCTCCGACTTTCCGCTTCAACAGCGCGGGACCGCCGCCCGGCAGCTCCTGCTCCTCGCCGATCGAATGGACCTCGTTGATCTTCACGCTCTGCAACGAATCGGGCACTTGGACGTAGAGGTCGCGCGGGACGGAAACCATCACGGCGCGGTCGGCTTCCGGTTCGATGCTTACGAGCTGGATGGTGTCCGCGAGATCGCCGCCATCGTGACCCTGACCGCCCACTCCGATCAGTAGGACGTTTACGCGGTCGCCGCCCTTGAGATCCTGCTGCAGGACCTGCTGGCCGCCGACGTTCTCGGTAAAGATGCGGTCAGTCGCTGCGGAGACCTTATAGGTGAACCATCCGGAGCCGAGGAACGCGACCGAGAAGAACAGCAGCAGCGGCACTTTCCACCACTGCCGGTGGTGGTGTCGCGACGGCTGCGGGTGGTGTTCGGGTTGCGTTGTGTCTTCAGCGGTAACGAGTCGTACCATCTACTCCCTCCGAGGCCCTATGATACCGCGGATGCCCGTCCCAGGCGAGCACGGAGAGTGGCCCGGCAGTAGGCCCTGCGCTACCCTTGGTACGTATGTCAAAAGAAAGACAACCACGGCCGCCCCATCGGCAGACGCCGAAACACCCCGACCCCGCGGAGAATCCCGCGTACGCGTCGATTCCCGCCGAACCGGAACAGCCGGAACGCTCCGAACGGATCCTGCATGTGATCTGGGAGGTCACCAAGACCGTCGCGTTCATCGTGCTGGTCGCGGTAGTCGTCCGGGCGTTCCTGGTCCAGCCGTTCTTCGTGCAGGGCGAGAGCATGGAGCCGAACTTCGGGGATGGTAACTACCTGCTGGTAAACCAGCTGGCCTACACCTTCGGCGAGCCCAAGCGCGGTGACGTGGTCGTCTTCCGGGCGCCGCCCGAGCCGGAGACCAACTATATCAAGCGCGTCGTGGGGTTGCCGGGCGAGACGGTCCAGATCCGGGACGGCAACTTCCGCATCGTCAACGGAGAGAACCCCGCCGGTTTCACGCTGGATGAGCCGTATGAAGTCGAGGGCACGGTCACGCGTCCCGACGGTGACCAGACCACCTGGGAGCTCGACGGCGACGAGTACTTCATGGTCGGAGACAACCGGCACCCCGGCAAGTCTTCCGACTCCCGGGCCTGGGGCCCGGTCGAGGAGCACTACCTGATCGGTAAGGCCTGGCTCCGGGTGTACCCCCCGGCGGAATTCGGCACCGTTCCCCACCGCCCGCAGGCGATGCTGCCCGTGGCGGTGCTGCGTCCCTGACGCCGGCCGGGTTGGCCGGGCCTATCCTTCCGAACGGAGCCGCTTCACGATGGTTTCCAGTTCCCCGGCGGAATGGTACTTGATCGTCAGCGATCCGCCGCCGGCGCTTCCCCGTACGGTGACCCGGGCACCGAGGTCACGTGCCAAATCGGTAGCCCACGCGGGCTGCGGCGAGGCCGCGACCCTCGAGGTGCCGGTTTTTGCGGCACGCTCCGCCGCGCGGACCGACAACCCGTTGGCGATGATCTTCCCGAGCAACGCTTCCCGGCGTTCGGGTGCCGCCGCCAGGATCGCCTGGGCGTGTCCGGCGGATATCCGGCCTTCGTCCAAGGCACGTCCGGCATCGGCCGGCAGCGTCAGCAACCGGAGCGTGAGCGCGATCTTCGAGCGGCCGATGCCGAGGCGCTTCGCCAGTTCTTCCTGGCTCAGCCCGGATTCCGACAACAGGCGTTCGAACGCCCGGGCTTCCTCAAGGGGCGAGAGATTGCTGCGCTGGAGGTTCTCGATCAGGGCAAGTTCGAAGTGGCGCTGCGCCTCGTCGCTGCGGATGAAGACCGGCACGTGGGACAGCCCGGCCAGCTTGGCCGCACGGAGGCGTCGCTCACCGGCGATCAGCCGGAATCCGCCACCGTCTTCGGAAACGACCAGCGGCTGAAGGATGCCATGGTGCCGGATACTGGCCGACAGGGACTCGATTTCCGCCTCCCCGAAACGTTCCCGGGGCTGGGTATCGGGGAGCTGGATATCCACCACCGCCACTTCCTGGCGGGGCTGGGTATCAGGGAGGAGCGCCTCAAGCCCTCTGCCGAGACCGCGTTTCGGCGCGCTCATGGATTTCCTCCGTTAAATGGGTATAGGCCGTCGCTCCCGACGACATGCCGTCGAAACTCATCACTGATTCACGGAATCCCGGCGCTTCGGCCAGCCGGACGCTCCTGGGTATGACCGTGCGGAATACGCGGGAACCGAAGTGACGGCGGACATCGTCGCCCACCTGGCGGGCCAGGTTCAGGCGGCGATCAAACATAGTGAGGACAATTCCCATCAGGTCGAGTTCGGGGTTCAGGCTGCCGCGCACTTTCTCGACGGTCCCCGTCAGCTTGGCAAGCCCTTCCAGGGCATAGTACTCCGCCTGGAGCGGGACCACCACGAACCGACCAGCGACCAACGCGTTCAACGTCAGGAAGCCGAGTGACGGCGGGCAATCGATGATCACGTACCGGTAGCGGTGGCCGGCCAAGGCCGCCGAGAGCCGGGTGTAGCGCCCCTCTGCGGACGCCAGTTCCACCTCGGCGCCGGCCAAGTCCTCCGTCGCTGCCAGCAGGTCGAGACCGCGGCATCGACTGGCCCGGATCACGCGCCCGACGGACCGCCCCCGACAGAGGACGTCGTAGGCCCCTTCGGACGGCACGTCCGCAGCCAGGACGCTGGTCGCGTTCCCCTGCGGGTCCGCGTCGATCAGCAAGGTCGGACGCCCGCGCTGCGCCAAGGAGGCCGCCACGTTCACGGCGGTGGTGGTCTTGCCGACGCCCCCTTTCTGGTTGGCGAATGCGATGACGGTCATATCGGTATTTTCTCCATCCTACCGCTCCGCTTTCCGGGGAGCGAGCGGATCACGACGTGACGATCTTGGTGACTTTGATCCGAGTACCGGACTGCCGGTGACCGTTCTTCACCCGGGAGCGCTTCTTTGGCTTCATCTTGAAGACGACCAGTTTGGGACCCCTGGTTTCCTCGACCGCTTCCGCCCGGACCGTTCCCTTGCCGCGGGTCACCGACCCGTCCGCGGTAACGGCCAGTGCCGGAAAGCTCAGATTCTTGCCATCAAGCTTCTCGACGACCAATTCGTCGCCCTCCTGGACGCGGTACTGCTTTCCGCCGGTCTCGATGATCGCGTGTGTTGCCATACCAAATCAGTGTAGCCGGTTACCTGCCAGGCATGCAAAACCCTCCCCGTCGGCATCGCTAGCCGGCGAAGGTCGGCGCGTCCACCCGGCGCGAGCGGCTGCTGGCGATGCTTTGCAGGATACCCACGGCCAGCAGCAACATCAGGATGCTGGTACCGCCGTAACTGACGAACGGCAGCGGGATGCCGGTGACCGGCATGATGCCGGTGTTCATGCCGATGTTCACGACGGTCTGGATCAGAACGATCAGCATGATGCCCATCGCCAGCAGATAGCCGAAGAAGTCATGGGCTCCGCGGGCGATCGCCAGCGAGCGGTAGATCACGACCGCCAACAATCCGAGTAGCAGGAGCGCGCCGAAGAATCCGAGTTCCTCGGCGATCACCGCGAAGATGAAGTCCGTGTGTTGGATCGGCAGGAAGTTGAGCTGGCTTTGTGAACCGGACCCGAGCGTCCGTCCGAAGATGCCGCCGGACCCGACCGCGATCTGCGCCTGCTGGACGTTGTATCCCGCGCCCAGCGGATCGGCCATCGGGTCGATCAGCGTCATGATCCGGCGTTTCTGATAATCCTGCAGCAGCCACAGCCAGGCCACGGGCAGCAGCGCGGTGACGACTCCTGCGGTCCAGACGAAGAAGCGCTTCGGGAGACCCGCGGCGATCGTCATGCCGAGCCACGTACTCATCAGCACCATCGCCGTGCCCAGGTCGGGCTGGGCGGCCACCAGTAGCACGGGAGGCATGGTGTAGGCCAGTGACTTGAAGAACGTCCGTGAGGTATCGAGGGTCTTCTGGTGATCGGCGAATACCTTCGCGAGCACGACCACCATCACGAGCTTGGCGAACTCGGACGGCTGGAACTGGAAGAATCCGAGGTCGATCCAACGGGTGGCGCCGAGCGCCGAGACGCCGACCAGCTCGACGAGGATCAGGAAGAAGAGCGAGAGCAGGTACAGCGCTCCGGCGGTCCGGCGGAAGACCCGGTAGTCGCTGACACCGATCACCGCGACGATGCCGAGTCCCAGTAGGGCGATGAAGAGCTGCTGGACGGCGTCACTGGCACCGCCCGAACCGGCATCGCCGAACGTGATCGCGAAGATGACCGCGACCGAGAAGGTCAACAGCAGGACCACGGCGGCCTGCAGGAACCAGTCGAAATACCGGATCCGTTCCATCAGGCGCGCCGCAGTGAGATCGTCAGTGGTAGTCCGGACACCTGCACCCGTTCAGCCTCGGGTCCCGTCTCCTCAAGCGCAAGCGGGCGAGCCAGGGTCTCGTCTTCGATGAGCCGGCGGTGGGCGTCGAGCGCGCGCACCAGTTCCGGCGCGTCGGTAGCAAGCGTGAGCTTGATCCGGTCATCCACGGACAAGCCGCGGGACTTCCGAAGCTCCTGGACGTGACGGATCACGTCGCGGGCGTATCCTTCCTGCCTGAGCGCGTCGGTGAGCTCCGTATCGAGCGCGACCACGAAATGCTCGCTGGAGCATACGGCCAGCTCGCCGCCATGTTCGTAGACGAACTCGACGCCGTCCGGCGGAAGACGATGACCCGCGGCGGTGATGGCGCGGCCCTGCACCCGGTACTCGCCCTGCTTCAGGGCGCGGATCACCCGCTGGGCCTCCGATCCGAGCGCCGGACCGAGCACCGCCGGCACGGGACGGGGAACCTTCCGGATGAGTTTCCCTTCCCGCTCGACGAAGCGGACTTCCTTGACGTTCAGTTCCTCGGCGATTATCCGAACAATCTCATTGCTCTTCTTTCGACCGCTGCGGTCGATGACACGGGCCAGTGCCAACGGCTGACGGACCTTAACCCCGGCCTCTCCCCGGGCCGCCAGCCCCAGCCGGACGATCTCCCGGGCGTCAGTCATGGTATGTGCTAACCGGGCGCCGGCGGGAGTCGTCTTCCCCGCCCGCGGCCAGGTGGCCAGATGCGCGCTCCCGCCGGTAAGTTCCCGGTGGATGTGGTCGGTCAGGAACGGTACGAATGGCGCTGCCAGACGCGTGAATACGCAGAGCACGTGATGGAGCGTCGCGTACGCCTGGCGTTTGTCGGCGTCGGATTCGCTCTTCCAGAAGCGCCGCCGGCTGCGGCGGACGTACCAATTCGAGAGATCGTCGAGTACTGCGGAAAGCTCCCGGGAGGCGGCCATCAGGTCGCCCTGCTCGAGCCCGGACGTGACCGTCCTGACCGCGCCGTCCATTCGGGCCAGGATCCAGCGGTCCATCAGGTGTCTCGGTGCCCGCGGGCGTCCCGACACCTCCCAGCCGTCGACGCTGGCATACGTGGCGAGGAATACGTACGTATTGTAGAGCGTCCCCAGGAACGATTGTGACAGCTCGGCTACGTCCCGTTCCGCGAACCGCAGGTCGTCGCCGCGGACTACCGGCGATTGCACCAGATACAGCCGCATCGCGTCCGCGCCGTACTTCGAGAAAACTTCGCTCGGTTCCGGATAGTTCTTGAGCCGCTTGGACATCTTCTTGCCGTCCTCCGCCAGGACCAGTCCGGTCGTGACCACCTGCTCGAACGCCCGCGAACCCTGCAGTGCCACGCCAAGCACGTGTAGCGTATAAAACCATCCCCGCGTCTGGTCGAGCGCCTCCGCGATGAAGTCGGCGGGATAGCGCTGCGCGAACTCACGGCGATGCTCGAACGGGTAGTGCACCGAGGCGTACGGCATGCTACCCGATTCGAACCAGCAATCCAGGACGTCCTCGATCCGCCGGGCTTCCTCGCCGCAATCCGGACACGGGAACGTGATACCGTCCACGAACTGCTTGTGCAGGTCGCGTGGTGCCTTCCCGGAAAGCCGCTTCAGCTCCTCGCGTGACCCGATGACCGTCACGTGGTCGTTGTCACACTTCCAGATCGGAAGCGGGTTGCCCCAGAAGCGGTTGCGGGAGATCGCCCAGTCGCGGGCGCCTTCCAGCCACTTGCCGAACCGCCCGTCCCGCACGTGGGCCGGCATCCAATCGATCTTCCGGTTCTCGGCAAGCAGCTGCCGCTTGACCTTGGTGACCGCGACGAACCAGGAGTCGGTCGTGTAGTTGAGCAGCGGCGTGTCGCAGCGCCAGCAATGGGGATAGCTATGTGTGAACCGCTCCTTACGGACCAGCCTTCCCTCCGCCGCAAGGTCGGCGATGACGGCGGCATCCCCCTCCCCATGCGCCTTCATCCCAACATGGCGTCCGAATTCCTCCGTGAACCGCCCGATGATGTCCACGTGCCGGACGAACGCCGCGCCCTCCCGCTCCCCGATCGCATTGTCCTCCTCACCGAATGCGGGAGCCACGTGCAGCACGCCGGTCCCGTCCTCGGCCGTCACGGCATCCGACGCGACGACCTCATGGTGCTTCCCGGACAACCCGTCCATCGGGAACGGCGGTTCGTACCGGCGGCCGACGAGGCTGTCCGCCTTCACGGATTCTCGCACCTCGACATCATCGCCGAATACGGCGGTTACCCGGTCTGCCGCCACAACGTAGTACTTTCCGTCGTGACGCACTTTCACATACCCGATCTTCGGCCCGACGGCCAGCAGCACGTTTCCCGGTAGCGTCCACGGGGTCGTCGTCCAGGCCACCAGTGCCGTATCCGGGTCGTCAGCGAGCGGAAACGCCACGTAGACCGATTCATCGACCCGGTCCCGATATCCCTGCGTGACTTCGAAATTCGAGAGCGGCGTGGCGCAGCGCGGGCAGATGTGCATCGCCTTGCGGCCCTCGTAGAGCAGCCCTTTCTCCCAAAGCGTCTTCACGACCCACCAGATGGATTCCATGTACTGCGGATCCATCGTCTTGTAGTCGTTCTCGAAGTCGATCCAGCGCCCGAGGCGCTCCGTCGTCTTCTGCCACTCCTTGGTATGCCGGAGTACGATCGATCGACAGGCGTCATTGAAGGTGGCGACGCCCATCTTGAGGATGTCGGGCCGTCCCTTGATGCCACGTTCCTTCTCCAGCTCATACTCGACCGGGAGGCCGTGGCAGTCCCAGCCGAACCGGCGCTCGACGTACCGGCCCTGCATCGTCCGGAACCGCGGGACGATGTCCTTGATCGTCCCCTGCAGCAGATGGCCGTAGTGCGGCAGGCCCGTCGCGAACGGCGGACCGTCGTAGAACGTGAACCGCTTACCCTTCTCGGTCCGTTGCAGGGATTTCCGGAACGTCTGCTCCCGCTTCCAAAGCCGCAGGATCCGCTCTTCCAGCTTCGGGAATGACGTGACCGGTTTCGGGGTGGAAAGTCGTTTCTTCTCCATGGGATGACCTCGCGGTTGCGAGGACCCTGCCGGGCGGTACCACCTCGGTTCCCTCCAAACGAGGGCGCTTCGTTGACGGCGATGACGGGCCGCGGCCGTCCGGGTCTACTGGCTCGTCCGCGGACGAGGGTTCTTCCGGAAGCATCTCCCGGTGATGGCCGGGGTCAGGCGCTTCTCTAGGCTCAGGATAATCTATTTCCGTTTCCGGGTCGAACGCCGCGTGGAGCCTTTCGTCTCGAGCACCACCCATTCGTTCTTGTCGATCACCGAGTTGGGGATGACGTGGACCCTCCCGTCCGGCGTCCGGATGCGCGTCTTCCGGGCCGTCATGCCCACCACGTAGCCGACGGTCCCCTTCTCCCCCGCCCGTACCTTCGCTCCCGGTTGGAAGTTCCGGTCGGCGGCCAGGGACAGTCCCGACAAGGTGTCCGCCACCAGCGGCGCGATCCCCGTCGAGACGAAGAGGGCCACGATCACCGACGAGCCGGTCACCGCCACCAGGACGTCGTCCAGGCCGAGCTTCTGGAGCAGTACCAGAAAGAGGACCACCCAGAGAAATGCGCGCGTCAGGGAGTACAGGAGCATTGCCAGTGCCTTCGGAACGTTGCTCGCCCGGAGCACCGAGGCGAGGATGAAGATCGCCAGCTCCACCAGCAGATAACCGATCAGGAGCGTGATCAGGAACTCCGGCAATCGGTCCCAGAAGTTCTGGCCGACGATCTCCAGTCTCGAGACGAACGCTTCCATACCCGTCTATCCTACCCGTCCGTCCATCGGGAAGTCCAAGCAAGGGTTCGTCCGGATCACCGCCGGAGAGGGCCGGATCGTCGTCCTCGTCGGACTCCGGAAGCAGGGCCACCTCGATCGCCGCCAATTGGTCTGCGCTCAGCCGAGTGTCCGGATCGCCAAGCTCGTGAGGATCTGCAGTACCACCAGGGCTAAGATCGGCGAGAAGTCGATCCCAACCATCGGCGGCAGGATTCGCTGGAACGGCTTCAGGATCGGTTCGGTCACCTCCATCAGGAACCGGCCCAACGCGCCGCTCGGATGCGGATTGATCCAGCTCATCAGCACCCTGATGATGATCAGGATCTGCAGCGTGAAGCTCAGGATCTCGATGAACTGGACCAGGAACATCCGCGTCATGGTTTCCATCTTCCCTTGCCCGCCGGTCGGTTGCAATCGGGCGGACTGCCGGATCCGGCTCCGCCGGAGCTGCTTCCGACTCACTGACGGCCAGCGCCACCCAGGGGTCATCCGCGCCGATATCCCTTCGCCGCAGGGCGATTTCCGCGGCCAGCCGGCGGTCCAGCGGCTTCCGCTGAGCGCGGAGCCGGACCAGGAGCGTTGCCAGGTCTACCGGCAGCGCGGCGGGCGCCACGTCCGGATGTCTGTCGCCGTCTTCCGGCACCGTGACATCCTGCGGCAGGTGGTCCGGTCCGGAATCGTCCGGGAACAGGCCGGGGTGACGCTCGCTCCGGCGCGTCGGGGGTCGCTCGGAACGGGTGTCGGCGTGAGCCCGAGGAGGGGTTTCCGGCCGGTGGTGCCGGTCGGGCGATGTCCCGCCGCCCCGCGGAGGCTCATCGTCCCGTTCCTCGTCCTTACCCCGCCGGATCTTTGACAGGATCTCGGACCGCTTGCCCATCGGATCCCGCGCGAATTCGGCCAGGTCCGTCTCGAGGTCGCCGTCGTAGTAGGCCCCCGGTTCCGCGAGCAAAGTGAACGCCTCCGCCTGGGTGTCCTCGCGCAGTCCGGGAATTTCCGCGACGCTACCCCAGAATTGCCCCGGGTCCCGGACCTCGAGGTTACTGCTTCGGATATTCCGGACGATGACCTCGCGGTCGGCTCCCGCAAGCGGCAATCCGGCGATCAACTCCTCTTTCGAAGCGGTGTGTAAGGTTTCTGTTTCAGGACTGATTGGCATATGTGGTTGTTTGATTAAAAAACGCGCCATCAGGGCGCGATTCCCTGACCTATCGACCGTAGGTCGGAACATGTCGCGGACGAACCGGTACTCTGGCTTACCTCGCGCCCGTCAGGGCGCTCGGATCACAGTGGCGGGACCGCGGCCGATTCTCACGGCGCTTCCCCGGCTCCATCCGTTTCCATCAAGGGTTATTAAAAGGACTGCTCGGGCAGGGTCAGCCGCACGCGGAGTAGCCGCAGGTATGGCAGACCTTGCACCCGGACGCGAACTCGAGCGGGCCGCCGCAGTCGGGGCAAATCCCGGCAAGGTTGGTGGCGTCCTGCTGGGACGCTTCCGCGGCCCCGGCGATGGCCTGGGCCTTGGCGTCGACTTCCGCTGCCTGGGCCTTGGCGTCTTCCGGTAACGCCGACTGCTGCTCAGCGCCACCAGTCTCCGGAAGTTCCAGCTTGGGGTAGAGGTAATCCTCGATCGTCTTGCCGATCGCGTCGGCCACGGACGTCACCTTCCGGTCGCCGAATCCGTAGGGTTGGTCGGTGATGCCCCGGAGCGATTTGATGATCAGCCGCGGCGCCACACCGGCCCGGAGGCTGTGCGAAATCAGGCGGCAGATCGCCTCGGTCATGGAGGCGCCCAGGCCGCCGGCCTTGCCAAGCATCGCGAACACTTCGAGCAGATTACCGTTCTCGTCGGTGTTCATGGTGACGTACATCTTGCCGTAGGCGGTCATCTGGCGTACGGTCACGCCCTTCAGCTTGCCGGGACGTGGCGCCAGGATGCCACGGGCCATCTCCCCCGGTTTCGCATCGCCGGCAGCCTCCGCCGGCTGCTCTTCTTTCTTCTCGTCGGAGACGCGCGTCAGCACCGCGTCACGGCTGCCGTCGCGATAGAACGTGACGCCCTTGAGGCCCATGTCGTAGGCGGCCTCATACAGCTCCTTCACCTGCTCGACCGTGTAGGAGTTCGGCGCGTTCACGGTCTTCGAGATCGAACTGTCGGTGTAATCCTGGATCTTGGCCTGTACCTTCACGTGGTCCATCGGCGTCAGGTCGTTCGAGGTCACGAAATAATCGGGTATGTTGCCGGCCTTGGCATCCTCCGGATGCTCGTCTTTCCAGGCCTTGAAGAGCGGATGGTAGAGGATGTGCTCGCCGGTCCGGTCGGTACGCTTCATCGCGAAGTCGTAGACCGGCTCGATGCCGGAGGACACGCCGGAGAGCAGCGAGGTCGTCCCGGTGGGGGCCTGGGTCAGGACGACCGCGTTGCGGATACCGTACGTCGCGATCTTGTCCTGGACCTCTTTCGGGAGCCGTTTGATGAACCAGCCCTGCATGTACTTGCTGCGATCGAACATCGGGAACGGCGCCTTCTCCTTGGCGATTTCCGCCGATTCGTCGTAAGCGGCGTCACGGATGGTCTTGTAGATCTTGTCGATCACGTCCAACGATTTGTCGGAACCGTAGCGGAGCTTCATCTTGATCATCGCGTCACCAAGACCCATCGTGCCGAGACCGGTGCGGCGGGTGCCCATCTGCTGCTCCTCGTTCTCCTTGAAGAAGTAGTAGTTGGCATCCACGACGTTGTCCAGCGCGCGGATCGCGACGCGGGAATGGTCGGCTAGGGACTCGTAGTCCATCTCGCCCTCTTCGGTAACAAACGCGGAGAGGTTGAGCGCGCCGAGATTGCAGACCGCCCAAGCACCGAGCGGCTGTTCGCCGCAGGGGTTGGTGGAGATCAGCTGCTCGTAGTACCAGGTGTTGCTGCGCTTGTTCGAGCGCTCCATGAAGTGCAGTCCCGGCTCGGCGGACGCGTGGGCGCTCTCGCAGATCTTGCTCCAGACTTCCTTGGCCTTGACCGTCTTGTAGTGCTTGCCTTCCCACTTGAGCTCCCAGTCACCGTCCTCCTTGACTGCCTTCATGAAGCCGTCGGAGATGCAGACGGAGATGTTCGCACCGAGCAGGCGCTTGAGGTCACGCTTGGCGCCGATGAACTCTTCCACGTCCGGGTGGTCGTCGTTGAGCATCAGCATCAGCGCACCGCGCCGGCTCCCGCCCTGTTGGATCACCTCATGGGTGGCGACCGAATAGAGCTCACCCCACGGGATCGGACCCGAGCTGGTGCCGTTAACCGTCTTGATGTGGCTGCCGCGCGGACGGAGTGAACTGAGGTTCACGCCGACGCCGCCGGCCCGGCACATGATCTCGGTCATCGCCTTGAGATTATCGAGGATGCCGTCCCGCGAATCCGTCGGTGACGGGATCACGAAGCAGTTATAGAACGTCACTTGGTGTCCGGTCCCGGCTCCGGAAAGGATCCGACCGGCCGGCACGAACTTGAAACCCTCCATCGCCTTGTAGAACCGCTGCTCCCAGTGCTTCCGCTTGGCCGGCTCCTCCACGAGGGCGAGCGCCTTGGCGACGCGGCCCCACATCTGCTCGGGGTACGCTTCCATCGGGTTGCCCTCCTGGTCCTTCCAGGCGTAGCGGTCCAAGAATACCTTCTTCCGGATGCCGTCGAGCTCGGTACCCTTCTCCACCGGCACGGGCCGTTTCAACGCGGCCTGCTTTAGGTTTTTCGGGGGTTTTTGAATGGTGGCTTCGGGCACGATGCTCCTTTCTATGTATTAGTATTTATGCCAATTGCCGGTCCCGCGAACGGGAATCCTGCTTACCCAAGACTTTTTCTTGCTTGCCGAGGACTTTCTTGATTTCCGCGTCCAGCTCCGAAAGGTCTGCAAACTCACGATACACACTGGCGAAACGGATGTATGCGATGTGGTCGAGCTTCTTGAGGTGCCGCATGACCGCTTCGCCGATGCGCCGGACCGCCACTTCGGCTTCACCCTGGCTCCGGATCTCCTGTTCGGACCGGATTATCACCCGTTCCAGGGCCGTCTCGGAAACAGGACGTTTCTCGCAAGCCCGGCGGATTCCGCGGGCCAGTTTCTCACGTGAGAAAGGCTCACGGTGGCCGTCTTTCTTCACGACGCTGAGCAGCGGGGTCTCGATGCGTTCGTAGGTCGTGAAGCGGAATCCGCAACGTTCGCACTCCCGGCGGCGGCGGATCGCCGGCTCCGCCTCTACGTCGCGTGAGTCAATCACGCGAAGCGAATCGGTTTGGCACTGTGGACATTCCATAACAAAGGGATTTTTTATCCTTATCGGACTCCGTGGTCAATATGGCGGGAGCGGTACGTGGAACCACTAGATATAGGATAGCCTGCTCACACTAGCTACCATATTTAGCGTGGGTCAAGGATGTGAACGGCTTGGTTGTTCGTCCATCTAGCTTGTCCGGGTACTTTCGCGACTAACTGAACAACCGTTCTAAATACCCGTTCATGCGAAACGGACGGGGAAAAGAAGAACACCGCCATCCGGGGCGGTGTTCTCAGTGGTTCGTTGGGAACGCTAGTTCATTTTCCGGCGGATGAATGCCGGAACGTCGAGTTCGTCGGAGTCCGCCTGCTCAGTATCGGGCGCATCCGCGCCAGCGGCCGCGTCGAACGCCGGCGCTGCCGCGGCACCCGCGCTGGCGGTATCCTGCGTATCGTCACGCCGGGTGACTTTCCGGGTTTCGCCGGCGAATCCGGTGGCGATGACCGTGATCTTGATCTCGCCCGCCAGTTCCTCGTCGATGACCGCCCCGAAGATGATGTTGGCATCCGGGTCGGCCGCATCGGTGATGACCTTCGCCGCCTCGTCGATCTCGTGCATGGTAAGGTCGTTGCCGCCGGTGATGTTGAAGAGGATGCCCTTGGCCCCGTCGATCGCCAGCTCCAGGAGCGGCGAGTCGATCGCGCCGGTAGCGGCCTCGATGGCCCGGTTTTCACCGGTACCGTGACCGATTCCCATCAGTGCGGAGCCGGCGTTGGCCATCACGGCCTTCACATCAGCGAAGTCGACGTTGATCATGCCGTGCTGGGTAATCAGGTCGGCGATGCCCTGCACGCCCTGGCGCAGCACGTCGTCGACGACCGAGAAGGCGTCGAACATAGAGGTCTTCTTGTCGACCACCTGGAGCAGGCGGTCGTTCGGGATGGTGATCAGCGTGTCTACGCGGTCCTTCAACTCCTCGATGCCGGAATCGGCGATCCGCCGGCGGCGCTGGCCCTCGAAGCCGAACGGCCGGGTGACCACGCCGACGGTGAGGGCACCGACTTCGCGGGCGATGTCAGCTACCAGGGGTCCCGCGCCGGTGCCGGTACCGCCGCCGGCCCCGTAGGTGACGAAGATCATGTCCGCGCCACGGAGCGCCTCGGCGATCTCGCCGCGGTCCTCTTCGGCAGCCTTGCGGCCCATCTCCGGATCCGCGCCGGCGCCGAGACCACGGGTGGTCTCCTTCCCGATGTGGATCTTGAGCGGGGCCTGCGAGTTGTGCAGGGCCTGCGCATCTGTATTGATCACGATGAATTCGATGCCCCGCATCTGGGATTGGAGCATCCGGTTTACCGCCGCATTGCCGGAACCGCCGACGCCGACGACCTTGATCCGGGCAAAAGTCTCAATTTCTGGCTTAACTTCCATACTTTGGGTGACCTTGTTTAATGACTGGTCAGTGTACTACGGCAAAAACCGTTTGACAACTGACCTCACGCTATCAAGGTATTGTGCACCCGGCAAGCCACTGAACCCTTTTGTTGTTCTGGTCTGTTCATGACTCTCCAGGCCCCACAGCATGAGTCCGATTGACGTGGCGAAAGACGGATCGTCCACCTTGTCCACCATCCCCTTGAGGTCGGACGGAAAGCCGACCTGGGCAGGCAGTCCGAGATAATCCTTGGCGAGGTCGACCAGCCCCGGCAACTTCGCTCCCCCGCCGGTGAGGACGAGACCTGCCGGAAGCTTGCCGTTACGATCCAGCTCCTTGAGCTTCTTCTGGACGTGGCTGAGAATCTCGGTCATCCGCGCCTCGACGATCTCCGCGATCAGCTTTTTCGCGACCTTGTTCTCGTCGCCGTGCGCCAGGGCCCCGATATCCACGGTTTCCTTGCCACGCACGTCCTTCGGAAGCGCGTGGCCGTACTCCAACTTGACCCGCTCTGCGATGTCCGTGTCCGTCTTGAGCCCGATCGCCAGGTCGTTGCTGACGTGGCTGCCGCCGATCGGAATCACGGCCGAGCCGTACACATCGCCTTCCTCGAAGATCGCCAGATCGGACACGCCGGCACCGATGTCGAGTAATGCCACCCCCAGCTCCTTCTGACGTTTGCTGAGCACGCCCTGGGCGGCGGCCAGCCCGGAAAGCACCATGCTCTCCACTTCGATTCCCGCCTGGTATACGCATTTACCGAGGTTCTTGATCTGCGGCGTCGCCGCCGAGATCACGTGCGCTTCGACCTCCAGACGGATGCCGTTCATGCCGACCGGGTCCTTGATCCCTTCCTGGCCGTCGACGATATATTCGCGCGGGATGACGTGGATGATCTCCTTGTTCGCCGGCACGGCGACGGCTTTGGCCGCCTCGACCGCCCGGCTGACGTCCTCGGCACCGACTTCGGAATCGGCCCGGGAAACCGCTACGACTCCGCGCGAGTTCTGGGATTCGATGTGACTGCCGGAGATGTTCACGAACGCATTGCCAACGGAGGCGCCAGAGGTGCGCTCCGCCTCCTCGACGGCCGCCGCGATTGACTTCACGGTCTCCTCGACGTCGATGACGTTGCCCCGACGGAGTCCCGCGGCAGGCGCGACCCCCACGCCGATGATCGAGGGATCCGGATCTTCTCCGGCGATTTGCCCGATCGTAACCCGGATGAACTCCGTGCCGATGTCGAGTCCTACGACGATGTGTTCCCGTGCCATCAAAAAATTCGCTCAGCGAGCCAGTTTGTATTCTCCTTCACTTTAGGCTGCGAGTTCGAGCGCCGCAAGCAGCCGGGGTCCGAGGACCAGCGCACCGACCCCTACAGCGACGAGCGCCGCCAGCAGCACCGCGCCGGCCAGCGCGTCCTTGATCCGCCGGACCTTCTCGTGATGTTCGGGATGGATGATGTCCAGGAAGTCTTCGACGACCGTGTTGATCACCTCCGCGGTCAGGACGAGTCCGATCGCCAGGAGGATGATCGCGAATTCCGCCCCGGAAATCCCAAGGATCAGTCCGGCCAGGATTACCAGCGCCGTTGCCGCCACGTGGATCCGCAGGTTCTGTTCGGTGCGTATGACGTGCCAGACGCCACGTGCGGCGTAGCGGAAACTGCGCGGTAGACGCTTGATGTCGAGATCCTTAACCATCACTTGTTTCCATCATAATACGCGCCGTGCGTTCGGCCATCGCTCCCGCGCCTGCGTCCGTCCCGTCCTCGTGTCCCAGCAGGTGCAGGACGCCGTGGATAACGGTTTCCTGGAGCCGATCCTCAAGTCCCCGGCCGTCGCGGTCGGCATACCGCCGCACGACCTCGGGGCAGATCACCACTTCCCCGCCAGCACCGTGCGGGAAGGAGGCGTCGAATGGATAACTCAGTACGTCGGTCGGTCGGTTGATATCGCGATGGGTGGCATTCAACTGCCGGATCGCATCCGGCCCCACGAACGACACGCTGATCCGTTCGGCTGCTCCGTCCTCGGCCCTGACGGTCGTACGGACCAGCCGCTCCACCTCTGCCGCGGGCAGGCCGCCAGGACCGCTGACCTCGACCTCAACGGCCACGCCGCTTGGGATACTTGATCCGTTTGTGCAGGTCACCCACCAGTCCCTCCACGAATGCTTCCTTGATCGTCGTGAGCTCCTTCGTCGACAGCGGCGCCTCGTCGAGCTGGCCGTCCTCGATGCGGTCATTGATCAGCCGGTGCACCAGGGCCCGGATCCGCTTCTCGTCCGGGGTCGACAGGGTCCGCGAGGCGGATTCCGCCGCGTCCGCCAGCATAATCAGAGCGGTCTCCTTGCTGCGCGGCCGGGGGCCAATGTAACGGTAGTCAGCTTCTTTCGTCCGCCGGTACCGCTTTCGGGCCGCCTGCCAGAAGAATTCCATGCGGGTGGTCCCGTGGTGTTCCGGAATTGCCGCCGCGACCTGGTCGGGCAGCCGTGCTGCGTGAGCCAACGCCAGTCCCTCGGAAATGTGTGCCCGCAGCACATCCGCGCTCTCCTTGGGCTCCAGCCCCTGATGCGGGCTCCTTTCGTCACGGTTATTCTCGACGAAGAATTCCGGCATCGTGATCTTCCCGATGTCGTGATACAGCGCCTGCACCCGGGCCAGCAGCGGATCGGCGCCGTCCAGGCGCTTCGCGACGTTCTCTACCATCGAGGCCATATGTACCGAATGCGAGTAGGTTCCCGGCGCTTCCGCTGCCAGGCGCCGGAGCAACGGACGGCGCGGGTTCTCAAGCTCCAGGAGCTGCAGGAAGGTGACGACGCCGAGCGGCCCGGCCAGGAACGCGGCGCCCGCGAACGTGATCGTCGAGAGAAGCGCCCCGTTCAGGGCGGCGGCGACCGCGAACTTCGGCAGGTTGGCGGGATCGAAGTTGGCCGCCAGGAGACTGAATCCGACCATCCCCACGAAGACGACCACTCCGCCGATGGCACCGGCCCGGAGGAATGACTGGATATCCGTAAGCCGTCGATGCGTGGCCACGACCACGGTACTGGCCGCTAGGTGGATAAAGAGGAGTTCAAAGGAGGCGCCGGCCGCCAGTCCGTACAGTGCGGCATAGCTAAGTCCGGCTACCAATGCTGGGCGACTGCCGTAAAAGACCGACACCAGAAGCGGCACGGCGGCCACCGGGATGACGTAGGCAAGGATCGGCTGCGGCGGCACGATCAGTACGGCGCCAAGCACCAGGCCGATCGCCGTGATGATCAGCCCGGCGGCGAGTCGTCGGGGGTGTTTGGCGCCGGCCAACCCTGGGCTGAACCGGAGCAGGACAGCGGTGAAGATAAGCACCAGCAGGAACACTGCGATCGTCTTCTGATAGTCGAAGGATGGGCGGGTCAGGCCGAGTGCCTCGAGCCGCTCCACGTCGAACGGCGTCACGACCGTGCCCTGCGCCAGCACGACCTGATCCCGCTCGACGGTATAGCTCACGGGCTGGACCGAGTCCCGGGCCTCATCCTTGGCCCGCTGGGTCGCCTCTTCGTCGATCAGGTAATTCGGTACGAGCAACCGTTGCCCGAGCACCACGACGCTGCTACGGACAGACGGCGGGAGGTCGCGCGGTAGCCGGGAGGTCACCAGTTCCCGGCTCTGTGCCAGGCCTTCCTGGGTAATGCGGGTGTCCTGAAGCCTGTCGAGGATGTCCCGGGTGACCGTGGTAGCGCGCTGCCAATCTCGATCGCCCAGCGCCAGGATCGTTCGCGCCTCGTCTTCCCGGACGTTGGGCAGCACCTGCGCCATACGGTCGATCCGCTCACGCTCCGCGGCGCGGCTCCCTCGGATATCCGAGACGGCCTCCAGGGTGGCGTTCAATTTGGCTTGTTGCTGGCTGGAGGCGGTGAGGTCCCGGCGATAGACCGGCGACACCTGCTCCGCGACCCGCCGTTCGGCCTCTTCCGTCTTCAACTTGCTCTGGTATGTCAGCGTCCGCGGCGACTTGTACGTCTGGTTGGCGACCTCTCCGGATTCGATCCGTCCCGACCCGGTAGTCGGTTGGGTAATGATCACCGTCAGGGCGATCGAGACTACCGTGACCAGTCCTATGAGGGGCAGCCGGCGTCGCAGGTAGGAACGCATGGTCTCAGGCGCCCAGTCGTTCCTTGACCAGCTTGGCGACCGTACCCTGGTCGGCGCGACCGGCGGTCTTCGATTTCAACGCGCCCATCACCTTCCCGATGTCGGAAGGTCCCGCGGCACCCGTCGCGACAACCGCGGCATCGACCAGCTCCGCCAGAGCCTCGTCCGAAAGCGGCTCGGGAAGGTAGCAAGAGATCACCTCCGCTTCACGCTGCTCCTGCTCGGCCATCTCCGGCCGCGCGGCCGCCGCTTCCGCTGCCTCCTGCCGCTGCTTGAGTTGCCGGGAAAGCACGGCGGTCACCGCCGTGTCGTCGAGCGGTTTTCCGGACTCGATCTCCGCGTTCTTAAGCGCGGCGACCACCGAACGCAGGACTGTCCGCTCCGGTTCACGCCTGGTTTTCATGGCGCCGGTCAGGTCGTCATGGATGCGTTCGTACAGACTCACGAGTACCATCCCATGCGCTTGGCCCGCGCCTCACGGCGCCGCTCCTGTCGAATCGCTTCCTCGCGCCGGGCTCGGCGGTTGGGTTTCGTCTGATGGAATCGGTTCTTCTTGGCCAGCGACAGCACGCCGCTCTGGATCACCTTCCGGTTGAAGCGCCGGATCAGGTTCTCGGTCGATTCGTTGTCCTTCTTTTGTACGTATGTCATAACAATCACCCCCTCAAACCAGGGACAGGCGCTCCGGACCGCCGAGCACGTGCACGTGCAAGTGCGGGGCGTCGGCCTGGATTCCCGTGTTAATGACGAGCCGGAACCCTTCCGGTGAACGCTCACTCCCGACATCCCGCGCCACCGTCAGCAAGTGCGATAGCAGCGGATCATCGTCGGGCACGTCGGTGATCGCCTCGTAATGCGTCTTAGGGACGACCAATACATGGACGGATGCTTGCGGACTGGTATCGGCGAACGCTACCGCCTGCTCGTCCTCATGGAGCAAGTCGGCATCGGTCTTTCCCTTCGCGATGCTGCAGAATACGCATTCCTCGGTCATCCGTGACAGTATATCGCGTTATCAGGCGTCACTCTAGCCGGATGCGGGCCGGCTGACGTCCCTAGGAAGCCGGGATTGCACTTCGGCGACCGCTTCCTTGAGCGGCACGGTCTCCTGCATGCCCGACGACATGTCGCGGATGATGATGCTGTTTTCCATCGCTTCCTTCTGGCCGATGATCAATGCCAGCGAGACACCGAGTTTATCGGCTTGGCGTAACTGTGAGCGGATTCCCTCCTTACCGAACGAGGCCGTCACGGAAACGCCGGATTTGGTGAGGTCGCCGAGCAAGCCGAACGCGTGCCGCTTCGCCACGTCGCCGAGCTGGATCAGATAGACCTGCGAGCGTTTGCTGTAGTGCTTCGGCCCGCGTTTCGCCTTGAGCGCCTCGACGATCCGGTAGATGCCACACCCGGCTCCGACCGCCGGGGTGGCCACTCCCCCCAGGGACTGGATCAGGCCGTCGTACCGGCCGCCGCCGATCAGCGATGCATCGGCTCCGCCCGGTCCCCAGAACTCGAATACCGTACGGGTGTAGTAGTCGAACCCGCGGACCAGATGAGGGTTGAGCTCGTAATCGATACCGGCCTGGTCGAGATACTCCAGCACGGCGGTGAGATGCTCCCGGTCCTCGGGGACAAGCTGGTCGACGAGCGGCGGGATTTGCTCGACCACCTCGCGGGTGGCGGGATCCTTGGTGTCCAGCAGGCGGAGCGGATTCTCCTTGAGCTGACGGCGGGCGTCATCCGACAGCCGCTCTTCGTGCGACACGACGGTATCCGTGATCAGTTTCCGGATGGCCTTTTGGGATGCCGGACCGCCGAGCGAGTTGATCTGGACCGAGGGACGGTCGATCTCAAGCTCCTCCAGCATCTGCCAGCAGGTCAGGATCACCTGGGCGTCCAGCGCCGGGTCGGAGGAGCCGAATGCCTCCAGACCGAACTGCTCATGTTCCCGGAATCGCCCCGCCTGGGGACGTTCGTAGCGATACATGTCCTCGCAATACGCCAGCTTCACCGGTTGCGGAAGGCTTCCCATCCCATGTTCCAAGTAAGCCCGTGCCACGCCGGCCGTTCCTTCCGGCCGTAAGCTCACGGATTCGCCGGAGCGATCCTCGAACGTGTACATCTCCTTGTGGACCAGCTCCGTCGCCTCGCCCACGGACCGGGTGAACAACTCCGTCCGCTCCAGTACCGGCATCCGGATCTCGGCGAAGCCATGCCGTTCGGCGATTTTCCAGAACGCCTGCTCGACGTGACGGTACGCGGCGGCATCATCACTGAGGATGTCGCGCATGCCACGGAGCGTCTGGAAGCGCCCGTCGGAAGCTGGTGGTTGTGATTCGCTCATGTTCCACCGTCCAGCTTATGGGTGCGGGCCCGGGCAGGCAACGGCTACGCACTTTCCCAGCGGGCGGAGACGAGGCGCGATGGGTCCGGAAGCTTCTCCAACTGCCCGCACGATTGCCGATGGATCGTGATCGTCTTGTGCAGCGTAACGTAGCCGACGATGGCCGCCAGGGGGCGCGGTCCGCAGCATGCGGCGAACGTGGTCGGCAGCATCAGGTCCTGCCCGATCACCACCCGGAAACGGCCGGCTGCGGACGGGCGTCTCCGGGAGCGGGTCGGCGGGGTGGCGGCCAGCCCGAGCGCTTTGGCCAACGCCGTCTGGGTGACCCGGCCTTCGCCGAGCGCCGCCAGGACATCGTCGTCGGAGGACGCCCCGGCGGCGGCGCGCAATCGCCCCCATTCGTCCTTCGAGAGACGGCCCGGGCGACGGTAGCGCCTGAGCAGTTCGGACAGGAGCTGCCGGCCTTCGGATACCGTCACGTCACGATCCTGCTCCCTGAAGAAACGTCGGATCGCATTCCGCGCGTGTCCCGTCCGGACCGTCTGCAGCCACCCCCGCTTGGGAGCCGCGGCCACACCGTATCCTTCCTTGTAGCGGCTGGGCACGAACGTCTCGACCGCACCGCCGAGACGCCCCAGCACATCAGCCAGAAGCGCGGCGGCCGTCAGGCCGTCGGCGTCGTAGTCGCCATGCACCACGATCCGCTCGTTGCCCGCGATCGCCTTCCGGATCGTCCGCACGGCGGCGTCCATCCCCGAAAGTAGTCGCGGGTCATGAAGATCGTTCGCGTAATCCGGGTTCAGGAAGCCCTGTGCCGCCTTGAGCGTAGTGATCCCCCGGTTGTAGAGCAGCTGGGCGATCGGCCGAGGATACCGGGAAAACCGCCGTAAGAATGCCTCCGGGACCGGCTCGGAGCATTCCCAGCGACGCGTCGGTTCGGCTTTTTTTGTCGTAACCACGTTGATTTTTTGTGCGAAATGAGGTATGGTAGCGTATCTCTTATTATACGCGTTATGTCTGCAGAAAAATCACAAGACGGTTACGAAAGGTCCGGCGAGCAACTCGCCCTTGATCCGGAGCTCTGGCCGGACGGCATCGCCCAGCGGCTGGAACGTAGCGCGGACCGTTTCGAGGCGGATATCCACCGGATCGGCGCCGAGGCGCCGCAAGGCCTGGAACAGTATGTCGAACAATGGTCCGAGCTGGAACAGTACCTCTCGGACATCCAACGGCTGGAGCGCATGCGCGGCCGGAACGACCATTTCGAGTTCGCGGAAGGGTTCGTCGCGGAAAGCGGCCAACAGTCGCGTCGGAAGGCCATGCGACACATGCGCCGCAGCGACCGCCTGCAAAGCCAGCACCGGACCGACGAATCCCGGAAAGCGTTCTACGATAAGAACGAGACCATCGGGCAGAACATAGCCGTCAAGCGGCTCGGACGGCTCCAATGGGCGTACCGCCCCGGCAATCGGGAGCGTTTTGACGAGATGCTGGTCAGTGCGACGGAAAGCCTTCTACGGGAAGAGGAGCGGGCCTGGCAGGGGCGTCAGGAAGCCGCCTAGGCGTTCCGCTTGGCCGCCCGCTTGTCTGACCACCGTTGCCACGTCACGAGCAGTGGTGCGGCGTTGAAGATCGATGAGTACGTACCGATCGCGGTGCCGATCAGGAGCGCCAGCACGAATCCCTGCAGCGATTCACCGCCGAAGAAGTACAGCGCGAAGAGAACCAACAGGACCGTCACGGAGGTGTTGATCGAGCGCACCAGCGACTGGGCGATCGAATAGTTGACCGTCTCCGGGAACGAGCCGCCGATCCGCTTCACGAGGTTCTCTCGGATACGGTCGAAGACGACGATCGTGTCATGCACCGAGTAACCGATCACGGTCAGGAGCGCCGCGACGAAGTTGATGTCCACCGCGACGCCGGCGAATTTCCCGAGCAGTGCGAAGACGCCGAGCGTGAAGAGGACGTCATGAAGCAACGTGACGATCGTGGTCGCCCCGAACCGCCAGCTCGAGGCCGGCTTCGGCACGTTCCGGAACGCGTACGCGATGTACATCAGGATCAGGAGCGAACCAAGCCCGACCGAAAGGATCGCCTTGTTCCGAAGATCCCGGCTGATCGCCGGCCCGACCGATTCGAAACGAAGCTCTTCGGTCCCTTCCCCCAACCGTCCTTCGATCTGCGCCAGCAGCCGGTTATGCTCCTCGGGATTGAGCTCGCTGACCCGTATCTGGAACGTGTCGTCCGAGGTTTCCTGTACGATCGGGTCACCGAAGGGACCTTCGGCCGCCTCGCGGACCTCGTCGCTGTCCGCGCCGGCCGGCACCTGCAGTTCGAGGAGCGAGCCGCCGGTGAAGTCGATGCCGAGCTTGAGCCCAAGCGTGGCCAGGGCGATGGTGCCGGGAATCACCAACAGCACGGAGATGAGGTACCACCACTTCCGGTAATTGACGAGCTTACGCAGCATCGGTGCCCTCCTTGGCCGTCCGGACTTTCCCCCCGGTATCCCAAAGCCGGGGCCGCTCGGCGAAGCGGGTCCGGACCGCCGCCCGCATCAATGTGCGGGTCACCGTGATCGCGGAGAAGAGCGAGACCAGGACGCCGAGTGCCAGTACGACCGCGAATCCCTTGATCGTCGAAGTACCAAATGTGAACAGCACGATCGACATCAGGATCGACGCGGCGTTCGAGTCACGGATCGAGGTGAACGCCCGGGAGAATCCCGTCTCCAGAGCCGCTGGAAGCGTCCTGCCGTCGCGGAGCTCTTCGCGCATGCGTTCGAAGATCAGGATGTTCGCGTCAACCGCGATGCCGATCGACAGGATGAACCCGGCGATGCCGGCCAGGGTCAGCGTCACCGGAATCAGCTTGAAGAGGCTGACCATCACCGCTGCGTAAAGCAGCAATGCCAGGACCGCCAGCACGCCGGGCAGCCGGTAGTACGCGATCATGAACGCGGCGACCAGCAGCAGGCCGACCAGTCCGGCGGCCAGGCTCTGCTCGACCGATTCCTGGCCGAGCGTCGGACCCACGGTCCGCTGCTCGACCTGCTCGACCGGTACCGGCAGCGCGCCCGCGTTCAACTGGAGCGCGAGCTGTCGCGCCTCTTCGATCGTGAACTGACCGGTAATCACGGCGTTACCGTCGGTGATCTCCTGGGAGACGCGCGGTGCGGAGATGATCTGGCCGTCGAGCACGATCGCGATCGGCTTGCCGACGTTCCGCTGGGTCAGCTCCGCGAACTTCTCGGCACCCTCGCTATTGAAGGTGATATTGATTTCCGGCTCGCCGGTCTGCTGATTGAACCCCACCGCCGCCCGCTTGAAGTCGGCGCCGGTCAGGCCCGTCTCCTCCTTGTAGGCGGCCAGCGGATCAGGGTTCGCCGGATCGGCCGCGGGATCCTGCTCCCGGAACTCCATCTTCACCGTCGCCCCGATGATTTCCGAAGCTTCCTCCACGTCCGTCACGCCCGGCAGCTCCACGATCACCCGGTAATCGCCGGCGGACCGATTCGCCTGGACGAGCGGTTCCGATACACCAAGCGCATTCACCCGCCGTTCGATCACGTCCACCGCTCCATCCAACGCTTCCGAGCGTTCTCCTTCCGGTACCTTCGACATGTCCGCCTGGTAGACCAGGTGCGAACCGCCTTCAAGGTCAAGCCCCTCGTGGACCTTGAGTTCCCGCTGGTAGTCGATGCCGAGCGGCTTCAGGTTGATGTCCGGACCGGAGGGCCAGGCCACCAGTCCCGCCAGTACCGCGGTCACCAGGATGCCTGCCAGCGCCAGTCTGATTTTCTTGCGTGTCATCTCAGAGGAATCGCTTCCGGCCGTCCTGTTTGAGTTTCTCCACCACCTTCTTCACGTCTTGCGAGCGGTCCTTCGGGCAGATCAGAACGGCGTCTTTGGTGTTAATGATAACAAGATTCTCGACGCCGATGGTGGCCACCAGCTGTTTCGGTGAATACACGAAGCAGTTCTTGGTATCGATATCCACGTATTCGCCCTCGAAGACGTTATCATTTTCGTCGTGTTCAAGGACGTCATGGAGGTCCGCCCAAGAACCGACGTCAGCCCAGTCGAAGGAAGCTGGAATTACCGCGAGGTTATCCGATTTCTCGAGGATGCCGTAGTCGACGGTCTCATCCGGCAGTCCCAGGTATGCCTTCGAGACGGCCTCCTTCGTGCCGTTTCCGGCAGCCATCTGTTTGATGAACGCCGCGTGGACCGGCAGATGCGCCTCGTATTCATCGCGGAAGACGCCGAACGGCGCCGCGCACATTCCGGCGTTCCACAGGTATTTGCCGCTCTTGAGGTAGCCGCGCGCGGTCACCTCACTGGGTTTTTCTATGAATTGCTTGATTTCGAAGACGTCGAATCCGTCCAGATTTCGGAGGCGGGAGCCGGTGTTGATGTACCCGAATCCGGTGGAGGGATACGTCGGCTGGATGCCGAGCGCCACCAGGCGCTTCTCCAGCTTGGCCGCCTCCATCCACGCCCGGAACGTCCGTTGGAATTCCCGCGTTTCCTGGATCAACTGGTCGGCCGGCAAGAAGACGATCACGTCTTCATCTTTCGCCCGCCGGGTGGCGGCACCGAGGGCTAGCGCCAGCGCGCCGGCAGTGCCTTTCCGGTCCGGCTCCACCACGATGTTCTCGGATGGAATCTCCGGAACCTGCTGCCGGAGAAGGTCGTCATGCGAAGCCTCGGTGACGCAGTAGACTTGTTCGGCCGGCAGGGCGAGACGCTTCACGGTTTGTTGGACCAGCGTCACGCCGCCGTTCAATTCGAGAAGGTGTTTTGGGTGTTTGCTGCGGGAGCGGGGCCAGAGCCGGCTGCCGGAGCCGCCGCAGAGGATGATCGCGTAGGTTTTCACTCCGCCATTATTCCATAAGATCCCGTCGGATGGGTCGTGTAGCGTAGGGGTATGCCCTGCTACGCGACCGTGCCGCTCGCCGTCACCCGTCGAGAGACGTACACGTACCGCTCCGAGATGCCGCTCCGGCGCGGGGAGGTGGTGCGTATCCGGTATGCCGGCCGGGAGCGTACCGGCGTGATCTGGAACTCCGCGGATGCCGATCCACGGGCGGTCGAAGTCAGTGATCGTACCGGAGAGCGCCTCCCCGACTGGCAGCTCCGGTTCGCGGAAGAGCTCGCGAAACGCTTCCTGGCGCCGCTAGGCCAGACGTTGAGACTGTTTTTGCCGGAGTGGCGAGACGGTGATTGCGCACCGAAACGAACGAACCCCGGTGAATCCCGCCTTTCCCTGCTCGCCAGCACGGACCCCTGGCCGGAATACGCGGAAACGGTCTCAAAGGCACGCGGGCAATGCCTGGTGCTCGTTCCCGAAGCACGGCTGGTACGCGACCGGATTCCCGACGCGATCCCTTTCACTGCCACGATGCCGATCGCGGCACGGCGTGAGGCATGGAAGCGCGTAAGTTCGGATACCCGTGCGGTGGTCGTCGGCACCCGATCCGCCCTCTTCCTACCATGGTGCAACCTATCCACGATAATCGTGGACCAAGAAGACGAATTAGGCTATGTGAACGACCGCACTCCCCGCTACCACGCTCGGGAAGCCGCCCTGCTCCTTGCCGCACGACAGGGTGCCAGCCTGCTGCTGTCGTCGGTCGCACCCGGCCTGCGCGCCTGGGCGGCAGCCGGACAACCCGCATTGCCTGAACCGGAACTCGTGCATCCCGGCGTGATCGGTATCCGTAACGTCTCCGGTCGCGATGTCCTGCCCTACGGACTGGCGGAACGGATACGGGAGACCGACGGCGAGGTCCTGGTGCATGCCACGATCCGCCACGTCGGCGGGATCCGCGACGCCCTGAAGCGGGCAGCTCCCGGTGCGCGGGTCCGCGTAGCCGGCCAACCGGCGCTCTTCCGTGACCGCCGCTACGCACTGGCTGTCGCGCTCGACTTCGATGCCCTTTTGTCCCGTCCGGGATACGCCGTTACCGAACGCGCGGTTTCGTTGGCCCGGAAGCTCGCGGCCCGGGTGGTGCCGGGCGGCCGGCTGCTGGTCTATACCGCGCATCCCGACCACCCCGCCCTGGCCGCGGCGGCGAGGACCTACCGCGCCTTTCTGGAAGCCGAGCTTGCCGAACGACGGACGCTCCGTCTTCCTCCGGCCGGACCGTTGGTCCGCATCGAGACCACGACGGCGGACGGACCGAAGGTCCTGGAGCAACTCGAGGCCCTCGGGGTACCGGAACGCAGTGCCAAAAGTACGCGCTCCGGTGACCGCGCCACCATCCTGGTGAAATGGGATCCTGCCACGCTCAGGCCCCTGATCGCTCCCGAACGGCGCATTTCCGTCGACTACTGAGTACACTGGACATATGACGACAGGACCCCACCAGCTCGTCCCTTCGGATGACCCGGTCCTCCGGAAAGTCGCGTCGCGAGCGAAGGATGCCCGCCAGGTCGCCGACTTGGCCGAGGCCCTGTTGACCAGCATGCGGCAGGAAGGCGGCGTGGGAATGGCAGCGCCCCAGGTCGGTCAAAGCGTCCGCGTGTTCGTGACCGGCGTCGGGGAACAGCAGGTCTTCGTCAACCCGGAAATCACCGAACGCTCAGACGAACTGATCTGGTGGGAAGAGGGCTGCCTGAGCCTGCCGCGCCTCCTCGGTGACGTACGACGACCAAAGGAGGTCACCATACGGGCGATCGACGCACAAGGAACGCCGTTCACCGTCCGGGCGGATGGGCTCTGCGCGCGCGTGATCCAACACGAGATCGACCATCTCGACGGCATCCTGTTCCCCGACCGCATGGAAGACCTGTCCAAGCTCCGCACGCTTACCGACAAGGAGTGGCAGAGCCGGTTCGAAGGCAATGAACAGCTCCGCGAAGAGGAGATGTGATGAGAGTCGTATTCCTGGGGACGCCGGCGTTCGGACGGACGATACTGGAGCGGGTCCTGGAAGCCGGGTGGGAGGTCCCGCTGGCAATCAGCCAACCCTCTCGGACGGTCCAGCGGCGCGGGCGATCCAGCGAGCCCGTGCCGAGTCCGGTCACGACCGCGGCCCGGGAGCACGGCGTTGACATCGAGGAGCCAGACCGGTTGGACGCGGTGCTCCCCGATCTGCGAGAGCTCTCCCCGGACGCATTCGTGGTCGCTTCATTCGGACGGTTGGTTCCCCGTGAACTCCTGGAGCTGCCGGCGCCATGGGTCAACGTTCACGCCTCCCTCCTGCCCCGGTACCGCGGCGCCTCGCCGATCCAACAGGCGATCATCGACGGACAGGCCGGGACGGGCGTGAGCCTGATGCGGATGACCGAGGGGCTCGACGAGGGACCCGTCTATGCCGTCCGGCCGGTATCGATCGCCGGCGACGACACGGCCGGCTCCCTGTCAGAAAAACTGGCGGATGCCGGAGCCGGACTCCTGGTCAAAACTCTTCCCGGGATCGTCCGGGGTTCCCTTGAGCCGAAGCCACAGCCGGAGGACGGCGTCTCATATACGACGAGGCTCACCAAGGCATCGGGCACGATCGACTGGTCGCAGGGTGCGGAGACCCTGGAGCGTTTCGTCCGGGCCATGCAGCCGTGGCCGGGAGCCCGGACCGCGGCCGACGAAGCCACGGTGACGATTACCGCGGCTTCGGTCGCCATGGCGGCACGCGACCCGGAAGCTCCGGGGACCTTCGGCGCTCAGCCGCCACTCATCGTGAGCGCCGGGAACGGTCGCCTGCGGGTCGACCGTCTGACACCGGCCGGAAAACCGGAGATGCCGGGAGACGACTGGCTGCGCGGACGACGGCGCGGCGGCCGGTTCGACTGAACCCGCAGGCGGACGTCATCGCGGCGGCAGTACGGACCAGGTATCGTCCGGATTCTGTGCAAGACGGCCCGGCACCGAGAAGCCCGCGGCCTGCTTGTGTCCGCCGCCGCCGAGCGTCCGGGCGAGCCGGTTCACATCGATCGTCTCGTTGCGCGTACGCAGGCTCCCTTTGACTTCCCCGTTCCCGAGGTCGGTGAGCAACATCATCGCCGGTACGCCGGGAATCGCGTTCAGGAAGTTAACCAACCCCTCGATGTCGTCCTGGTTAGCACCGCATTCGGCCAGATCCTCCGCCGTCAGTACGGTCGAGACGACGCCGCCCGCCTGCGGGTGTTGGTCAATCCGCGACATCGCCCGCCCCCAGAGCCTGAGTTTGGGAATCGAACTGTGGTAGAAACAATGCTTGATGATCGCCCGGTTGTCGGCGCCGGCGCGCAGCAGGGCGGCGGCGGCCTGGTATGTCGTGGACTTGGTGTTCTGGTTCTGGAACGCCGAGGTGTCGGTGACGATACCGGTCAGCAGCGCCGTCGCCGACGGACGCGAGAACCGCCATCCGCCTTCACGGGCAAGCTCATACACCATCTCGGCCGCGGATGATGATCGGTCGTCATAGACGGCCAGCCGCCGGTCACGGGGAAGTGTGCGCTTGGGGTGGTGGTCGATGTCCACGACGGGCATCCGCTTGGCCAGTTTCGCGATGTCCAGGGCGCTTTTTTCATCGGTCGGACAATCGAGCACGACCAGTAGGTCCGCCTTCCGGAAGTCGGGTCGTTCGGTGAACCGCTCGCTGCCGTGTAGAAAGCGATACTGGGAGGGAACGGGGTCCACGCAGGCGAACTGGACTTCGGCACCCTGTGTCTCCAGGAGCAGCCCCAGACCCAGTGTCGAACCGATCGCGTCACCGTCCGGACGGTCGTGGCATACCAATACCGGAGCCCTCGCCTGCCCAAGAGTGCTGATCGCCCCCAGGAGACGAGGCCGCGGGATCATCTCTGCAGCAGTTCGGTTATCCGCCCGGCGTTGACTGCCCCTTCGTCCTTGCGGACCCGCAGCTTCGGCGTGAACTTGAGCGTGATCCGTTCGGCGACGTGTCGCTGCAGTTCGGGCAGTGTCTCCCCCAGTGCCCGCCAGGCTTCCTCGGTCTCCGGGATGATGCTTACCCAGCAATCGGCCTGCTTGAGATCCGCGGTGACCTCTACCGCGGTCACGGTCACGAGGCCGTCCTCGCTCACCCCCCGCTTGGCAAGGGCGACGTTAAGCTCCCTGGCAAGCAACGCGTTGACCTTCTCCAGTCTCGCACTCATGGCAGTTTCCGCTTCTTTTCGAGTCGCCGGAGCAACGTAATCCGCTGGCCTTCTTCGACCCGTGGACCGACGACCGTCAGGCCGCACTCCGTTCCGGCGGACACTTCCTGGACCTCTTCGTCGACCCGGCGCAACGTCTTCACTTTGCCCTCCGTGTCGGTCCCGTCCACCCGGTATTCCGTTCCGGGCACGAACTTTCCATCCTCAACCTTACAGCCGATGATCTGGCTCTCCTTGGTGGTCCGGAAGATCGCCAGGACGGTCCCCTTCCCGACCTCGTTGACGATAACCTCAGGCGGCAGGAGCGCTTCCAGCGCCGATTTCAGGTCGTCCAGCAGTTCGTAAATCACGTCGTAGGTGGCAATCCGGATGTCGAGTTGCTGGGCCAGCTTCTTCGCCGCCGGTTCGACCCGCGCCTTGAACCCGACGATCATCGCTTTCGAGCTCTCCGCCTGGCGGATGACCGATTCAGTGATCGAGCCGATGCCGGTGTGTACCAGTTGGACTGCGACTTCGTCCTGGGGAATCTTCGCCAGGCTGCCTTCGATCGCCTCGAGCGAACCTTTGACGTCGGTCACCAACACCACGGGGAGCTGCGTCACCTTTCCGGCATCCACCGCCCGTTTGATAGCCTCCATGGACAACGCTGGCTTTTCCACCCGGCGGGCATGGCGCCGGCGCATGTTGGCGCTCGCCCGTTTCCTTGCCTCCTGTTCGCTGCCGGCCCCGGTTACGCCGGCCCCGAAACTCGGTGCGCCGGACAGTCCGGCGACTTGCGCCGGAGTGCCCGGTCCGGCCGCTTCGAGCCGTTTCCCGCGCCAGTCCTCCATCAGCCGGACACGGCCGGTAACATCCTCGATCACCAGGTGGTCACCGACCCGAAGCGTCCCGTTCTGGACCAGAATCGTCGCCACCGGCCCCTTGGCCCGGGACAGACGCGATTCGATCACTACGCCGGAGAGATCGCCTTCGGCATTCCCGACCGGCTTGGCGATATCGGAGACCAGCAGCACCATCTCAAGCAGCTCGGGAATACCCTGTCCGGTCTTGCTCGACGTCTCGACGAAGACGGCGTCGCCACCCCAGTCTTCCGCGACCACGTCGAGCTCCGCCAGGCCCTGCTTGGCCTTGTTAGGATCGGAACCCTCGGCATCGACCTTGGTGACCGCGACCACGAACGGCACGCCGGCCGCCTTGATGTGCTCCACCGCCTCCTTGGTCTGCGGCTTCACGCCGTCATCCGCGGCGATGACCAGGATCGCGACGTCAGTCATCTTGGTGCCATGGGCGCGCATCGCGGTAAAGGCCTCGTGTCCCGGCGTATCCAGGAACGTGATCGGCCGCTTCTTGCCACCGCCCTTCGGCATGGCCTCAACCTGGTAGGCGCCGATGTGCTGGGTGATGCCGCCGGATTCCCCCGCCACCACGTCCGTCTGCTGGATCGCGTCGAGCAGCGAGGTCTTGCCGTGGTCCACGTGCCCGAGCACGGCTACGATCGGCGGCCGGGGCTGGCCTTCGGTCGGTTTGCGGGAGACATCGGCTGTTTCCGTCTCGTCCGGCAGTCGCTCGACCGCCACCCCCAGGTCCCCGGCGATGATCGCCGCGGTCTCATAGTCGATATCCTCGTTTATCGTCGCCATCACGCCGTTTTTCATGAGCTCTCCCATCACGGCCGGAACGGGTTTGCCGATCGCTTCGGCAAGCTCTTTCACCGAGACGACGCCCGGAAGCTTCACGACGGATTGTGCTGATTCAGCCATACCTTATAGCGTACCAGCCATGAGGGCTCGTACATAACGGGAAGCGGCCTTGCGCTACCCGGTCGTATCCTTGATCTTCTTGGCGCTGACCTTACCGATGCCCGGCAGTTCCTCAAGTTCCTCGAGCGTGGCGGCCTTGAGCTTCGCCAGGTCTCCGTAGCCCGCTTCCGACAATTTACCGAGGATACCCTCCGGAAGTGCCGAGAGATCCTTGGCGGCATCGGATGATTTGCCGGCCGGCACGGCGGCCGCCTTCTTCACGGCCTCTTCCGGATTCTTCAGTCCCTTGATGGACAGCGCGATCCGGTGTGCGTCGGGATCGATCGCCAGGACGAGGAACTCGTACTCCGAGCCGACCTCGACCACCTCGGTGGGGTTCTCCACGTGCTCTTCGGCGAGCTCCGAGACATGGGCCAAGCCGGCGATGTCGTCGCCCAGGTCCACGAACGCCCCGAACGGCGTGACCCGCTCGACGGTGCCTGTCACCTTCTGCCCTGGCTTGTACTTCGCGGCCGCCTTCGCCCACGGGTCTTCCTTGAGTCGCTTCACCGAAAGGGATACCTTCGCTCCCTCGATGCCGACGATCTTGGCCTCGATCTCCTGGCCGACCGACAGGTGGTCGCGCGGATTGTCGACCCGGTTCCAGTCGATCTCGGAGATGTGGATCAGACCCTCCAGGCCGTCGTCGAAGCTGACGAACGCGCCGAAGTCCACCACGCCCGTGATCTTGCCCTTCACTACGTCGCCTTCCGAATACTTGGCGAGCGATTCCACGGTCTCGTGCGTACGGGCCAGCTTTTCGGAAAGAATCAGCTTGTTCTCGACCTTGTCGAGGTCGAGGATCTGCACCTTGAGCGGCTGGCCGATGAACTGACGGAGTTTCTCCAGGATCAGGTCGCGGTCGCCGCCGGACACACGCGGGTAGTGCTCCGGGACCAGCTGCGATACAGGCAGGAACCCGCGGATCCCGTCCACGTCGAGCAGGAGCCCGCCGGTGTTGGCATCCGTAACGGTCGCCTCGAACGCTTCCTTGGCGTCGAGCCTGGCCTCCAGGTCCGTCCAGGTGCGGTCCCGCTGCGCCCGGCGGATGGAAAGGATCACGTATCCATCATCGTTCTCCAGCGTCAGAACCGAGGCGTAGACGGTATCGCCGACGGCAAGCTTCGTGAGCGTCCGCTGGTCACCGATTTCGCGGGCCGGGACGTAGCCGGTCGCCAGTCCCTTGATGTCGACCCAGAGTTCGCTCTTGCTCTTGGTGACGACGTTGGCTTCGATCACTTCGCCGGGAGCGAGTCGAATCGGTGCCGCGTTCTCAAGCAGCGTCGCGAACGATTCCTTGCTTTGGGATTTGGCGGCCATGTTCGTTCAGAATAATGAGCCCCGGCACGTCCAGGGCGTGGTGATTAACGGTGGTTACTACGGAACCAGTGTACTGAGGCAGGTGCAGGCACGCAAGACTACGAGACGGACGGTTGCTTCTTGAGCGTCTTGAGGTGGCGGGAGCGGTGGCGGCTGTATTTCGCGTGATCGAGGCCGAAACGGCGAATCATCTTGCTGGCGTATTCCGCGCCGAGGTAGTGCGGCATCAGGGCGTAGCTGGCCCCATGCCGGTAGAGCGCCTCGGTCTGGGCCACGCTGTGCGAAAGTGCCATAACTACGGCATTCTTGTTGTTCTGCCGGACGGTCTTCACGAGCAGCAGGTTGCTCTCGAAGTCGGGAAGCGTCGAGACGACGATCCGGGCGGACCCCACCCCGATGTCCTGGAGAAACTCGACGTCCGTCGCATCGCCATACCGGCAATCAACGCCGCGCAGTTCGAGCTTCCGGATTACTTCGGGGTCGAAGTCTATCACCGTGACGCGAAATCCTTTTTCGTTGAGCGTGTGGAAGAACTGATGTCCCACCCGGTGGTACCCGAACAAGATCGCCTCGTTCTCCTGCTCGCGTTCGGACTGCTGCGGCGAAGGGTGTCGGAAACGGATCCGGCGGGACAGGAACCGGTACAGCTGGTCCGAGTACGTGATCATGTAGGTAGAGCCGGCGATGGTGATCAGGCCGACCAGCGTGACCAAGGACACGATGTTATCGGAAAGATGGCCGACCTCGTGGCCGAGCGCGACCAGGATCAACGAGAATTCACTGATCTGCGCCACGGTCAGTCCGGCCTGGAAGCCGATCCGGCTGCTGTAGCCGAGCCGGGTCATCAGCCAGTACACGACGATCGGATTACCGACCAGTACGAATACGGAGAGCACCAGGGCGAGCGGAAGTTCGGCGAGGACATCGCCGATATTCATTTGCGCCCCGAGCAAGATGAAGAACAGTACGATGAAGAAGTCCCGGAGCGGGCGCATCCGCGAGGCCACCTCCGTGGCATAGGGGGAGCTCGCGAACGCGATG
The DNA here is from genome assembly GCA_040902515.1 of Patescibacteria group bacterium. Taxonomy (GTDB): domain Bacteria; phylum Patescibacteriota; class SICC01; order SICC01; family SICC01; genus JALYJZ01. The sequence continues at coordinate 44,073 of JBBDXB010000002.1, forward strand.
CCGGCGATCAGGGCCCCGACCTCGACCGAGAAGTCCGCCAGATAGAACACGGAAGCGATGCCCAGTCCCCAGGAGATCGAAAGCAGGAAAAGCAGCTCCTGGCTTTTGGCAGCCAACCGGGTCAGCGGCGGTAGGACGAACCGACTGGCGAGATACGCCGCCAGGGTGAGGCCCGCTCCCTTGAGTGCCGTGACGCCGATAAGCTGCTCGTAGCTCATACCCTGCTGGCTCGTCGCCGTCGAGATGAAGACCAGCGCGAGCGTGGCGACGATATCCTGCACCAGGAGGAATCCGATCGCGATCTGCCCGTACAACTTGTGGGTATCACCCCTGTCGGACAGGAGCTTCAGGATGATGATCGTGCTACTGAACGTCAGGGCAACCGCGACGTAGAATGCCTCGAGCATCGCCAGGCCGAGTGCGGTAGCCAACCCGAATCCGATCACCGACGTAAAGATCACCTGGCCGAGGCCGGTGATCACGGAAATCCGGCCGACCGATCGCAATGCCTGCGGCCGGAGCCCGAGCCCCACGATGTACAGCAACATGATGATGCCGATCTTCGAGAAGAGCTGCAGCGCGTCGTACGACTGGATCACGTTGAACAAGAACGGCCCGGCGATGATACCGGCGACGATGTAGGCCACCACCAGCGGTTGGCGGACCGCCTGCAATAGGAAGGCGATGGCGGTCGCCAGAAGCGTGATGACGGTGAGTTCGAGTAGTGCGGACATGGGAACGTAAAAATTGCTTTACCATAACAAAAAAAGGCGCTCCTGTCAAGGCGCCGATCGGGCAGCCCCTAGCGTGCTTGCGGATTGATATTCACTCGCGGGAAGCCGGGCATGAGCTGCTCGAACGCGGTGAAGTCCCGGTAATGCCCGCCGGCATACAGGCGCTCGGAGGATACCGCCGCCAGGTCGGTGACGTTCCGTACCAGATCCAACTGCCGGGGCGTGAAACGCTCCCCTTCCGGAGGAACCCGGTAGACCACCGCTCCGCTGGCGAAGAATACCTGCGGCCCCTCGACGGCGACCGCCTGGACCCGGCCGGCGTTCTCAGGGAACGGATTGCCGATGCCTCCCCAGCTCCGCCCGAAATCACGGGTCAGGAAGAGCCCTTCGTCCGTTCCGAGATACAGCCCGCCGTTTCCGGTCTCCATGTCCCAGACCGTCTGCGACCCCCTGGGCAACCCGGTGTTCACGGGGGTGAAGGTGTTCCCGCCGTCAGGGCTGTGGAAGACTCCACTGCCGAACGTGCCGGCGAACAGGTGCGGGCCGCTGGACGCCAATACGGTCACGGCCGCTTCCGTCGAGAATATGCGCTGCCAGGTGCTGCCTCCGTCCCGCGAGCGATACACGTTCCCTTCCTGGTCCCCGACGTAGACGGTATTGGGATCCGGACCGAACGCAACGGATGTCGCACCGCGCCGCGGCACCGATCCGGTAAAGACGGCCTCGAACGAGCGCCCCCCGTCCGTGCTGCGGAATACCTTGCCGTATCCCTGGGCGACACCGGCCACGTACACCGCTTCCGGAATCCGGGCATCGGTGCCGATCTCCTGGACCGCCACGGCGTCCGTATCGGGAAGCGCCTCCGTGATATCTTCCCATGACCGCCCGGCGTCCGTACTGCGATAGAGGTTGTCCTCCGTCCCGGCGAAGACCCGCTCCGGCACTTCCGGATTCACGCCCACAGCCGTCACCGAGAGCGGCGGGTAGGTATCCGGTTCCTCCACCTCGGGGTCCGTCAGGTCGGGAATGGCGCGCCAGTCCCCGCCACTGTCCTCCGTGGTGAATACGCCGGACTGGTCGGGTGTACGGTCCAAGCAGCCTGTGCTCATGAGCACCGCGCCGATGACGATCAGCGAACCGAGAACTTTGCTGGGGAGAGAGCTGGTTTCCATGGAACGCAAAATCATAGCTTAGTTAAGTGCTTTTTGCAACAGGGTACATTTGCCGGGGTCTTGACATGGAGCTTATTTTTAGCTATGATAAGTCAATTTTCATGGAAACACTCAAAGACATCTTCGCACCGACTGCCCGGAAACTCTTCCTTACGCTGGTCGTGACTTTCTTTGCCCATATCTACATCACCGTATCCCAATTCCGCCAAAGCGCCAGTGAGGACCTCTCGGGTATTCGGGAATTCTGGCTTACCAACCTGGTGAACGGGCTCCCCTACCTGGAAACGGAGAGTGTCGTCCTGAAATTCCTGACCTTCTTCGCGATCAGTTACGTGCTGGTCTGGGCACTGTCGCGCACCATCGAATTCAGCGGCGGCGTCCGGACGACCTTGGCCAAGAAAGCGAGAAAATCATGAGCCGCGATTCACTGCATTTGCTGCTGACCATGCTGCTGGGGACGGGGGTCATCGTCGCCCTGGTCCTGATCGCCCTGGTAGTGACCTATCCCGGCATCGTCAGGCAGTCCGCCGTAGGAGCCGAATTCTTCCTGGCGAACCTCGGCACCACCAGCTCCCGGATCCAAGATCTGACCGGTTTTCGCCCGATCGCCGATACCCTGCTCTTCTTGGGCTCCTACGTACTCGTGTCACTAATCATGTGGGGACAGGCCGCGATCCGAAAGTACCTCCGGATACGCCCACACTTCTAAGACCATGGAACGGAACTTCCAACTCAACACGACCCCGCGCAGAATCCTGGCTGCCGCGCTCCTTTCCGGCGGCATCGTGTTCGCCGTGAGCACCTTCGCCCAGACCTCGTACGTGCAGACCCAGAAAGTACAGCTCGAATCCGCCGAAGGCCGGCACTGTGAAGAATGGACGTACGTCCGGACCAACGGGGAGATCACCGTGGACTGTGAACGGTGGGCGGCCGAAGAGGGTTGACGCCAGGCTATTTACATGGTAAGATAGTTCAATTTTCGAAAACTAACACCGCGAAACAAAACCTATGCACGCACTGACCAACCATTTCACGAGCCTTGCCCACTGGGTCAGAGGCTCCCATACGCATCTGTTGATCGCCGGACTGGCCGCGGTCGCATTGATTTCCGCGGCGCTCACGTTCGCCGCCGGACCGGATCCCGCGAAAGACGAGGTCTCCATCGAAGTCCCGGCAGCGGGTGCGATCGAACGGGAAGACTTCCCGGTCGAGGTCACCTTCAAGCCGAAGCAGGGCCGTCAGACATTCAGCACGCACGTCTACCTCGACGGGCGGCTGATCGACGTACGGACCCAGAAAGGCAAGAAGTTCGACGGCAAGGAAACCGTCACCTACGGTTTCCAATACGGTAACACCCGTTCGGGAGCGAACGCCGTGACCAACACCCGCTTCGACCGGCAGCTCCTCCGCCCCGGTGAACATGAAGTGAAGGTCGTGGTACGGAACGGCGTGCAGCCAGGTGTCGCGCAGAGCAGCGAAGAGGTGGCTGCGGAAGACTCCCACCGCTTTACCGTCGATGATGTGAAGAGCGTGACGACCGCCCAGGAGGACCCGATCACCATCAAGGCCAAAGATCTGGCCAAGTCTCCGGTGGTCGACCGGAGCGACACCAGGATCGCCCGGGAGCAAGCCCAGGCTGCGACCGGCAGCCTCACCTCTCCGGATACCATCGCCAACGGCCTGGGTGCCCGGAACCTGTTGAGCCCCTTCGTCGAGACGGCGAAGGCCCACCAGGGAGACCACGGGAATATCCGGCTGATCTCGGCCATCGACAGTAACCGGAACGGAAGCGCCAATGCCCGCCTGGGCAACGTCCAGTTCTGGGTGAACAAGCTGAACTCGGGCATGAACTGCCACGGCTACCCGCTCGACAGCAACAACACCCTGCGGATCACCACTCCTGCCGGCGGTGCCAACATCGGCGAGACCCTGGTCAGGAACTGCCCGACCTTCCTGCCGACCGACGGCACGTTCGCCGGTCCGGGACAGCTCTACCGCGTCCGCCTGATCATGCCGGCCGGCCACGAGATGGTGAAAATCAACCCGATCGGCCTAAACGGGCTGGTGAAGGATTACCAGCCGAACCCCGCCGGCCAGTCCGGCCCGTACATCGACTTCCATCTGCCGAAGAACCGGACGGTCGAAATCCGCTGGGTGATCGGCAAGATTCCCCCGCCTCCGGCTCCTCCGGCGCCTCCGGCTCTGCCCGGGAACGTGGCTTCCTGCAGCAATGGCGCGGCCCCCTTCTACCGGCTGAACAAGATCGCCGGCGCCAAGGGAGACCACTTCTACACCCTGAGCGCCAGCGAACGGAACAATGCCATCACGTCCCATGGATACAAGTACGAGGGCGTGGCAGGCTACCTGTTCCCTAACCAGAAGCCCGGTACGGTGCCTTTCTACCGGCTCTGGAGCCCCACGGCCATAGATCACTTCTACACGACCAGCGCGGAATGGCGGGACCGGGCCGCGGCCAATGACGGCTATACCTACGAAGGAATCGCCGGGTATCTCTACCCGAACCAGGCGGCCAACACCGCTCCCCTCTACCGCTCGTACAGCCACGGTGCCGCCGACTACTTCTACACCATGAGCGCCGCGGAACGCGACAGTGCGGCCAAGAGCGGCTGGGGCTACCAGGATGTCGCGGGCTTCATGTTCGCCTCCTGCCCGCCGGCACCCGAGCCGGAACCACAAGCACCGCCTGACTCCGACGGTGACGGCGTACCGGACGACAAGGACGCCTGCCCGAACGAACCGAAGGGTCCGGACGGCACGGCCGACGGCTGCCCGAAGCTCACCTCCTTCGATCCGAACGCCCCGTTCCTGGCCCTGACCAAGGTCTCGGCGACCGAAGCCGAAGTGGACGCGTTCGCCCTTGAGTTCGACGGCACCCGGCCGAACGGTGCGATCGACACGCTGACCGCGACGGTCGACGGTACGGTGACCGACACGGTGAAGGTCAACGAGCAGCCCGCGAACGTCAGCGAAGACGAAGCCGCGAGCAAGGACCTGGAAAGCGCGACGATCCGGAACCAGCCCCTGAAGATCGGTAACATCGAAGACGGCAAGGCCCACACGGTCGAGCTGGCCGCCACCACCGAGGACGGCAACCAGGAGACCGTGACCTTCAAGGTCGAGCCGGCGGCGGCCGAGATCCCGACGCCTCCGGAAGATGAAGGGGAAGCCGTCGAAGCCCCCGTTCCGGTCCCGGCCACCGGTGCCGTCAAGGCGGTGACTAATGCCGAGGATGACTTCTCCGCCCTGCCGAAGACGGGTCAAGCCGGCCTGATCGCCTTCCTCGTCTTCCTCCTGGCCAGTGCCACCTACTACGGCACCCAGTTCTACCGGGAACGGAAGGCCAAGCGAAGCTAGCCGTCCCAGCCAAGCGAAACGCCCCTCGTCTTGAGGGGCGTTTTCGTTTCATAACCCGAGGGCGTGCTTGTCGGCAGTACGCCGGTGACGACCTACTCTCCCGAGCCCTAGCGGCCCAGTACCATCGGCGCTGCGGGGCTTAACGGCCGTGTTCGGAATGGGAACGGGTGTGGCCCCCGCGCTGGAGTCACCAGCGTGCTGACGACAAGTTCGGTTAACAGACCGGCACTGCTGCCGGCACTGTCAGTCAAGGCTACGCGAATGCAAGCACTCGCGAAAGGATAAATACATGCGATCGGTCATTAGTACGTCTCGGCTGAGCGCTTCACAGCGCGTACACCTGACGCCTATCAACCAGGTTATCTCCCTGGGACCTCCCGGAGTCCGAAGACTCCATGGAAACCTCATCTTGGAGAGGGCTTCCCGCTTAGATGCTTTCAGCGGTTATCCCGTCCGAACATAGCTACCCGGCGCTGCACCTGGTGGTACAACCGGCACACCAGCGGTTCGTTCACTCCGGTCCTCTCGTACTAGGAGTGACTTTCCTCAAGTTTCCAAACGCCCACAACAGATAGGGACCGAACTGTCTTACGACGTTCTGAACCCAGCTCGCGTACCGCTTTAATTGGCGAACAGCCAAACCCT
>JBBDXB010000003.1:0-42702 GCA_040902515.1 Patescibacteria group bacterium
GGGTTGCGCTCGTTGCGGGACTTAACCCAACATCTCACGACACGAGCTGACGACGACCATGCAGCACCTGTCACCGGTCCAGCAGACTGACTCCCCTGTTTCCAGGGGATACGACCGGGATGTCAAGCCTGGGTAAGGTTCTTCGCTTAGCGTCGAATTAAACCACACGCTCCACCGCTTGTGCGGGTCCCCGTCAATTCCTTTGAGTTTTAAGCTTGCGCTCGTACTCCCCAGGCGGGGTGCTTAACGCGTTAGCTTCGATACCCGACGGATCTATGCGTCGGATACCTAGCACCCATCGTTTACGGCGTGGACTACCGGGGTATCTAATCCCGTTCGCTACCCACGCTTTCGTCCCTGAGTGTCAGTGATGGCCCAGCAGAGCGCCTTCGCCACTGGTGTTCTTCCCGATATCAACGGATTTTACCCCTACACCGGGAATTCCCTCTGCCTCTGCCACACTCGATCCAAGCAGTTTTTCTGACAGTTCCACGGTTGGGCCGTGGGCTTTCACCAGAAACTTGCTCGGACACCTGCGGACGCTTTACGCCCAGTAAATCCGGATAACGCTTGGACTCCACGTATTACCGCGGCTGCTGGCACGTGGTTAGCCAGTCCTTATTCAGTCGGTACCGTCAATGTTCGTCCCGAATAAAAGGAGTTTACAATCCGAAGACCTTCTTCCTCCACGCGGCGTCGCTGCATCAGGGTTTCCCCCATTGTGCAAGATTCCTCACTGCTGCCTCCCGTAGGAGTCTGGGCCGTGTCTCAGTCCCAGTCTGGGTGATCATCCTCTCAGACCACCTACCGATCGTCGCCTTGGTGAGCCATTACCTCACCAACTAGCTAATCGGACGCAGGCCCCTCCCGAACCGATAAATCTTTACTCCGAAGAGAACTATCGGGTATTAGTCCCCGTTTCCAGGGGGTATCCCCGAGTTCGGGGCAGGTACCAACGTGTTACTCAGCCGTCCGCCATGTAATCATTCGACTTGCATGTGTTAGGCACGCCGCCAGCGTTAATCCTGAGCCAGGATCAAACTCTCTGATAAACACCCGCCGTCTCCGAAGAGCCGGCGAGGTCAAAGTTGTCTTAGAAATTGTTAGAGACCGCCACCATTGGTGACGGTTTGGCATGTCAACCTGTTGTAAAAGAGCAGCGGGCCTCCGTGAAACAAAAACGGCCCTGACGGAACCGCAAACGATCAATCGTTTTGTGGAGTTGGATAAATCTTCTTGAGAATCTCCAGCAGTTACGCCGCAAGACTCATTTTACGCATAAGTTTCAAACGTGGCAATCGTTCGACTCTCGGAGCTGCTAGTTGCGACAACTAGCCACGCTAGCGGTGCCGCCGCTTGCCGCGGCGGCGGTACCCATCCTTACGGCGCTGTTCCCGCTCGACCACGAGGTCATGTGACAGCGAGCGCAGCTGGAGGACCCACCAGGCCGACCACAGCATGTACGGCACCAGGATCAAGTAGAACCAGATCCGGTAGCTCACGACCGGCGCGCCTGCGGCCCGGAGCAACGCATAGACGGCAAACAGGGTAGCTGCGGCGAACGAGACGTCCCGGAGCCGCCGGAAGCGACGGCGGATCGTCGGCGAGTTCGAGTAACGGCACACGGCCGCGGCCGCCACACCGATGCTGGCGCTTAGCAACGGCGCCAAGAATGACGCCGTCCAGCGGTACGGCCCGTCCGTAGGTATTGAAAAGAGGTAACTTTCCATGGTCAGGGATACAGCAATTGGTAGAGTACCGCCGCCAGGACCGCACCGTAAACCGCTCCGGCCACCACCTCACGGATCCGGTGTCCACGGAAGACCGGCAGCGTGCTCAACTTCGCTTCCGCCGATAATTCATTCAAGCGCTCCGTCGCCTCACCAAGCGGCCAGCGGACGCGGACCGCATCATGCATCACGATCGCGCTGACGACCACAGCAAGCGCGAAGAGCGGACTGCCGATTCCTTCGGCCAGCGCGATCGCGGTCGTCGCGCTGACGATGATCGCCGTATGCGCCGACGGCATCCCGCCTGAATCCAGGAAGTGGCGCTCGGGATCCGCCGTCCGGCTGATCAGGTACTTCGTGACTTCCGCGGTGAACCACACCAGCCCGCTGATGACCAGGACGGGGCTGAGATCGCCGAGAAAATCCATGTCAGGCGGTCGCTACGGTCACTACGCGGTCGTCCGGCCCCAGACGCATGATCCATACGCCCTGGGTGGCCCGGGAGAGCCGTGGCACGTCCTCTACGGATATCCGGATTACCTGTCCGCTGGCCGAGGCGATCAGGACGTTCTCCGTACCGGGCTTGATCGCCCGGGCGCTCACCAGAAGACCTGTCTTCTTAGTGATATTGGCGGTCTTTACGCCGCTACCACGCCGCTTGTGCCGCGGGTATCCGGTAATCGCCGTCCGTTTGCCGATTCCCTTCTCACTGACCACCAGCAGGTCCACGTCCTTGTAGACCAACTCCACGCCGACGATCCCATCCCCTTGCTTCACGCGCATGCCGCTGACACCGCGGCTGGCCCGTCCCATGGGGCGCACTTCCTTTTCGGCGAACCGAATCGCCTTGCCCTGGGCGGTCGCCATCAGCACGTCGTCCTTGCCGTCGGTCACGTGCACCCAGCGCAGTTCGTCGCCCTTGGTCAGGTTGATCGCGATCAGGCCGCTGGAGCGGACTTTCTCGAAGTCCGAAAGCATCGTCTTCTTCACGAACCCGTATTGCGTCGCCATGAAAAGGTACCACTCACCTTCGGCCTTGAAATTCTCGATCGGTACCAACGCCGTCACCCGTTCCTCGGGAGCCAGTTGGATCACGTTCACGATCGCCGTGCCGCGGGCTTGCCGGGAGGCCACCGGGATCTGGTGCGCCTTGATCGAGAAGACGCGGCCCTGGTTGGTGAAGAACAGTACGTTCGCGTGCGTGTCGGTGCTCACCAGGTGCGCCGCCATGTCGGTCTCCTTGGTCTGCCCGCCGGTCACGCCTTTGCCGCCGCGCCCCTGCGCCCGGTACGTCGAAGCCGGCATCCGCTTGATGTAGTTCTCTTTCGATAGCGTGATGAAGACCTCCTCTTTGGGAATCAGGTCCATGTCGCCGAACTTACCGAGCGGCTCAGGCTTCACTTCGGTCCGCCGTTCGTCTCCGTACGTCCCGATGAGCTCGGTCAGTTCTTCTTTCACCACGTCTCGGATCTTCTGTTGGGACTTGAGCAGTGCCGTCAGCTCCTTGATCTTCTTCTGGAGTTCCTTATATTCTTCCTCGACGTGTTTCCGCTCAAGTGCCGCCAGCGCTTGGAGCCGCATCTCCAGGATCGCCTTGGCCTGGGCCTCGGAAAGCTTGAACTTCTTCCGGAGGTTCGTGGCCGCCACGTTCCGGTCCTGCGACGCCCGGATGGTCTTGATCACGGCGTCGATCTTGTCGAGCGCGGTCAGCAGTCCCTCGAGGATGTGCGCCCGGTCCTTGGCCTGTGCCAGTTCGAACGTCGCTCGGCGCCGGACGACCGTCTCACGGTGCGCCAGGTAGTGCGCCAGTACGTCCTTCACGGTCATCGCCCGCGGTTCGAGGTCCGGGGTGAGGGCGAGCATGTTCAGATGGAACGATTTCTGGAGGTCGGTGTGCTGGAACAGCTGGTTGAGGACCTTGTTCGGGTAGGAATCGCGCTTGAGGTCGACCACCACGCGAACCCCATTGCGGTCGGATTCGTCACGAAGGTCGGCGATACCCTGGATTTTCTTGTTCCGTACCAAATCGGCGATCTTCTCGATCAACTGCGCCTTGTTCACCTGATACGGCATTTCCGTGACAACGATCCGATGGGTGCCACCCTTGCGCTCCTCGATCTCGGCACGCGCCCGCATATCAATCCGGCCGCGACCTGTCTCGTACGCAGCCTTGATCTGTTCACGGCCGTAGATGATACCGGCGGTCGGGAAATCAGGACCTTGGATATGTTCCATCAAGTCAGCCGGCGTACAGTCGGGGTTATCCATCAGATGGATCGCCGCCGCACCGACTTCGCACAAGTTATGCGGCGGAATGTTGGTCGCCATGCCGACCGCGATACCGACCGTGCCGTTCAGGAGCAGGTTCGGGAGCTTGGCCGGAAGTACCTGCGGTTCCTTATGGGAACCGTCGTAGTTGTCCTGCCAGTCGACGGTATCCTTCTGGAGGTCCGCCAGGAGTTCGTCGGTGATCTTCGCCATCTTCGCCTCGGTATACCGCATGGCGGCCGCGTTGTCGCCGTCCATCGATCCGAAGTTCCCCTGTCCGTCCACGAGCGGGTAGCGCATCGCGAAGTCCTGAGCCAATCGCACCATTGCGTCATAGACGGCGGTGTCGCTATGGGGGTGGTACTTACCGAGCACTTCACCGACGACGGTGGCGGACTTGCGGTACTTGGCACTGCTCCGAAGCCCCAGCTCGCTCATCGCGTAAAGGATCCGCCGGTGTACCGGCTTCAGGCCGTCGCGCACGTCCGGCAGTGCCCGGGCCACGATCACGCTCATGGCGTAGTCCAAATAAGAGCGCTGGAGCTCCCCTTCGATTGGTTGTAGTTTTACTTCCCCGATGTCTGCCATGGATGCTCGTGAGCGGCGTGGTGCGCCACAGTTACGGCTTCATTATCTCATTTCCAGGCGTGCCCTGCCAGCGCCCGCGGCCCGTCGGGTACGGCTCAGGACGGACTGCCATCCGCCGGCGCGGATCGTTCCGTGATCGTGAGGATCTTGTCGGTCCGACCGTCACCGGCCGCGTCCGCGGGATCGTTCTCCTGCTCCAGCACGGACGTCAGGATAAAGCCCGAACCTTCCCGGCGGTACCGGTAATCAAACTGGGGATACGACGGGTCGGTGGGAATCCGCTCGAGGTACTGGGTCGTCAATTCTGCCAGGTTGCCAGGGTAGGCGTTCCGTTCCGCATAGTAGGCGCCCAGCGCCGCCGCGATCTCGTTCAGGTCCTGCTTGCGCTGTGCGTCCCGTCCGGCCGGCGTGGTCAGGTCGCTCGTCGGCGACGGCTCCGGCGATGCCGTCTCCCCGTCGGGATCCGGCGAGGCCTCGATCGAGCCCGCCTGGTCGTTCAATGCCGCGACGTCGGCCTGGAGTTCATTCACCTTCCCGTTCAGGCTCGAGACCGAAAAGAGCAAGTACACCACGATCAGCAGCAGTACGCCATAGACCAGGAACCAGCCTTTACCTTCCATGTATTCCTCTTTCCATCAGATATCGAGATTAGCGACGGATTTAGCGTGCGTTTGGATGAATTTCTTACGCGGCTCCACATCCGCCCCCATCAGCGTATCAAAGAGTTCGTCCGCTTTCTCGGCGTCCTCCACGGTCACCTGGTGCAAGACCCGATTTTCCGGATCCATCGTGGTCTCCCACAGCTGGGTGGGATTGAGTTCACCGAGACCCTTGTAGCGCTGGACGTTCACGCCGGCGACGTCCTTCTGTGCCGAGGTGGTCGCCCGACCGCCTTCGTCCGAGAGCTGTTCCGTAATCTCCTTGACCGATCCTTTCTTCGCCAGGAACTGCTTGATCAGGTCGTCCCGCTCCGCCTCGGTGTGGGCATACGCCGAATTGCGCCCCGAGCTCACCTTGTAAAGCGGCGGCTCGGCGATGTAGAGGTACCCCGAGCGGATCATGTCCGGCATGTGCCGGTAAAAGAACGTAAGCAGGAGCGTACGGATGTGCGCGCCGTCGACGTCGGCGTCGGTCATGACGATGATCCGGTGGTAGCGGAGCTTCTCCACGTCGAATTCCTCCCCGATACCGCCCCCGAGCGCGATGATCAGGGCCTTGAGCTCGTTATTGGCGAGCATCTTGTCGAGCCGGGCCCGCTCGACGTTCAGGATCTTGCCACGGAGTGGCAGGATCGCCTGGAACTCGCGGTCACGGCCCTGCTTGGCGCTGCCGCCGGCGGAGTCACCCTCGACGATGTAGAGCTCCGACTGGGACGCGTCCTTCGAGGAACAGTCGGCCAGTTTGCCGGGAAGCGTCATGCCCTCCAGGGCGCCCTTGCGAAGCACCGTATCACGCGCGGCCTTGGCGGCCAGCCGGGCCTTGGCAGCCAGGTAGGCCTTCTCGACGACCTTCCGGCCGTCGGCCGGGTGCTCCTCGAGATATGTGGCGAGACCGTCCGCGACCACCTGCTCGACGATGCTCCGGATCTCCGGGTTGTTCAGCTTGGCCTTGGTCTGGCCTTCGAACTGGGGGTCGGGAAGACGCACGGACAGCACCATGGTGAGGCCTTCGCGGACATCCTCGCCGGAAAGCGATCCGTCCTTTTCCTTCTTGATGAAGCCCTGTTTGCGGGCATAGTCGTTGACCACCCGGGTGAGCGCCCGGTGGAGGCCCGTCAGGTGCGTCCCGCCTTCGATCGTGTTGATGTTGTTCGCGAACGAGAAGGTGTGTTCGGCGTACGTGTTCGTATACTGGAGCGCGCACTCGACCTCGGCGTCGCCGCCGGACCCGGACAGGTAGATGACGTCGGAAACCGCGTCACGCTGCTTGTCGAGGTGTTGGACGTAGCTCCGGATGCCGGATTCGAAATGGAAACGGTACTGGAACGGACCGGTTTCCTTCGTCTGCTCCCGCTCGTCGGTGAACGTGACAGTCACGCCCTTGGTGAGATACGCCTGCTGGCGCAGCCGGTCGAGGATAGCCTTCCGCTCCCAGCGGATCTCCTCGAAGATCTTTTCATCCGGCCAGAAACGGTGCGTGGTACCGGTGCGTTTGACCTGCTTCCCTTTCTTGAGCACGCCCTTCGCCTTGCCGCGGGAATAGTCCTGGGTATAGAGCGCTCCGTCGCGGGCGACTTCCGTCATCATCCTGGTGGAAAGCGCGTTCACGACGGAGATGCCGACGCCATGGAGACCGCCGGATACCTTGTAGCCACCCGTGTCACCGCCGAACTTGCCGCCGGCGTGGAGCGTGGTCATGACCGTCTCCAGTGCCGATTTCTTGGAAACCGGGTGTTTGTCGACGGGGATCCCGCGGCCGTCATCCGCCACGGTGACCGAGTCGTCGGCATGTACCACCACGTCGATCGTCGTGCAGTGGCCAGCCATCGCCTCGTCGATCGCGTTGTCGACGGCTTCCCAGATCAGGTGGTGCAGTCCCGGGACACCCGTGCCGCCGATGTACATCCCCGGACGCTTCCGGACCGGTTCCAGGCCTTGCAGGACCTGGATGGACTGCGCGGTATAGCCCTTGCCGGGCGCTGCCTGCTTCGGCGCCTTAGCCGCAGCCTTGGCCTTGGCGGACCCTGTCGGCTTTGCGGCCGGCTTCTTGGATGGCTTGCTGGTTTTCGGTTTTGGCACGATTCCGGATTCCTTCCTTAGTGCCAGTATATCGCGAAATGCGGATCGGTTCGAGCGTCGAGCCGTTTAGAAATATCAGAATGACGGACTTTTCAAGCGCAGTGCTACGTCCGCACTTCCCAGCCCCGGGACTTCACCGCCGCCTCGATGTTCGCCATCAGGCAGTTGACCTCACCGTCCGTCAAAGTCCGGCCTTCGGCGCGGAACTCCAGCGGCACGGTAATGCTGCGCCGTCCCTTGTGGACGAACAGGTCGGGGTCGCCGACGGCAGCGAGATGGGGCTTCCCGTTCTGCTCAACCGTATGGAGCAGCTCCGCGAACGGCACCTGTTCCGGGAGGTACACGGACAGGTCGCGATAGACCGGCGGGTGGGCCGGTGGCATCTGGACGCGCCACTCCTCAGGCAGGGCCTGCGGCAGCCGATCCAGGTTGATCGAGAGCATCGAGATGCTCCCGGCCTTGAAACGGTCCGGGAAACGGAACTCAGCGACCCAGCCGATCCGGACGTTCCCGATCCACGCCTGGAAGTGCCGTCCGGGCACGAATTTGCCGAGCGTCACGCTCCTGAAACGGAGTTTCTCTCGTGGAACCTTGAGCCGGTCGACGAGGAGGGTCAGCGCGCCGCGGACCGTCTCGAACGACGCGCCGCGGACCTTGGTGCCGACGGTGACCATCAGCTTCCGCTGTTCGTTCGGGGCCGACCCCGGCTCCCCTGACTCGAATACGCGTCCGGTCTCGAAGAACCGCACATCCTTCCGCCAGCGCAGGTTCGCCTGCACAGCCTCGAGATGCCGAGCCCCGAGACTGCCGCGAAGGTAGCGATAGTCGTCCGAGAGCGGATTCGCGATCTCGGGCAGCTTGGCGGAGAACCCGCTCCGTTCGAGGAGCTTCGGGCCGACCAACGAGTGCGTCAGTACCTCGGTGAAGCCGGCGGCGAGCAAGGCTCCGCGCAGGGAGTCCGCCAGGCGCGCCGGTGCCGGCCGCTTCGCCGCCCCTGCCGACCCCTCTGGAAGCGTCGCCGGAATCGCGTCGTAGCCGTAATGACGGATCAGCTCCTCGTAGAGGTCCACCGGTTCCCGTATATCCGTGCGCCAGGACGGCACCGTGACCTGCCAGGCATCACCGGAACCGGACACTCCGAAACCGAGGGACTTCAGGATTTTCTTCGCCGTCGCGGAGGGAACGGAGACGCCGAGGAAGTCCGCCGCCTCCCGAAGCGAAAGCTTCAACTTGCCGGGACGGGCCGGCTTGGGATACGAATCCGAAAGTTGGCCCAGGGAGCCGCCGCAGATTTCCAGGATCAGGTCCACCGCCCGGCGGATCGCCGGCCGGACCAGCGCCTCGGAGACGCCGCGCTCGAACCGCGCCGAAGCGTCGGTGCGCAGCCCCAGCGCCCGGCTCGTCCGCCGGATCGTGGCGGGGTCGAAGTGGGCGCACTCCAGGACCACGTCGGTCGTACCGTCCCCGATCTCGCAGTTGGCCGCGCCCATGATCCCGGCGAATCCGAGCGGCTTGTTCCGGTCGGCGATCAGCAGCGCGCCCGCCGGCGCTTTCCGGGTCTCCCCGTCCAGCGTAACGACCTGCTCGCCGTCCCGGGCCGTCCGCACTTTCACGACGCTCCCGTCGATATTGGCCGCGTCCATCGCATGCAGCGGCTGGGCGTATTCGAGCATCACGAAGTTGGTCACGTCGACGATCGCGTTCACGGGGCGCAGCCCCACCGCGGTCAGACGGCGCCGGAGCCACTCCGGACTCTCCCGGTTCTCCACGCCGCGCACGTGCGCGAGGGAGTACCGCGAGTAGCCGGTCACGTGCTGGACCCGATACGGGCCTCGCACCGTCCCGTCCGACGTCTTCAGGCGCGGCTCACGCAGCGACACGCCGAATCCCGCGGCGACCTCACGGGCGATGCCGAGATGCCCCATGCAGTCCGGACGGTTGGCGAGCACTTCCAGCTCGAACGTGTCGTGCCGACGGCCCAGCGCCGCAGGTAACCGGGCGCCGACTTTCGCGTCCGACGGAAGGACCCATACTCCCGAATGGTCGCTGCCCGCCCCCAGCTCGTATGCGGAGCATGCCATGCCGTCGGAAGTGATGCCCCTGATGCTCCGCTTCGAAATCCGGGATCCGTCGGGCAGGACGGATCCCGGCAATACGACCGGGATCTTCTGACCGACGGTCAGCGCTTGGTCCCGGAACACGATCTGACGACGCTTGGTAGGGCCCGTCGCGACCTGGGAGACCGTCAGGTCCGCATCAGGATGCGGCTTCACATCGACGATCTCTCCCACCACCACGTCCTTCAGATTGCTGACCGACCGGATCTCATCCACTTCGTTGAGCGTCATCGTCAGGCGCTCGGCGATCTCGTGGGTCCCCGCTTTCACCGGTGCGTATTCCTTGAGCCAGTCGACGGATACCTGCATCAGAACTGCTCCATCAACCTGACGTCCGGCGCGAAGAACTCCCGGATGTCATTGATGCCGTACTTCAGCATGGCGATCCGGGCCGGGCCGAGCCCGAACGCGAACCCGCGGTACTTTTTCGGATCCCACTTCACGTTCCGCAGCACCTGCGGGTGCACCATGCCACAGCCTCCCAACTCCAGCCATTCGCCATCACGGACATGCGACACGGACATGTCTATCTCCGCGCTCGGCTCGGTATAGGGGAAGAAGCTCGGACGGAACCGGATCTTGGTATCGGCGCCGAGCAGCTCACGTGCTGCCTCGGTGAGCACACCCTTCAAGTCCGCGAAGGTCGCCCGGTCGTCCACCAGCAGGCCCTCCATCTGGTGGAATACCGCGCTGTGCGTGGCGTCCTCGGCTTCGTTCCGATAGACCAGTCCCGGCGCGATGATCCGGATCGGCGGTTTCGCGTCCTGCATCGCCCGGATCTGTACGCCGGACGTGTGCGTGCGCGGCAGCAGCCGGAACCGTCCGCCGGGGCCCTCGGAGCCCGCCAGATAGAACGTATCCTGCATGTCACGGGCCGGATGGTCAGGGCCCATTCCCAGCGCCTCGAAGTTGTGCCAGTCATCCTCGACCTCGGGGCCTTCCACGGTCGTGAAGCCGAGACCGTGGAAGATGTCCTCGAGCTCCCGGAGGACCATCAGGACCGGATGCCGATGCCCGACCCGGAAGCGTTCTCCCGGAAGCGTCACGTCAACCGGCGCCGCGGGCTGCTCGGAAGCTTCCCGCTTGGCGGCGGCGAACAGTTGCTCCAACTTGGCCTTGGCCGTATTGCCGGCGATGCCCGCCGTCCGGCGTTCTCCTTCCGGAAGCGCCCTGATATCCTTGAGCGCCTTGGTCAGTCGCCCGTTACGCCCGAGGAATTCCGTCTGGAGCTTCGCGTACTGGACGGGACCGGACGCCCGGGAGAGCGCCTCCGTGGCTTCTGCGACAATGTGGTCAAAGCTTTCCGGGTCGTGCATTGGATCGTACATATAATTCCAGCAGCAGGGCCACTACCACCAATAGCAGTATATCCCACCAGGCGAGTAGACGGACGGATTGGAGGGCCAGCAACGCCACCAGCAACGCACTGCCGATGAAGGCCTGGCGGAATGCCGTCTGAAGGTTGGCATACCGCAGCTCGTTATTGCCCAGATGGCGCCGGAGGGCGTACCCGGCGAGCGCCAGGGTGCTGACCAGGGCGACATACAGGGAGATGTAGAACGAGAGCAGGGCGACCTGCCCCCCCTGCTCCGGATTCGTGTTCACGATCGTCAGGGCCCACGCGATCCAGCAGGTGGCGGCGATGATCCCAAGCCCCCAGAGGATCGTCCGGACACGCATCAGCGCCTCCGTTTGTGCGATGATCGCTTGGCGGCGCGTTTGGTCTTCGTGCGGGGGGATGCCTTGCGCCGCGACGGCTTCCGTTCCTTGTCCGGCCGGCCGTTGCCGGTACCGTTCCACCGGTTTCCGGGCCGCCGTACCAGGAACTCGGCGAGTACCCGGCGCAAATCGCTCGGCTCGATACCGGGCGTGATCTTGCCTCCCACCGAAAGGGAGATGACGCCCCGCTCCTCCGAGACCACCAGAACCACCGCGTCCGACTGTTCGGTGAGTCCGGCGGCGGCGCGGTGCCGGGCACCCAGTGTGTACCCGTAGTCACGCTCGGAAAGCGGCAGCATGACCCCTGCGGCGGCGATCCGGTCGCCATCGATGACCACCGCTCCGTCGTGCAACGGGGAGCGGCGGAAGAACAGGTTCAGGAGGAGCGGTGTCGAGACCGCGGCATCCATCGTCACGCCACTGGTGACGACGTCGGACAGGCCGGTACGTCGCTTGAAGACGATGATCGCCCCGGTTCGGTTCCGGGAGAGAATGCGGGTTGCTTCGACGACCTTATCCAGGGTCTCCGAACGTTCGGCACCGAACCGCTTGATCCGGCCATAGCGTACCCGGCCCAACCGTTCGAGAGCGCGGCGCAGCTCCGGCTGGAAAAGGATCGGAATCGCCACGAACAGCAGCGTGAGCAGGTTCGCGAAGAGGAACGCCAGCAAATCGAGTCCGAACAGCCGTGCTGCCATGAACGCCAGCACGATGATCAGGATGCCGTAGATGATCCCAATCGCCCGGGTTTCCCGGAGTACCAGGTACAGCCAGTAGAGGATTCCTCCGACGATGATGACATCGACGACCGCCATCGGGCCGAAGTCCAGAGCCTGGAAGAACGAGTCGATGCGGTTGCCCGCCTCAGTGGTAATGGAGCCGAAGATTGCCAATTGCATGCGTTTGTTTCAGCTTACCCTGCCCGGCTCCGGCGCACACGTATCAGCGCTTGGAGAATTGCGGCGCCTTGCGGGCCTTCTTGAGTCCGTACTTGCGCCGTTCCTTGGCGCGGGCGTCCCGGGTGAGGTATCCTTCCTTCTTGAGCGCGGTCCGTGCTTCCGGATCGGCGGCGACCAGTGCCCGGGCCACGCCCAGGCTGACCGCACCGGCTTGCGCCGAAATCCCGCCGCCGCGGGCGCGGACGGACACGTCGTACTTGCCGGCCTTGCCGAGCTGGCGAAGCGGTCGGGTCGCCCGGGTCCGCCAGGCCTCCAGCGTGAAGTAGTCGTTGAATGGCTTCCCGTTCACGGTGTGATGTCCCTTGCCGCCCTTGAGCCGGACGAGCGCCACCGCGCTCTTCCGCCGGCCTACGCCGGAGACGTACGTGGTCTTGGGTTCAGCCATCCGGTAACTCCTTCGGTTGCTGTGCGGCGTGTTCGTGTTCCGGACCGGCATAGACGTGCAGATGGTTGCGCCAGATGCGCCGGAGACGGTTATCGGGAAGCATGCCAAGTACGGCATGCTCAAGGGGCGCGCGCGGATCCCGCTCGAGCTGTTCCGCCAGGGTCCGGGAACGCAGTGAACCGGGACGACCGCCGTGGCGGTGATACTGTTTGTCCGTCAGCTTGTTTCCGGTCACCCGCACCTTGGCGGCGTTGACCACGACCACGTGGGTATCAGTCGGGACGTGCGGAGCGAACGTCGCCAGGTCCTTGCCGCGAAGCGTAGAGGCGATCCGGGTCGCCAGTCGACCGAGTATCGCGTCCTCGGCATCGACGACGAACCAGCGGCTCACCTGCTGTTCGCGTGACGGCGCCGGTGTCCGCGAGGCGGTCATACCAGCTCTACCTTGATGGATTCGGCCGCGTCACCGGGGCGTGGCCCCAGCTTGCTCAATCGCACGTATCCGCCCGGCCGGTCCTTGTACTTCGGGCCGATCTCTTCCAGGAGCTTCCTGACCGCGTTCGGTTCGGGGAGTTCTCCGACCAGTGCTCGGAGGTGCGGTACCGTATTGTGCTTCGACTTGGTGATCAGCGGTTCGACGAACCGGCGCAGCTCCTTGGCCTTGCCGGACGAGGTCACGACCGACTCGTCGATGATCAGCGACGTGGCGAGGTTACGCAGAAGCGCCCGCCGATGCTCGGCGACCCGTCCTAAGGACCGACCGTGCCGGCGGTGCTTCATGCTTACGCCTCCGCGGTCTCGTTAGTGAGTCCGAGTTCCTGCAGTTTTCCGGAGACTTCGGTCACGCCCTTGTCACCGAATCCCTTGAGGCTCTCAAGGTCTTCCCGGGAAAGCTTGGCGACGTCGCCGACGGTCTTGAGGTCGGCACCCAGGAGCGCGTTGGCGGTCCGGGCGGAAAAACCTGCCTCTTCGATCGGCAGGTCCGCGCCCGCCGGTGCGGACGCCGGGCTGTTCGCGGACGCTTCCGGCTTCGCGTCGGGATCTACGAACAACCGGAACTGGGATACCAGGATCCGCGCCGCGTCCTTGACGGCGTCGGCCGGCGACACGGTCTTGTCCGTGGTCACGTTGATGATCAACCGGTCGAAGTTCGTCATCTGGCCGACACGGGTGTTCTCCACCTGGAAGTTAACCCGTTTCACCGGAGTGAAGATGGCATCGACCGCGATCGTACCGACCGGCAGCTTCTGCTCCTCCCGACGCTCGACCGGGAAGTACCCGCGGCCCTTTTCGATCGTCAGTTCGGCATCCACGGCGGCTTTCTTGTCCGAAAGCGTCGCGATGTGCTGATCCTTGCCCACGACCTTGAGACGGTCGGTCTCGGCGATATCCTTGGCCGTGATCTTGCCGGCGCCCTTCTTGGTCAGGCTGACGGTCACCGGTTCGTCTCCGTCCAGTTGGAAGCGGACTTGCTTGAGGTTCAGGAGGACTTCGATCACGTCTTCCTTCACACCGGGAATGGTCGAGAATTCATGGTCGACGCCGGTGAACTTCACCGAGGTGATCGCGGCGCCGGTCAGGCTGGAAAGCAACACGCGTCGCAGTGCCGAGCCCATGGTAGTGCCGTAGCCGGGGTACAGCGGTTCGATGACGAACGTGCCCTCCTCGGCGGTGGCCTGCTTAGTTTCGATGGCTGGGGTGGTGATCTCTTGCACGAGGCTCCTTTCTAGTGTCAACAAGCTTAAAGCTTAGCGAAAAATTAGTCTTCTTTAAAGGGGTCTACCGGGAGTAGAACTCCACGATCAGTTGTTCGTTGATGGTTGCGTCAATTTCCTGGCGTCCCGGTTCGGCGATTACCTTGCCGGTGAGCTTGGTCGCGTCGAACTGCAGCCAGTCGGGCTGGTTCTTGCCCTTCAGCGCATCAAGGTCCGTCCGTTCACGATACGCCTTCGCGAACGACTCGGCGAGGGTGATCTCGTCCCCGGCGGACACGGCGTACGACGGCGACTTTACCTTTCTGCCATTCACACGCACATGACCGTGTCCGACGAACTGCCGTGCCTGCGCCCGCGTCTCCGCGATACCGAGCCGGAAGATGACGTTGTCGAGACGAAGCTCGAGCATGCGCATCAGGTTCTCGCCGGTGATGCCGGACTGGCGGTCGGCCTTCCGGTAGTAATTGCGGAACTGCCGCTCCAGGAGTCCGTAGGTATAGCGGGCTTTCTGCTTCTCGCGGAGCTGGGTGCCGAATTCGGAAAGCCGGGCACCGCGCCGCAGGCCGTGCTGTCCCGGCGGATAGCTTCGTCGCGTCACCGCCGTGCCGGAGCCGTCCGGCGGCACTTGTCCGAGCCGTCGCCAGCGCCTGGCCTTGGGTCCCGTGTACCGCGCCATCAGACCCGCCTCGGTTTCTTGGCCCGCACGCCGTTGTGCGGGATCGGTGTCATGTCCTTGAGCTGGGTCACGTTGAGTCCCGACGCCTGGAGCGCCCGGATCGCCGCATCACGGCCGCTGCCGACGCCCCGTACAAATACGGCCACGCTGCGGAGTCCCGCCTGCTTCGCCTTTTCGGCGGCCTGCTGGGTCGCCAGCGTCGCGGCATAGGGCGTGGACTTGCGGGTACCCTTGAACCCGGCGCTTCCCGGGCTTCCCCAGGTCAGCACCTTCCCGGACGTGTCCGTGAACGAGACGATCGTGTTATTGAACGTCGCCTGGATGTAGACTTTGCCCTGCTCGGAGGGGGCCTTGATCTTCCGCTTGCGCACGCCCTTCGCGGGCCCTTTGCCAGTCTTCGCGTCTGCCATCATCATGTCTTCGCCGCCGCCTTAATCCGGCCGGAACCGACCGTCAGTCGTTTACCCCGCTTCGCGCGGGCATTCGTCTTCGTACGCTGGCCGCGGACCGGAAGCTTCCGTTCATGCCGCACGCCGCGGTACGTACCGATGTCCTTCAGCCGCTTCAGGTTTCCGGACACTTCGCGCCGCAGGTCACCTTCGACCGTGAGCTTACCGACGAAGTCGGCGAGCTGCCTCACCTCGGCCTCGGTCAGGTCCTTAGCCCGCTTCGCCCGGTCGATCCCGACGCTCTCGACCGCCTTGGCGGCGTGTGAACGGCCGACACCGTACACCGCCGTCAGGGCGATCTCCACGCGCTTGTCATTCGGCAGGTTGACTCCTTCGATCCGCGCCATCTAGCCCTGCCTCTGCTTATGCCGCGGGTTGTCACAGACAACCCGGACCACGCCGCGGCGGCGGATGATCTTGCACTTGGCGCACATGGGCTTCACTGATGCTCGTACTTTCATGATTCGTTACTTGTGCCGATAGGTGATGCGGCCTTTGCTGAGGTCATACGGCGTCATCTCGACGGTGACCTTGTCTCCCGGCAGGATCTTGATGTAGTGCTTGCGCATCTTGCCGGAGATGTGCCCGAGGATCTCGTGGCCGCCTTCGATCTCGATCTTGAACATGGCATTCGGAAGATTCTCCTTGACCGTTCCACTGACCTCGATGACTTCTTCTTTGGACATGGCAATCGCGCTACGAACACTACCGCGACTCGCCGGGAGTCGCTTTCCTCAGTCTAGCACCGGGATTTTCGCCGGACAAGCGTAGGGTCGCCGGGGTCAGGCGGATCGGCGCGCCGTCGGTGATCACGACGGTCTCTTCGGCATGGGCCGCGAGCGAGCCGTCGGCGGTCGAAAGCGTCCAGTGGTCCGCCGCGATCTCGAGCCGCGGATTGCCTGCCACCACCATCGGCTCGATCGCCACCACCATGCCGGTCGAGAAACGGCTTCCCTTACCCTTTTTTCCAAAGTTCGGAATGGACGGTTCCTCGTGCAGTTTGGTGCCGATGCCGTGACCGACACAGTCGCGGACCACCGCGAACCCCTGCTCCTTCACGTAGGCATCCACGGCCGCGCCGAGGTCGCCGGTGGTCCGCCCGTCCCGGGCTTCGCCGAGCGCGATACCGAGCGCTTCTTCCGTCACCGCGAGCAGCCGCGCTGCGTCCGCGGGAATGTTCCCCACCCCGACGGTCAACGCCGCATCGGCGTAGTACCCGTCCACCTGGGCGCCGACGTCGAAGCTGGCCAAGTCGCCATCCGCGAGCGGCTGGTCCGTGGGAATGCCATGCACGACTTGTGCGTTCACCGACAAGCAGACGCTGGCCGGGAATCCGCGGTATCCTTTGAACGCCGGTACGCCGCCGTGGGAACGGATCAGGGCTTCGGCCTGCCGGTCGAGTTCAATACCGGATACTCCCGGAACGGCGGCATTCCGGAGCATGCCCAGGGTCCGGGCGACGATCTCGCCCGCCCGACGCTGCGCGGCCGGGGCGTCAGTCTTCGACATCCGGAAGCTTCCTGACGGTTTCTTCGGCGACCGCACTTACCGTCTGGTCACCGTCGACGTGGACGATGTCCGCCCACTCCTTCACGACATCCAGCACTGGCTGGGTCTGCTCCTGGTACAGCTCATGCCGCTGTTTGATCACCGGTTCGATATCGTCGTGGCGGCCTTCTATCTCCCGGCGCTTGAGCAGGCGCTCCACGAGCTTGTGCTGGGGCACCTCGAAGTTGATGAAGACGGGCTTGGGATCGAGCCGGCCGAGCCCCGCCAGGATGCGGTGCAGCTGTTCGGCCTGGTAATGGTTCCGCGGGTACCCGTCGAGAACGAACCCCGTGTCCGGCGGGATGCCGCCGATCTGCAGTTCGATCATCTCCGTCGCCAGCTCGTCCGAGACCAGATGGCCGCGCTTGAGGGTCTCGGAGATCCGGGCGCCGATCGCCGACTGCTCCTCCGCCATCTCGCGGAGCCGCTCGCCGGTGTTCGCGTGGACAAGCCCGAACCGTTCGGCAAGAATCTTTGCCTGAGTCCCCTTGCCCACGCCCTGGGCTCCGAAGACGATCAGATGAAGACGCCGGTGCTTCATGTGTCCTGGTACCGGTCATACCGCCGCATCAGGAGCTGCGCGTTGATCTGCTTCATCGTCTCGATCACCACGGAGATCACGATCAGGATGCTGGTACCGCCGATCGTCAGCGTCTGCACGTCGGGAACGGCGAACTGCGTCAGATACGGCAGGATCGCCACGGTACCGAGGAAGATGCCGCCGACCAGGGTGATCCGGTTCAGGATGTATCGCAGGTAGTTTTCGGTCTCCGTACCGGGCCGGATGCCGGGGATGAACCCGCCCTGCTTCTGGATGTTCTCGGCGACGTTCTTCGGGTTGAAGGTGACCGAGGTATAGAAATAAGTGAACCCGATCACCAGCAGGAAGTAGAGCAGCCAGTACCAGGGTTGGGTCGTGGCGAAGAAGTCGGAGACGGCCCGCGCCGCGTCGGCCACCGCCGCGTTCGAGGAGCCCTTGAAGAACTCCGCGAAGATGCCCGGCAGCAGCACCATCGAGACCGCGAAGATGATCGGAATCACGCCCGCCTGGTTCACCCGGAGCGGGATGTGGGCGCCCGGTCGGCCGGCCTGCCGGACGCCGGTCGCCCGACGGGCGTAGGTCACCGGTATCCGCCGCGTCCCTTCGGTGATGAACGTGATCGCATAGACGGTCACCAGCGCGACCACGCCGAGCAGCACGATCTGCAGCGTCGAGGTGCCGCCGAGCGAGGCCGCCCAGGACTGGCTGAGGGCCATCGGCAGACCCGCGACGATACTGGTGAAGATGATCAGCGAGATGCCGTTACCGATGCCGTTCTCGGTGATCAGCTCGCCGAGCCACATCAGCATCACGGTCCCGGCGGTCATCGTGATGATCACGAGCAGCCACTGCTCGATCCCGAACGCACCGACGATCGGCGCGCCTCCGAGCTGCTGGGTCTGGAGGAGATTTACCATCGCCACGGCTTGCAGCGCCGCCAGCGGCACGGTCAGCATACGCGTGTACTGGCTGATCTTCCGCCGTCCCTGCTCCCCGCCTTCCTTCTGGAGCTGTTCCAGCTTGGGTACGGAGTACGTCAAAAGCTGCATGATGATCGCCGCGGTGATGTACGGCCCCAGGCCCATCATCGCAATCGAGAAGTTCGAGAGCCCGCCGCCGGTGAAGAGGTTCACCAGGCCGAATACCTGGCTCTGCTCGAAGAAGTTGCGAACCTGTTCAAGGTCCACCTCGGGAATCGGCACGTGGGCCAGGATCCGGGTAATGATCAGGATGCCGGCTACGAAGAGCAGGCGTTTGCGGAGGTCGCGATGGGCGAATACCTGCCTGAGTTTATCGAGCATCGTTCGAGGACTCCGTGTCCGGCTTGGACGCGGGAAGCTTGACGCTGCCGCCCGCCTGTTTGATCGCCTTTTCAGCGGAGCCGGTCACGGCATCGGCCGTGAGGGAAATCTTCGGCGCGGTGCCGTTTCCGAACACTTTCAGGCGCCGGGCGTCCCGAGGAGCCAGTCCCGCTTGCTTGAGCACGCCCAGGTCCACGGCGCCGCTGAGTTTCCGGTCCGCGAGACGGGCGACGGAAACGGCGGCCGTCTGCTGGCCATGGTTCTTGAATCCGCGCAGCTTCGGCAGGCGCTGGGTCAGCGGCATCTGTCCGCCCTCGAACCTGACGGGCATGTAGTGGTGGCCGGCCCGTGACTTTTGTCCCTTGGTGCCACGGCCCGCGGTCTTGCCATACCCCGAAGCCGTTCCCCGGCCGGGGCGCTTGCGCACGGCGGTCGTCTTCGGCAGACGTCCGAGGGTCATACGGCCTCCTGGGCGGTTTCCTTGGTTCCCTTGGTTCCCTTGGTTTCCTTGGTTTCCTTCAGCCGCGAAAGGTCCGTATTCGCGAACGTCTCCAAGGCAGCCAGCGCCGCCTTGGCGTTGTTGATCCGGTTGTCGGATCCCAATGACTTCGATAGCACGTTCGTGATGCCGGACAGCTCGATTACCGGACGCACCGCGCCACCGGCGATGATGCCGGTACCCGGGCGCGCCGGCTTGAGCAGGACCTTGGCGCCGGCAAACGACGTGGTCAGCTGGAACGGGATCGTCTGGTCGACGATGGGCACGGTGATCATCTCCTTCTTGGCCACCGAGATGGCTTTCCGGATCGCTCCCTGCACGTCGGCGGCCTTGGCGATTCCCAATCCGATCCTGCCTTTACGGTCACCGATCACGACGGTCGCCCGGAAACGGAACCGCCGTCCACCTTTCTGGACGCGGGCTACGCGGTCGATCTGGACCACGCGTTCCTCGAATTCCGACTGCGGACGCGGGGCCCGGCGCGTCGGTGCGGGCGAAGGTCTCATATCCTCACCCCGCCTTCCCTGGCTGCTTCGCAGATCGCTTTCACGGCTCCATGATACCGGTATCCCGCACGGTCGAAGACCGCGGCGGAAAGCTTCTTCGCCTTGGCCTGCTTGGCGACTTCGGTCCCGAGCGCCGTCGCGGCTTCCACGTTGGCTGCGGCGCCCTTCGTGCCCGCGTTCGTCACGGCAAGCAGCACCGTGCCGGTAGCATCATCTATCAGCTGGGCGGAGAGCGTCTTCGTGCCTCGGAAGACCACCAGGCGCGGCCGGTCCGCGGTCCCGGAGATCCGGGAACGGACGCGCCGATGCCGGGCCGATCGTGCGATCGTCTTCATCACTCGGCTCCCTTCGCGGCCTTGCCGGCCTTACGACGGACCTGCTCGTCGGCGTACCTGATGCCCTTGCCCTTGTACGGCTCCGGGGGCCGGGTCGCGCGGACTTCCGCGGCGAATTGGCCGATCTGCTCGGCGTCGGCACCCTTCACGCTGATCACGTTCTTCTTCACTTCGACGGTCGCCCCGGCGGGGATCTTCAGCTCTACCGGATGCGAATAACCTACGTTCAGCACGAGCTTGTCGCCCTGGACCGCGGCACGGTAGCCCACGCCGTTGAACACGAGCTGCCTGGTGAAGCCTTCCGCCGCTCCCGTGATGATGCTGGCCACGAGACTGCGGACGAGTCCCGAGGCTGCCCGGGCCCGCTGACTGTCATCGACCGGTAGGACGATGACCATCCCGTCCGCCTGCCGTAACTTCACGAGCGTAGCCGGATAGTGCTTCCGGATCTCTCCGGCGGGACCCTTGGCGGTCAGCCGGTCACCCTCGGCGGCAAAGGTCACGCCGTCCTTCATCGGTACGGGCACCCTGGTGATCCGACTCAGTACGATATCGCTCATCAGAACACCTCCGCGAGTACTTCGCCGCCGAGCTTGCGCTTCCGGGCTTCGTCCGCCGTCATCACGCCCTGCGGGGTCGAGATGATCGCGATGCCGAGGCCGCGCCGGACGCGCGGCAGTTCGCGGCTCTTCGCGTAGAACCGCCGGCCCGGTGATGATACCCGCTTCAGGCCTTCCAGCCGGCGTTCTCCTGCGAGATGGAGCACCAGCTCGCCCTCGTCGGTCTCCACTTTCGTGAGGTAGTCGGCCTTGACCAGGACGTCGGCGATCGCCTGCTTCTGCTTGGAAGCGGGGACGCGCACCGAATCCTTCCCGACCGCCGTGGCGTTCCGGATCCGGGTGAGCATGTCTGCGATGGGATCGGTCATCGTCATGGTTACCAGCTCGCCTTCTTTACGCCCGGGATGTTGCCGCGGGAGCCGAGTTCCCGGAAACAGATCCGGCACAAGTTGAAGTCGCGGAGATACCCGCGGCGGCGGCCGCAACGCGTGCAGCGCCGCACGTTCCGCGTGCTGAACTTCGGAGTGCGCTGTGCCTTGAGGATGAGTGCTTTACGTGCCATATCGATTCGTTACTTTCCCGGACGACCTTCCGCAAATGGAAACCCGAGGCGCTTCAAGAGATCGAACGCCTCAGCGTCGTCGTCGGTCGTCGTTACTATGGTAATGCCTAGCGGGTGCGCTTGCGAGATGTCCTCGGCGGAAACCTCCGGGAAGACCGTATGCTCACGCAGCCCCAGGCTGAAGTTGCCGTGGCCGTCGAAGCCTTTCGGCGAGATGCCGCGGAAGTCGCGGACCCGCGGCAGCGCGATGTGCACCAGCCGGTAGAAGAAGTCTTCCATCCGGCGGCCGCGGATCGTCACCTTGGCCCCGATCTCCTGCCCTTCGCGCAGCTTGAAACCGGCGATCGACGTACGCGCCGTGGTAATCGCGGGCTTCTGCCCGGTGATCTTGACCAGGCTCTCGGTGACCATCTCCTTGTAGGCCTTGTCGTCCTTGCGGCTGCCCGTGCCGACGTTCACCACGACCCGCTCCAGGCGCGGCACGGCCATCCGGTTCCGCTCCTTGGCAAGCTCGTCACTGACCGTCTTGAACGATTCCCTGACGACGTTCATTTCCCTCCTCCGAGCGTGATCTCCTGGCCGGACTTCTTGGCGACCCGTACTTTCCGGACCTTGCCGGAGGCTGCCTTCGTCACCTTGTGACCGATCCGGGTGCGTTTGCCCGACTTGGGATCGACCGCCATCACGTTCGAGACATGGATCGGTGCAGGAAACTCCACGATGCCGGCCTGCCGGGTCTTCCCCGACGCCTTGACCGCTTTCTTCATGACGTTCACTCCACCGACGACCACGCGTTCCCGCTCCCGGAGTACCGCTTCGACCACGCCGGTCTTGCCGCGGTCCTTACCCGCGATCACGACCACCTGCATGCCCGTGCGGAATTTCATCAGAGCACCTCCGGGGCCAGTGAGACGATCCGGGTGTACCCATGGTCACGGAGCTCGCGGGCGACCGGCCCGAAGATCCGGGTTCCCTTCGGCTGTCCTTCTTCATTCACGATCACTACCGCGTTCTCGTCGAAACGGATGCTCGAACCGTCACGCCGGCCCTGCTCCTTGCACTGCCGCACGACGACCGCCTTCACCACGTCCTTCTTCTTGACCGTGCCTTGCGGCGTAGCTTCTTTCACGGACGCGACGACCAGGTCGCCTAACCGGGCGTAGCGCCGGCGGCTCCCGCCGAGCACCTTGATGCACTTGAGCGCCTTGGCCCCCGTGTTATCGGCGACATTCAGCTTGGTCTCGGCCTGGATCATGCCGCGCCCTCCTCCTTGGCCGGCTTCCGGTCGATCACCTTCCAGCGCTTACGTGCGGACATCGGACGGCTCGATTCTATCGTCACGGCGTCGCCCGGCTGGCACGCGTTGTCCGCGTCATGCGCCATGAACTTCTTGGTAACCGTGAAGGCTTTGCGGTAGATCGCGTGGCGTACCCGCCGCTCCACGGCGACCACGACGGTCTTGTCCGCCTTGTTCGAGACGACCGTACCGGTAATCTGCTTAGCCACGGACAGCCTCCTGCTTGCCGGCCGCCGCGAGCCGTTCTTTGGTGAGCGTCCGCGCCAGTGCCCGACGCAGCTGCTTGAGCCGTGCCGGAGAGTCCAGCTTCTGCAGAACCAGGTCCCGGCGTGCCGTTTCCAACTCCTTGCGGATGCTGGCGGCGTCCGTCGGAATCTTCTTGGCCTGCGTGCCGTCGTCGGCAGCCTGGCTCTGTACGGGCTTGGCTTTGCGTTCTTCAGCCATATCAGTCCTCCAGTTCCTTCCGGATGATCTTCGTGCGTACCGGCAGCTTGTGGCGTGCCAGCCGGAGCGCCTCCAGGGCGACGTCCTGCTCCACGCCGTCCATCTCGAACAGCACGTGGCCCGGCTTCACGACGGTCACGAATGCGTACGGGTTTCCCTTGCCGCCGCCCATCGGGGTTTCCGAGGCGGTCTGGGTAATCGGCTTGCCCGGGAAGATCCGGATCCAGATCTTGCCGCCGCGTTTGACGTGACGGGTCATCGCCCGGCGGGCGGCCTCGATCTGCTGGGCCGTCACCCAGTCACGGGAAAGCGCCTTGATGCCGTACCGGCCGAATGCGAGCCGGTTGCCGGACTGCGCCTGCCCCTTCATCGAGCCGCGCATCACCTTGCGGTGCTTCATCTTACGCGGAGCGAGCACCGTAGCCTCCTCTGATTTCCTGCTGGCCGGTACGCGGCGGCGCGAACCGGGGCTGGTCCTTCTGCTTCTCCGCATATTCGCCGACTTCGCCCTTGTAAATCCATACCTTCACGCCGATCGCACCGTGCGTGGTGCGAGCAAGTACGTATCCGAAATCGATGTCGGCGCGGAGCGTATGCAGCGGTACCTTGCCCTGGTGCGCCACTTCGCGACGGGCCATGTCGGCGCCGCCGAGACGGCCGGACACGCTGATTTTCACGCCCTGGGCACCGGCCTTCATTACCCGGTCGATCGTCTGCCGGATCGCCCGGCGGAACGCGATCCGCTTCTCCAGCTGGCTCGCGACCGACTCCGCGACCACGCGAGCGGCCAAGTCAGGCTGCTGGACTTCCTCGATGTTGATGGTGAGCTTGGCCTTGGTGCGCTTGGCGAGCTCCTTGCGCAGCGCCTCGATGCCGGCGCCGCCCCGGCCGATGATCACGCCCGGACGAGCCGCATGGATCGTCACGATCAGCTGGTTCTTCGAACGTTCGAGGTGGATCGACCCCACGCTGGCACGGTCAAGTTTCTTCTCCAGGTACTCGCGCACGGCGATGTCTTCGCCGAGCAGCTTCGAGAATTCGCCGCCGCCGAACCAGCGCGTGCTCCAGTCGGTGACGATGCCTAGCCGGAAGCTCTTCGGATTTACTTTATGCCCCATCAGTCTCCCTTCCCTCGTCCGGTGCCTTTCTCAGACTTACGATGCGTAACCGGCTGACCGCTCCGCGGCGCGACTTGGCGCTTCGGAGCCTGATCCTTCGGCTTCGCCGCCTCAGGACCGGTCGTCGCTTTCGATTCGCGCTTCGGAGCCGCCTTGGCGACCGTCTTCTTCACGGCGGCCTTGGTGGTCTTGGTAGCGGCAGACCGCTTCTTCGGCGCAGCCTTGGCCTTGCCTCCGGCGTCCGGCAGATCACGCAGCGTTACCGCCATGTGGAAAGATTGCCGCTTGATACCATGCGCGCGGCCGCGGGCGGCCGGCCGGTAGCGCTTGTAGCTGGGTCCCTGGTCGGCGGCGATCCGATCGATCACCAGCCGCTTCTTGTCGAGCGAGTAGTTGTGTTCGGCGTTCGCGACCGCGGACGCGATCAGCTTGCGCAGCGGGCGGGCGGCCGCCTGGGGTGCCAACCGGAGCTGCTGGAGCGCCTCTTCGGCCTGCATGCCGCGGAGCGGCTGCAGCAGCAGCCGGACCTTCCGGGCCGAACCGCGCTGGAACCGTGCTTTCGCCGCGACCTCCATCAGGCCTCCTTCGCCGCCTTACCGCCATGGCTGCGGAACTTCCGGGTCGGGGCGAACTCGCCGAGCTTGTGCCCGACCATGTTCTCCGTCACGTAGACCGGGATGTGTTCCTTCCCGTTGTGCACGGCCAGCGTCTTTCCGACGAATTCGGGAGCGATCGCCGAGGCCCGTGCCCAGGTCTTGACCACGGCTTTGTCACCAGCACTCAGACCCTGCACCTTGCGGAGCAGTTTTTCGTCTACGTATGGTCCTTTCTTGAGTGATCGTGACATAGCGTCAAAACTCCATCCGGGCTACTAGCCTTTTGCCACTAGCCGGATGTATTACCGCGCGATTTTCTCACCACGCTTTTCTCAGTATACGCACGAATTACGCACGCAACAATCCCGCAGGGGCGCGGTTCCGCGATACTTGACCGGAACGTCTACCGCTGCCGATCACGGACGATCCGCTTGGCACGCCGGATGGCGCGGCCCTTCTTGCGGGTCTTGCGGCCGAGCGTGTACAGGCCGGACGGCGTCTTCGGTCCCTTGAGGCCGATCGGCTGCTGCCCTTCACCGCCGCCATGGGGGTGGTCCACCGGGTTCATCGCCTTGCCACGTACCTTCGGACGATGGCCCATGTGGCGGCTGCGGCCGGCCTTACCGATCCGCACGTTTTCGTGCTCGCGGTTGCTGGCCTGGCCCATGGTCGCGAGACAGTCGCCGGGAATCCGCCGGACCTCGCCGGACGGCATCTTCACCAGCGTCTGGCCGCGTTCCTGGCCCGTCACGGTAGCGGAGCTGCCGGCCGAGCGGACGAACGTGCCCGAGCCTTCGGGACGCTGCTGGACGTTGAACACGGCGGTACCGGCCGGAATCCGCCGCAGGGGCAGCCGGTTGCCGGTCTTAAGCGGTGCCTTGCCGCCGACCGCGATCTTCTGGCCGATCTTCATGGTCTGCTCGGCCAACACGAACCGGCGATCGCCGTCGACGTACTTGAGGAGCGCCAGTCGCGCCGTACGGTTCGGGTCGTAGTGGATCGCCTCGACGGTCGCGGGAACCTCCTTGGCCTGGGCCAGGTCTACCACACGGACCTGGCGCTTGGCCCCGGCGCCGCGACGACGGACGGTGATTCCTCCGGTCGATGAACGACCCTGCCGCTTGGTGGTGCCGCCGAGCAGTCGCTTCGGCAGCTTCGCCGGCTTGCCGGAGCTCTTCGGCATGGTGCTCACGGATGCCTTGCGACGTGCGGGAGTGGTCGGTTTGTAGAGTTTGATGGCCATGGTTATGCGCTCAGCTCCTTGATCGTGTCGCCTTCCTTCAGGGTAACGTACGCCTTCTTGAACCCGGGCCGTTGGCCGTTGATGCTGCCTCCGCCCTTCCGTCCGCGTCGGCGCGTCTTCGATGGCTGCATCACCGTGCGGACGCCCGTGACGGTCACGCCATACACCGCCTCGACCTGCCGCTTGATCTCAAGCTTCACGGCCGTCCGCGGGACACGGAACGCGTAGACGCGCTGCTTCGCATCGCCCACGCCCTTCTCGGAAACGTGAGGAACCAGCCTCATCGCTGCTCCTTGGGTGCGGGCTTAGCGGGCTTGGTAGCGGGTTTCTTCGCAGCCGGCTTGGCGGGCATCGCCGCAGCCGTTTTCCGGACCGGCCGTTTCGCTGGCGGTTTCGCGGAGCTGGCCGGTTTCGCGGCGGCCTTGGGCTTCGCCGGGATAGCGGATACCAGCGCCTGATACGCCGCCTCGGTCACGACGAGCGTCCCCGGCCGGGCGATGTCCGCGGCGGTGAGGTCGTCGGTGGTGGTCAGGTCGCAGTTACGGAGGTTCCGGATGCCGTGGACCTGGTCCAGTTCCTGCGGCGCGACGGCCACGAGGATGGTTCCCGTCGGCACGACCTTTTCCCGCAGCACGGAAGCGACCTTGGTCTTCTGAAGACCAAGCGTGCCCGCGATTACCACCAGGCTGCCTGCCGCCGCCCGCTTGGCGAGGATCGTCGCCCGGGCTGCCCGGCGCACGGCCTGCGGAATCCGCTTGTAGCGACGCGGCTCGCCCGACGGGCCGAACGTGACGCCGCCGCCCTTCCAGATCGGGGAGCGGTTGGAACCGGCACGGGCACGTCCGGTGCCCTTCTGCATCCACGGTTTGGCGCCGCCGCCGCGGACCATGCCGCGTGTCTTGGTCAATGGGCGGCTGCGGTTCTCATTCTGCTGCTGCACCACGAGTACGCGGGCAAGGCCCTGGTCGGAAAGGCTCACGGACGGTACGGCAAGCTTCTTGACCTGCGCCGCGCCCTTCGCGTTCACGACCCGGATTCCCTTGGTATCACTCATGATTGCTCCCGCTTCTCCGGTTTTTCATCGGCCTTGTCTCCGGCTTTGTCGTCGACCTTCTTACCCGCCTTGTCGTCGGCTTTCGCACCGTCCTGGGCGCCGGCCCTGGGGGCTTCTTCCTTCGATGCCCCGTCTTCCGGCGCTTCCGCGGGCGTTTCCGCCTTTGCTTCGGCTTTCGGTTCCTCTGCCGGCGCCGCGGCCTCGTCTGCCAGTGGCGACTGCTGGTCGTCAGCTTTCGGCCCGTCCTGCTTCGCAGATTGCGCCGGCGGGACCTTCGTCTGGGCGCCCGTGCCGCGGATCGTCACCACGGAGCCGCGCGGCCCCGGCACGCCGCCGCGCAGGATCAGGAGACCCTCCTCCGCATCTACGCTCAGTACGGCCAGGTTGCGGGTAGTCACCTGCTCGTTTCCCATCCGGCCCGGCATCTTCTGGCCCGGGAACACGCGGGAAGCGCCCGTACCACCGATCGAACCCGGCGCACGGTAGTTGCGGGAACCGTGCGTCTTCGGGCCGCGCGAGAAGTTGTGGCGCTTGACCGTCCCCTGGAAGCCTTTCCCCTTGGATACGGACGTCACGTTCACCAGCTCGCCGGCGTCCACCTGGTCGGTACCCAGCGTCGCGCCGACCGCGATGTCGTCCGAAGCCTTCGGGAACTCGGCCAGTACGCGATATGCCGTGCCCTTGGTCTGGCCCAGCACGGCCTTGCCGACCCGTGCTTCCTTGGCGGTCCCGGCTCCGACCTGCATCGCCTCGTAGCCGTCCCGCTCCTTGGTACGGAGCCGTACGACGGTGCTCGGCCACACCTTGAGCACGGTCGCGCCCACGGCGTTGCCGGCCGTGTCAAAGACTTGCGTCATTCCTATTTTTTCGCCGATTAAGATCTTCATTGTGCTCAAACCAATGCCCCGGTATAGGGCCTGCCGTCTTGGCTCTGGGAAGCGCTCACGCGCCACGGCCAGCGGACGGCTACATCTTGATTTCGATGTCTACACCTGCGGGGAGGTTCAGACTCATCAGCGCGTCGATCGTCTTAGGGGTCGGATTCTGGATCTCGATCAACCGCTTATGGGTCCGGATCTCGAACTGCTCGCGGGAGTCCTTGTGCATGTTGGTCGACTTGTTCACGGTGTACCGCGCCTTGTGCGTGGGCAGCGGGATCGGGCCCACCACCTCCGCGCCGGAGCGCTCGGTCGACTGGATGATCTGCTGGACCGACTGGTCGATGACCTTGTGGTCATACGCCTTCAGGCGGATGCGGATCTTTTGCTGGATGGAATCTTTGGTTGCCAAGGTGCGAGTGAGTTAGGGGCCGGGCCCGCGCGGGCCCGGCCATCCTGATTCGTTACTTGATGATGTTCGTCACCACTCCTGCGCCGACGGTCTTGCCGCCTTCGCGGATCGCGAAGCGGAGACCCTGGTCCATCGCGATCGGCGCGATCAGCTTGACCTTCATCTTGATGGTGTCGCCGGGCATGACCATCTCCGTGCCTTCCGGCAACTCGACCTCGCCGGTCACGTCCGTGGTCCGGATGTAGAACTGCGGCTTGTAACCCTTGAAGAACGGGGTGTGGCGTCCGCCCTCATCCTTGTTGAGGATGTAGACTTCGGCGTCGAACTCGGTGTGCGGGGTGATCGAACCCGGCTTGGCCAGCACCTGGCCGCGCTCGATGTCCGTCCGCTCGATGCCGCGGAGGAGGATACCGGCGTTGTCACCGGCCTGGCCTTCGTCCAGCGACTTGTTGAACATCTCGATGCCGGTCACTACCGACTTGCTGGTGTCGCGGATACCGACGATCTCTATCTCGTCGCTGACCTTGATCTTGCCCTGCTCGATCCGGCCCGTGGCGACGGTGCCGCGGCCCTTGATCGAGAAGACATCCTCGACGGGCATCAGGAAGTCCTTCTCCACGTCACGCTTCGGCTCCTCGACGTACTCGTCCAACTTGGAAACGAGCTCCTCGATCGCCTTCTCGCTTTCCGCGTCGCCCTCGAGGGCCTTGAGCGCGGAACCGCGGACGATCGGGATGTCCTTGCCGGGATACTCGTACTTGGTCAGGAGCTCGCGGACTTCTTCCTCGACAAGATCGAGGAGATCCTTGTCGTCCACCTGGTCGGCTTTGTTCAGGAAGACCACGATGTTCGGCACGCCCACCTGGCGGGCCAGCAGGACGTGCTCACGGGTCTGGGGCATCGGGCCGTCGGCCGCGGATACCACCAGGATCGCCGCGTCGACCTGCGCCGCACCGGTGATCATGTTCTTCACGTAGTCGGCGTGACCCGGCATGTCGACGTGGGCGTAGTGCCGCTTGTCGGATTCATACTCCACGTGGGACGTGGCGATGGTGATACCGCGCTCCTTCTCTTCCGGCGCGTTATCGATGTCCTCGAACTTCCGGGCGCTACCGCCGCCCTTCTTCGAGAGGACGTTGGTGATGGCCGCCGTCAGCGTGGTCTTTCCGTGGTCGACGTGACCGATGGTTCCCACGTTGAGGTGCGGCTTTGAGCGATCGAATTTGTCAGCCATTACGCTTCCTCCTCTTAATTGATTATGCGTCGCGTGTTTACGCGAAAAAACGTATGCACTCTAAAGATTGTACCGAAGCGTGCGCTAGGCACGCAAGCGGGAGCCGGTCGTCGAGCGGGGCTCACCTCTCCGCTACCATCACGTCCGCCGATATATCCGCGGGCTCGCCTTGCTCCACAACACCCCTTTCGTGGGTCTCAAGCAATGCCGTCCGGGCAGCCTCAACGGTCATCCTGAGTGGCATATCGGGTGTCGAATGACGGTCAAGATCTTCCAGCCAGCCGTCCGCGATCGTCGCAACCGCCTCGGGATAGGAGGCCGCATCGCCGCTCTGGACTGCCAGATCCACGGCTTCAGAGAGTTCATTGAGTACACGGATTCCGGTCGCGGCCTCGCACCGGCGCATCCGTACACTCGGCACCTCAAGTACGCCTTCGTTCCGCTGACGGACCGTGTCCAGATGCGTCGCATAACGGGCGTGCAGCTCCTCGGCGGAATGGAAGAACGGGGTCTCGACGTCCTGGCTCATATCATGCATCGTAGCCTACTCTCTGTTCGGGGGCACAATGTTCCGGTGCCGCTGCCACGCTTCGAATGAAATACCGTTGAGCGACTCGATGCGCGCCCGACTGTCTTCCGGGCGGCGCTTCATGCTGGGTACGTACAGGACCCGCCGTTTCGCGAGATCCCGAGCCAAATGATCGATATCGCGCCGAAGCCGTTCGGCCCGCTGGTCCCGAATCCGCTTGCCCTCTATGTCCGTCAGCGGCGTACTCAGGGCAACCTCACCAGTCAGCCGCACTTTCCAATTGCCCTCGGAATCCGTATACCGCTTGCGGTCGAGATCGCCGACGCCACGACCAGCCTCGAGATCACGCCGGTACCACGGTGGCGCCGTCTCTTCCGTCGTCTGTATCTCGCCGGTCTCCTTGTCGATGCCGATAGACTTCTTCTTGGGAGTCGACCAGTGGGTGCCGCTTACCGACACCTCGGGCAGCGCCGTCGCCAACAGCTCCCGCGCAATGTGGAGCGTCGCGCCGCTGGATTTCATCTCGTCGATCGCGACGATGTGCCGGGGCGGTCCCTCGGTGCCATCCGTCCGGCGGACCGGCTTGAGCGGCATCTTCCAGACCTCATCGAGCCAGTTTGATTCGTTGAGTGTCACGGTCCGCTGTTGGCCGTCCGGCCCCTCCTCGCTCCGGCGGCCTTCGACGAACGGCAGCCGGAAACGGCCGACGAGTTCACGAACCGCGCTAGGATTCTCCGCGATGCGTCCCATCTCGAACCCTTCCGGACCGGCTCCTTCGATCTCATGTTCAGGAACACCCACGCGCCGCAGCCAGTCGATCCGGTCGATGTTGAAGAATCGGGATTCCGGAGGGGGCGGTACGGTCCCGTCCGGCCCCGGGGTCGCCAACTGACCCCAGAGCTTCCGGACGAGCCACGACACGGGGCGGCCGGACTTGTCGAGATACACCGCCACGTCGGGACGGCTGAGTCCCGGCAGCTCATCCGGCGCCGTGCGCTCGATGGCGGGGACGCCCGGCAGTAGCTCCTTGTCTGGTGCGGCGTGATAGACCTTTCCGGACGCTCCGGATTCCGGAGCAATCGAGCCGTCCAGTACGCCGATGATCTTGTCGGTCTGGGAGACGGTCTTCTGCAGGATGACATCGGGACGCCGGGTATTTTCCAGCGTCAGGATACGGTAATCCGCCGGATCGACCTGGAACACACCTTCACCGGAAGCCTCCGGCGCACGCTCGTGTGCCGGTTCCGAGTGCCGATCGGGATGATATCCACCGTTTCGTTCCGTATGCATGATAAACCCAAAAGCCCATAACCATAACAAAAATAAGCCCTCCAGTCAAGGGGCAAGGGCTTACCGGCATCCGAGTATCCGTCGGCGCCAGCCGTGTCCGGCTATTCGTCCTTCGCGCTGGCCGGGGCCCGCTGGCCGATGATCTCTTCGCCGACGTTCTTCGGCACCTCGGCGTAGTGGTCGAACTCCATCGAATAGGCCGCCCGGCCCT
Organism: Patescibacteria group bacterium; assembly: GCA_040902515.1. Classification (GTDB taxonomy): domain Bacteria; phylum Patescibacteriota; class SICC01; order SICC01; family SICC01; genus JALYJZ01. The sequence continues at coordinate 31,503 of JBBDXB010000003.1, forward strand.
GGGTCATCGAGCGGAGTTCCGTAGCGTAGCCGAACATCGTGGCGAGCGGCACGAACGCTTTCACGACCTTGGCTTCCCCGCGCTCCTCCATGCCTTCCACGCGGCCACGCCGCGCGTTGAGGTCGCCGATCACGTCGCCCATGAAGTCCTCCGGCGTGGTCACCTCGACCTTCATCACAGGCTCAAGGAGGTACGGCTTGGCCTTGCGGACCGCCTCGCGGACCGCCATCGAACCGGCCACCTTGAACGCCATCTCGTTCGAGTCGACCTCGTGGTAGGAACCGTCGTAGAGCGTGACCTTGGTATCCACCACCGGATAACCGGCGAGCACCCCGCCGTCGAGCGTCTCCAGCGCGCCCTGCTGGACGCTCGGGATGTACTCGCGCGGGATCTTGCCGCCTTTGATCTGGTCCACGAACTCGTTGCCCGCGCCGGTCTCTTCCTGCGGCTCCACCCGGACGTGCACGTGGCCGTACTGGCCGCGGCCGCCGGTCTGCTTGACGTACTTGCCCTCCTGCTCGACCGTCGCCTTGATCGCCTCGCGGTACGCCACCTGGGGCTTGCCGATGTTCGCCTCGACCTTGAACTCGCGCTTCATGCGGTCGACCAGCACCTCGAGGTGCAGCTCGCCCATGCCGGAGATCAGCGTCTGGCCGGTCTCCTCGTCGGAATGGATCCGGAACGTCGGGTCTTCCTGCGCCAGCTTCTGGAGCGCCAGGCTCATCTTCTCCTGGTCGGCCTTGGTCTTCGGCTCGATCGCGATCTGGATCACCGGCTCGGGGAACGTGATTTTCTCCAGCACGACCGGCTTGTCCGGATCGCAGAGCGTGTCGCCGGTGGTGGTCTTCTTGAGCCCCACCGCCGCCGCGATCTCGCCGGCGTAGACTTCCTTGACCTCCTCGCGGGAGTTGGCGTGCATCCGGAGGATCCGGCCGAGCCGCTCCTTGTCGCCAGTCGTGGTGTTGAGCACGTACGAACCGGCCTGGAGGGTCCCCGAGTAGACGCGGAAGAACGCCAGCGTGCCCACGAACGGGTCGGTCGCGATCTTGAACGCCAGCGCCGCGAACGGCTCGTCGTCGTCCGCCTTCCGCTCGGCGGTCTTCTCTTCGTCGCGGATGTCGTGCCCCTGGATCGGCGGCACGTCGAGCGGGCTCGGGAGGTAGTCGGTGACCGCGTCGAGCAGCGTCTCGACGATCACGCCGCGGCCGTCGCCGCCGAGCACCGGATAAAGCGTGCCGGAAAGGACGCCCTTCCGGATCGCCCGCTTCAGTTCCTCCTCGGTGAGCTCGCCGCTGTCGAGGTACTTCTCCATCAGCTCGTCGTCGGCCTCGACCGCCGCCTCGATCAGCTGCTCGCGGTACGTGGCGACCTTTTCCTTCATGTCCTCGGGAACGTCCCCGACCTTGAGCTCCTTGTCCGTGTAGTCGCCGTAGGTGAGCGACTTCTGCTGGACCAGGTCGACCACGCCGTTGATCGACTGCTCCTCGCCGATCGGCAGTTGGATCGGGAACGCGCGCTTCGAGAGCCGGTCCCGGATGGATTCCAGCGACTTGTAGAAGTCGCCGCCGGTCTGGTTGATCTTGTTCACGAAGCAGATGCGCGGGACCTTGTACTTGTCGGCCTGGCGCCAGACGGTCTCGGACTGCGGCTCCACGCCCATCTTGCCGTCGAAGACGGTAACGGCGCCGTCGAGCACGCGGAGCGAGCGCTCCACCTCGACGGTGAAGTCGATGTGGCCGGGCGTGTCGATGATGTTGATCCGCGTGTCCTTCCAGAAGCAGGTGGTGGCAGCGCTGGTGATCGTAATCCCGCGCTCCTGTTCCTGCTCCATCCAGTCCATCGTGGCCTCGCCCTCATGGACCTCGCCGATCTTGTGGGTACGGCCGGTGAGGTACAGGATCCCCTCCGTCGTCGTCGTCTTACCGGCGTCGATGTGGGCGATAATCCCGATGTTGCGGATTTTTTGTAGGGCGTAGTCTCGAGGCATACGAAAGATAGTTTACGGGATATACACGGCAATAGAAAGCGTTATGAAAGTGATAGGCTGGTACTAGATGCACATATCATCAGTCTACGTAAGAAATTGGAAAAACTTTCCCGAAGTTAGGATTCGCTTAGAGAGAAGAGCGTTCTTTATAGGCCCTAATGCATCCGGAAAGTCTAATTTTTTAGACATTTTTCGTTTTCTCAGAGATATAACAAGGGACGGTGGGGGCTTACAACAAGCGATTCTTACCAGAGGCGGGATCTCATCAATAAGATCCCTATCTGCCAGGAAAAATAGTGACATAGGCATAAAAATCAACCTTTTGGACGAACCAAATGAGAGATGGGCTTACGAGCTAGTAATAAGCAAGAAAAGAAATAGTCCAAAGGCTCATATCGTTAAAGAGATAGTTAAAAGGAATGAAGAAATACTCGTTCAGAGGCCGGATGCTCATGACAATAAGGATGCCGAGCGTCTAACTGAAACCTCTCTCGAGCAAATCAGTGAAAATAAGGATTTCCGCAAAGTCTCGGATTTCTTTAATAACGTCAAGTACCGCAATCTCATACCTCAACTCATTAAAGATCCAGAAGAATTTCGCACTCACGGTGCTACAGACTTCGATCCTTATGGCCGAGATTTCTTAGATTATGTAGAAAAAACACATGGGAGATACCGAAACGCTCGTCTAAAAAATATTCTTTCCGCAATTAAAATTGCTGCCCCTCAGGTTTCGGGGATACGCATCAGTCGAGACTCTCATGGAAAACCCCATCTCGTTGGATATATCCAACACTGGAGGTCAACAGAAGCTCAACAAAATGAGACCCAATTCTCTGATGGTACATTAAGGCTATTTGGTCTCCTTTGGCTGCTCTTTGAGACTCCAGCGGGATTATTGCTTCTTGAAGAACCCGAACTGTCTCTACACGCAGAGATAGTTCGGCATATCCCCCAAATGATCGAACAACTTGAGGAAAAACGAAAAACTAAGCAAAAAAACCAATTACTCATTAGCACTCATTCAAGAGATATGCTTCGCGACCCTGGAATCTCTGCGAGTGAGATTTTTTGGCTAACTCCCACTAAGGAAGGTACAACAGTTCAGTGTGCTGCCAATGATCGCAATATAGTTGAGGCGTTGGAAAGCGGGATGTCTCCCGCCGATATAGTCTTTCCCCTTTCAGCTCCGAGGCGACCGGAGCAACTATCATTGGTTTTCAAATAGAGTGTTAGTCAATCTGCTGGTTGAAGGTCCCTTAGATGTAGCGGTTGGTCGAGTGCTATTGCGGCACACTCGAAACGAAGTTGGTAACATTTACGGTCAAGAAGGTCGAGGATATATTGAAGCAAAAATTGAGGGATTTAATAAGTTTGCAGAACATGCACCTATCCTTGCCATCGTTGATCTGGATAGTGACTCCTGTGCACCCGATCTAATTTCCAAAGTGCTACCATCACCATCAAGTGGGATGATTTTTCGTGTTGCCGTCAGAACTATTGAATCTTGGTTGCTCGCAGATAGGAGCGCGATAGCTCGTTTTCTGTCTATCTCTCCAGCTATTATTCCCCCACAACCCGAAGCGCTACCTAGACCAAAAGATAAACTACTCAGTCTGGCACGCCGATCAAGAAAGCATAGAAGCCTAGTTCAGCTAGGAGCCTCTGTGGGACCAAGATACACTACAGAGATGATTTCCTACATTGAAAGCTTTTGGAGCATAGAGCGCGCGAAAGATAACTCTGACAGCCTAAAGAGGTGTCTCAGGAATCTCCAGGCGATTTGACTAAGTCACTAGGTTGCTGAATCCTCAATCGCCTGCCGGTTATCCAGCGCCAGCTCGAGCCCGTCTAGTTCGTTCGGTGCGAACCAGCGCAGCTCGTTTCCTTCGCCGCCGCCCGGCTCGCTCGTCTGTACGCGGAACGTCAGCGGGATGCAGGGCTGTCCCGGGTGCCAGTCCGGATCGTCGTAATAGTGACCGGTGAATTCGATCGAATCAGCCAAACCGATGCCGGCCTTCTCGCGAAGGCGCCGACGCACGGCCTCCTCCAGCCGCTCGCCGGGCTGTACGTAGCCGGCGATCAGCTCCCACTTCCCGGCATCCGGCTCCTTGGTGCGCCGCCGGAGCAGAATCTTCCCCTCCGGATTCATCACGATGGCCGAGACCGCCAGGATGCTCCCATCGCTCATGGGATCATGGTAACAAACTTCCACAAGGTTGACTTTTTAGCTAAACTATGGTAGTTTTACACAATTTCAAACCCTACAGGCGCGACTCCATGAGCATCGACAACGAAGGACCGTCCGACAAAGATCTGGGCATCGATCCGACCAAGGATCCCGACTACCGGGAGATCTCGGATGAGGTTTGGGAAAAGATCAGCGGGATGCACGAGGGCGTGTCCCGCGAGCAGGCGGAGCGGCGACAGAACGCCGGGATCCACGCGGAGGCTTTCTTTGCGGGGGATTGGCAGCAAACCACCCGAAACCGCCTCATGGAATTGGGACAGCCGGCGGAAGACCCTGAGCATGTGGCGGCCACGGCAGCGGGTGACTTCGTGGCCGCGGTGGGAGTCGATGCACAGCGCGTACCCGAAGAAGATCGGGTGCTCCTGATCGGATACTTCAAAAGGCAAAAGCCGGCGGATGACCGGAAAGCAGCGAGACGACAAGCCGCAGGAGCAATCGGCATCCTAGAGAAAAGCGCAGGCATGGCAGCGGTCAATATCGCCTCGCGCGGAGAAGACCATGCCGAACGCAGCGGTTTGCGGGATCTCCTGAAAAGCGCGCGCGAAACAGAGCAGCGGGCGGAGCGATCACGGAAAGACCAAGCGATCCTGACTGTCCGCGGAGAGCGTGAACCGGTCCATACCAAAAGGGACGTCACTTCTTTCGAAGGCCTCGACGGTCTACGGGGAGAGGTCGTGAAGTTCACGAGAGACGGCGGAAAGACCTGGCGGTATGGCAAACTCGGGAACCGAGGTCCGGAAAACTTTGAAGACGCTGTGAGCGGCGACACCGTTGAAGGATACGGTATCAGGCTTGAGCTGATGCCAAACCAGCCCGTGGACGTAGCCGATTCCCTGACCGCGTCGGACTTCGAGAAAGGTATGGTCGTTCGACCGACCAAGCGCCGGGAGACCAAGGATATGCGTTTCTCGTTCGAGGGAACCGAAACTGCCTGACCACCACCGAGCTACAATCCCGCCCGATTGATCTGAAACGCCAGGTCGTTGTACCGCCTGACCAACTCGCCCACATGTTCCACCTCGTAGTCGATCCCGTCCACGTATCGCTTAAGGTGTTCACCCGCCCGGGCGAGAGCGTCACGGGACGACAGGCCGCCGAACTCATACAGGGAAATACCCCCTTCCATGAGCGCCGTCTGGGTCGCGGCGTCGTGGTTAGTACTCTCCACGGCCACCCGCTCGGCTTCCCGCAGGTTCCGCTGGGCGGAGACGGCGTCGCCGGTCATCACCTCGGCCTGGGCCAACCCCATGCGCAGCATGCAGGACTCCTCGGCGGAAACCGGATTCGCCAGCCGGGCCGCGGCTTCTTCCTTGATCGCGCCCCAATCCTCGCGGTCGGCGTAGGCGGCACATAAGCTCGTTTCGGCTGAATAAACCAGCCGCTGCAGGGTCGGCTCCAGGAACCTCCGCACCTCTTCGGGCACTGCCTCCGGATCGAACGCCTCGTAGTAGCCGCGAGCCGTATCAAGCGCTTCGCGCGCTTCGTCCAAGTCGCCCCGTTCTATCAGCACCAGGGCCCGGGTCGTGAAGAGCGGTGTCAGGGCCGGGTTGCTCGCCTGGTCCGCCAATTCCTGCTCCAAGGCATCCAGGTGGAATAGCGTTACCGTCGAATCTCCCCGCTCGCCGGCGGCGGCAGCCAGCAGCGACGTATACGCCAGGCGGTCGGTCAGCTCTTCGGCTTCAGCCAGTCGCGGGCTGATGAATGCAGTAAGCGCGTCGTAGTCCCCGCGCTCGATCAGGGTGTTCATCTGGCTCGTGAATTCCCTCATGTCGGCAATCTCGCTGGTTTCCGCGTCCAGGAATCGGGACGGATCGAAGTCCGCCTCGTAAAGGTCATCAAAACCGAATAGTCTTTCATCTGGCATGGGAATAATCCTGCTTAAGCATGCAACCTCCCAGCATAGGATGCCGGTTCCGGCCATGCAAGGAACGGGCTTTCCGGTCGTTTACGCCGGCGTCCGGCCGCCGGGGTGGCCGCCCCCATGCCGCGGCATCCACTGGACCCGCCTGGTCACCCGCTCCAGCCGCTTGCGCTGGATGTCGTGCAGCTCGACGTCCGGCGTGATGTACGAAAGCGCCTCTTCCGCCAGTGGCGGCGAACCCTGGTCCAGCGCCTGCTCGACCGTCCGGAGCGTCAGGTCCGTCAGGTTCCGTTGGAATCGCATACGCAGCTCCGCGGGTACGTATCCGGCGGCATCGAGCCCGTCCCGGACTCTCCGGATGTGTTGGACCGCCGTGGTCGGCTTTTCGATCCCTAAGGCGTCATGGATGTCACCGAATCCCGCCACGAAGTCGTAGGTCTCGCCGGATTCCCAGCGCTCCGGCCTGTGCCCCCTGGCCCATTCGGAGAACCTTCCCATGTCATCACACTATACCCGTGCTAGGATTTCCGGCTATGGGCAAGCTTCCACCAGAATCATTCCGTCCTGATGCGATCCCGCCGATCGGGTTCTTCCGGGACGCCAGCGAGGCGTGCAAGCGCCAATTCGAAGTGACGGGCAAGCTGGACGTCTGATCCGCCGTGCCGACATGACCCTCTTGCTCCTTGCCAGGACCGCGCTCCCGGGCGTATGGTTTGCCCATACGGAACGTGCTACGATACCCCGCTAGGAAAAACATGTCTCTCGACAGCCTAGACTACTACACCGAACAGGAAATGGAATCGTTCGACCGCATGGTGTCCCACGATCGTCTCGACCGGCCTCCGACCAAAGCCATCGATTCGCAACGCGTGACCATCGAGGCCTTGCCGGAGCAATCCCCCGTCGGTGCGTTCTATCGCGAACGCGTGCAGCCTGCCGAAGCGACGACCGATCCCCTGCAGGCACTATATGCCCGGCTCTTCTTCGAGTTCGAAGGCAAGCTCGAGGATTGTCTGAACGATCGGCGCTCGGTTCCGGAGGCGATCAATCAAGCCGAGAAGCGTCTGCTCGACGAGGTCCGTCAGCTCTTCCCCGCCCACGGTGATACAGGACCATACGCCGGATTCGTGCGGGATGCCGCCGATGCGTTTCGCGGATATCATACGACATTAGTCATCTCCGGCGACCATGTCCCCGGACGCGTGCTGCCGCACTTTGACGGAACGACGTAGAACCATGGGGCAGGCATTCGAGGCCCGGCGCGACCCCGAGGAATGTTTCCGTAAGGAAGAGGTCCACGAGCTGTTCGACGCGGTAGTCGCCGAAGATTTCCTCAAACGTAACCGCATCGGCGTAAGCGAGCGGATTAGGAATCGTTACTTCGGCACCCTCCCCGAGGGCTCTCCGCTCGCAAGGTTCTATCGGAAAGAAGTGCTCGTGAACGGCACCGAACAGTACCCCGTGCTGGACGAATTCCGGCGGGAAGCTTTCTTCCGGTTCTGCTGCACGTTGGACGAGCAACGCACAACGATCAATAGCGTCGAGGAAGCGATATCCGAAGCACAGGCGATCACCGAGCAGTGGCTGGGAGAAGTGTTCCTGCGAGAACCCGACAAGATCCCGGAATCCGGATTCATTGAAGAAGCCGCCGACGCGTTCCGAGAGCAGCATGCGTTCGTGCGCGCGATGCGCACCGGACAGTAGTGCTGGTTTTCCCGCCGGCTAGTACCGCGCGTAGTGCGCGAATGCGCGGTTGGCTTCGGCCATCTTGTGCACGTCTTCCTTCTTCTTGAAGGCCGTGCCCTCTTTCTTGGTAGCGGCGATGAACTCGTCCGCCAGACGCTTGCTCATCGGCGCACCCTGCTTGGCCCGGGCGGCATCCACCAGCCAGCGGACCGCCAGCTGCGTCCGCCGGCGCGGGCGCACTTCGGTCGGGATCTGGTACGTGGCACCGCCGACGCGGCGGGCACGGACCTCGACCGGGGGAGCGATCGTCCTGATCGCCTCCTCGAATACTTCCAGTGGTTCCTGCTTGGTCTGCTCCTTGATGATGTCGAACGCCTCGTAGACGATCTGCTCGGCGGTCGAGCGCTTGCCTTCGAGCATCAGCTTCCCGACGAACCGGGATACGAGCTTGCTGCCGTACTTGGGATCCGGTTTGGGCTCGCGGATCGCGGCGCTGTTCTTGCGCATTACTCCCCGCCTCCCTTGGCCTGCGGGCGCTTCGCGCCGTACTTGCTCCGGCCCTGGGTCCGGTCCTTAACGCCCTCGGTGTCGAGCGTGCCGCGCACCACGGTGTAGCGGACGCCGGCCAAGTCCTTGATCCGGCCGCCCCGGATCATCAGCACCGAGTGCTCCTGGAGATTGTGTCCTTCACCCGGGATGTACGCGGTCACCTCCATGTTGTTGGTCAGCCGCACGCGCGCGACCTTCCGCAGCGCCGAGTTCGGCTTACGCGGCGTCTGGGTCGAGACCTTCACGGCCACGCCCCGCTTCTGCGGCGCACCCTTCGGCAAGTCGACCGGCCGGTTCTTCAGCGCGTTGAACGTACGCTGGAGTGCCGGCGACTTGCTCTTCTTCTTCGCCGTCTTGCGGCCTTTGCGGACGAGTTGGTTGATGGTAGGCATCAGGAATCCAGTGTACTAGATTTACGCTTCGGAATCTCCTTTGTCGGCCGCAACGTCCTCGGCTTCCGCATCCTTGGCGTCGGCCTCATCGGCTTCCGCGGCAGCCCGGGCGGCCACCAGCTCGGACGAACTCTCGACCGGCGGAGGCGGCGGGGCGAACGGACGCGGGGCGTCGTCGGCGGCCTCGGCCTCTTCTTTCGACACCTTCGTGTAGAGGTAGTCGGGATCCATGCCGGTACCGGCCGGGATCAGCTTGCCGATGATCACGTTCTCCTTCAGGCCGCGCAGGTTGTCTACCTGGGCCGTGGAGGCGGCATCGATCAGGATCCGCGTGGTCTCCTGGAACGACGCGGCGGACAGGAAACTGTCGGTGAGCAGTGAGGCCCGCGTGATGCCCAGCACCAGCGGTTCGTACTCGGCCGGTTCTTTCTTCTTCTCCTTGGCCTTGGCGTTCGCTTCGTCCAACCGATGCTTGCTGACGATCTCGGACGGAATCAGGTTGGTGTCGCCGCTCTCGACGATCCGGACCTTCGAAAGCATCTCCCGCACCACGATCTCGATGTGCTTGTCGTGGATGTACTGCGCTTGCGAGGCATAGATCTTCTGCACCTCGGAGACGAGGTACTGCCAGGTCGCCTTGTTGCCGCGGATCCGGAGCAAATCATGCAGGTTGAGGTTGCCCTCGGTGAGCTTCTCGCCCTTGCTGACCTCCTGGCCGTTCTTCACGCGGAACTTGGTGTAGCCCGGAAGCGTGTGCTCGATCTCCTCGCCGTCGAACGTGGCGATCACGATGCCGTCCTTGGTGCTCTTCACCGTGCCATCCGCCGGACTGGTGACCGGGTCCTTGCCCTTTTCCTCGGACTCGGCCAGCACGTCGCCTTCCGCGACCTTGCTGCCGGCGCGGACTTTGTTCTTGTAACCGTCCTTGAGCACGATCTTCTTTTCCCCGGCTTTGCCCTTGCGGATCGCCAGGATCTTCTTGTCGCGGTAATCGGAGATCTCGACCATGCCGTCGATCTCGGCCAGGATGGCCTCCCCCTTCGGCGGACGGGCCTCGAAGAGTTCCTCCACCCGGGGCAGGCCCTGGGTGATATCCTCGGTTGCCACGCCGCCGGTGTGGAACGTCCGCATGGTGAGCTGCGTGCCCGGCTCGCCGATGGACTGGGCGGCGATCACGCCGACCGCCTCACCGATCCGTACCGGCTCGCTGAGCGCGAGGTCCAGGCCGTAGCACTGCTGGCAGATGCCCCAGTCCAGCGCGCACGCCAGCACCGAGCGTACGGCGACTTCTTCGGGCTTCGCCTTCTTGAGCTTCTCCATCGCCGGCTTGTCGATCAGGTCGCCCTTCTTGAGGACGGTCTTGCCGCGGACCGTAAGGTCCTTGGCGAGTACGCGCCCGTACAGATGGTCCTCGAATTCGCTGACCGAGCCTTCGAGCTCGTCCTTCCGGAACAAGATGTGTTCCTTGGTCTTGCAGTCGTGTTCGATGATCACCGTGTCCTGGGCCACGTCGACCAGGCGGCGGGTGAGATACCCGGCGTCCGGCGTCCGGAGGCCCTTGTCGGTAAGGCCCTTCCGGGCACCGTGCGTGGAGCTGAAGTACTCGAGCGCCTGCAGGCCCTCCTTGTAGTTCGAGGTGATCGGCCGTTCGATGATCTTACCGGACGGGTTGGCCACCAGGCCGACCATGCCGGCCATCTGGTTGATCTGGCTGGCGTCACCGCGGGCGCCGGAGACGACCGACTGGTAGACGGGATTGTGCGGGTCCTGCGAATCAAGCATCTCCTTCTCGATCTCGCTCATCGAGGCGATCCAGTGCTCGATCACCTTGGTATAGCGTTCCTGTTCGGTGATCAGGCCCTGCTCGTACTGCTCGGTGATCTGGTCCGCTTCCTTCTGGGTGCGTTCCAGCAGCTCATACTTCTTCTTCGGGATGCTGAGGTCGTCGACGGAAATCGTGATACCGGAATGGGTCGCGAACTCGAATCCGATGTCCTTGATCGCGTCCGCCACTTCGGCGGTCGCTTCGCGGCCGGACAGTTCGTAGACGTCGCCGGTCAGCTGGCGCAGCGCCTTCTTGTGCATCACTTCGTTCCGGAACGGGAAGTCCTTCGGCAGGATGTTGTTGAAGAGGACACGGCCGACCGAGGTCTCGATCAGACCCTCCTTCGGCAGGCGTACCCGCACTTTCGCCTGGTAGTGCACGTCGCCGTTGTGGTAGGCCATGATCGCTTCGTTCCGGTTGGCGAAGACCTTGCCTTCGCCCTTCATGCTTTCGCGGATGTTCGTGAGGTAGAAGCAGCCAAGGACGATCTCGTACCGGGGACCGACGATCACCTCGCCGGATGCCGGCTTGAGCAGGTTGTGCCGCGAGCTCATCAGGAGCCGGGCCTCTTCCTGCGCCGGGATCGAGAGCGGTACGTGGACCGCCATCTGGTCGCCGTCGAAGTCGGCGTTGAACGCCTCGCAGACCA
>JBBDXB010000004.1:0-34573 GCA_040902515.1 Patescibacteria group bacterium
TCGCCGCCGCGCCGTTCGAGAGCTCGTTCATCAACCTGGTGGCGGTGCTGATCATCGCCTGCCCGTGCGCGCTGGGCCTGGCCACGCCGATGTCCGTGCTGGTCGGCACGGGCCGGCGCGCGGAACTCGGCATCATTATCAAGCGGGCGGAGGTCCTGGAACGGTCCCGGCAGATCGGGGCGATCGCCTTCGACAAGACCGGCACGGTCACTACCGGTCACCCCACAGTGGCCGCGTTCGAAGTGCTGGAAGGATCGGAGAACGCGGCGCTCCGGACGGCGGCCGGCCTCGAGGAGCACTCCGAGCACCCGCTGGCCCGGGCGGTCCGCGGCTTCGCGGACCGGCGGAAGGCGCGTCCCGCCCGCGTGGACCGCTTCAGCGCGATGCCGGGGCAGGGCGTCCGCGGCACGGTGGATCGGACGGAGCACTTCATCGGCAGTCCGGCGCTGGCGCGGTCGTTCGATGCGAATGATGAACGCCTGACGAAACGGGTCCGGGCGCTCGAGGACGAGGGCATGACCGTGCTCGTGCTCGGCCGCCGCCGGAAGGTCCAGGCGCTGTTCGGCCTCCGCGACGAACCGAAGCCGGAGGCGAAGCAGACGATCGCGCGGCTCACCGCCGCCGGCATCACGCCGGTGCTGCTCACCGGCGACAACCGCCGCGTCGCCGAGGCGATCGCGGGGGCGGTGGGCATCGCGGACGTGTACGCCGGCGTATCGCCGGAGGAGAAGGTCGAGGTGATCAGGGAACTCCAGGAGCAGACGGACGGCCTGGTGGCGATGGTCGGCGACGGCATCAACGACGCGCCGGCCCTGACCGAGGCCGACGTGGGCGTCGCGATCGGAACCGGGACGGACGTGGCGATCGAATCCGGCGACCTGGTGCTGGTGCGCGGCGACCTCGCCAAGGCGGAGACGGCAATCCGGCTGTCCCGCGCGACATTCCGGAACATCAGGCAGAACCTCGGCTGGGCCTTCGGCTACAACACGCTGCTGATCCCCGTGGCGATGGCGGGGCTGATCAATCCCGCGCTGGCCGCCGGCGCGATGGCCTTCTCCTCGCTGAGCGTCGTGCTGAACGCGCTCCGGCTGAAGCGCGCGGCGGTGCGGTAAACGCACGGGCGCCGTATACTGCCATTGATGGCTGATTATCTTGGCTTACTGATCCTGCTGGCCGGCTACGTGATCGGCCTCGGGGCGGTGACGGTAATCGACCTGCACGGCTTTCTCGGCCGGCATTCGCACTACTGGACCGAGGCCACCACCCGTACGCACAAGGTGACCAAACCGCTGATCTGGGCGGGCATTGCCCTGGTGATCATCGGCGGGGCGATCTTCTACCGCGAGGACTACGCCTCGGTAGTGCCGCGCGTCCACGCGGCGCTCGTGACCGCCCTGATCCTGAACGGCCTGTTCCTGAGCTTCCGGGTCAGTCCGTTCCTCCTGAAGCGCGAGCGGGCCGGCAAGGCGGGCGAGCTCCTGCCGGATTCCTGGCAGCGGCGGATCGTCGTGTCGTTCGTCGTCTCGATCATCGGGTGGTGGGGCAGCCTGGCGCTCCTCACCTGGTACCTGCTGCAGCGGTAGGTGATGGCCGGACCCATGCGAGTACGCCGCGTCCTCAACATCCAGCAGAAACTCTTGTATCTAGCCCAGGCGCTGGCGGTCTACCGCTTCAGCAAGGGGATGGTCGGGATCTTCATTCCGTTCGTAATCCTGCAGGGCGGCGGCACGCTGCTGATGGTCGCCGGCTACTACCTAATCCGGACCGCCGGCAAACTCCTGCTGAACTTCGAAGCGATGCGCCTGATCCGTCGCTACGGAGCACACGTCGGTTTGGCGCTCGGCTTCACGTTCGAGGTGTTGCAGCTGGCGGGTATCTTCGGATTCGTCAGTACGCAGGAGCTCGCGTTCGTGCTGTTCGGCGGCGCGGCTGCCGCACTGGCCGATGCGTTCAGCGATAACGCCCGGCACCTGTTCATTCCCCGGATCATGCAGGACCGCGCGAAGAGCTCCAGCCTGGCGACGCTGGAGATCATGGGACAGGTCGCGGACTTCCTCGGCCCGCTGGTCGGCGCAATGATCGGAATCTTCCTCGGCGCGGACTGGCTGTTAGCAATCGCGCTCGTAGTACTCACGGTTACCTATTTTCCGCTGCGGGCGATGGGCCGGATCGCGGCCTTCGACGGCACGACGCTACGATTCACCTTCCGGGGTGCGCCGCCCCGGGATCTGATCGCTAACTTCTGCCAGTGCGCGGACGAGTCCATCGGCCTGATGCTCTGGCCGATCTATCTGGCGATCTTCCTCGGTACGTTCGAGACGATCGGGGCGGTGGCCGGCCTGACCGCGCTGGTGACGATGATCGTGGTGTGGGTAGCCGGCCGCCGTGGCGACCGGGGCCGGCTGGAGCCGGTGCTCCGGCAGGGGACGTACGCGCTCAGCGCGATGAACCTGCTGAGGACCCTGGCGGTGACGCCGGGGAGCATCGCGCTGGTCGGGTCGGGGTACATGGCGTCGCGCGAGTATCTTCTGAATGCCTGGAATGCCACGTTTTACACGCACGCCAAGCGAAAAGGGTTGGAGTACGTCTACGCGATGGAGACGGCCAGCGGCCTGGCCTACACGTTCATATGGAGCTTGTTGTTCGTGCTGGTGCTGGTGCTTGATGATGTCCGGACGATCTTCGTGGCCGTGTTCGTGCTGGCGGCGGCGCTGATCTGGGGGACGTTCCTGTTTACGCGGATCGAGCGTCGGCGATATGCCGGCCCTTTTCGTATACGATAATCGGCACTTCCTTATCTAAGAGGGTCACCGCCCCGAGAAGACCCGCGTCTTCACCGGACTGGGCTGCCGCCACGGTAATGCCTCGTATTTCCGCGTGCCGTTGTTTCAAAGTATCGACCGCACGTTCCAGCCGGGACCATTGTTTGATCGCTACGCCGCCGCCGAATACGACCGTCTTAGGCTTGAAGTGCCGGACAAAGCCAATGAAATGCTGCCCGAACCGATCCATGACGGCATCCCACTCTGCATCGGAGAGCCGGCTGGCAGGTTTCTCAAACTCCGCCTCCAGTGTCCGTCCGCCGCATACTTCTTGCCATGGTCTAAGGTGCGCCGCATGCTCCTCGCGGCTTAGCTTGCGGATTTCCGTACCGGCGGTGCGTCTCGTGACTACGGCTCCGCCGATGCCGGTCCCATACACCAGGAACAGAAAGTCGCTGTCCCGCCGCTGCGCTTCCGCGAGCGCCGAGCACCAGGCATCATGGTTCATGGCGGTGGGGCAGGAGAATCGTTTCTGTAAGACCTTGGCGATGGGCTGCCCGACCCACTGCGGCAGGTAAGTGGCGCCGACCAAGGCCGTCCGGTCTTCGTTCAATCCTCCGGCGATGCTCATACCGATACCCTTGATCGGCGCGCCGTATCCTTTGATTGTCTCTAGGATCCGACGCTCGTTCTCCCGGTAGTCTGGCAGGTTGGGGAACGATGCCTTCCGCTCAAGCCGGGTAGGCCGAAGCGACTGCGAGGTCGCGATCCGGATGTTGGTGCCACCGATATCCAAACCTACGTACATGTGCTTACTCTACGGGAAGCCGTATGATGTAACTAACCATGCAGCTGACATTCATGGCGCAAAACCTGGAATTCGGCGGGCTCCGCGACGGCGAGGGAACGATGCGGGATCGCTGGCCGCTGCTCGTGAAGCGGATCACTGCCGTCGACCCGAAGCCCGACTTCCTCCTGCTGTCCGAAGCGGAGGGGTGGGACAAGTACGGGCACCGCTACCTTTCCCGGGCAGCCAACGAACTCGACATGGATGCACTGTTCTCGTCGTCACAAAACGGGCAGGGCGTCGTATTGCTGTACCGGCGGGAAACCGTGGGGCGCTGGCAGCGCTGGAATGCCGATTATACCGAGCAGGTGACTCACAGCTTCGGCGTCGGTTCGTTCGACGTGGGATTACCCTCGCTGCTCAGCGTGGTGCCGGTCCACTTGGACCCGTTCCGGATCGAGAAAGCGCTCTCGGAGATCGGCCTGATCACAAGCCGAGGATACCGTTACGGGCCGTTCGGGGTAATCGGCGGGGACCTGAACTACGCTTCCAGCCGCGGCCCCGAACCGGAATACAGCGAGATGAAGCCATACAATATCGCGGCGCGGACGGTGCATGGCGATCCGACCGAAGAGCAGGAACTCAGGCCGGACCGCCGGATCGGCTGGGCGCTCGAGAAGGCCGATTACGTGGACGTGGCGTACCACCTGTCTGAGCAAACGGGGGACGAATCGCTGCTCCAGCGCACGGCTCGGAGCGACCGCATCGACCAGTTCTGGGTCACGAAACCGCTGGCTCCGGCAATCACTTCATATGAGGTGGTCGATACGCCAGCGGACGCGAGTGACCACAAAGGAATCGTCTTCGGGCTGGATACGGAGAAGGTGGACTCGTCCGTGGCGATGGAATACACGTGAGCAGGGGACGTACGCGCTGGGTAGACCATCCGGGTACTGCCGGACACTGACTTCAGGCACAATGGGAACACATGAAGCGTTTCCGCGAAACCAGGGCCGCCGAGTACGGCGCTACCGCTGCCGCGATACTGGCTGCGGCGATACCGGGCTGCGACGATGAAGGTAAGGAAACCACTGTGACATCCCCCGAATTTCGGGGAGTTCCGTGCCAACTGCGGGATGCCATGGGTGATGCTGACTGCGACGGGGCCATCGATCCGGATTCCCAGGAGTCCACCGTCGACTCGCCAACCGCACCGGGTGACGCGCCCTTGGCCGAAGGCCAAACCGATTGGGAAACCGAACTGGAATTGCAGATCGGTGCTGCGGACCAGGATGCGATCCAAGCGCTGCTCCATGACTACCGGGAGTCGCAAGAGGAGTACGAACGGTTTCAGGAAAGCCAGGATGCCGACCGCGACGGCATTCCCGATTATCAGGATTCCCAGCCGGACCTGCACTGGAACAACGATCGGGACAGGGACGGGGTCTATAATCACGACGATGACTTTCCCTTGGATGACGGGCGGGACTGAGCGATCCATCGTCCTCGGCGGCGGGTGCTTCTGGTGCCTGGACGCCGCGTTCCGGCGGCTGAAGGGCGTGGGCACGGTCGAGTCCGGCTACGCCGGCGGGGACGCGCCGGGGAAGGGCCAGCCCGACCCGACCTACGAGCAGGTCTCTACCGGCACGACCGGCCACGCCGAGGTGGTGCGGGTCACGTTCGATCCGGCGGTGCTGGCGCCCCCGCGGCTCCTCGATTTCTTCTTCGCGCTGCACGACCCGACCACCACGGACCGGCAGGGGGCGGACGTGGGCTCGCAGTACCGTTCGATCATCCTGTACGGCTCGCCGGCGCAGGAGCGGGAAGCGCGGGCGGCGGTCACGCGGGCGCAGGCGAACTGGGACGCGCCGATCGTCACGGAGGTGCGGCCGCTCGCGCCTGGGGCGTTCTATCCGGCGGAGGAGCATCACCAGGACTTCTTCGCGAAGCATCCGGGGCATCCGTACTGTCAGGTGGTGATCAACCCGAAGCTGGCGAAGGTGCGGGAGAAGTATGGGGAGTGGGTGAAGAAATGACGCTTATTTTTCTATCTCGGTGAACTCCATCTGATCGTTCAGCGATAGCATGCCCGCAGGCGTGTCCTTTAAGCTGCGACGCTTAGATACGAATGGACGATCCCAGAATTCGTCTGGTAGCGAGTTCGGCACGGGGATTGAAAACAGGTGGGGATACACTTGCGAAACAGTATATGTTTTAGTTCTTTTGATCCTTGCGAGTATCCAAACTTCTAAAACCTCTGGCTGCTCTTCGGCGAGTTTTTTGAAGATCTCCCTGAAGGCTAGTTCTTGATTGGAGCGTGCAGCGTAGCCTATGACTGACATTTCCCTTGCCTTGATAGGGGTGACTTTCTTTTGTGTTGCTTCCAATAGCGTATCTCTCGAGTGTCGGCCCCATTCGAAGACTTCTAGGCTTGAATTAGTAGCCTGCATGTATTTTTCCCCGGGTATGGGTTCGCGACTAAATGCATAGTAGTCGGGTGCTACATCCTCTTTATTGGGACGGATTCGCCAGATTTTTCCTTGATGCACGCTCAGGGCACTTGTAAACATTGCGGCGATCCACCCTTCCCGTAGAACTTTATATTTAGCGTCTGACAGGATTCGATCTCCAACTTCTTTTCTTGTTGAATTAAAGAGCTCCACTACAATGGGCGGGCTAATGTAAACGTCGTCTCGGTTTGTTCTTAGCATTTTGCTTTACCGGTTTTGAACTTGTCTTATTGTTAGTTTAGCTTTTCCATTCATCTTCATGCCTGCGATACACTGTATACATGCCCGCACGGTCAGTCGCCGAGACGTACCTAACTAAGATCGAACGTGAGCTAATTTCTGGCCACGCCACAGAGCATAGCTACCGTGGTCATCTTAAAGATTTAATCGAAGATCTCGGCAGTGGCGTTGCTGCTATCAATGAGCCGAAACATGAAGAATTTGGAGCTCCAGATTATGTCATCAAGCGTGGCGTGATTCCTCTTGGCGGAATCGAGGCGAAAGATATCGGGAAGAACCTTGATGAGGTTGCAGCCTCAGATCAAATGGACCGATATCGTTCAGGTATCGACAATCTTATCCTTACCGACTACTTGGAGTTTCGGTTTTACCGGGAGGGAGAGGAGCGAGAGCGCGTTCAGATTGCCGAAGAGACGGGTGGGAAACTTCGACTACTTCCCGATGCATTCCCAAAATTTGAATCTCTCATTGAAGACTTTCTGGCACATCGGGGAAGAACTATCCGTTCTTCAGAAAAGCTTGCACGGATCATGGCATCAAAAGCGCGGGTTATTAAGGAGCAGATGCGTGAGTTACTAGAGCGTGATCATAGGGTCGCGGAGGAAGAAAGGAGCGATTTATATAAGCAATTTAAGACATTTCAGCGGATTCTTATTAGAGATCTCGACATATCTCAATTCGCCGATCTGTATTCGCAGACGATTGCGTACGGCATGTTCGCTGCACGACTGCATGATGAAACGCCAGAGACATTCAGCCGCGAAGAATCATTACGACTCATACCGAAAAGCAATCCTTTTTTACGGAAGCTATTCAGCCTCATCGCAACTGAAGATCTTGATTCTAGGATAGCGTGGTCTATCGACGGCCTAGCAGATGTGTTTCGCGCAACAGATGTAGAGAAGCTGGTTGCTAGCTTCGGTTCTGGAAAATTTAAACGCGATCCGATGATCCATTTTTACGAAACGTTTCTACAAGAATTTGATAAGACGACCAGGAAGAGCCGCGGTGTATGGTATACACCTGAGCCCATCGTCGATTTTATTGTTCGAGCGGTGGATGAGGTCCTTCAAAAAGAATTTAACTTGCCGGAGGGTCTTACCGACACAAGTCAGGTTGAGATTCAAGTAGGCGCAGATCAAGTTCGGGATGGCAGGACAAGATCTGGGAAAAAGCAAATCCGGAAAAAGGTTCATCGAGTGCAAGTACTTGATCCTGCCACGGGAACGGGGACGTTTCTTGCCGCAGTGGTCTCAAAAATACACGAACGGTTTAAGGGGCAGGAGGGATCATGGAAGGAGTATGTGAGTCAGCATCTTCTTCCGCGGGTTCATGGTTTTGAGCTTCTGATGGCGCCGTATGCCATGGCACATATAAAACTTGAACTGTTATTGCGTGAATACGGTTATGAGCCAACCGGTAAAGACCAGCGTATTGGAGTCTATCTTACAAACTCGTTAGAACCAGCCCCAGAAGAAGCCCCGCATTTGTTTATGGCTGAGTGGCTTTCGGAAGAAGCTCATGAGGCTGCCAAAATCAAAGATCAACTGCCAATTATGTGTGTTATTGGGAATCCGCCATATTCCGTAAGCTCTTCCAATATGGGTTCATGGATTCGGAAATTGATCGAACCATATAAACAAGATTTGAACGAACGGAAGATTAATATTGATGACGATTATATTAAGTTCATTCGATACGCCGAGTATTTGATTGAAAAGACGGGCTACGGCGTAGTCGCAATGATCACCAATAACTCGTATCTCGACGGTGTCACGCACCGTCGAATGCGGGAGCACCTCCTAAAAACGTTTGACCAGATATACATCCATAATCTTCATGGAGATTCCAAGAAGCACGAGAAGGCCCCAAATGGCGGGAAGGATGAGAACGTTTTTGATATTCAACAAGGTGTCTCAATCGTAGTGATGGTCAAAAAGGGCACTTCCTCAAGCGGTAAGCACGCTCGTGTTCATCTTCAGCATTATTACGGGACTCGTGATGAAAAAAACGAAGCGCTTGATTCCTCTCGATACTTCAGAGCTGTCGATACTTTCACGCCGGTGTCAGATTATTTCTTCTTTAAGCCCTATGACCGGACAGGTTTGCTCGAGTATAAAAGCTGGCCATCTATTAAGGAGATCTTTCCCCACCATAATACGGGGATCCAGACGAAAAGAGACGCTTATACAATCAGTTTTTCTGCCAATCGCTTACGTCAGATTGAGTCAGATATCGCCAATCTTAGTGTGGAGGATATTAGGAGAAAATATAATCTGCCCAAAGATGGCAGGGATTGGCATGTTGCCTGGGCGCAGAAAGATATACAAGAAAATAGCCCTGTCCTTAAGCCAATTATGTACAGACCCTTTGATGTTCGGTACACACTTTACACGGGGAGAGCCAAGGGTTTTCACGGATATCCTCGTGGAAAGACAATGCGGCACATGATCGAAGGGGAAAACTTAGGCTTGGTTACCCTACGCATTAATGAAGGGGGAGAAAAGTTCGTTGGTCTGGCATCGAAATGGATCATTGAGAAAGGTTCGTTGCCTAGAGGCAACTACTCGTTGTTTCCCCTTTATCTCTATGAGGAATCAAAGCAGCAAGCCCTGAAGTCCTCCACTGCATCACGAACGCCAAATATAAACCCTAATGTTATCAGCCGGTTGGCAAAAATAACCGGTCTTAACTGGATTGCAGATAGCGGTTTACGGGAAACCGGAAAACTAAACGGATTTACACCAACAGATGTGTTTGATTATGTTTATGCCATTCTGCATTACCCAACTTATCGCCATAAATATGGGGAATATTTAAAAGTTGATTTTCCCCATATTCCATTACCTCAAAATGCAAAAACATTTCAAAGACTCGTGAAAGCAGGATCAGAATTACGCGAACTTCATCTCCTTGAGTCCACGAAGTATAACAAATTAATTACAACGTTCCCGACGGTAGGCTCGAACGAAGTTGAAATAGTGCGTTGGGAGAGCATGAAGAATGGTATTGGGAATGTATGGATCAATGACCGGCAACACTTTGGAAACGTTCCATTAGAGGCCTGGGAATTCTGGATAGGGGGATACCAGCCAGCACAGAAGTGGCTCAAAGACCGTAAAGGTCGCAAGCTGTCTTACGAAGACGTCCAGCATTGGCAGAAAATCATTGTTGCTCAGATCGAGACGGTCAAGCTTATGAAAGAAATTGATAAAGTGGCGCATCTCGACTCGTAAAGAGGGTCCTTTAACATGCATGAGACTGACCGGCAGTATCGTCAACGGCTTATCGATGCAATAGAGAGGCAGTCTGACTTGGAAGATATGTTGCTGATCCGGGGGTATTTTCCAGAGCCCACAATTATTCCTCCATTTGTCGCGCCCCTGCGAGAGGGCATTTCTGGTGATGGTATAACAAGAGAACCCATTACCTTATTTGCTCCTAAAGGAGCAAATGGTTGGCGTGATTTTTCGTTATTGCATCCCAATAATTATCTCAAGGTAGTCAAAACAATTTGTAATTTATTGCCTACAATGGTTAGCATTTGGCAAGCGCCACAAAGGATAATCTCATTTTCTATACCTCAGGCCTTCGATAGGCAGATCGAAAGACCCGAACAGCAGATTATTCAGTGGGTGGAGATGCAATCAAGAATATTTGCTAATGCGCAGGAGCTGAATTATTCGTGTATTTTTCAAGCTGATATTCAGCAGTGCTATCACGTGATGTACACACATGTTATCGAGTGGGTATTGGAAAGTAGTGGAGCCAGGAACCCCCAAGAATTAGATATAGCAGTTAGGCGGGGCAATAGAAATAGAACACACGGTCTTCCTGTTGGGCCCGCAGCAACAGATTATGTTGCTGAAACGGTGTTGTGCCATATCGATTGCGAGATTGAAAAAGATCTAGAAGAGCGCGGCATAGTAGATTATTGTGCGTTCCGCTTTAAGGATAATTATTATTTTCTTTCAGCAAGCCCTGATGATCTTGATGAAATTCAGAGACTGATATCGCTAAGACTTCGTTACTGGCATCTAACCCTCAATGAAAAAAAGTCCAAGCGAGAACTAGTGAGCGTCTACTTGAGTGATCGCTGGCAGAATAAATACGAGAGCGTGGTATCTATACTCGATAAACATGCTTCAAGTGTGGTTCCCTTGCCAACACTCCAGGCTTTTATAGGTAATCTATTAGCTCTTTCTGCGAGCTATGATCACGAAAAGGCAATAATTCAAAAAGCTTTAAAGCGCTTGGTTGGGATAAGGCCGACTAAACACTCAGATTATAGGCAATATTTTCTCTTGATTGCTTCCTTAATCGAAGCAAGAAATGCTTTGCCGGGAATACTGGCAGTCTTAAGAATTCTCTATCAGGAGGATACTTCTCAGCTGAAAGATACTTATAATCGTTTCCTTACCACACAGATCAAATCTGCTCATTCGAAGAAAGAGATCAACTCTTTACTGTGGCTCAGCTATATCACTGCTGATAATGATGAAGGAGAGATGATTAAACTTATTTGCGGAGCGCTCAACGATTACATGGAGGACCCATTAGCAAAAACAGCCCGAGATTACATTCAGTATGTTCAATCCGGGGAGGTGCCTAGAGATTCCATACTATGGGATAGTCCCGCAAGCTTGAGGTTTATTTTTCAAAGTCACAAACCGCCAAGAAAACTGTATGATGACATATCGAAAGTTTTTGCAGAGAGTTAATTAATAAAGTTCGTATGTCCCAGTACTACAACCCTCGCCGCACCCGTAACCTCTTCACGCCGAACGCCACCGAACCCTTCCGGCTCAGCCGGAGCAAGATCGACCTGTTCCTGGAGTGCCCGCGCTGTTTCTACCTGGACCGCCGCCTCGGCGTCGGGCGGCCGCCGGGCTACCCGTTCAACCTGAACAGCGCCGTCGACGCGCTGCTCAAGAAGGAGTTCGACGTGCACCGCGCCGCCGGCACCGTGCACCCGCTCACCGAATCCTTCGGCCTCGACCTGGTCCCGCTGAAGCATGCCTCCATGGACGCCTGGCGCGACAGCCTCCGCCGCGGCATCACCTACGCGGTCCCCGGCACCAACCTGGTCGTCACCGGCGGGGTGGACGATGTCTGGGTGGATCCGAAGACCGACGAACTCGTGATCGTCGACTACAAGGCGACCAGCAAGGACGGCGAGGTGAGCCTCGACGCGCCGTGGCAGATCGGCTACAAGCGGCAGATGGAGATCTACCAGTGGCTGTTCCGGCGGAACGACTTCAAGGTCTCGGACACCGGGTACTTCGTGTACTGCAACGGCCGGACCGACGGCCCGGCGTTCGACGCCAAGCTCGAGTTCGACGTGAAGCTGATCCCGTACACGGGCAGCGACGATTGGGTCGAGGGCGCGGTGCAGAAGGCCTACGAGACGCTCTACGGAAGCGCCATCCCCGCACCCGGCGGCGACTGCGACTACTGCGCCTACACCGCGGAGGTGGAGAAAGCGGACGCGGAGCAGGGGAGCAGGACCAGTGACAGTCCCCGCAAGTTCACGAGAGTCATCAAGCGAACCTAGCGCCGGTTCGCCGTTCGCGTCTTGCGCTTAGCCGGCTTCCTCGCCGACCGCTTCTTCGCTGTCGGCCGCCCGCTCCCAGTCGCCACTCCAGTCGCCACCGCCCCGTGCAACGTCTGCTGCGGGAACGGGATCTCGATCCCTTCCTTGTCGAACTCGATCTTCAGGCGCCGGCGCAGCTCGCCGGTCACGTCCCACTGCCGCGCCGCCTTCGTCTCGCCGAGCACCTTCATGATGATCGCCGAATCGCCGAAGGCATCGACCCGCAGGAATTGCGGCGGCTTCAGGATGTCGTGCTTCCACTCCGCGGCCGCGGACAGGCGCTTGCCGACCCGGTTGATCACCTTGATCACGTGGTCGAGGTCCGAGTCATACGCCACGCCCACGTTCAGGTCCACCCGCGAGAAGTCCTTGCTCAGGCTCGAGGCGATCTTGATCTCGCCGTTCGGGATGAAGTGCGTGGTGCCGTCGAGGTCGCGGAGCGTCGTCAGCCGGAGCGAGATGTCCTCGACCAGGCCGCACTTGCCGTCCACGCAGATGATGTCGCCCACGCCGAACTGGTTCTCGAGCAGGACGAAGAAGCCGGAGAGGATGTCGCGCACCACGTACTGCGCCCCGAAGCCGACCGCTACGCCGAGCACGCCGGCGGCGGCCAGGAGCGCGCCGATCTCCACGCCGAAGCTGCCGAGCAGGGTGATCAGCGCGGTCAGCCAGATCACCGCCGCCGCGGTGCCGTGGAAGATCCGGATCAACGTATCCTCGCGCTTGCGTTCCGCGTCCTCGGACGCGAACGTCCGGTGTCGGATGAAACGGCGGATCAGCCGCTCGATGAACCGCTTGCTGAGCCAGGAGGCCGCGAACGCGGCCGCGACCACGATCGCCACTTCGTCCCAGTGGTTAATGGACCAGCTGGCGACGGCGTTCCAGATGTCGGCGGCAAGGTCGGAGAGGTCGCGAAGTACGTCAGGCATTGGGTGTAGTTGTACCAACCAGGTGGGGTGCGGTCAAATCGCCGCGCCTGGCGCGGCGCCAATCGTCGGTCTGCACAATTCATGATTGTCTGCGGGCGTTTTTCTGTAACTTGCTCCAGTGCGTCGCCGCAGGCCGGACGGTACGGTGGTGCCAAGTAATCATTAGGAAGCAAGGAGGTCGCGCATGGCAGACGAGACGAACAACATGGTCCGGGTAATCGTAGGGACAGTCCTGGCGATCATCCTGGTCGTCTTGCTGCTGATGTTGCTGGTGCCATCCTGGTTCGGCGGTGAGGATGATACGGATGACGGCAGGGACGTGGGCCGCGGGGTCACGCTCGGGGCCGTGCTGGACAATCCCACTGACCATGTCGGAGACCGGGTGATCGTGAGCGGCGAAGTGGTGACGATCCGTTCCGCCCGGGCGTTCACGATCGGCGGCCCGGCGTTCGGCGGTGAGCTGCTCGTCCTGACGGACGCGGACATCCAGGAGTCAGGCGATATCGAGCGGGCGCTGCAGCCGGGGGACATCGTGCAGGTCCACGGCGAGGTCCAGGAGTTCCGGCGTGATGACGCCGAGCAGCGGATCGGCGCGACCGTCGCACCGAACTTGCCCGAGACGTTCACCGGCCGGCCGGCCGTGTACGCCGACCGGTTGCTGGTCGACCTGCGAGGCATCCCGGCCGTGACCTCCACGCCGACCTTTACGGCGAGTCCGTCGCCGCAAGCGACGCCCCGATTCTGATATAATAACCAAGGAAGCACCATGGCCCATCTCAATAACATCATCGCGCAGGCGAAAGAGAACGATAACTTCCGGCAGGTCCTGTCGACCGGGGAGCATACCCAGGTAGTGATCATGTCGATCCCGCCGGGCGGCGAGATCGGCGAAGAAGTGCACGAAGAGAACGACCAGGTGCTGGTGCTCGTCGAGGGCAACGGTACGGCGATCGTGGGCGACGAGGAATCCGACTTCAACACCGGCGACCTCGTGCTCGTGCCGGCCGGTACCAAGCACAACTTCGTGACGCAGGGCGACGCGCCGATGAAGATCGTCACGACCTACTCGCCGCCGCACCATCCGGAAGATACCGTCCATACGACCAAAGAAGCCGCCGACGCCGCCGAAGCGGCGGAGTAGCACGGTACCAGCCCGCCGTAGCCGGCAGGCTGGCATTGGGTATAATGCGGGCAAGGGGATACGTTCCCGCTTTTTTGTTCTCTTTTTCGCATGACCCCGCCATCAGAATCAGCACACCGGCCCGGCACGGAGCACGCCTCCGACGCGGAACCGACTCCCGAGTCGCTTGACCGCCGCGCGCTCTGGCGCGTGGACTCCGTCGGCCCGATCGACGGCCGGTACCGGCGCGATACCGAAGCGCTTGCGGAGTACTTCTCCGAACACGCGCTGATGGAATATCGCGTGCGGGTCGAGTCCGAGTACTTCCTGGCCTTGCATGAGGAGCCGGCGCTGGGCCTGGAGCCGCTCACGGAAGAAGAAGTCGCCGCGGTCCGGGAGCTTGGCACGCTCGCTGCCGAGGACGCCCATCTGATCAAGCAGATCGAGGTGAGGGGGCACGACGGCAATCCCGCTACCAAGCACGACGTGAAGGCGGTCGAGTACTTTATGAAGCACCGGCTGGCCGGGAAGCTTCCGCCGGAGAAGCTGGAGTGGGTCCACTTCGGACTGACTTCGGAAGACGTGAACAATATGGCGTATGCGCTGATGCTGCGCGACGCGACGAACCGCGTGATGCTTCCCGAAGCCACGAACGTCCTTAACGCGCTCGAAGAACAGGCCGAGCGGTATGCCGACCTGCCGATGTTGGCCCGCACCCACGGCCAGCCGGCGTCACCCACCACCCTCGGCAAGGAGTTCCGGGTCTTCGCCGAGCGGTTCGGGCGGCAGCTCGGGCAGATTGAGCGGCAGACGCTCCAGGTCAAACTGAATGGCGCGACCGGGAACTACAACGCCCACCTTGCGGCATTCCCTGAGTTCGACTGGGAGGGGTTCGCCGAGCGGTTCGTCCGGCGTGCTTCTGATGCCAACTCGGGCGTACGTCTGGAGCTCAATTACGTCACGACGCAGATCGAGTCGCATGACTCCTACGCGGAGCTGTTCGACGCGATGCGTCGGCTGAACACCGTATTGCTCGACTTCGACCAGGACATGTGGCGCTACATCTCCGATGGCTGGCTGGTGGAGCGGCCCGAGGACGGCGCCACCGGCTCCTCGACGATGCCGCACAAGGTCAACCCGATCAACTTCGAGAACTCGGAGGGGAACATCGGAATCGCCAACGCGCTGTTCGAGCACTTCGGCCGGAAACTCCCGGTCAGCCGGCTCCAGCGCGACCTCTCCGACTCGACCGTCGAGCGGAACTTCGGGGTGGCATTCGCGCATTCCCTGGTGGCGTACAAGAACACGCTGAAGGGGCTTGCCAAGGTGGAAGCGAACGGACCGAAGATAGAGGGGGTACTGGAGGCACACCCGGAAGTGGTCGCGGAAGCGATCCAGACGGTACTCCGCAGCTATGGCGTGGAGCGGCCGTACGAACTGCTCAAGGAGGCGACCCGCGGCCGGGAAGTCACGCAAGAAATCCTGGATGAGCTCGTGGATTCGCTGGATTTGCCCGAGGATCGCCGGGCATACCTCAAGGGGTTCAAGCCCCGGGAATACGTCGGCATCGCTGCCAAGCTGGCGCGGGGCGAGGCCGGAGAAACGGCGACCTGACGGCGCGCGCTCCGGAGTTGCCAACGGCACGGCGCCGCCATACACTAAGCGCACAACCAGGTATCAAGAGTAGTGGCGAGGGAACTAGCCCGTCGACCCACTCGGCAACCGGCCCGACGCGGGCACCGGTGCCACCGCTAGCCCGTGAGGGACGATACGCCAAGCATCATCCGCTCACCCCGAGCGGCTTTTTCATACCAGGTGGGACCACGACGAAACCAGTAATCAAAAAGGAGCATCCCATGCCCGACGCCCAGACCACCCAGTCCGTTAAGACCCCGGCGGCCGCTGCCACTGCCACGCTCCGGACCGCGGAACACGTGTTCCCGGGACACCCGGACAAAGTCTGTGACCGAATCTCCGACGCGATCCTCGACGCTTGCCTGACCTACGACCGCGGCAGCCGTGCCGCCGTCGAGGTGGCGGGCAGCCACGGGACCCTCTTCATCGGCGGGGAAGTCACGACCACCGCGGAGTATGACGCCGAGGCAATCGCCCGGCGAGTGTACGAGAGTACCGGTTACACCGAGCCGCTCGAGGTCTTCCAGAAGCTCGTGAAGCAGTCGCCGGAGATCGCCAGCGGCGTGGATACCGGCGGGGCGGGGGACCAGGGGGTCATGGTCGGCTACGCGACGGCCGAGACAGAAGAGCTGATGCCCCGGGAGCTGGTGTTGGCACGGAAACTGGCCGCTGCGCTCCAGAAGGCGGGTTACGGCCCGGACGGCAAGACCCAGGTGACGCTGCAAGGGGATGACATCGTCAGTGTGACGGCGTCGGTCCAACACAAGCCGGAGGAACAGCTTGAGGACGTCCGTGCCAAGGTGAAGACGATCGTCGCGGCCACGCTCGGGCAGGTGCCGGAGGTGCACGCCAACCCGGCGGGGGCGTTCACGATCGGCGGGTTCGAAGCGGACGCCGGCCTGACCGGGCGGAAAATCATCGTCGACCAGTACGGCCCGCAGATTCCGGCCGGCGGCGGCGCGTTCTCCGGCAAGGATGCCACCAAGGTCGACCGGTCCGCGGCCTACATGGCGCGGAAGGTCGCCTGCGACTTCGTGCGCGACGGAGCCGACGAGGCGCTCGTGAAGATCGCGTACGCGATCGGCGTGGCGGAGCCGGTGATGGTCTCCGCGCTGGTGGACGGCGAGCACCGTCCGGTCTCTGGCTACGACCTGCGACCGCGCGCGATCATCGAGCAGCTCGGCCTGACCGAGCCGATCTTCGAGCAGACCGCCCGGGCCGGCCACTTCGGCCACGGGTTCTCCTGGGACTGAGTTTTGGCAAGCATCCAAAGCGACCGTCTCCAGGCAGGCGAGTTTTGTATATTCGTCTAATCACAGTGCCTCGGCAGGGGCGTAGGGTACGGACAAGTAACCACGGAGGCTCCATGCTTTGGACCATCATTGCCATACTCATCATCCTTTGGCTGCTCGGGTGGCTGGGAGACATCGCCGGCAGCCTGATCCACCTGCTGCTCCTCGCGGCCCTGATCGTCCTGGTTTACAACCTGGTCGTCGGCAGCCGTCGCGAGACGTAATTCGTCGCATGGGTAGCTTGAGTGCGGCACACGGCGCGTGCGATAGTAACGACGTATGGCAACCAACCGAGAGAACGACCTCGCCCCGTCCGGACGCCGATCCGCGAAGGCCGCGCCGCTGCCGGATGTCCTACCCAAGCCGTTCGTCACCCATCGGGCGCCGCTCCTCCTAGTGGCCCGCGTGGTGATGCTCGTCATCCTGACTGATGCGTTCTACGTTTTCCTGCGGGTCATCGGTCCGGACGTGATCCCGATCATCGACTGGTCCGCGTCGCTCCTGCCGTTGGCTTTGGTCGCCGTGCAAGCGTTGGCGATCGGATACGTGTTCCTGCGCTGGAGGAGCGAGACGTACGGTATCTATGAGGATGACCTCCGTCATGAGCGTGGCATCATCTTTCGTAAGGAAGAGACGTACCCGCATAGCAGGATCCGCTCAATCGTCTGCGAGCAATCGCCGGTCGGGCGGCACTACCACTACGGGAACATCCGGCTCCTGGTATCCGGGATGAAACGCGACCTGGTACTGGAAGAGGTCCCGCACCCGCACCATTTCATCCATACGTTGCATCGGTCGGTGCCGCTTGCCGCGAAGCCGGCACTCTCGTTCAAGGTCGGCGGCCGGCTGCAGAAGGGTTCTGCGGCTGCGACATTGGAGCAGGAGGACGATGCGGTTGAATGACCAAATCGCGATAGTGACCGGTGCGGGTTCCGGCATCGGGCGGGCGATCGCCGAGCGCTATGCCGCGGAAGGCGCGAAGGTGGTCTGCGCAGGTCATCACGTGGAGTCGTGCGAGGAGACCGTCAAGCTGATCGAGACGGCCGGTGGCACGGCTAGCGCGATCAAAGCCGACGTCAGCAGTGCGCCGGATAACGAACGGATGGTCGCGGATACGGTGCAGCGGTACGGGCGGCTCGACATCCTGGTGAACAACGCCGGGGTAGTGGAGATGCATCCGCTCGACGAAATGACTGAAGAGCAGTGGGACCGGGTGATGGACGTGGACCTTAAGGGTACGTTCCTCGGCATGAAGTACGCGATCCCGGAGATGGAGAAGGCCGGCAAAGGGAAGGTGATCAACATCACGTCGATCGCCGGCGTGATAGGCTTCGCGCAGATCGCGGCGTACTGCGCGGCGAAAGGCGGCGTGATCTCCCTCACGCGGGAGGCGGCGGTGGAGTACGCACCGAAGAAGATCAACGTGAACGCGATCGCGCCGGGCGTGGTGAAGACGAAGATGACCGATCCGCTGCTCGAAGACAAACAGATGGCCGAGGGGCTCAAGGCCGCGATCCCGTACCCGCGGATCGGCGAGCCGGACGATGTGGCGCACGCGGCGGTGTATCTGGCAGCCGACGAGTCGGACTACGTGAACGGCGAGACGCTGGTGATCGACGGCGGCCAGGTCGCGCAGTAGGCCGAGCGGTCCGGGTCGGCCGGGAATGCAGCCAGGTATTGCCAAATCGCCTGGTCGGGCGGATAGTGAAGGCGTCATTAACCAAGGGAGGGCGTATGGCGACCGATTCCAAGCTAGGCGCACTCGACATGACCGCGGTCCTGCTGGTCATCGTCGGTGGCTTGAATTGGCTTCTCGTCGGGTTGTTCGAATACAACCTGGTCGCAGAGCTGTTCGGCGACAACAGCACGCTTTCGCGGGTAGTCTACACGCTGGTCGGCGTGGCGGCGCTTTACCTGCTGGCCGTCGGGCCGAAGCTGCGGCGAGCGTAATACTCGCGTGCCGGATCGTAGGCTGCCCGGCGGAATACCGGGCAGTCCTCCGGCCTCCCTCATCGTTCGTATGACACCGAGAGCAGTAGCCATCCCCGGCACCGCCCGTCGATTCCGTTCGCTCCGTCGGTTCAATCTGTTCATGGCGTCGCTGCATGCCGTGCAGGGCCTGATGATCCTAATACTGGCCACGGCATTCACGCTTCCGCTGACCATGGGATATCTCGACTTTGACACGGCGACCCGCTCGCTCGTGCCTGCGACGGAAGCCGTTTTTGACGTCCCGCTGGCGTATCTCGTGGCGGCGTTCCTTTTCATATCGTCGCTCGCGCACGTGGTCATCGCGACCGTGTGGCGCCGCGGATATGAACGTGACCTCCGGAAGGGTATGAACCGCGCCCGCTGGATCGAGTATGCGTTCTCCGCCGGCACGATGATCGTCGCGATCGCGATGCTGGCGGGCATCTATGAGCTCGGCACGCTCCTCGCGCTCTTCGGTCTGGTCGCGGTGATGAACCTGCTCGGCCTGGTGATGGAAGTCCACAACCGGACGACCCGGCGCACGAATTGGCTGTCGTTCTGGGTCGGCTGCATCGCCGGCATCGTCCCGTGGGTCGTGATCGCGCTGGCGTTTCTGGCCGCGAACCTGTTCGGCACCGGCGAGATCCCCACGTTCGTCTACTGGATCTACGTGACGATCTTCCTGTTCTTCAACGCGTTCGCGCTGAACATGTGGCTGCAGTACAAGAAGGTCGGCCCGTGGCGCGACTACCTCTATGGCGAACGGGCATACATCATGCTCAGTCTGGTCGCGAAGTCGGCGTTAGCCTGGCAGGTGTTCGCGGGCACGCTCCGGCCGGTGTAGTCATTAAAAACAAACAGCCGCCGACCGGGATTCCCACGAGGGAAATCGTTCCGATCGACGGCCTGCCACATACTAATGAGCGTCAATGCTGATGAGCGGGAACGCTATCAGATGGGGCGTGTCTGCAGATCCAACCTTCGGACCTTGGTGCGGGAGTGCTACGGTGCGGGGATCTCGAAGACTCCGAACTGCTCGAAGTCGTAGATCGTGTCCCCAAGCCGGAGGCCGTCCACGGCGCCGAACCACTGGTTGTCCCGGCCCTTGCCGACGGCGACCGAGTAGATCGCAGCGGGGGTGGGATCGCCAGCGTCATTCAGGGCCACCTGGACCTGGTTCCAGTCACAGTAGGTGGCCTGGTTGCAACCGGTCTGCGCGGCCAGGGTGCCGTTGGTGAAGTACCACTTGTCACCCGGCTCCGTGGCGTCGATGTATCCGGACCACTGGTTGACGGCCGGGGCAGGACCCGGGACGTACGTCAGCGAGGTGTAGTTCACGCCGCTGGACGCGCCGCCCACGTTCGGGTCGAGCTCGAACGTGATGTTCGGCATGTTGCCCGGACTGATCGACGCGTTCTCGCCGGTCTGGAACACGTGGAACCCGACCTCGTCGTAGGAGTTCGGGTCGATGCCGAAGAAGTCCACCTCGTTGCCGAAGCTGGCCTTCTCCACCTTGCCGGAGACGTCGTTGACGCCCATGACCAGGCTGCCGGTACCGTGGGGCGGGTTCGAATCAGGCGGCGCGACGCCGAACGATCCGTTCAGCCCCGACACCAGGGAGAGCAGCGGCGAACCGATGTTGTTCCGGGCGATCGGGCCCCAGTTGGGATTCCCACTTGCGGGGGGATCACCTTGGTCACCCTTGTCGCCCTTGTCACCCTTGTCGCCCTTGTCACCTTTATCACCTTGGTCGCCCTTGTCACCCTTGGGACCCTGCGGTCCGGTGGCTCCTTGGGGACCGGTGTTGCCCTGCGGGCCTTGGGGACCGGTGTTGCCCTGCGGACCGACTGGACCCTGCGGCCCCGTCTGGCCGGTGTCTCCGGTATCGCCCTTGTCTCCCTTGAGACCCTGGGGACCGGCGGCACCTTGCGGACCTGCGTGGCCCCGGGCGCCGTCTGCTCCCCGGGCACCGTCCTGGCCATCCTGACCGTCTTGGCCGGCGTTCTCCCTGATGAACTTCCTGGCCGATCCGGCCAAGTGGCGCGCGCCGACTGACCCCTTCCGGAGGTCCTTGCCGGTCACGGAGCCGTCCCTGATGTCCTTGCCGGTGACCTGCGTGACCGCGTAGCTGCCGCCCGCCAATGCGAGCGTCAGTACGATCGCGGCCACGAGCGTAATCTTGAGGTTCTCGCGAACCCAGCCCGTGAGCTTGCCTGACATGTGCTCCTCCTTTCAGAGGGGTTGGTTGGACTGCGATGTGAAACAGCGCTGCATAAAAACATGCAGGTTACCGAGAAAATGGTAACTCCCTATTCTTGCATGATATGCCGTATCCGTCAACCGGTCAGTGCGGCAGTCCCGCGGCGGCACGGAATCCGATATACTGAGGGCGGATTCAAGCGACCGCGCAAATCCGAAACCAAACCACATCATGAAACGTACGCACCTAGCGCTGATCGCAATCCTCGCCGGCGTCATCGGCTTGCCTGCGGCGGCGGGCGCGTTCAGCGCCAGCAGCCCGAGCTACCGCCTGGACGATGCCACGCTGAACAGCTTCGGCGGGACCGCCACGTCGCCCGATTACGAACTGACCTCCTCCGGCGGGGAGCCGTTCATCGGCCCCGGCGTCAGTGAGAACTACAAGTTCAACGCCGGCTACGTCGCCTCGCTCGAGCATTCGATTACGCTGACCCTCGATTCGACCGCCAAGACGATCCCGCCGGTCGATC
The DNA here is from genome assembly GCA_040902515.1 of Patescibacteria group bacterium. Taxonomy (GTDB): domain Bacteria; phylum Patescibacteriota; class SICC01; order SICC01; family SICC01; genus JALYJZ01. The sequence continues at coordinate 21,569 of JBBDXB010000004.1, forward strand.
CGGGTACGTCTGAAACGGCCACCACGACCGTCAGCGTCTACACCGATGCGGCGGGATACACGTTGAGCATCCGCCAGGACCATGACCTGACCCATGCGGACGGCAGCACGACGATCCCCGGCGTTTCCGGTACCATCGCCAGCCCCTCGGCATGGAACGAAGGCACGACGGAGGGGCTCGGTTTCACGCTCACGTCCGGCACCTCGTTGGATCCGAAGTGGGGGACGAGCCCGAATTTCAACTATGCCGCGTTCCCGGAGAGCAATACGGTTATTCACAATAAGCCGGGCTACCTGAACGCCTACGACGATACCAGCCTCCAATACCGGCTCGACGTGAGCCCCGCCCAGTTACCGGGCAGCTATTCCAATAACATCACGTTCAGTGCTATCGTGGTGCCGTAGGGGTTGACGAAAGCACCATTTTGCGGTATATTCAGATAATTTGTTGCATAAGGCCATACCAAACCCCATGAAACAAACACAGACCAATCGGTTCAAATGCAGCCGCCTGGTAGCGGCATTCGTACTGTCGCTAGCGACCGCGACCGCGGTATACGCGGCCGGCATGGGCGACACCAGCGTGACGCTCACCAACGAGAATCCGTCGGCGACCGGCGTCGGCTATACGTTCGAATTCAACCCGGAGACCACCGGCTCGACGATCCGCCGGGTCGAGTTCCAGGTCGGTACCACCCAGGGCGGCTCGACCGTTCCGACCGGCATGACCACCACGAGCGCCTCGCTCGGCACGGTCAGCGGCCTGTCCGGCACCTGGACCGAGGATGTCTCCGTGAACGGGCTTCTGGAAATCAGCAATGCCACTGGTTCCACCCCGACCAACCCGCTCAGTGTCGAGTTCACCGGCATCGACAACTCGTCCGTCGAAGGCACGTACTACTTCCGGATCTCCACGTACGACGCGGACACCGGCGGCAACCTGATCGACCAGGATGACGTGGCGTTCCCGATCGAAAGCTCGACGGTGACGGTCTCCGCGGACGTAGGCCAGACGCTCTCGTTCGCGCTTTCAGCGACCTCGGCCAACCTGGGAACCCTCTCCGACTCCAGCGTCTCGACCGATGACCACACGCTGACCGTGAGCACCAACGCGTCCGGCGGCTACACGCTGACGGGGCAGGGTTCCACATTGACCAGCGGTTCCGACACGGTTCCGTTCGTGACCGACGGTACGGTGACGACCGGCGTCTCTGAGTACGGCGTGGCCTTCGCCGGCGCTTCGGGCCACCCGGCCGGCGACCAGGACCTGACCACGACCACGACCGTGGCCAGCTCGACGGGACCGGTCTCGAACGCGACCACGACCGCGACGTACAAGGCTTCGATCGTAGCCTCGCAACCCGCAGGCAGCTACCAATCCTCGATCACCTACATCGCTACCGCGACGTTCTAGCCTTCTTCCAAACAGCAAACAGGCGGGAGCCATGGGCTCCCGCTTCGCGTATTCGGACGTATCGGACTGTTTCGCAGAACACTGAAAGAGATTGCCTGGCGGCTTGTATCGCACTACTATTAGTAATGACGAATTACCCTCGGTATAGGGGATGCGCATACAAAAACACATCGCGATCTGCTTGGGCTTTGTTATGGCCGTCGGTTTATTGCTGGCCGGCCCGGCCGCGGTACGGTCCCAGGATGCCGCCGACGAGGCGGCCCAGGGCGATATCGAACAGTTCCTGGAAATCAGCCCGCCGAAGTTCGAGCTGAACGTAGAGTCCGGGGAGTCCGTGCGCCGGACGTTGGAGATCAAGAACCGGCACGTGGGTCCGATTACGCTTCGTGCCTCGTTCGACAACATCCTGCCGGTCGGTGACGAGGGCGCGACCCAGGCCGTGTCCGAGCCGACCCCATACGACCTCAAGGCGTTCGCCAGCGTCGACGTGAGCGAATTCACGCTCGGGGCGGGCGAATCCCGCGAAGTGACCGTAACACTCTCGCCGGACGCCGCCGTCTCACCGGGCGGTTACTACGGCGTGGCGAAGTTCACGCCGGTCAACCGGACGGACCTGCCCCCGGTCGCGATCCAGGGTGAGATCGGGGCGCTGTTCCTGGTGCGCGTGCCCGGCCCGGTCGAAGAGGGCGGGGAGGTCAAGGACGTCTACGTGGCCCGCGCCGACGACCGGCGGGTCGGCTGACTGTTCATCGGCCGCGAGCTGAAGACGGTCGGCATTATCCACAACAGCGGCAACGTGCACTTCGGGGTAGCGCCGCAGATTACCGCGCGCGACCTGTTCGGCTCTACCTCGCTGGACCAGAAGTTCGAGCCCCCGCGCAACGTCTTCCCGCAGGGAGACCGGCGCTTCGAGGCGGATTGGCAGCCGCCCTCGGGCTACTACACGGTTCGGGTGGCCGCCGAGGTGCCTGGTGATCCGAACGCCGGGAAGACCATCCACGTGCTGGTGCTGTCGCCGATCGTGGCGATCGGCATCGCGCTGGTGCTCCTGGCCCTGGTAATCTGGCTCACGAAGCGGATCCGCCGCCGGCGGCGCGCCAAGAAAGGGAAGTAATCCGTGTACCGGCTCTCCGTGCCTCGCTGGCTTGGGGGATTCGTCTTGGCAGTGGCGCTCCTGGCCGCGCCACTCACCGCGTCCGGGCAGGCCACGGTGACCGTCTCGGGAACCGTCTGCCACCCGGATCCGGCCACTCCGGTGATCACCGCGCCGACGGACGGTTCGACCGTCGGCACCAACGTGATCAGGGTCTCGGGGACGGCGACACCGAACGAAGTGATCCGACTGCTTCGCAACAACGCCGATGCCGGTTCCACGGCGACGGACGGGTCCGGGCAGTGGTCGATGCTCATTACGCTGGTGTCCGGTAGCAATACGTTGGTCGCGAAGGGCTGCTTTACCTCGAGTCCGGTGACCGTGATATTCGATCCTCCGCCGGGGCCGGGGCCGGCGCCCGGACCGGGACCAGGACCGATTCCGGCTCCGGGACAGCCGGCTCCCGTGTTCCCGAGTCCGGTTGGCCCCGGTGAGGCCGCTCCGGCACCGGACCCGGTCCGCGACCTGTTCCTCTCCGTCAGCGGGCCCAGCTCCCGGTCGGTGAAGGTCGGGGAGGCGGTGCGCTTCCGACTGACCGTCTACGGCGGCCGTGGGGCTTATCAGCTGCGCGTGGATTGGGGTGACGGCACGATCGAGGAGCTGACCGTCGGGCGTGACGGCCGGGTAACGCTGGTGCACCGGTACGACGAAGCCGGCCGGTTCGCCCCGGTCGTGACCGTGACCGACGCCGACGGCCGCCGCGCCCTGATGTGGTTCGCGGTAGACGTGCGGGAGGCGGCGGGCGGCCCGACGCCCGCTCCCGCCGAGCAGCCCGACGAGGGCGTGGAGTGGTGGGAGCTGCTGCCGCTCTTCCTGGCATTCCTGCTCCTGCTCGCCATGGTGTATCGTCGAAGGAGACACACCGAACAAGCCGGACAATGAAAAGAAGGATGAGGAGCATGATCAACGGACCGAAGGCAGTCGCCCTGGCGGCGTTGCTGGCGCTGATGACGACCGCGGTCTCCATGCCGGCCGGTCCGGCCGGGGCGCAGGGCCCGGTTCCGGGATCGGCGACGCCCGTCCCGGCGCAGACCGGCGAGCCGGCCCCGCCGGTGCCGCAGGACGCCCAGATCGGCTTGAAGGTAGCACCGGACCGGTATACGGGCACGATCGCGCCGGGCGAATCCAAGGATGGGGTCATCGACCTCTTCAACGTGGGGCGCCAAACGCTTCGCATCCGTGCGGCCTTCGAGAACGTCCGGATGACCGGCGATGACGGTACGTTGGAGTTCTACGTCGGCGAAAATCCGTTCCGCCTGCATTCCTTCGTGGAATTTCCCGAGGAGTCGTTCACGATCGCACCAGGTGAGGCGCGCCGGGTGTCGTTCCGGATCAACGTCCCCGAAGGTATCTTCCCCGGCGGCTACTTCGGCAGCATGCTGTTCCGTGCCGTGCCGGTCGACGAAGAAGCCGAAGGCACGAGCGTGGCGCAGGGCGGGCAAGTCGGCACGCTGTTCGTGATCACCGTGTCCGGCGATGCCGACGTGCGCGGTGAGCTGACGGCATTCGACCTGGTGGAAAACGGATTCGGCGACACCAAGGGGTTCGAGGCGGTCTGGAAGAACACGGGGAACACGGACGACCGGCCGCTCGGCGTGGCCTACGAGCCGGAAGGGACGCTCAGGGTCAGGAATACGCTCGGTCTGGGCGTGGCGGAGCGGGAAGTAACGGGCCCGCTGGTCTTCCCGGGCGCGGAACGGCGCCTGGAGGCGTCCGCGGACAAGCCGCTCTGGTTCGGGCGCTATACGGCCGAATTACGCCTGAAGCCGCCGAGAGGCGGGCAGGAGAGCGTCCGGGAGGTCTCGTTCTGGGCGATTTCTCCGCTGGGGGCGGCTTTGGCGGGCCTGTTCGTGCTCGTGCTGGTCGTGCTCGTGCTGTGGATACGAGGGCGCCGGAAGCATCGTCATCGGCAGGGTGGCCGCAGCCATCAGGACCACCAGGGGACCGGCTGGTTGCACGAGGACCCACCCGGGTCCTAGGCCTGGCAAACGGGCCTTCCGGGACAGCTCCACACGGCGTGGGGTCATTGACAAAATGGCTTGGTTGTGCTATGATTCTTTAATTTTCCGGAAACTGCAGTCCGGGAAACAAATACCCAACGCAAGCACGTGCGCATCCCACGCCCCCATAGACGGCTCCATGGCATCCCGCTCCGGCGGCTTTCCCAGTCAGTATTCCTGCTTGGTGTACTGATGGCGGTCGGTCTCTTCACGGCGGCCGCGCCCGCACCCAATACCGCCGCGATCAACAAGCAGGTGAATTTCCAGGGCCGCCTGACCGACTCGGCGGGGAATATCGTGGGCGACGGCGACTACAACATGGAGTTCAAGCTCCATAACCACGCGACGAATACGGGCGGCGGGCAGGGGACCTGTTCCGGGTCGTGTCTCTGGATCGAGACCCGGACCAGTACCAACAAGGTGACCGTGTCCCGCGGGCTCTTCTCGATCCAACTTGGCGAAGTAGCGTCGCTTGCCGGCGTGGATTTTGCCCAGGACCCGATCTACCTCTCCGTACGGATCGGTGGTACGGGCACCGCTTCGTGGGACAGTGAGATGACGCCCCGGCACCGGCTCGGCGCCGCGCCGCAGGCGATCGAGGCCGACCATGCCGCGACCGCGGATTCGGCGACGACGGCGACCACCGCGACGAATGCCACGAATGCCGACAACGCCGACACGCTGGACGGCCAGCACGGTAGTTATTACCAGAACGCGAATAACCTCAACGCGGGCACGCTGGCGGACGGGCGGCTCTCCAGCAACGTGGCGCTTCAGAATGTAGCGAACAACTTCACACAGTCGCAGACGATCAGCGCGGCCGGCGGTAAGACGACGCTTGCCCTGACGAACACTGGCGCCAACACCGGCCTTACGATTGGTGGCGACACCAACCTCTTCCGTGACGCTGCCAATACACTAAAAACAGACGGCTTCCTTTACGCCGGCGAAGAAATACGGGCAGCTGACGGCCAATCTGCCAGAATCCGGCTAGGGGGCCTAGGGCCCAGCGGTGAAGCAGCCGTAATATTTGGTTCTGATGATGACACTAACCTATACCGTAGTGCAGCTAATACCCTTAAGACCCAAGACAGTTTCCACGTTAGCAGAGACTCTACGGCAGCTTTCCAGGTGCAGAACGCCAGCGGCACACCTCTGTTTACCGCAGACACCACAAACTCTGAAATTGAGATAGCCGGAGATCTTTATACCGAGGGGTTGGGTATATCCGATTGGTTCTGGTCGAGTACAGCCTTATACTCGGCAGAAAAGATCAACGCCAATGACGGCGGCCCAGGTGAAGTGGAGATAGGTAATGTCGGTCCAGGCAGTGTCGCGGCTATACTCTTTGAGCAGGATTCTAACATTTACCGAAGTGCTGCCAATGTGTTGCAGACCAACAGTTTGTTTGTATTCGACAACGAAGCTGCTGACCCCACGGGCGTTAATGGAGGTATATACTACAACACCACAAATGATAAATTCCGGTGTTATCAAAATAGCGCATGGCTGGACTGCGTGGGCGCCGGCGCCGGATCTGGAACGTTACAAGATGCATACGATGCCTCTGGCACGCCAGCGACTATAACTACAACTTCAGACACTAAAGATATTATTTTCAAATCTGGTACAGGCTTTAACTCCACAACCGCCTTCCAGGTGCAGAATGCAGCAGGCTCTAACATTTTGACAGTTGACACAACCAACAGCCGAATCGGGATAAATGATTCTAGCCCAGATGACGCTCTGGACATAACACATAGCATTGCTCACGGAGGTATAACACTTAATCGAGACTCCGCCGGCTCCAGAAAGAGTCAGATAACATTCCAGCAGCAGGGTACAGAGCGGTGGTCAATAGGTTCTGACTTAAACAATAATAACAATCAGGACTTCTTTATCTGGGATGCTGATGCAGGGGCAAGCCGGTTCCTTATAGATAATGCCGGCCAAGTAAGTCTTGGTGCTGGCGATACTCCTGAGTCCAAGCTGCATGTACGAACCTCGGGGGATACGACGGATACTGTACTACGCCTGGATAACGGTGCTTCCACGGCTTCGTCGGCTGACAGTGCCATCCACTTCCGGGAGCATAGCGGCGGCTCATATAACTCTGGATACAACTTTGGATATGATGCTGAGTTCAATGACCTGTATCTAGAAGCCCTTAACGGCGGTACATTGACCAGAACTTGGGAAGTCGAGCGGGCCACGGGTGCCACAACTTTCCAGAGTATCACCAACAATGCGGCAGCCTTCCAGGTGCAAAATGCGTCCGGATCAAGTGCCTTCTCGGTCGACACCAATTCGGGATCGTATGCCATAGCGCAGGTCGGTGGAAGCGGTTATGACAACTCGGAACTTACCTTAACGAACGGCGGCAGTGCTGCTTGGGGCTTGGGCAGCGATGACGCCAGTGCCGCCGGTAGCAATGCATTCTATGTGTACAACTACAACAACAGTAGTTACGCATTTATGATTGACTCTGGCGGAGCGGCGCTTTTCCGTGATACTTCAACAACTGCATTCCGGGTGCAGGATGCTACTGGCTCTAGAGATGTCTTCACGGTTGATACATCTAATTCAGATATATACATAGACGATGGAGGAGGAGTCACTGGTACTTCTCAAGCCTTTTTCAATAACCGTGCTTCTATTGGCTACGACGGCAGCACGCAGGACGCTTTCCTTAGGGGAGCTACAGATAAAGGCATCAAGTTTTATGTAGATGATACCCTAGAGGCTTTGGATCTAGACGAAGATGGAACTGCCACTTTCAGCGGCAACACGGTCGTACAAGGTACGTTGGATGTTAACGACGCCACGACGGTCTCGACGGACTCCAAGACGGCGTTCCAGATTCAGAACGCGTCGGGTACCAGCGCGTTCGTCGCGGACACGAACAACTCGATCATCCGGCCGGATACGCGCGCCAGCTCCACCCTCTCGCTGACCCGCACCGCGACGGCCGTCGACTCGACGAACGACGTCGGGCAATACACGTCCACCGTGATCGGCACCGACGGGCTGCCGACCATCGCCTACTACGACGTGACGAACGCCGACCTCCGGATCGCCCGGTGTGACGACCTCGACTGCACGTCCGCTTCTTCCGCCGCGGTCGCCACCACCGGGGACGTCGGGAAGTACCTGGCCATGACGCTCGGTACGGACAAGTATCCGATTATCAGCTACTACGACGCGACCAACGGCGACCTCAAGGTGCTCAAGTGCGGCAACGACGCGTGTAGCTCGGGCAACACCACGACCACGCTGGACAGCACGGGCGACGTGGGACAGTACACCTCGATTACGAAAACGTCGACCGGCCTGCCACGGATCGCTTACTACGACGTGACGAACGCCGACCTTAAGCTGGCTTCTTGCTCGACCACCGATTGTACCAGCAGCAGCCTGTCTACCGTAGACAGTACGGGTGACGTGGGACAGTATGCTTCGATCATGCTTACGGACGGCGGAACTAGCAATGTACTAATCAGCTACTACGACGCCACGAACGGGAACCTCAAGACGGCATACAGCTTCTTCGGATTCACCATAACGACCGTCGACAGTACGGGTGACGTGGGGCAACACACCTCGATTGCTCCCGGTACAGATGGCCTCCCGCTGATCAGCTATTACGACGTCACGAACGGTGACCTCAAGGCCGCTGATTGTGGTGATGTGGCGTGTTCGACGGGCAACACCATATCCACCGCATACTCCACCGGCGACATCGGTAAATACACCTCGCTCAAGCGCATGCCCGGAGGTTCCTCGATGCTGCTGAGTTACTACGACGTGACGAACGGTGACCTGAAGACCTGTACGAGCATTACTTTCTGTACGACCTTCGGTGGCGAGGAGACACCGGACAGCACCGGCGACGTCGGGCAGTACACCGCGGTAGCCGTCGGTTCGGACAACCTTCCACTGGTGAGCTACTACGACGTGACGAACGGCGACTTGAAGATCGTCAAATGTGCGAATACTGCCTGTGATGCCAGCACCACTACCGGATTCGGCGGCGGCGTTACGCTGGGTACGGCCGGATCGTCTTTCCAAAGCATCTACTTCGATACCCTGAACCTCGGTAACGAAGATGCGGCCGTCAGGCTCGACGCTTCAGGTGACTTCACGGCCAACGGATTGACGGCTGAGAGCGACGGTACGGTCAGCACGGGAGACTTGACGGTCCAGGATACCATTAACGTTCTTGACACCAACGGCGATTGGACGTTCCAGACAAGCTCATCGGGAACGGCTAACTTCAGATCGACCACTAACTCCACGGGTGCATTTCTCGTACGGAATGCCGCGAGCACTATGGTTTTCAGGGTCGACACCACCAACGGTCGCGTGGGTGTCGGATCCTCAGCTCCATCAGACACGTTGGATGTCGACGGTGACGTTCGCGTCGGCACCGGTACCACGGGTTGTGTGAAGGACGCTGACGCGACTGTTATCGCCGGAACCTGTTCCTCGGACATCCGCCTGAAGAAGAACATCGAGAAGAACGAGAGTGTCCTCGATAGCTTCGGGCAACTTGGTGTGGTCAACTACGATTGGCGCGCTGACGAATTCCCGGACTACAGCCTTGGCACCGCCCGGCAGACCGGCCTGGTCGCCCAGGATGTCGAAGCCCTGTTCCCGCAACTGGTGCATACCGATGAGAACGGATACAAGACGCTCGATTACACGGGCCTGGGCATCCTGAACATCCAAGCCACGACCGAGCTGGACGCCAAGACGGACGACCTGGAAGAGCGGGTGTCCGCTCTTGAGGACATCCAGGGCGGTGATTCCACGTTCGAGACACTGGCGGCCGCCAGCGCTACCGTCGATGAGCTGACCGTCGAGAAGCTGGCGATTGTCGGCGAGCTGATCGTCGAAGGCGATGCCCGAGTGAAGGGTGACCTGAAGGTGGATGGAAGCCTGGAAATCGGTGCGGACGAACGAGGGAATAACGTGTCCGTCGAAGAAGGGCGGGACTATCTGCAGATCGCCTTCGAAGAGTCACGCGCGAATACCGACTACAATGTCCAGATTACACCGAACTGGCTGACAGTGACCGCCGTGACCGAGAAGACCGCCGGGGGTTTCACGGTCCGGTTCAAGGACCCGGCACCGGCCGGAGCCACGTTCGACTGGCTGGTAGTAGAGTAACGACGCCGCACATCCCGGACAAGGCAGTCGTAAATGGTACGTTGGACGTCAATGACGCCACGACGGTCTCGACGGACTCCACGACGGCGTTCCAGGCGCAAGACGCTGGCGGCACAACGGTGCTCGGCGTGGACACGTCCGGCGATCGGATTTTCTCCGGTATCCCGGACAGCGCGACCGCGATCGGATTCACGCTCGACACGCCGGCGTATACGACCGGCGGTGCGAAGTTGTTTAGCGTGCAGAACGACGGTACGGAGCAGTTTTACATCGACAAGGATGGTAATGTCTTCGTCGAGGGTGGCAAGCTTCAATTCAACAATGTGGGCAATGATCACAGCGCCCTGGCTAAGAAATTCATTTGCACGGCTGCCGCGGGTCTTTTCAACGTGGTGATCATCGACACAGCCAATCCCGGCCAAGTGACGACCACGACTACCGCGAACAGTCCGTTGGTAGTCGGTATCGTAGGAGCATTCGGTGTCACCGCGGGAAGCGAGTGCCCGATTACCATCGGTGCCGGCGTAACTCAGGTGGCCGTGGATACGGCGGCGGTCAACGTCGGCGACCTGCTGGTCACCTCAAGTACGGCTGGTCGTGCGACGGTGAATAACAGCCCCGCGGTCGGTACCGTGTTCGGCAAGGCGCTTTCCAGTAAGGCAGCCGGCAGCAATGGGACTATTTGGGTGCTGCTGGGCAGCGGGTAATAAGCCGTTACTCGACCACCAGCCAGTCGAAGGTCGCATCCTCCGGCGCCGGATCCTTGAACCGGACCGTGAATCCCTCGACGGTCTTTTCGATTACGGCGGTCACCGTGAGCCAGCCCGGCTCGATCTGGACGTTATAGTCAGCGTTCGCCCTGGCTTTCTTGAACGTAACGGTCAGGGAATCCTTGCCCACCTCTATCGGGACGTCGTTACCCCGCGAATCGATTCCTACCTCGATGCTTCCATCCACCTTCAGGTCACCCTTCACTCGGGCATCGCCCTCGACGACCAGCTCGCCGACAATCGCCAGCTTCTCGACGGTCAGCTCATCGACGGTAGCGCTGGCGGCCGCCAGCGTCCCGAACGTGGAATCACCGCCCTGGACGGACGTCCTGTCGTAAAGGCTGTACAGTACGGAAATCTTCTTATGCTTCTTTCCACCGACCGTTGCCGTGACGTCGTCCCAGCGCACCGGCTCGGCTACTTTCGCCACCACATGGCTCACCGCATACGTGCCGGGATCCTTCATCGCGTGGCCGGCCGTACCCGAGGAGATCAGGCTGTCGCCGGGCGCGAGGTCGCTGCCATCGTCCACGACCCAGGCCTCGCCGTTACCGACAGCCATCACCAGGCTCGGATTGGTGTTACTAGGAGCATCCAAGGGGTTCAGTCTCGAAAGGTAGGAGCCGAGCACCGCCGGATCGTTCGCTTGCGCCGTCTCTTTCACGCCATAGATGATTTCCCTGTCGCCGCGGCCGCCCAGCCGGCCGTTCTCACCGGTCAGGGTCACGAGCTTGCCTTGGTCGATCGCCGTGTCGGCCTGGGCATAATGGGAGCCGGTGAACGCGTTGTAGCTTACTGTGGTGCCGGAAACGGAGATGGTGCCTTCCTCGACACCGGCCTGCTGGAGCGAGACGATCGTCCCGTCACTGCTATTCCGGTTGAAGTTAGCGACGGTTGCGCTGCTGTTGGCGACAGTCAGCAAACCGCTCGGAATCCGGAACGAGTCGCCGTCGCCGAGGCTCAGCGTGTTCACGCCGCTCCGGCTCAACGTGGTGTCCCAGCTATCCGTGCCATTGCCCCAAGCCATGTGCCCCCGGTCGGAAAGCAGGAAGCGGGACTGGGCGTCCGCGCCGGCCCGGATGTCGAAGACCCAGCCGTTACTGGACGTGGCGGGCGCGATCCGGAATTCGTCGTTCGTCTCCAACCGGTCCGCGGCACCGCGGAACAGGTTCGTGTCCGACCCGAACAGGATACCGCCGGTCGCCGTAGTGCTTTCGGCCAGATGCAGCCGGGCGGCCGGCGCCGAGACGCCCAGTCCTACGAACCCGTCGTTGTTCGCGGACAAGATGTCGTTCGTTCCCAGTGTGTCGGATTGGGAAAGGTGGTATACGCCGGCACTGTCCACGCCCTGTGTCCACGAGGCATCGAAGGTGTAATGGACGGTGATCCGAATGGCCTCGATGAAGGCCGAGCGGTTGCTCGCCGAGTTGTTGATCGCAGAAATCGCTACGCCGAAGTCAGTAGCGTTGACGTCCGCAGGCGTCCAGGTCTCGCCCCACAGGTCCGAGCTGCCGCCGTGGCTGATGTACGTCGAGCCGAAGCTGGGCCAATCCGTGGGATCGGAGCGGTCGGTCGCTCCGATCGCGCCGCCCTTCACGATCCGCACCGCGTTATCATTCACGTCATCCCCGGTGAAGCCGCTGATGGCCTCGACTTCTGCCACGATGCCGGTGACGGTCGCGTTCGCGGGGATGTCGAAGTCGAAGTCCGTGGCCTTGAGGTAGTGGGTGGCTTCGCCGGCGGCCAGTGAAGCACTCGCGTAAGTGGCGTCATCCGCACAGCCGTTAGCCGGATCGGTCCAGGCGATCGTGCCGATCGAGGCGTCGTCCGCCGAGGTCGCACAGTGCTTTACCGGGGAATTCGTGCCGGCATTCAGGCCGTCCAGCCGGATCGACGTCCCGTTGGTCGTGCTGACGTCGCTCGTCAGCTGGACGTTTCCTTCTCCCGTGAAGTTGCCGGTGACGTTCACGCCCTGCGCGAAGGAGGCGCTGTCCTGTACCTGCAGTTTGCCGAAGACGTCGGTATTGCCAGTGGTCAGTCCGCCGGTCAACGCAGAGGCATAGTAAACGGTGGATTGCGAGGAATTGACCAGCCGTCCGCCGAGCACATAAATGTAGTTGTTGGCCACCACCGACGTATGCGCCACCCTGGTTTCCGGGAGTGCGTTGGCGTTCGTCTGCCAGCTCCCGGTAGATCCGTCGAGGTTGAGGTTCGCGTACTGGACGCCGGTGGTATGCGTACCGTCCTCGGATCCCGAGATAACGTAGACCTTGCTGTTCGCCACGACGGACGAATGGGACGAACGGGTGCCAGGCAGGGCGTTGGCGTTCGTCTGCCAGGCTTCCGTGGAGCCGTCCGGGTTGAGCTCGGCGTAGTAGACCGTATCGGCACTGCTGCCGCCGATTACGTAGACGTAGCCGTTCGCGACCACGGAGCTGTGCGCGCTCCGGGACGCCGGTAACGCGTTGGCGTTCGTCTGCCACGAGCCGGTGGAGCCGTC
>JBBDXB010000005.1:0-32051 GCA_040902515.1 Patescibacteria group bacterium
ATCACCTACGGGACCAACAACGAGTTCGGCTTCGACTACCTGCGCGACAACATGGTCGGCACCATGGACCAGGTCGTGCAGCGCGAGCTCGGTTTCGCGATCGTGGACGAGGTCGACTCGATATTGATCGACGAATCCCGGACCCCGCTGATCATCTCCGGGCCTGCCGACGAGTCCGGCGACCTCTACCAGCGCTTCGCCGGGCTCGTGCCGAAGCTGGCCGCGGAGACCGACTACGTCGTGGACGAGAAGCGGAAGGCCGCGATCCTCACGGATGAGGGGATCAAGAAGATGGAGCACTTCCTCGGCATCGGCAACATCTACGAGGCCGGCGGCGTGAAGCTGGTCCACCACCTCGAGCAGGCGCTGCAGGCGCACACGCTCTACCGCAAGGACAAGGAGTACGTGGTCAAGGACGGCAACGTGATGATCGTCGACGAGTTCACCGGCCGCCTGATGCCGGGTCGGCGCTTCTCCGAGGGGCTCCACCAGGCGATCGAGGCCAAGGAGGGCGTGGAGATCAAGCAGGAGACCCGCACGATGGCCACGATCACGTTCCAAAACTACTTCCGGCTCTACGGGAAGCTCTCCGGCATGACCGGTACTGCCGACACGGAGAAGGAGGAGTTCCACAAGATCTACAAGCTCGACGTGACGGTGATCCCGACCCACCGCGAGATGATCCGGGATGATCTGCAGGACCAGATCTACAAGACCACGGACGGGAAGCTCGACGCGATCGTCCGGGAGGTGAAGGAACGGCACGAGAAGAAGCAGCCGGTGTTGCTCGGCACGATCGCGGTCGAGAAGTCGGAGCGGCTCGCGAAGCAGTTGACCCAGGCCGGCATCAAGCATGAGGTGCTCAACGCCAAGAACCACGCGCGGGAAGCGGAGATCATCGCCGCGGCGGGCGAGCCGGGCGCCGTGACCGTCTCGACCAACATGGCCGGACGCGGGACGGACATCAAGCTCGGCAAGGGCGTGGCCGAGCTTGGCGGACTGCACGTGATCGGCTCCGAGCGCCACGAGGCACGGCGGATCGACAACCAGCTCCGCGGACGCTCCGGCCGCCAGGGCGACCCGGGCTCCAGCCAGTTCTTCGTCTCGCTCGAGGACGACCTGATGCGGATCTTCGGCGGCGACAAGATCCGGGGCGTGATGGAGAAGCTGAAGCTTCCCGAGGACCAGCCGATCCAGGCCGGCATGATCAGCAAGTCGATCGAGTCGGCGCAGAAGAAGGTCGAGGGCCGCAACTTCGACATCCGCAAGCACGTGGTCCAGTACGACGACGTGATGAACGCCCACCGCGACGTGATCTACAAACGTCGGCGGAAGCTCCTGGAGAAGGCGGCCGTCACCGACGACATCAAGGACATGTTCCGGCAGGAGCTCACCGCGATCGTGCACAGCTTCACGCCGGGCGACGACCCGAGCGAGTGGGAGTTCGACAAGATCGCCGAGCAGGTCGGGACGATCCTGAAGGTCGAGGGCAACCTCACCGAACAGCTCAAGGCGGGCGGCAGCCGCGAGCAGATCGTCGACGGCCTGGTGAAGATGATCGAGCAAGCCTACGCCGCCAAGGAGAAGGAGCAGGGCGAGGAGAACATGCGGTCGCTCGAGCGCATGGTGATGCTCCGGACGATCGATACGCTCTGGGTGGACCACCTCGACGCGATGGAGCACCTCCGCGAGGGCATCGGGCTCCGTGGCTACGGCCAGCGCGACCCGCTCACCGAGTACAAGGCGGAGGCCTTCCGGATGTTCGAGGAGCTGCTCGCGACGATCCAGTCCGAGGTGACCCACACGATTTTCAAGGTCGGGCTGGTGCAGGCCCAGGCACCGACCGAGGTGGCGCAAGCCGCCCAGCAAGTGCGGACGGCCAAGGAGGGCGACAAGGGCACGCCCGTGAAGCCGGTGATTGGCAAGGAAGAGCCGGGCGAGGAACCGGTCGATTCGCCACCGAGCCACCCGCCGGCCCGCGGTAAGAAGAAGGCTACGAAGGCCGCGAAGAAAACGGAGAAGAGGGAACCGGAGACACCCTCGGCACAGGTCACCATCCGGACTCCGGACGGGCGGGCGATCACGCCGGAAGAGGCCGAGCAGCTCGCCAGCACGCCGAGCGCCGCGGAGGTCAAGCAAGAGGGAAGCGCCACGATTACCGTCAAGCAGCGGGAAGCGTCGGCGCCGAATCCCGCCACGAACGCTGCCGGAGCGCCGAAGGTCGGCCGGAACGACCCGTGCCCGTGCGGCTCCGGCCTCAAGTACAAGAAGTGCGGGTTGATCAACGCGTCGGAGCACCAGGGGTGAGCTGGCAGGATATCGTCCTCTCGGTCGGCTCGGCGATGTTCATGATCGCGCTGATTCCGTCGATTTTGTCCGACGACAAGCCGGCGGTTACCACCAGTCTGATGACCGGAACGGTACTGATCGTCTTCGCGGCCACCTATGCCAGCCTCGGATTATGGTTCACGACCGTGATCACGGCCCTCACGGCGGCATTCTGGCTGATACTATTCGCCCAGAAGCTCTTGGCAAAGCGCCGCGCGGCGTAGACAATCGGACTGATGGCCGACGTACTCACCAAGGAGCAGGCCGAGGAAAAGCTCATCGATCTCGACGAGTGGGAGATTTCCGGTAAGGCGATCACCAAGACTTTCGAGTTCGATGGTTTCGACCAGGCGATGGATTTCGTGAACCATGTCGCGGCCGCGGCCGAGGAACACGACCACCATCCGGACATCGACATCCGCTACGGGACGGTGAAGTTGTCGCTCAGCAGCCACAGTGCCGGCGGCTTGACCGAGATCGATTTCACGCTGGCCGCGGAGATCGACGAGATCCCGGAATGACTGCGGGACCCGCATGACGGACTTCCGCTACTGCCCGCAGTGCACGAAGCCACTTGAGCACCGGACGCATCAGAACGGCGAGACGTTCCCGACCTGTCCGGACGGACACTTCACGCATTATGACAACCCGAGCCCTGTCGCCGGCGCGATCATCCGACAGGACGGGAAGTACCTGGTCCTGAAACGGAACATAGAGCCTAGCAAGGGGAAGTGGGAGATTCCCGGCGGGTTCATCAATGCCGGTGAAACGGCGGAGGAGGCGGTCATCCGTGAGCTGCGGGAAGAGACAGGCCTTGAGGTACGGATCATCCGGTATATCGGGAGCTTCGCTTCCGTCTATGGAGATACCGGCACCCGCACGGTCAGTACCGCATACCTCGTCGAACCGGCCGGCGGCACGTTCGCGTTGTCCGGCGAATCGCAGGAACACCGCTGGGTCGGCCTGGACGAATTCCCGGAGATGGCCCACGCCGACGACCAGCAGGCCGTGGACGCGTTCGTGGCGCAGGAGCGGGCGGCTGCAGGCTGACCCCTGAAAGACGCGTCGCGGAACGATATACTAGGTAAGTCGGAGCCCGCTCTTCGGGCCGGTAGCTCAGCTGGCAGAGCGCCGCATTCGCATTGCGGAGGTCGGCGGTTCGAATCCGCCTCGGTCCACAATAATGTGCAGTGCAAGAGCAATGAAACTGGTTCGCAATGAGCATCGAGCATGAACCAACCCCCGAAACAACGCGAGTAGCCCTGGAGTGCTGGGAACTGATCCTCGAAAGACCAGACCTGAGAAATACCTCGGGATCATGGAAAGATGTGCGCGCAACCTTTCTGGCCGAGATCCCCGACTACGATCATCTTGAACATGAAGTCCTCGGACAGCTCTTGGACCATATCAGCACTCAACGAAACCCGGCAGCTACCACAGTCCTGCCTTCTGATGAGATAGATCGAGTCTGGGTAGCCGTAGCCCATACCTATCAACGGATTGTCGTTGAAGAAATGTTGGACTTGAACCCCGAGAGGCCTGAATAATTATTGACAACCAAGCTATAGATCAATGGCTGTAGTCTCTACTCGACCGTGCTCCGGTCTACAGGAGACTGGGATTCCGTCCCGGTCTTCCGTAACGTGTTACATGTTGCAAATGTAGCTTAACTATGGTAAAAATATTCGCCACGGTACAATACCGTTGCAAGCAAACGCTCGTTCAAAACCAGTCAATCAATTCCGTCGTAACCGATAGGGATAAGTAACCACAACCGGCGCCCGTGGCGCAGGAGGTATTGAAAATGCATCTGTACACCCCAGCCCCCGGTGAGCATGTCGGGGGAACGGCCGAGGTCATGGTGTCCTTGGCGGACGAGCGAGACGAGCACGTCATCGCTCAGTTCAACGGCATCTGGCTGAAGGCCAAGCCGGGGGCTACCTTGACCGTCGGACGGCGCACCCTCGCGATCGGCGCGTACTACCAGAGGGTGTGTGACCGGCGTCACCGGGAGTACATGCGGTCGCCAGAGGGCCGCGCAGCCTTGCGCGAGCAGGAGGAGTTTCGCAAGCAGGCTGCCGCCGCCAAAGCCGAGGGCATCAAGCCCTTCAGAGTGAAGGACGAGGACGGCTGGCAGAAGGCGATCGAGGCCAACCAGGACGGCTACGGGGCTGCCGTAGTGCGGTACGCCGCTCGCTGGGCAAACCTCATGGAGAGCAAGATGGCCAACGGCGCCGAGCTGGGGGACATCGCCCGAGACACAAGCCATGAGGCCGATCTCGAGGGTATCACCGGCTTCCAGTACGGCTGCGCCGTGAGCATCCTCGCACAGGTCTGGGAGCACGGCGAGCAACTTCGTCGCTGGCACAATTCCGACACACAGATCGGCGACGAGGGAGACAGGGCAAACGAGAACGGTGGCGTTCTCAACCCAGCCATCCTTCGCGGCTCCTAGGAGCATCGTGGTGGTTATGACGGAATAAGTCGGGAGGTTGCTAGGATCCGTTTTGATACGTTCAAAACCCCTAGCACCTCCCGCACCACCAAATCGAATAATGATTGACAACCAAGCCATAATCAGCTAGTCTGACCGGCTCGCCCAGTCACACGAAGAGGGGCGGGAAACACCAACCGACACCGGAAGCCCGGGTCGGTTTTCTTTGTATCCGGCGGCTTGCCGCCGACGCATCTACGACCTACGACATGACCCTCGCACCGCATCTCGACCGCCTCAAGCTCGCCGGCGTCTTCTATGGCACCGTCGTCACCAGCCTGGCCGTGACCGGCAGCCTCGAGCTGACCGCCGCCCAGGCCGTACTGGGCGGGGGAGCGGCGGCCGCGAGCGGACTGTATTACCATCACGCCCGGCGCCTGATCTAGGCCCGGCCACCGACGCGAAAGTACTTCACCAGGGGTTACCCCATCGCCTCTGGTTTTCGGGTTCGCCATGCCTGGCGGCCTTGACAAATACGCTTCAAAATGCTATGATTGCAAACTCTCCGGAGTACGCATCACGCCTGAAAAGACCATGGCAGACCTCAAAACCATCATCCAGATCACCCAGGAGCAGCTCAAGCGCCAGGTGCCGCTGCACGAAGCAGTGCTGCATAGCCTCGAAGCGCTGCCGGCCCGTGAGGCCGACGTGCTCTCCCGGCGCACCGGGCTGCGTGCCGCGAAGCCGGAAACCCTCGCGACGATCGGGGACCGGCTCGGCGTGACCCGCGAACGCGTCCGTCAGATCGAGCACCAGGGCCGGACCAAGTTCGCGACCCAGATCAAGCAGGAACCGCTCGCCGGGATTCTCAAGCTGGCCCTGGAGTTCATCCGCGAACAGGGCGGGGTGATGGACGCCGCCGCGTTCGCCGAACGGTTCCTGCCTGAAAGCCAACGGACGGACACCACCCGCAACGCCCTGAAGCTCCTGCTGCTCGAATCCAAGGCGGTCGTGGAGGTCCATGAGGACAAGGCGCACGGAAAACTCTACGCACTCAGTAACGCGCACGCCGCCGCGGCCACCGGCCTGATCGGCACGCTCGCGCAGACCCTCACCGACGCCAAGGCGCCGCTCCCGCTGGAGACCCTCGCGACCGCGGCCGACGAAGCCACGGTCGAGCACGACCACCTCGTCTCCGAGAAGATGGTGGCGTCCGTCCTCGACTTCGGCACGGGATTCATCGAGACCGACGACGGCCGCTACGGCCTCTCCACTTGGCGGGACATCAACCCGAAGAACATCCACGACAAGACCCTCTACGTGCTCCGCAAACTCGGTACGCCGATGCACTTCGAACAGATTACCGAGGAAATCAAGAAAGCCCGATTCGACAAGAAGCCCGTGACCGTCCAGGCCGTCCATAACGAACTGAGCAACGGCACGGAATTCGTCCTGATCGGCCGCGGCATCTACGCCCTCCGCGAATGGGGCTACGTCTCGGGTACCGTCGCCGACGTGATCCGGACGATCCTCCGAAAGGCCGGCGGGCCGCTCGAGCGCGACCAGATCGTGAAAGAAGTGCTCAAGCAGCGCCGCGTCAGCGAGAATACGATCCTGATCAACCTCCAGGAGAAAGCCAGATTCCGGCGAGTGGGGGAGCAGTATACGGTGGCTCCGGAAACGGCGCACGGCACCGACGCACCCACTGACGAACCCGCGGAGGCCTAGTGGAAGCCGTCATCGGACTGCTGCTCGCCGCCCTTACGTATACCTGGTGGATCATCGTCCCGATCCTCCTGTTCCTGGTAATCCAGACCTACCGTCGCCGGGTATGGATCCAGCACCAACGCTATGTCCTCCTCAAGGTCTCCGTACCCAAGGAGAACGAGAAGGCACCGGTGGCGGCGGAGCAGATGTTCGCCGCGCTGCATGGCCTCCATCGCGACTCCCGGGCGCGCTTCTTCGAAGGCAGCGTCCAGGAGCACATCGGCTTCGAGATCGTCTCGCAGAAAGGCCGGATCAACTTCTACGTCTACGCGCCAGCCTCCCAAAAGTCTTTCGTGGAAGGACAGATCTACGCGCAGTACCCGAAGGCGGAGATCGTGAAGACCAAGGACTACGTCCAGCCGGACGAGCTCAAGGGTAAGCGCGTGGCCGGGACCGAACTCCGGCTGACCCGCCGCGACGTATACCCGATTAAGACCTTCGAGAACTTCGAGGACGTGGACCCGCTCTCCGGCATCACCGCCGTGCTCTCCGATCTCGGGGAGGACGAGGAAGTCTGGGTCCAGGTGCTGGCCCGGCCGGCCGACGACCGCTGGCACAAGCGCGGCGAAGCGGAACTGAAGCGGCTCTCCGGCGAGGGTGGCGGCGGTGCCGGTAGCGCCTTCGGCATGGCCGGCCGGTTCGTCGGCGACCTGTTCTCCGCGGCGACCACCGCGCCCGAGACCACGCCGGGCGGCAAACCGCCGCAGAAGCAGGAGCCCCAACCGGTGGACGAGGCGATTTCCTCCGGCATCCGGGAGAAGTCGGCCAAGCTCGGCTACGAGACCAAGGTACGGATCGTCGCGGCCAGCCCGGACCAGTCGCTGGTCCGGAACCGGCTGAACGCGGCAATCGGCGCCTTCAAGCAGTACAACACCACCAACCTCAACGGCTTTGCCGCCGGGCGCCTGCAGACCAAGCCCGAGAAAGTCATCGAGCCGTACAAGGCACGGCTGTTCGCCAGCAAAGGGTACGTCCTTAACATCGAGGAGCTGGCCAGCATCTTCCACCTGCCGAGCGTCTCGGTGGAAACGCCGACCATCTCCTGGGCGGCCTCCAGCCAGGGCGAACCCCCGGAGGACCTGCCGATCGAAGGTAGCACCGAAAACCTGACGATCTTCGCCGAGACCAAGTTCCGCGACAAGGTCCAGCGGTTCGGCATCAAACCCGACGACCGGCGACGGCACATCTACGCCATCGGTAAGACCGGCATGGGTAAGACGAACATGCTCGAGAACATGGTACTTGCCGACATGAGCACGGGCAGGGGACTGGCGGTGGTGGACCCGCACGGCGACTTCATCGAGAGCGTACTCGATCACATCCCGCCGGAACGCGTGGACGACGTGATCGTCTTCAATCCGGCGGACCGGGATTTCCCGATCGCGTTCAACATCCTGGAGAAGGTCGAGCGCGACGCCAAGCCGCTCGTGGCTTCCGGCGTGGTCGGCGTGTTCGAGAAGATTTACGGCCACTCCTGGGGGCCGCGGCTGGAACACATCCTCCGGAATACGATCCTGGCGCTGCTGGATTATCCGGATGCCACGCTGCTCGACGTGCCCAAGCTCCTCGCCAACGAGAAATTCCGGAAAGAGGTGGTCGAGCATATCGAGGATCCGGTGGTAAAGAATTACTGGACCGACGAGTTCGCGAACTACACCGAGCGGCAACGGGTCGAGGCGATCGCCCCGATCCAGAACAAGGTCGGCCAGTTCCTCTCCTCGACGACGATCCGGAACATCGTGGGCCAGAAGCACACCGCGATCAACGTCCGCGAGGTGATGGACTCGAGCAAGATCCTGCTGCTCAAGCTCTCCAAGGGCGAGCTCGGCGAGGACGCCTCGGCGTTGCTCGGCGCGATGCTGATTACCAAGATCCAGCTCGCGGCGATGAGCCGGGCGGACATCCCGGAGGCCCAGCGGCGTGACTTTTACCTGTACGTAGACGAATTCCAGAACTTCGCGACGGAGAGCTTCGCGACGATCCTCTCCGAAGCCCGAAAGTACCGCCTGAACCTGGCGATGGCAAACCAGTACGTGGCCCAGATGCCGGAAGAGGTGCGCGACGCCGTCTTCGGCAACGTGGGAACGATCATCAGCTTCCGGGTCGGCGCGTCCGACGCCGACTGGCTGGTCAAGGAATTCGAGCCGGTCTTCGCCGAGACCGACATCGTGAACCTCGACAAGTACAACATCTACCTGAAGGTCGCGATCGAAGGCGTGACGGGTAATGCCTTCAGCGCCCGTACGATCCCGTTGCCGGACGAGACCACGCCGCATCGCGACCAGGTGGTCCGCCAGACCCGCGAGCGGTACGCCCAGGGACGGGACGTGGTGGAGCAGCAGATCGTGGGCGACTCTCCGGAGGCCAAGGAGACAGAAGACGCCGACCGTAAGCGCCGGTACCAGTCGTACCTGGACAAGGAACGCACGTTCAACGAGCAGCAGAAAGGGAAGCAGCCGTCGGCGCCGGGACAGGGAGCGATGCCGAAGCGGGAAGGGAAGCCGTCCGTGACCCCTCCCGAATCGGCGAAACAGCAGAAAAAGCCTGCAACTGAACCGAAAAAGGCGCCCAAGCAAGAGGCCGCACCCCCACAGTATCCGAAGCAGCAGCCACGGCAGCCGTCCCGACAATCAGGGCAGCCGCAGCAGCAGGCTCCACAGCCGCAGCAGCAAAAACCGCCTCAGCCGTCCCCCAAGCGTGCTCCGGAGCCTGCCGCAGAGGGCGAACTGAGCGAAGATGCAATCATTAAGTTCTGATTATCATGCCTACCGTCGAACGCAACAAATTCGTCCCGGATCCCCACGATAAACGTGGCAGGAATGACTACCAAGGGAACCACGACGTGTACGATATGCCCGAGGCGCAGAAACCGGGCTGGCGACTGAAGCCGCGGACAAGCTACAAGATGATGCTCGTATGGGCCCTCGGGGTGGTGTTCATCGCCTCAGTCACGTTCGCCATCGTCGAGTTGTACCGCGAATCCGGCAGTATCGTCGGGTAAACTATAGGCAGAGTCCGCCCTTGCTACTCTCAGGCATATATGTCGTAAAAGTTATGTTGTGCGACGTATATACAGTCACTTACCCTAGGCGTCAGGGGCGCTTCCACTCCCCGTTGAACTCCTTGACCCGCTCGTACACGTAGTCGGGCGGATGGACCGATCCAGGGACGTCGTGCGGGATGATGGCAGAACCGTCGGAACTGTTGTTCCAGCTGTGCCAGAGCACCAGCCCTACTCTGTCGCGGTTGTTGCGCGCGAACCTGAACTGCCGCTCGAGCGCCTCGCCGCTGCGGTCGGGATCGATCGAGGTACCCTCGCCCTGGAATGCAGGTACGAGCGTGAGCAGGCCATGCTTGATCTCCGGCGGGTCGGCGATCCAATACTGGTCACCGGAAAGGTCATTATGTATGTCAATGAAGGTAAAACGGTCGTCTTTCGGCGGGCGCAGGCTACCGAACGCGTACACCAACGGCTTTCCCCGGAACCTGAACCACGAGGGCCCCTCGTAAGACCGCTCCAGCAGGTCGAGCGTGGCCCGCGGTACGGTTCCCGGCTCCCCGGCGCTGACCAGGAAGGCGTAGGAAAGCCCCGGTGCGTGTGCTTCGACCGCCTCGACCGCAGCGGCCACCGCAGGACTGCCGGCGCGGTCAGCGTCGATCGTGATCGCCACGAAGTCGAATCCCCCGTCCGTCAGCAGGTCATACCCGCCGGCTTGCCCGGGATCGAACGTGACGCCGATCGGTGCCGGTTCCTGCCGGTTCCGTTCGCGCTCACCGGCTTCCGATACCGCCAGCCAGACGTACCCCACTGCCACCAACGAGATCGCCAGTCCGGCAAGCGGCCCGTTCATCGTACGTAGACCCTTCCCGGCACCCGCAGGTCGGCATATTCGGTCGGGCGCTCGCGCGCCACGGCCAGCTGCAGCGCCTCCGCCTGAGGCTCCACCTCCCTGGTGGTGTCGAATAGGGCATACCATCCCTGCTCCGTCACCGCCCGGACCTCGAACGTGCTTTCCGGGATCTCGAATCGCTCGACCGCGAAGCCGCGTTCCTTGAGCGACGTCCGGATCTCCTCCAGCTGGACGATGAAGTTTCCGCCCACGACCTGCTCCCCCACTTTCACGGGGAGGTCGGTCGAATCTTCGACCGCCAGGATGTCGTCACGCGGTTCCGTCCTTTCGTACGCCACGCCACGCTGGTCGACGAGGTAGTACTCCTCGCCGCTCCGCCACAGTAGCGTGGAGCGCCGTTCGGTCACGGAGAGCACGATCGTTCCGGGTAGCTGCGTGGTCAGACTGACTCGGGAAATCTCGGAAATGTCCGCGGAAAGCGTACCGGCGACCCCCTGTTCGTCGAACAGTAATATTGAACGGGTGCTGAGCGGCCCGAGGCGGTGCTCGGACGCTTCCGCCACCCGCTCGCGAAGATCCGCCGCGGAAAGCGTACGGACGCCCTCGACCTTCACGTGCTGCACCCAGAAGACCGGGGAGAACAGCAGGAGATAGCCGATGCCCATGGCGGCGGCGACAAGCAGCGTCAGGACGGCCGTCCGCTTTCCACCCGTGCGGCGCCGGACGGGCGTGACCTGTGCCCGCGGCCTTCGCCGATGTACGTTACGTCGCCTTGTCCCCATGCTTCCCATTATCCACTAATCGCCTTTCAGCGCTCCCCGAGCCAGACCAGCGAGTCCACGAGCTTGATACCCGACTGCCGCCGCACCCGTGCCTGCATCCGCTGCGCGAGCCGGTAGGCGTCTTGCGCGGTAGCTCCTCCGTCATTGATGATCGCGTTCGGGTTCTTTTCCGATACCAGCGCACCGCCTTCCCGCTCTCCGCCCATACCAGCCTTGGCCAGCAGGTCCGCCGCACGGTGCCCTGGCGGGTCACGGAAGACGAACGCGAACGGCTTGCCGGCGGGCTCGTAGCGCAGACGGTCACGGGTGGCCTCCACCACCCGCCGCCGGATCTCCTCCGGCTCGCGGCGCACCAGGCGCAACCGCACCCCCTGGACCCACTCTTGTCCTCCTGTCAGCCGGGCCGCTCCCTGCTCGCCGTATCGCAGGTCGCCCGGCACGATACTGACCCGCCGCCCACCCGAGACGAGCGTGATCGCCGAGGCCATGTCGGCCAGACGGATCGTGCCACGGGTGGCACCCTCCGCGAGCGCGCCGCCGAGCGAACCGGGGTACCCCGCGAACGCTTCCAGGCCGCCCCTCCCCTCTTCGGCCAGACGGCCGATCAGCGCGTGGACCGGAAACCCGGCGTCCACTTCGACCTCCCCTTCCGAAAGCAGGAACCCGTCCGCGGTGTAGCGGATAACGAGGCCGCGGTAGCCGTGGTCACTGCAGACCACACGGCTCCCGCATCCGATCACCGTGACCGGCAGGGCGTTCTCGCGGGCCGCCACCACGAGCGCGGCGAGCGTCTTCCGGTCCCCCGCTTCCGCGAAGAAGTCGGCGTTCCCGCCGGCCCGTATCTTCGTATACGGCGCAAGCGGTTCGTTGACCTTCACGCCGTACCGGGCGAGGAAACCGGAATCCTTCATGTCCCGGGCAACCGCTCCGCCAGCTCCGCCGCGAAGTCGCTGCCGCCACCGACGGACATCGACAGCACCACGTCGCCGGGCCGCGCCTCGCGCACGACCACCTCCAGGAGCTCGTTCCGGTCCTCGATGTAGCGGGCCTGCCGGCCGATTCCCTTCGCCACATCCGCGCCACTGACGGTATGCTCCGCCCCCTGTTCACGCGCCGACTCGATGGCCGTGATGAACACCCGGTCCGCACCCCCGAACGCGGCGTGATACTCTTTGAGCAACTTTTCTGTTCGTGAATACGTATGGGGCTGATAGACGGCGATCACCCGTCCCGGAAAGTGCAGCGCGGCCGCACCGATCGTGGTCTTGGCCTCGGTCGGGTGATGGGCGTAATCGTCCAGCACGGTCACCGGTGCGTCGAGCGTGGAAACCCGCTCGAACCTACGCGACGCCCCCTTGAAGCTCGCGAAGGCGCTGGCGACGGATTCGAACGGGACGCCTTCGTTCAGGGCCACCGCGGCCGCGGCCACGGAGTTCAGGATGTTGTGCTCGCCGTAGATCGGCACACGGAGCTCTCCCAGGGTGTCGTCGTGGTGCTTCAGGGTGTACCGGATTCCCTCGCGGTCATAGCGCGGGCGCTCCGGATGCCATGCGGCACCCTCGAATCCATAGCTATGCCGTTCACCGGCGTACTCTTCGGCGATCGCCCGTACCGCCTCGCTCCCCTGCCAGTAGACCAGCCGCCCGTCCGCGGCGGGGAGCGCCGTCACGAGCTCACGGAAACGTGCCTGGACCGCGGCAAGGTCCGGGAAGAAGTCGGGATGGTCGTGCTCGAGCGACGTCAGCAGGAGGACGTCGGGGCGGTAATGCGTGAATTTCGAGGTCTCGTCGAGCAGGGAGCTCCGGTATTCGTCCCCTTCGATCACCGTCAGGTCGCTACCGGACAACCGGACGCTGGTATCGAAGTTCCGCGGCTCAATGCCGACCAGGTAGTCGGGCTTCCGTCCGGAGGACTCGAACGTCCACGCCAGGAGCGAGGTGGTCGTGGTCTTGCCGTGCGTCCCCGCCACGACGATCCGGCGGCTATCCTTGGCCAGGTCGCCGACCAGCTCCGCGAACGAGACGACGGGAATCTTCCGTTCGAGCGCCGCCGCCAGCTCCGGATGTTCGGGCGGGATGTGGCCGCTGACGACCACGGTGGAGACGCCCCGGAGGTGCTCCGGGGCGGCCTCCCACCACCAGGTGAGCCCCCGGCGGTCGAGCCAGTCGCTTCCCGGCGGGTAGGCGCCCTCGTCGGTACCGGTCACCTCGTAGCCGAGTTCCCGGCAAGCCGCGGCCAGGCCGCGCATGGCGTGCCCGCCGATGCCGAGAAAATGGAGGTGGTGTCCCCGATCAGGCATCCGGCCCCTCCTTGCGCTGCCGGGCGGCCGACCGGACCAGTTCCGCGACCTTCGCCGCGGCATCGAGACGGGCCAGCGACCGCGCGGCCCGTCCGATCCGGACCCGCCGGGTCGGGTCGTGCAGGAGCCGGTTGACCGTCCGGGCCAGCTCGGGACCGTTCAGCCGATCCTCCGTCAACACCACGGCACCGCCGGCATCCTCGAAGACCTTGGCGTTGGCCGTCTGGTGCCCGCCGGCCGCGGACGCGAGCGGGATCACCACCGCCGGCTTTCCGACCGCGGCGACCTCCGCAAGCCCCCCTGCCCCGGCGCGGGTGATCACCAGGTCCGCCGCCGCGTAACAGTCGAAGAGCTCATCGCCAAGGAAGGTCCGGGGATGGTACCGCTTCCGGTGCTCCGCAGGTGCCGCGGCGACGAAGCGCGTGACCGAGCCGGCGGCCCGCTCCCCGACCTGGTGGATCACTTGCGCTTCCGACAGCAACTCCGGCAACGCGTCCGCCACCGCCTCGTTGATCGCCCGGGAGCCTTGCGACCCTCCGAGCACCAGCACGACCGGAAGGTCGCCCGAAAGTCCGAACGTCTTGCGCGCGCGTCCGGCGTTGCCCTTGATGACTTCGGGGCGCAGCGGGTTTCCGGTGTACACGACCGTGCCGCCCGGCTGCCACTGCATCCGCTCCAGTGGGAACGAGACGGCGGTCACCGCGGCCCACTTCCCGCCGATCCGGTTGGCGAGCCCGGGCACCAGGTCGGATTCATGCAGGACGATCGGTATGCCCCGCCGCTTGGCCGCCCGCATCACCGGCAGCGCGACGAAGCCCCCTTTGGCGAAGAGCACGTCCGGCTTGAACCGCCTGATGATCCGGAGGCTCCGCCGGTAACCGCGGAGCACGCTGAGCGGTTCCAGCAGCGTCCGGACCGAGACGTACCGGCGGAGTTTGCCGGCCGGAATCGCCTCGAACGGAAATCCCGCCGCTTCCACGAGCCGCCGGTCCGCCGTCGAATGCCCGACGAACAGGACCTCCGCGCCGCGCCGCTTAAGCTCGGCCGAGACCGCGAGCGCCGGCACGACGTGCCCGCCGCTTCCGCCACCGGCTACGAGAACCCGCATGCGCCTCCTTTCCGTCACCCACCGTATGTTTCGACACGTTCATCACGATACCCATGGCGATCATCAGTACCACCAGCGACGAGCCGCCCAGCGAGATGAACGGGAGCGGCACGCCGGTCAGCGGAATCAGCGAAAGCATCGCCGCCACGTTCACGATCGTCTGGAACACCACCCAAGTGACGATGCCGGTCACTAGGAGCCGCCCGAAGAGGTCCGGTGCGTACCGGGCGATCCTGAGGCCCCGCCGTGCCAGGAACGCGAACACCGCGATCACGGAGATCGCGGCGAAGAACCCGAGCTCCTCGCCGATCACGGCGAAGATCGAGTCGTTCATCGGCTCGGGCAGGAAGAAGTGTTTCTGGAGCGAATTGTTGAACCCGACGCCGAATAGGCCCCCCGAACCGATCGCGACCAGCGCCTGCTGGACGTGGTATCCCGTGCCTTGCGTATCCTTCGCCGGATCCAGGAACGTCAGAAGCCGGTTGAGCCGGTACGGCGCGGTTGCGATCAGCACGGTTGCGATCGCCGCCACGCCCCCGAAGAACGCACCGATGTGGCGGAGCGGCGCCCCAGCCGTGAAGTACATAGACAGGGCCATGGCCGCCATGATCGACGTCGTGCCGAGGTCCGGCTGGAGCATCACCAGCCCGCCGAGCAGCAGCACGATGCCGCCGAGCGGCAGCAAACCCCCGGTGAACGTATCGACTTGGGCCCGCTTGCCGGAGAGCCAGGCCGCGAGGTATACCACCAGCGCCAGCTTGGCGACCTCCGAGACCTGCAGTGGAACGATGCCGAGGTCGATCCAGCGCATCGCGCCGCCGTGACTGAAGCCGACGCCGGGGATGAAGAGGATCAACAGGAGCGCGACGGCGAGTCCGAGCAGCGGCACCGCCAGACGTTTCCACACGCGGTAGTCCACCCGCTGCACCACGTAGAACGCCGCCAGGCCGACGAAGAGCGAGACCAGCTGCTGGGTGAAGTAGAAGTAGCCGTTCCCCTTCAGCTGGAACGACTGCACCTGGCCGGCGGAAAGGATCATCAGGAGGCCGAAGACCGCCAGGGCGGCGACCGCCAGGAAGAACGTATAGTCGGGGCGGTGCGTTCGCGCCATCAGGAACCCCGCCCGATCACGCCGAGCACCAGTCCGATCACCGCGAAGACGGCACCGATGATCCAAAACCGCATGGTCACCTTGGTCTCCGGCCAGCCGATCGCCTCGAAGTGATGGTGGATCGGGGTCGAACGGAAGAGTTTCCGGCCGGCGAAGCGCCGGCTGGACAGTTGGATGATCACGGAAAGCGTCTCCGCGACGAAGACCAGGCCGATGATCGGCAGGATCAGGAGGGCGTCGTTGAGCGCCGCCACCACAGCCAACGTAGCTCCGAGCGCCATCGAACCGGTATCCCCCATGAAGAAGCGGGCGGGATGGATGTTGAACCAGAGGAACGCGAGGAGGGCCCCTGCGATCGTGCCGCAGAAGGCCGCGAGCGCGAACAGGCCGTTCACGTACGAGAGCGCTCCGAAGGCCACGAACGCGATGATCAGCAGGCCGCCGGCCAACCCGTCCAGGCCGTCCGTGATGTTCACGGCGTTCGTCGTCGCCACCATCGCCAGGATGAAGAGCGGGATGTAAAACAGGCCGATATCGAAGTCCCCCACGCCCGGCACGTGCAGGAATGTGTAGCCCAGCTTCGAGAAGAACCACCAGGCGCCGACCGCACCGATCACCAGTTGCGCCACGAGCTTGTGGCGCACGCGGATGCCCCCGCCGGCCGAGCCGATCCCCTTAATGTTCAGGTAATCATCCGCCGCACCGATCATGCCGACCGCGACCAGGGTGAAGAGCGGCAACCAGGTCTCGCCACGGTCCATGTTGAATGCCAGCGTCACGAGAGCGACGGTCACCCAGATCAGGAGGCCGCCCATGGTAGGCGTGCCCGCCTTGGCGGCGTGGAGCTCCTTGAAGACCGGGGCGTCGCCGCCGACGCCGGTCGTCCGCAGGCGCTTGCCGAACCTGTACTTGTATAGCACGTGCGTCCATGCCGGCGTCGCCAGCATGGCGACGCCGAACGCGGCCGTCGCGAGCAGGAAGATGTTCGTCAGGTGGATGGTTTCCATGTGTGTTTCGTTACCATTCTATCCCCTCGTGCCGCCGTGTTCTATGAGATGGCGCCGGTCGCGCGGATCCTTGAGCAGGGCCGCGACCGTCCGCTCCAGCCGCATGGCACGGGACCCCTTCACGAGCACGCTGCCGCCCCGCCCCACCAGACGGGCCGCTTCGTCGGCGTTACCGGCGATGTGGATCGATGACTGGGCCAGGCCGGCCTCCCTGGCCGCTTCGGCGATCAGCAGCGCCGACTCCCCCACCACCACGAGTTCGTCCACCAACGTGGCAGCCGCGGCGCCGACCTTCCGATGGCCCGCCACGGACGCGTCGCCGAGCTCCTTCATGTCCCCGAGGACCGCCCGCCGGGGCGGCGGAAAGTGCTGGAGCGTCTCGAGGGAAGCGATCACCGCTTCCGGCGAGGCGTTGTAGCTGTCGTCCAGGATCGTCCGGCCGTCGGTCCCGTTGAAGACGCGGAGCCGTCCCGGCGGGGGCGTCCAGGACGACACGACCTTCGCGGATTCCGCCAGCGGGATGTCGAGCGCGTCGGCGGCCGCAATCGCGGCCGCCATGCCCGCCAGGAGCGGACGCCCATGCACGGCCGCGCGGAACCGGACCGCCTCTGCGCCGGAGATCGACAGCGCCACCCGATAGCCGGTCCGTTCATGCTCCATCTCCGTCAGCTGGTAATGCGCCTGCTCCGATTCCCCGTAGAACCGGACTTTCGCCGGGGTCAGGGAGCGCATCGCCCGCACCCGCGGATCGTCGTGGTTCAGCACGGCCACGCCGCTCGTCTTGAGCCTGCGGACCAGCCAGGCTTTCTCTTCCGCGATCTGTTCGATCGAGTCATAGGACTCACGGTGGACGTTCCGGACGTTGGTCACCACGGCCACGTCGGGATTCACGAGACCCGCCAGGTGACGCATGTCCCCCGGCTTATCGGCGGCCAGTTCCAGCACCAGCACCTCGGGATAGTCCTGGAGGCCGGCGAGCCCGGCCAGACCCTTCGCGAACACGACCGGCCATCCTACGACCGACCGCGGCAGGCGCTGCCCGAGTACCGTCAGCGGGACGCCGATCTCCGTGTTGTAGTTCCCTTCCGTCTTGCGGATCCGGTACCGCGATGCGAGCATCGCCGCGGTCAGCTCCTTGGTGGTCGTCTTGCCGACGCTGCCGGTCACCGCCACCACCGTCGGGCGGTAGCGGAGCAGCGTCGCCCGGGCCAACCAGCCCAGGAGCGTCACCAGGATGCGCCGCAGGAACCGCATCAGCTTGGTGGCACGTTATAGTACTGGAGCAGGTATTCCGCGATGTCACCGAACGTCGGCGCGGCCGATTCCTCCGCATACGTCACGCCCTTGGGGCGGTCGATCTTCACCAGCATCACGAACCTCGGGTTCTCCGCCGGCGCGAAGCCGACGAAGTTACCGATAGTCACCCCTTCCTCGTAAGCGCCGCCCGAGGCGATCTGGGCCGTGCCGGTCTTCCCCGCGACCCGGTAGCCGGAGACCCCGGCCGGACGCCCGGCGCCGGCCTCGACCACGCGGACCATCATCCCCGTGATCTGCGAGGCCGCCTGCGCGGAAACCGTCTGCCGGACGACCTTCGGTTCGGTGGCCTCGACCGTGCCGTCACGGTGCTGGATCCGGTCCACGATGTGCGGTTGCACGAGCTTCCCCTGGTTGGCGAAGCTGGCGACCGCGGTGAGCAGTTGTATCGGCGTGACGGAGATCCCCTGGCCGAACGACATCGTCGCGAGCTGCACCTCGCTGAGTCCGGACAGCGGCGGCACGGACGGCGTCACCTCGCCCGCCAGTTCCACCCCGGACGGCGTGCCGAACCCGAACCGCTTGACGTACTCGTAGAACCGCTGGCTGCCGAGCCGCTGCATCACCTGCACCATCCCGACGTTGTCGGAACGTTCGATCACCTGCGTGGCGGTCTCGTTGCCGTACGGCCGCCGCTCGGCGTTGAAGATCTCCCGGTCACCGACCTTGATCGAGGCCGTGCCTTTGAATACCGTGTCCGGGGTGACCGCGCCCGCGTCCAGCGCCGACGCCATCACCACCGTCTTGAAGGTCGAACCGGGCTCGTACGTACCGGAGATCGCCTGGTTCGTGTAGTTCCCCACGTCGTAGACGGGATACCGGTTCGGGTCGAACGTGGGGCGCGACGCCAGCGCTACGATACCGCCGGTGGACGGCTCCATCACGATGATGCTGCCGCCGGACGCGCTGAACTTCTCCATCGCCGCATCGAGCGCCTCCTCGACCTTGAACTGGACGTTCCGGTCGAGCGTCAGCACGATCGTGTCGCCGTCCTTGGGCGGGGTGTAGCTGGCCACGCCGAGCGCCAGCTCCTGGCCGGTGGCGTTCCGCGCCTGGCCGACCGAACCGACGGATCCCTTCAGGATGTCGTCGAAGTAACCCTCGATCCCGTATTGGCCCTCACCCTCGTCGTTCACGAACCCGAGCACCTGTGCCGCCAGCCGGTCTTCCGGATAGAATCGGGCAGGCTCGGGCTGCAGGTACACGCCGGGAAGCGCCAGTGATTCCAGCTCCTTGGAACGGTCGTAGTCCACCGTGCCGAGCGGCGGGATGTACAGCTTGTCGTTGTTGATCTCTTCCAACACCAGTTCCGGCTCGATCTCGAGCACGCGTCCCAGCTCCTCGGCGGTCCGCTCCTTCTCGGTGATCTGGCTCGGGACGACGTTGACCGAGAAGTTCGTCCGGTTGGTCGCTAGCGGATACGTCGCCGTCGACGACCCGTCCTTCACCAGGATCTGGCCCCGGCGGCCGATCAGTTCCTTCTGCTGGTACTGCTGCTCCTTGGCGAGCGCCTGGTAGGTCGGATGCTCGAGCACCTGCTTCTGCACCAGCCGCAGCCCGAGGAACGAGATCGCCAGCGTAAAGGCCAGGCTGAGGAACATCAGCCTGCGCCGTTGGGTGCCTTGGTGCGAGGGTTCGACCATCAATCGTATGGGTTTGTGTATGCCCCTTTATTGTAGAGGACTGAGCGGTGCCTGGCGGGACGGGGCACGGCCGGGTACGAAAGACAGTCCTCAGGCGCGGACTTCCTGAAGACTGCCTTCGGGTACGTGGCCGTTACGACGCGTAGGCGTTCGCCGACGTGGCGCCGGCGCGGAGTCCTTGCCCGTCCGCGGACTTCTTGATCTGCTGCAGTGACTGCAGCCGTGCCGCCTCGGTCGACAACCGCTCGTTCTGGGCCGTGATCTCCGCTTTCTGGGCCTCCATCGCCTTCAGCTGCAGGTTCTGGGTCGAGACCCGGTTGGACTGCACCAGATAGAAGAGGGCCAGTACGCCGAGCGCGACCACGAAGACGAAGCGTACCGTGACCGGCCCCACCCGGACACCGCTCCGCCGGAGCGTCCGCTGCCGGGCTCCGACCGTCTGGTTCGTTGCGGTAATCGTCAACATGCGCTTTCCTCCTGCTCCCTTGGTTTGTTTAGTGTGTATCCTCACACCTTTTCCGCGACGCGGAGCTTGGCGCTCCGGGCGCGGGGATTCCTGAGCACCTCCTCGCGCGGCGGGACGATCACTTTCTTGTGCATCGGCCGCAACGCGGGTGCGCTCTTGAAATACCGTTTGACGATCCGGTCTTCCAGCGAGTGGAAGCTAATGACGAGCAGTCTCCCGTGAGTTGCCAGCGCCCCCTCAAGGGCCGGCAACCCGCGTTCGAGTTCGCCGAGCTCGTCGTTGACCGCGATCCGAAGGGCCTGGAACGTCTTGGTAGCCGGGTGGATCTTTCCCCGGCGCGGAACCGCTTGCGCCACCGTCTCGGCCAGCGTCGTGGTGGTGCGCGGCTTCACCGCCTTCAGCGCCTTGGCGACGCGCCGTGAGGCGCGCTCCTCGCCATACTGATAGATCAGGTCGGCGAGGTCCGGCTCCGGCGTGCGGGCGATCAGTTCCGCGGCGGTCGGCGCGTCGGACTCCGGGTCGAACCGAAGGTCGAGCGGCGCGTCCGCCTGGAACGAGAACCCGCGGGCAGTCAGTTGCCAGGACGAGTAGCCGAGGTCGAGAAGTACCGCCTGGGGCGAGACGCCGGGTGCCAGCTTCAGCAGGTCGGCGTAGCTTCCCTGCCGCAGCGTGACCCGTCGCTCGAACCGGGCGAGACGTCCTTCCGCCATGGCCAGACTCTTTGGATCGCGGTCGATACCGATCAGCCGGATCTTCGGGAATCGCTCCAGGAGCGCGGCGGCATGGCCGCCGAGTCCCACGGTTCCGTCCACGATCACGGCGTCGGTCTCTAACCGAGCTCTAAAATCAGGATCGTCAGTAAGGTGCGCGAGCACCGCGTCGAGCATGACTGGCTCGTGCGATGGCTCGGGTGCCTCAGACACCCGGGAAGCGATATTCCCGAAACGGTGCATAGTGGTTGTAGCGTACCGCCTTCCGGCTGTCTGTGCGTGGTTGGTAAAGTAAGTTTCCTTCGGGCGCCCCCTTGGAGCGCCCGAAAGAACGTTTTTGCTTTTTCTTTTTGATCCCCGACGAACCGAGGAGATAAAAGCGTCTTTTGTTTTGCTCGCCGGTCCGCGTACGGACCGGTTCAAAGCCTAGTGTTGTTAAATGCCGAGGTCGGTCAGCTCCGGACCGAGCTCGTCGAGGTCGGTTTCCCGGCGCTGCTCGCGCCAACGGGCTGCGGGCCAGATTTCGACCCGGTTATACAGCCCGGCCACGACGGCCTCGGCAGGCCTGCCACCTTCGGTGGCGAGACCGGCGTACTCCCTGAGATGCGGCGGAAGGAGGATCCTTCCCTGCCGGTCAGGGGTTACGACGGTCGCACCAGCGAGCAAGGTCCGCTGTGCGGCGCGGGCTACTTTGGATGAGATCGAGGGCAAGGCGGCCAGCTTCTCGGCCAACGGCTTCCATGCTTCCTGCGTGAACAGGTAGAGGCATTTCTCGTTTCCCTTGGTCACGACGGCCCCTTCCTTCTGGAGCTTGGCGCGGAACTTGGCCGGGAGCGCCAGGCGTCCCTTCCCATCCATCTTGTGAACGTACTCTCCGAGGAACAGCGTGTGTGTGGTCGACCAGACGCCTGCGTCGGCGCCTTTTTCGATGTCTGCCTGGTGTCGCGTGTCATTCATGAGTTATCCACAGTTATTCACCACTTTTCCCCACTCATCACCACCTCGCAGGCATAATACACCACCCGTCCCCCACTGTCCAGAGGAATTAAAAAACCGGATGTGCCTGGCGGACATCCGGAAGTAGCTGGGTGCGGGAGCGCTACGCGCCGATTTTCTCGTCGAGGTAGTCGGCGAGCTCGGCGACCTTCACCCGCTCCTGCTTCTGGGAATCACGGTCACGGACCGTGACCGCCTCGTCCTCGAGCGAGTCGAAGTCCACCGTGCAGCAGAACGGCGTACCGATCTCGTCCTGGCGGCGGTAACGCTTGCCGATCGATCCGGTCACGTCGTAGTCCACCTGGAACCGTTCGGCGAGCTGATTCCGCACTTCGCCGGCCAGCTTCGCGAGCTCCGGCTTGTTCATCAGCGGCAGAACCGCCGCGGATACCGGCGCCAGCGACGGCTTCAGCTTGAGTACCGTCCGCACGTCCCCTTTCTCGTCCGGTTCCTCCACGTAGGCGTCGCACAGCACGGTGAAGACGATCCGGTCTACGCCGCAGGACGGCTCGATTACGTACGGCAGGTACTTCTCCCCCGCCGCCTCGTCGAAGTACGTGAGGTCCTTGCCGGAGACCTTCTGGTGCTGGCCCAGGTCGTAGTCGGTCCGGTTGGCGATACCCTCGAGCTCGCTCCAGCCGAACGGGAACTCGTACTCGATGTCGGAGGTCCCCGCCGAATAGTGGCTGAGCTCGTCCTTGGTGTGCGGCCGGAGCCGGAGCTTCTTCTTATCGACCCCTAGCACGCCCACGTACCAGCGCATCCGCTCCTGCTGCCACCATTCGTGCCACCGCTTCGCTTCGTCCGGCTTCGTGAAGAACTCGATCTCCATCTGCTCGAATTCGCGCATCCGGAAGATGAACTTGCCCGGCGTGATCTCGTTGCGGAACGCCTTCCCGATCTGGGCGATCCCGAACGGCAGCTTCTTGCGGGTGGTCGCCTGGACCTCCTTGTAGTCGACGAAGATGCCCTGCGCGGTCTCGGGGCGCAGGTAGATCGCCGCGTCGTCGGTGCCGGGACCGGAGGCATCGATCGGTCCCGCATGCGTCTTGAACATCAGGTTGAAGCTCCGCACCGCCGTCCAGTCGGCCTTCTTCCCTTCCGGTGTCGTGATCTCGTTCTCCTCGAAGATCTTGGTGAGATCCTCGTTGCTCAATCCCTCGACCTTGAGTCCGAGCTGGTCCTCGATCAGGTGGTCGGCCCGGTAGCGCTTCTTGCTAATCTTGTCGTCCACCAGCGCGTCGGCGAAGTTCGCGGTGTGACCGGAGGCTTCCCAGACCTTCGGGTGCATCAGGATCGAAGCATCGAGCCCGACCATGTTGTCCATCAGCTGGACGTTCGCCTTCCACCAGGCGTCCTTGATCCGCTGCTTGAGCAGCACGCCGTAGTGGCCGTAGTCGTAGGTACCCTGCAGGCCCCCATAGATCTCGGAGCCGCCGAACAGGAACCCGCGCCGCTTGGCGAGGTTCGCGACTTTTTCCATAGTGACTGCGTGGTCGGTCTTTTTCTTGGCTGCCATACGGTACCCAGTCTAGCGGACTTCGGCGGCGTTACCCTACCCTCGGCCGACGAGGTTCAGGAACCGGCGGCTGCGCGGCTCGCGTTCGAGCGTGTAGTGCACCAGCCGCTCCAGCAGGTTCGATATCTCCCGCTGCACGGGCTCCCGGACCATGATGCCGGTCACCTCGACGAACGGACGCTCGGAGAACGCCCGGAGGAGCTTGACCGCCTCGGGACTGACGCCGATCGCCTCCGGCTCCACGGCCACGCAGCCCTTGCAGAGCACGCCGCCCAGCCCCGGCGAGAACGCGAGATCGGCGGGATATAGCTTCCGGCCGCACTCCACGCAGGCGTAGAGGTCCGGCCGGAATCCGGCCAGCGTGATCGTCTGCCACTGGTAGTAGTCGGCTACCAGGCGCGGCGGGTGTCCGCCCTCGAGCGCCGCGAATGCCGCCCGCACCAACGACGGCACCCGCCGCGAGGCATCTTCGTCGGCGTTGAGCTTGCCGACCAATTCGGAAAGGTAGCTCGCCACGGACATCCGGTCGAAGTCGGAACGGATGCCCTGGTAGTGGCTGAGCGCCTTGGCTCCGGCGATCACCGGCAGGTCTCCCCGGCCCTTCGCCAGCATCAGGTCAACGTACGTGAACGGCTCGAGGTGCCCGGCCAGCTTGGAACGGATCTTCCGCACGCCGCGCGCCACCGCGCGGAGCTTGCCGCGGTCGTCGGAGAAGATCTCCAGGATCCGGTCGGCCTCACCGACGTTGATGGTCCGGAGGACGATGCCTTTGGTTTTAGTGAGACTCATAGGGGTCGTTACGGGTACCAGTCTACGGCAGTTTGCGCAGGTCAAGGTAGTCGGGCAGGTCCGAGGCCAGGAGCGACGGTCCCTTATCCGCCTCCGCCCGTTCGGACGCCTCTTTCACCGCGGCGGCCGCGTGCTTCGCCGCCTCGAGCGGCTCCAGGCCGCGTGCCAGGAGCGCCCCGACCACGCCGGTCAGCACGTCCCCGGTTCCCGCTTTCGCCAGGAACGGCGAACCGCCTTCGACCTCGACCACCGTCTTGCCGTCGCTCACGTGGTCGATCGGTCCCTTGGCGAGGATCGTCACGCCCAGCTCAGTGGCCAGTTCCTTGATCGTGCCATGCGCCCGGGCATCCGGATTTCCCGCCAGCAGGCCGTATTCCTCGCGGTTCGGGGTGAGGACAACTTTCTTGTTCTCGAAGAGCTTCTCAGGATGGCGCTCCTCCGCGACGATCCTGAGCGCGTCGGCATCTATCACCAACGGTCCCTCGAAGTCCTCCAGTACGGATTCCAGGAACTTCCGGGCGCCTCCTTCGGTCGTAAGGCCGGAACCGATCGCTACCGGATACTCCCGGAAGGGCGACAGCTCGCCGAGGTGGGCCTTGTCGAATTCGGGGCCTTCCAGCCGGATCGTCACCGCGTCGGCATGGGCCACCAGGACCGCGTCAGCCGCTCGGGCCGGTGCCGCGGCTACGAGGAGGTCGAGGCCGGTCCGGAGTGCGCCGCCGGCCGCCAACACGGCCGCCCCGGCGAACCGGGCGGACCCTGCCAGGAGCAGGAGCTTGCCCCACTCCCCTTTCGTGAGCTTCTCCGGGCGTTCGGTAAGCTTCATAGCCCAAGCCTAGCACGCCGCCCCGAGGCACGGCAGGTGTATCGTTGACAGTGATATCCCAGACGCAGTATCGTCAATCGCTATGACACGAATGCCTTCAGATCCTGAAACGCTCCGTACGCGGCAGTTGGCCGAGGCCGAGCGCGAAACCGCGCGCCATATCCTGGGCACCAACCGCAGCGGCGCGGAACTGATCGCCGGCAGCCAGGCGCTGCACCGACGG
Organism: Patescibacteria group bacterium; assembly: GCA_040902515.1. GTDB lineage: Bacteria > Patescibacteriota > SICC01 > SICC01 > SICC01 > JALYJZ01. The sequence continues at coordinate 25,174 of JBBDXB010000005.1, forward strand.
GAGCACCTCGTTGAGCTTGAGGCTTCTGAGCACCATGAGCAGGATGCGTGGCGCCATGAGTATGCCGCAGGACTCTGGCGCGTCTCCTGTGTGACCGACGACCCGCATGAGCGGATCCGTTTCGGCGAATATGCGTTGCTGACCGCGGCCGACATTCACAGCGAGAAACAACGAATCGAGACCATGTGGGCACTCGCGGACATCGATCCTGAATCCGTCGATACCGCCGCCCTGCTGATTCCCCGAAGCGGCTCCTGGCTCATCCGGCGGCTCGGCGACAGCACCGCGAGTATTCTCCGTGGACGACGCTCTCCACGTGCCAGGGTATTCGAACGCTCTCGCCGCCAGCCGGAGACCCTCTTTGCCGCGGGCCCGCTGCCGGCCGCCAGAGGCGCCAGCCTCACGGCATATCGCAATGCCGTGACCATGCAGGTCGAGCGCGATCTGGACAGAGCCGGGAGAGATCGCAGGTGTCTCTCTGATACCCACGGCAAGGTCGGTCTCCCGGAAGACCAGGGAACCAGACTGGTAGCCCGACTGGACTGGCTGGATGGCGAGGAGCAACTTTACGCAAACGCACCTGAAGCCGAGAGACTCCAGGCTATTTACGACTCAAAGCGAATCCGACTGATCGGCGAGCTTGCCTGGCACAATCCTCAGGCAGCCCGGGTTGCCGTCGACAGATTGAGCGAGCGAGTAAAGCCTCCTGCCAAGCTAACCCTGCTTACTTACTGCTACGACCGTGAACCGGATATCACGATTGCCAGTATGCAGGAATACATGGATCAGTTTGAGCATGACCCGTCTACGCGGCTTGAGCTGGCCAAACAAGCGGAAGGGTTTTTCCGGAAAAAGACCCACTATGGTCTGGCGAAGGAAATGCGACGCCTGCAGAAACAGCTTCGGCGCTCGTAGCGTCCGCTACTTCCCGACGACCCGCTTGACGATATCGCGCGCGCCGTCGACCGACGTCTCGATGGACGAGGCGACCGCCTGGACGGCGTCCTCGCTCACCTCTTTCGCGCCGTCGATCGCGCCGACCACGGCCGCCTCGGTCGCCTTGCCGACGTCCCCGCCGACCGACTGCACCGCTTCGACCGAGCCGCGTACGGCTGCGACACCGGCGGACCCGACGTCCTGGCCGGTCTCCTGGGCTGTTTTCACGGTCTGTTGCGCGACGTCACGGATGCCCTGCTCCGTATCGACCGCGCTGCCGGAAACCGCCTGCACGATGCTGGAAACGACCTTCTGGGTAGCTTCCGCGCCGGTGGCGCCGACCTCGGCCGCCGACTTCAGCGCCGTGCTTACCAGCTCGGTCGGTACTTTCAGGGCCGTCCCGCCCACCTGTCCGGCGCCCTGCAGTGTCTCCGTGGCTACCCGCGTGACGGAATCGACCAGTGCCACACCGACGTCACCGGCGCCTTGTACAGCTCCGACGACCGCGTTACGAACGTTATCTGCGATACCCATGATCCTCCTCGTCTTTTATTATGTGCTTTGCGCGCCGATCAGGCGCGATTCGACTTAGGCTCATGCTAGCGCATCAAGGGAGCATTGCAAGAAGCACGGATTACCGCTGTGCTACGCGTATTTCCAACGTATGCTCGCGCCAATGCCGGATTCTCTGATAAGCTAGAAAAATCCGGCCCGAGAGAGGCTTGGAACAGCCCGAACGGCCACATAAGGAGGAATATGCAACAAAGAATCACTGTTCTAAAGTCGGCAGCCCCGTTCATCGCCCTCGGCATCCTGGTCGTCCCCTCGACCGCGCATGCCTACATCGACCCGGGAACGGGCAGCGTGATCATCCAGGCGATCATCGGTGGCGTAGTAGCGGTAGGGTTCTTCCTGAAGACCAACTGGCTGCGGGTGAAGCAGCTGGTACGGCGCGTATCCGGCGGGAAGAAGAAGTAGCGGACATGATCGAACGCCACCCTGCCTCGTTCCGGGACCGCTCAGGATACATCTACCGCAAGAACGGTACGCTTCTGCGAGCCGTCCAGCCGACCTACAAGGCCGAGTACGACGCGTTGATGAAGTCCGGTCTCTACGACCAGCTCGTCGGCGACCGACTCCTGATTCCCCACACCGAAGTGACCGGCGGGGCCCGCGGCGCCTACAAAACGCTCAAGCCCGAACCCGTCGACTTCATCACGTACCCGTACGAATGGAGCTTCTCGCAACTCAAGGACGCGGCGCTCGCCACACTGGAGATCCAGCGCCGAGCGCTCGAGAACGGCCAGACGCTCAAGGATGCCAGCGCCTACAACATCCAGTTCCACCAGGGCGCGCCGACCCTGATCGATACCCTCTCCTTCGAGCGCTACAAGAAAGGCGCGCCGTGGATCGCCTACCGCCAATTCTGCCAGCACTTCCTCGCGCCGCTTGTGCTCATGAGCAAGGTGGACGTGCGGCTCAGCCAGCTCCTCCGCGTCCACATCGACGGCATCCCGCTGGACCTGGCCGCCGAGCTCCTCCCCCGCAAGACCCGCATGCGGCCCGGCATCTACATGCACCTGGTCCTCCACGCCCGGGCGCAACAGAAGTACGAATCCACCGCCAAGAAGGCGAAGCCGCGCAAGGTCAACGTGAAGGCGCTCGTGGCCAGCCTGGAAAGCCTGATCAAGAAGCTCGAATACGAACCGGCTGGCACTGAATGGGGTGACTACTACACCTTCACGAACTACACCGACCGCTCGTTCCGTGAGAAAGGCCGTTTGGTAGAGCGGTTCATCAAGAACGTGAAGCCGAAGCGCGTCTGGGACGTGGGCGGCAATACCGGCGCATTCAGCCGGATCGCCTCCGACGCCGGCATCCCGACCGTCAGCTTCGACGTGGACCCGGCCGCCGTGGAGAAGAACTACCGCGAGGCGAAGAAGCGCGAGGAGACGAACCTCCTCCCCGCCGTGCTCGACCTCACCAACCCCACGCCGGGCATCGGCTGGGCGCACGAGGAGCGCGAATCCGTCACCGACCGCGGGCCGGTGGACATGGTACTGTTCCTCGCCCTGATCCACCACATGGCGATCGGCAACAACGTGCCGCTCAGCAGCGTCGCCGACTACGTCGCGAAGACCTGCCGCCACCTGGTGATCGAGTGGGTGCCGAAGGGCGACTCGCAGGTGAACAAGCTGCTCGCCACCCGCGAGGACATCTTCGACGACTACACGCAAAAGGGCTTCGAGGCGGCGTTCTCCCGGCGATTCAAGACGGTCAGGAAGACGAAGATCAAGGGCACCAAGCGCACGCTCTACCTGATGCGCAGGAAGTAGCCGGATGAAAGGCTCGTTGCTGATCCGCCACTGGCCGGCCGCCTGGGCGGTCGCCGCGTTCTCGATGCTGCCGGTGCTCTACTTCGCGAAGAGCAACACGGCCGAGTTGAAAGTATCGGAAGCCGCGGAGCTTGGCTTGTTCGCGTTAGTCTTCAGCGGCATCGTCTGGGCTGCCGCCCGGCTCGCGCTCCGCGGCTGGACCAAGGGCGCACTCTTCGCGATCGCCGCAACCTTCCCGGCGTACCACTACGTCTCATGGTCCGGCTTCATCGCAGAGCACCTCCCGTTCCTGCCGCCCACACCGGCGCTGTACGGGACGATCATCCTGTTCCTCGCACTGATCTTAGTCCTGCTCCGGCGCACGTCCCCGCCCCGCGCCCGCATGCTCACGAACTACTTCGCGGTGCTCGGCACGGTCCTGGTGCTCATGAACCTGGTGCCGGCCGTCCGTGACTTCATCCGGACCACGCAGGTGGGCGTGACGGTCCATAACGAGGACTTCGTGCGGGCCGCGGCGGATGCCGACCTGCCGGATGACCCGCCCGACATCTACTACATCGTCCTCGACCGCTACACCGGCCAGCTCGGGCTCAAGGAACGGTTCGGGTTCGATAACGCGCCGTTCGTCGAGACGCTCCGCGGCAAAGGCTTCTACGTGGCCGACGCCAGCTTCGCCAACTATCCGATCACCGCCCCGTCCCTGGCCTCCAGCCTCAACGCCGGTTTGCTCGAAGCGCACGGGCCGGTCGAGGAGATCAACAACCGCAAACCCCTGCACGAGCTAGTCGAGCGGCCACAGGTCGTCCGGTCGCTCCAGGAAAAGGGGTACGAGTATGCGCTGATCGGCTCGTGGTGGGGCCCCACCCAACAGTCCCCGATCGCCGACGTGAACCCCGAGTTCGCCTGGAACGTGGAGCTGCCGGGCTGGCGCCTGCATACCGGCAACGCGGCCGGTCACTTCTATACCGACACGATCTTCGCCGGCGTGTTCGAGCAGCTCGGCTCCGACTACACCGCCGCCAAGGCGCACGGCCCGATCTTCGGGGAACAGCTCACGGAAGTCCGGCGCCAGGCAGAGCGGCAGGACGGCACCCCGAAGTTCGTCCTCGCGCACATCCTGATGCCCCATCCGCCATATGTGTTCGACGCCGCGGGCCGGCGGATCCCTGCAAGCTACGCCGGCGATGACCGGTACGTCCAACAGCTCCGCTACACCAACCGTGAGATGGATCGCTTGATGGACGGTATCCTCGCCGCCTACCCCAAAGACCGCAAGCCGGTCATCGTCCTGGCCGGAGACGAAGGCGAGTACACGTACCGCTTCGACCCGTCCGCTCCCGACGAGCAGATCCGATACAAGACGAACATCCTGAACGCCTTCTACTTCCCCGGCGAAGATTACGGTTCCCTCTACCCGACGATCACGCCGGTGAACGCGTTCCGGGTGGTATTCAACGAGTTTTTCGGGACGGACCTGTCGCTACTGCCGGACCGCACGACCGCCTCCCCCTCGAAGCGGCCGCTCCACTGGGTGGACGTTACTGATAGAGTACGGAGGTGATCATGGCAAGGAAGCGTACGAAAACACGGATGGCTACAGCGCGGGATTGGCTCGCGCGTCTCCCCCGCTACGCCCCGGCGATCGCCGTGGCCTCTTTCTCCGTACTACCGTTCCTCTTCTTCGCCAATGAACGCGGGAACATCGTGGACGTCTCGGTCGGCCAGGCGTTGCCGATCGCACTGCTGAGCCTTTTGATCGGCCTCGCGCTCTGGGGCCTTTCCTGGCTGGTCTTCCGTGACTGGACCAGGGCGGCGGTGCTGGCGGTGCTGCTCTCCTTCCCCGTCTTCCATTTCCGGACGATGGTCGTGGAGTTCTTGGAACTCTTCCCCGGCGTCGCCCGACCGAGCCTGATCCTCTATCCGCTGATCGCCGTCCTCGCGGTGATCGTCATCCTCCTGCTCCGGCGCACGAAGTTCTCCCGCGGCCGCACGCTCGCGAACTACTTCGCCGTGCTGGGTGTCATCCTGCTGGCCTACCAGCTGGTCGTGCTCGGCATCGGCCTCGAGCGGAACACCGGCGCGGACGTGCGGGTGCAGAACGAGGACCTGGTCCGGGCGGCGGATGCAGCCGCGGAGGACGGCAGCGCCGATCGGCCGGAACAGGCTCCGGACATCTACTACCTGGTCTTCGACCGGTACGGCGGCCAGATCGGCCTGTCGGAGAGCTACGGCTTCAGCAACGGACCGTTCGTGCGGTCGCTCGAGGACCGGGGATTCTTCGTCGCGGACGCGAGCTTCGCCAACTATCCGATCACCGCCTCGTCCCTCGCCTCCTCGTTGAACGGCGGGCTGCTCGAGACGACCGGTCGGGTCGATGACGTCCGCTCGCGGCAGGAGTTCTATCCGCTGATCAAGCGGCCGGAAGCCGGACGGTTCCTGCAGGAACACGGCTACCAGCACCTGCACGTAGGCTCCTGGTGGGGTCCCAGTCAGACGATTGCCTCGGCGGATCAGAATTATGAGACCGCGTGGCGATTCGGTCCCGACGCAGCCCACATCCACGCCAGCCACTTGGCCAGCGTGTACCTGGTCGGCACGATGCTCGTGGACCTGCAGGAAAAGGCGTTCGGGCCGTTCCAGGTCGAGAACCAGCACGGTACCGTCTTCAACCGGCAGTTCGCCACGCTGGAAGCACTGGCGGCCAGGGCCGGCGAGGCCGGCGCGCCCCGTCTGGTCACCGGCCACATCCTGATGCCCCATCCCCCGTTCGCGTTCGATGCCCAGGGCCGGACGGAGATCGACCGCAGCAAGGGTGCCCGGCAGAACTTCCTGGACCAGCTCGCGTACACGAATACACGGATCGAGCAGACGGTGGACGCGATCCTCGCCGCCTACCCTGCCGACCGTAAGCCGGTGATCGTCCTGACGGCGGACGAGGGAGAGTATCCGTACGTCGGCGGCTACGGCGTGGACGACACCGATGTGAACCTCCGCGAGAAGTCGAACATCCTGAACGCGTTCTACTTCCCTTCCGGGGATTACGCGGACCGTGACCGCAGCGACTCACCGTATGACACGATGACGGCAGTCAATAATTTCCGGGTGATCTTCAACCGGTTCTTCGACGCCGGCCTCCCGCTCCAGCCCGACCGGATCTTCACCGTCCGCGACGTCAACCGGCCGTACACGTTCGTGGACGTGACCGACCGCGTGCGCGCGGAACCGGGGCCGCCCGGCAGTGGGATCGTGCGTCAGTAAGACTTCCTTTTCGGGTCGTACAAGGTACGTTGGACGTCAATGACGCCACGACGGTCTCGACGGACTCCACGACGGCGTTCCAGGTTCAGAACACGTCCGCGCAGAACCTCCTCCAGGTGGATACCGAAGGTAATAACATCGTCATCGGCGGCAAGCAGGTCTGGCAAACGGATGCCAATGCCCTGCCCTCCGCCCGTTCCGGCCATGCCTCCGTCGTGGCGAACGGGTACGTTTACACGATCGGCGGCCTCCTCGGCGACCAGACCGCCGTCTACTACGCCGAGCTCAACCCGGACGGCTCCACCGGCTCGTGGCAGACGAACGCCAACGCGTTACCGGCGTCCCGGA
>JBBDXB010000006.1:0-263768 GCA_040902515.1 Patescibacteria group bacterium
AGGTTCTGGCGGAACCGGCCCTGCTTGCCCTTGAGCATGTCGGACAGCGACTTCAGCCGCCGCTTGTTGCCGATGCTCGAGACCGCGCGGCCGCGCCGGGCGGAGTTGTCGATCAGGGCGTCCACGGCCTCCTGGAGCATCCGCTTTTCGTTGCGCTGGATCACTTCCGGCGCCTTCAGCCGCGTTAATTTCTTGAGCCGGTTGTTGCGGTTGATCACCCGGCGGTACAGGTCGTTGAGATCTGACGCCGCGAACCGGCCGCCGTCCAGCTGGACCATCGGCCGGAGGTCCGGCGGGATCACCGGCAGGTTGGTGACGATCATCCAGATCGGATCGATCTCGGCCTTGCGGAACCCTTCGATCAGGTTCAGACGCTTGAGCGCCTTGCGACGCCGCTGGCCGGTCGTTTCCTTGGCTTCCTTCTCGAGCTGCTTGGCGAGCTTGGCGAGGTCGAGCTGTCCGATCACTTCCATGATCGCTTCGGCGCCGACGCCGGCCTCGAACACCCCACGGTACTTGTCGGTGAGCTCCCGGTACTTCGCCTCGGTGATGATCTGCATCGGCTCGAGCGTATCCAGCTCCTCCATCGCCAGGTCGTAGCCGGACTCGAGCACTTCGGACTGTTCCGCGTACTCCCGCTTCAGCCGGTCGATCTCTTCCTTGGCCGCGGTGTCGTCCTCGGCCTTCTTGGCGGAGGCGGTCATGGTCGCCAGCGACTTGTCGTGGCTCTCCTTGATCCGGTTCCGTTCCTTCTCATAATCCTCCTTGAGCTTCGCCTTCACGGCCTTCCGCTTCTCGTCGTCGACCTTGGTGATGATGAAGTTCGCGAAGTACACGACCTTCTCGAGGTACTTCACGGACATGCCGAGCAGGAGCCCGAGCCGCGAGAACGTGCCCCGGAGGTACCAGATGTGGACCACCGGCGCCGCCAACTCGATGTGCGCCATCCGCTCGCGGCGGACCGCCGAACGGGTCACTTCCACGCCGCACTTGTCGCAGACGATGCCCTTGTACCGGATCTTCTTATACTTGCCGCAGTAGCACTCCCAGTCCTTGGTCGGTCCGAAGATGCGTTCGTCGAAGAGACCGTCTTTCTCCGGTTTCTGGGTCCGGTAATTGATCGTCTCCGGCTTCAGGACCTCGCCGTACGACCACTGTCTGATCTGCGCCGGCGACGCCAAGCCCAGCTGGATCGCGGTGAAATTGCTGGACGGCACCTGGTCGCGCTTCCGTTCGGTCGTGCGTTCCGCCATTATGCGTCTCCTTTCTTGATTCCGAGAGGATCGCCGGCTTCGGCGGCTTCGGCACTTTCTTCCTCTTTGTCTGCTGTGTCTTCGTCCGAATCGGCCTTGCTGACACCGCCGCTGTCTTCGGCCTTGGTCAGCTCCTGATCCGAGTCGGTCTCCAGGACATCGAGGACGTTCGGGTCGACCGCCTCGCTGACGTCTTCGTCGATCTCCTTGTTGATGTCACGATCGTCACCCTGGAGCTGTACGTTGAGCCCGAGGCTCTGGAGTTCCTTGACGAGTACCCGGAACGATTCCGGCCGGCTCGGCTCCTTCGGCGGCTGGTTCTGGATGATCGACTCGTAGGTCTTGGCCCGGCCGACGACGTCGTCGGACTTGACGGTGAGCATCTCCTGGAGCGTATGCGCCGCACCATAGGCCTCGAGCGCCCACACTTCCATCTCGCCGAAGCGCTGCCCGCCGAACATCGCCTTGCCGCCGAGCGGCTGTTGGGTGACCAGCGCGTACGGTCCGGTCGAGCGGGAGTGCATCTTGTCGTCCACCAGGTGGTGGAGCTTCAGCATGTAGACGGCACCGACGGTCGTCCGCTGGTCGAACGGCTCGCCGTTGCGTCCGTCGTAGAGCTGCTCCTTGCCGTCCTCGGGAAGGCCCGCCTTCTTCCGCTCCTCGCGGATCTCGTCGATCGTCACGCCCTCGAAGACGGGAGAGGCGACCCGGTAGCCGAGCTTCTTCGCCGCGGCACCGAGGTGCGTCTCGAGGATCTGACCGAGGTTCATCCGAGAGGTCACGCCGAGCGGGTTCAGGACGATGTCCACGGGCGTACCGTCGGGCAGGTGCGGCATGTCTTCTTCGGGCAGGATCTCGGAGATCACGCCCTTGTTGCCGTGGCGGCCGGCCATCTTGTCGCCGACCTGGATCTTCCGGACCTGGGCCACGGAGACCTCGATGACCTTGAGTACGCCGGCGGCGAGGTCGTCGCCGAGCTCGCGGTCGAAGATCTTCACGTCCACGACCTTGCCGTGCTCGCCATGCTGGAGCCGGAGCGAGGTGTCCTTCACGTCACGGGCCTTCTCGCCGAAGATCGCGCGGAGCAGCCGTTCTTCGGCGGTGAGCTCCGTCTCGCCCTTCGGCGTGATCTTACCGACCAGGATGTCCCCGGCCCGCACCTCTGCGCCGATCCGGACGATGCCGTCCTCGTCGAGGTCCTTCAGCGCTTCCGCGCCGACGTTCGGGATGTCGTTGGTCGTCACTTCCGGGCCGAGCTTGGTATCCCGGACCTGGATCGAGAACCGGCTGATGTGCACGCTGGTGTACCGGTCCTCACGGACGACCCGTTCGGAGATGATCACCGCGTCCTCGAAGTTGGCGCCACCCCAGGCCATGAATGCGACCGTGAGGTTCTGGCCGAGCGCCAGTTCCCCGTTCTCGGTCGCCGGGCCGTCCGCCAGGACGTCGCCTTCCTTCACGTTCTGTCCGACCTCCACCACCGGGCGCTGGCTGATCGCCATGTCCTGGTTGCTGCGAACGAATTTTTTGAGTTCATAAGTCGTGGTCTTCTTGCCTTTCACTTCGACCCGTCCGGCGTCCACGTGGGTGACCTTGCCGGCTTCCTTCGCCACGACCACCTGGCCGGTATCGAGCGCGGCCCGGGCCTCCATGCCGGTGCCGACTTGCGGCGCCTGCGGGCGCACGGTCGCCACGGCCTGGCGCTGCATGTTCGATCCCATCAGGGCGCGGTTGGCGTTGTCGTGCTCGAGGAACGGGATCAGGGCCGTCGTCACCGACACGATCTGTTTCGGCGAGACGTCGATGTAATGCACTTCCTCGGGGTCCACCGTCGTCGGCGCGAAGTTCTTGCGGGCGATCACGCGGTCTTCCGCGAGGTAGCCGTCCTTGGTGAGCTTGGTGTTCGCCTGGGCGATCACCGCGTTCTCCTCGGAGCCGGCGTCGAGGTAGACCACCTTGCCGGTCACCTTGGCTTTCTTGCCTTTCACGTCGACCTTCCGGTACGGGGTCTCGATGAAGCCGTACTCGTTGATCCGGGCGTAGCTCGAAAGCGACGTCACCAGGCCGATGTTCGGTCCTTCCGGAGTCTCGATCGGGCAGATCCGTCCGTAGTGGGAGACGTGCACGTCGCGCACTTCGAAGCTGGCGCGCTCGCGGGTGAGCCCGCCCGGACCCATCGCGTTGAGCCGCCGCTTATGGCCGAGCTCGGACAGCGGATTGGTCTGGTCCATGAACTGGGAGAGTTGGGAGCTCGCGAAGAACTCCTGGGTCGCCGCGACGATCGGCCGTACGTTGATCAGCTGGGCCGGCGTCACGGTGTCGGATTCGGACACGCTCATGCGGTCCTTGATGATCCGTTCCACGCGGAGCAGTCCCCGGCGGAACGCGAGCTGGATCAGCTCGCCGACGCTGCGGATCCGGCGGTTCTTCAGATGGTCGATGTCGTCCGCGGGTTCCTGGCTGTTGTTCAGCCGGATCACTTCCTTGATGATCGCGACGATGTCTTCCTGCCGGAGGATCCGGTGCTCCTTGTCGTTCGGGAGGTCCGTCCCGAGCCGCTGGTTCAGCTTGTACCGGCCGACCTTCCCGAAGTCGAACCGCGAGAAATCGAAGAAAGTGGTGTCGATCAGCGACTTGGCGTTGTCCACCGTGGCGAGGTCGCCCGGGCGGATCCGCTTGTAGACCTCGATCATCGCCTGGTCGACCGTCTTGGCGGGGTCCTTCTCCAGGGTCGCCTCGATGAACTTATGCTCCTCGTCGGTATCCACGTCGGCGAACGCCGAAAGGATCTGTTCGTCGGTATCGAGACCGATGATTCGGAGGAGGCTGGTGACCGGAACCTTGCGCTTGCGATCGATCTTCACGGACAGCAGGCCCTTGTTCGAGGTCTCGATCTCCAGCCAGGCGCCGCGGGTCGGGATGACCTTGCCACCGTAGTAGTTGCGCTCTCCGTGACGCTCGGCGGTGAAAAAGGCGCCGGGCGAACGGACGAGCTGTGAGACGACCACGCGCTCGACACCGTTGATGACGAACGTGCCGCGGTCGGTGATCTTCGGGAAATCACCGAGGAACACTTCCTGCTCGCGGATCTCCCCGGTCTCCAGGTTGGTGAGCTGTACCTGCACCCGGAGCGGTGCCTCATACGTGACGTTGCGGTCACGTGCGGTCTCTTCATCTACCTTCGGTTCGTCGAGCTTGTAGTCCAAGAGCGCCAGTTCCAGGCTCTTGCCGGTAAAGTCGCGTACCGGTGAGATTTCTTCGAACAACTCCTTCAGCCCCTCCCTGAGGAACTCATTGTAGGAATTGATTTGTACCTCGATGAGGTTAGGCAGTTCCAGGCTGGGTGGTGTGGCCTGGAAATATTTTCGGTCAGGCACCGAAACACTCCCTCCTAATTAGTGGACGCACGGTAATGGCCCGTACTACGCAAAAAATACATCACGAGCAGTTGCTCACGATGACACCTGCGGTCAAAAACGACGGGGCACCGATACCATTCGGCTCTAGCATACGAACCTGGCACCTGGGCGTCAAGTCGTCCGGGCCGACGGAAGCTGGCGGCCGAGCGGTGGCGAGACGACCGCCCAGACCAGGATCAGCAAGCCCAGCGCGCTGATCACCGCTGTCACGGCATACGCGTCCACCAGCGCGCCGGCAAGCAGTACCGGCAGCGTGTTCGCAGCGTTCACGCTCATGCCGAGGAAGCCGAAGACGCGACCACGGACGGCCGGCTCGGAACGCTCGTGGATCAGGGTCTGGGAGGCAATCATCACGATCGCCATGGCGAGTCCGAGCAGCGTCGCCGCGATGCTCGTCAGCCCTTGCCGGAGCGCGCCCGAATCGGCATCCAGCAGCCCCGCGGCGCGATCCGCGAGCGGTTCGACCTGTCCGAGCGTGCCGATCGTCAGACCCACGACCAGCAGCGCCGTGGTGACGATCACCCGGGCGGAGAACTGGCGGCGCGCCCGCTGCAGCACCAGGCCGCCCGCCAGCATGCCGACCCCGATCGGCAGGATCACGACCCGGCTCACTTCCCGGAGGTTCGTTCCCAACACCTGGTCCACGAAGGACGGCAGGAGCACCATGATCACGCCGACGCTGGCCCAGACCACGGTGAGTTGCAGCAGGCCGTAACGCACCGGCGGCGTCCGGCGGACGACGGCGAATCCCGCCACCAGGTCGGTACGGACGGTCCGGTACGCGGTCCTGAGCGGGATGCGATGGACATGCTCATGGAGTTTGGGCAACCGGCTACAGGCGATCGCGGCCGCCGCGAAGCTGGCAGATGCCAGGAGGATCGGCAACGAGTCCCCGCCGACCTGGGAGATTGGGCCGGCCAGGCCGTACCCGACGACGAACGAGGCGAACAGGGTCACCATGAAGACGGCGTTTGCCGCCACCAGGCGCTTCCGGTCCACGAGCTCGGGGATCGCCGCCCCTTCGGCCGGCGTGAAGAACTGGGTGATCGTCGAGACCAGGAACGTGGTCGCGAAGAGGACCGGCAGGCTGGAGAGGTCGGTCAGGTACAGCAGCACGACACCGGCCCGCAGCACGTTCGTGGCGATCAGGACGCTCCGCCGATGCCAGCGGTCCGCGAAGACGCCGGCCACGGCGCCGAAGAGCAGGCTCGGCAACCCGAAGCTCAACACGAAGAGGCTTACCATCGTCGCCGAGCCGGTCAGCTCGAAGACCCGGATCAACAGGGTGAAGTTCACCATGTTGAACGCGGTGAGTGACAACGCCTGCGATAGCCACAGTTTCAGGAAATGCCGGTTCGGCTCCAGCTCTCGGATCAGGGCCAGGAAGCGCGGGAGCATGACAGGCCGGCGTTACTTCTGTTTCGCCGGCGTGATGATCTCGTCGACCAGACCGTACTTCTTGGCATCCTCCGGCGAGAGGAAGAAGTCACGGTCAGTGTCCTTCTCGACCTTCTTCAGATCCTGCCCGGTGTGCTTGGCAAGGATCTTGTTGAGCGCATCCTTCATCTTGAGGATCTCCCGGGCATGTATCTCGATGTCCGTCGCCTGCCCGGAAAGCCCCGAGGCAAGCACCTGGTGGATCATGATCCGGGAGTTCGGTAGCGTGTATCGCTTGCCTTTCGCCCCGCCGGCCAGGAGGACCGCTCCCATCGAAGCGGCCAGGCCCATGCAGATCGTCTGCACGTCGGGCCGGATGTATTGCATGGTGTCGTAGATCGCCAACCCCGACGAGACCGACCCGCCCGGGCTGTTGATGTACACCTTGATGTCCTGGTCAGCGCTCTCGTTCTCCAGATGGAGCAGCTGGGCCATCACCAGGTTGGCGATCTGGTCGTCGATCGGCGTGCCGATGAATACGATCCGCTCCTTGAGGAGCCGCGAATAGATGTCATATGCCCGCTCGCCGAATTGGGACTTCTCCAGGACGGTCGGGATCAGGACCTGGTCGCTGATATCGGGCTGTCCGGCGGATGGTGTATTCATGTTTCGATCGTTCATGGTGCTCATGCCCCCAGTTTACATCAGGCCGGGCGGCGGCGGGTATACAGCGGATAGTGTTCGCGGAGTGATTCGATGGTGCGGATCAGCACGTCCAGGTTCACGGTCATGCCATGGACCAGCCGGCCGTTCACGAGCCGGGGGCGCAGCAGGATCTGGAGCAGGAACGTCTCCATCTCGGTACTGAGTTTGAGTCCATGCCGGAACGCGAGCCGTCGGATCAGCTTGCGGGCTTTCTGGCGGAACTCCCGGTCAGGAACCCAGCGGGGCGCTTCTCCGCCACGCTCATATGTGATCACCCGCACCGGCCGCCGGTGCGCGCGACGCTTCGGACGGTCCGGCGGCGGCTTTGGGGGAGGCGGCCCCTCAGGAAGCGTTTCCTCCGCTTCCCGCTCCTTGCGTTGCCGATCCAACCGCTCGTTCAGCTCCCGCCGCTCCTCTTCCGAGAGTTCGGGGTGGCGGGCGACCTCCGATTGCCCCGGCTGCTCCCGTTCATCCGGCGCTTCCGTCGTCTCGTCCAGCTCCGGCGACCCACCGGCCACCGGCGGCACTTCCGTCTCCCACCATGCGGTCTCGATCCGCTCGATCGCTTTGCCGAGCGGTGTCCGGGGTTCCGGCGGCAGCGGCTCGTCCTCGACGGCCCCCAGGTCGTCGGAAACCTCCCCGACGGCCCCGCCGTCCGGGACGAGAACTGGCTCGGGTGCGGATTCGGACGAGCGTCCGGGCACAGGGGGTCCGTCCTCGACCGCGTCGTCACTGGCATCCTCGGCCACGGGAAGGTCGGGCGGTTCGGATTCGGTGGCGGTCGTCGGACGATGCGAACGCGTCCGTTCGTCGAGGACCACCTCCTCGCCTTCCCGCTCGGTGACTGCCCGTACGACCTCGTGACCCACTTCCACCCGGACCTCGTCATGATCCGTCGTCCGTACCGTCACCGAGAGATCGTCCTCATCCGGCAACGCCTCCGCGGCAGCGGCGACCCGCTCGATGGTCTCACCGGTCCTGACCGGTTCCTCGCAAGCGGCCTTGACCCGATCTACCAGCTCACGGGGTGCGACCGGTTCGGACTCGCGGCGGGTAGCCAACTTGATGGAAACGCCGCGTACCGCCGAGGGTTCGGCCTCCTCGAACGCGGTTTCCGACACCAGCCGATGGAGAAGGTGGCGCCCCTGCTCCAGGTGCCACTGCCCGCCGGAACGTTCGAGCACGTCGCGGACGGCTTCGTACGCCTCCTCGTCACCCAGCTTTTCTTCCAGCTCTGCCAGTGCCACCCGTTTCCGGAACGCCGCTTCCGCGGCTAGCCGCCGCCGGACCGTTTGGGGATCCGGTTCCGTAGTCTCGATGTCCTCGGGAACCTCCTTGTCCGGATTCCGGTCATGGGAACGTTCCGGGCGATCCGACGTCTCCTGATCCGCCCGCTCCCGGGACGTTCCTCGGTCCGCCGGTTTAGACTTCCTGGCTCGCCGAGGCGGCCCGGTCTCTGCCTTGGGCGGTTCTTCGTCGGGCCAGCGCTCGGAAGCCCGTTCTTTCATTACCCCGTGGCGATTTCCACCAACCGGTCCACGGCCTGGCGGTTGCCCAGGATGCGGCGGACGTATGCCGCGAATTCGTCGGACTTGATCTGCTCCTTCGCCTGGTCCTCCTCGGCGGTCGCGAGCTGGGTCTCGACCTCTTCCTTCACCCGGCTGTCCGGCACCGTGACGTTCTCCGCTTCCTGGACGGCGTTCAGGACCAGGCTCATCTTCACCCGCCGCTCGGCTTCGCTCCGCTGTTCCGACCGGAAGTCGTCTTCCGTCTTACCGATCTGCTCGAGGTACTTGTCGTAGGGCATCCCCTGCCGCTCGATGTGCTGGCGGAACTCGGCGAGCATCCGGGTCAGCTCGTCATCGATCAACGAATCGGGAATCTCTACCTTGGCGTCCTTGGCCACCGCGTCGACCACCGCCTGCTCCGTCTTCTGGCGGGCTTCCTGTTCCTTCTCCTGCTTGAGGTTGGCGGTCAGTCGTTCGCGCAAGTCCTTCAGCGACTTCGCCCCGAAACCCGTCGCCAGTTCATCGTTGAGCTCCGGCAGCTTCGATTCCTGGACCTGGCGCATCGTCGCGGTGAACTCGACCGGCTGGCCGGCCAGGCTCTGCTCGTGATACTCCTTGGGGAATGTGACGGTGAACGTCTTCACTTGGCCGATCTTCATGCCGATCAGTTGCTCCTCGAATCCGGGGATGAACCCTCCCTGGCCGAGTACCAGCGGATGGTTCTCGCTCTTGGCACCGGGAATCTCCTTGCCTTCCCGCTTCCCCACGAAATCGATCTCCACGCGGTCGCCCTCCTTCGCTTCCCGCTGGACCTGCGCGTAACTGGCACGCCCTTTGCGGAGCTGCTCCAGCGCTTCGTCGACCATCGAATCCTGGTATTCCGACTGCATCGGCTTCACCTTGACCTTCTGATAGTCGCCCAACTGCACCTCGGGCATCACCGCGACGGTCGCGGTGTACGTCAGCCCCTTTTCCTCCAGCTGCGTATGTTCGTCCCCGATATCCGTCTGCGGCCGGCCGACGGGTCGCAGCTTGTGCTTCGTGACCGCCTGGTAGTAGCTGTCCGCGACCGCGAGCTCGAGTGCTTCGTGCGCGATGTGCTGCGGGCCGGTGCGGGCTTCCAACACCGAGCGCGGCGCCTTGCCCTTCCGGAAACCGGGCAGGTTGGCTTGCTCGGCGATCTTCTGTACCGCTTGCTCGAAGTACCCCTTCATCTCTTCGGGAGTGATGGTAATACTGAGCTTTACGGCACTTTTGGGCTGCTTCTCGACGTCAATCTGCATACCGCACCAGTATAACGTGCTCACACTGGCTGTCTGCCCCGGTGGCACCGTCCGGCGGACCGATGTGCTGGGGAGAGGAGTCGAACCTCCACGGGTGTTACCCCACTGGGTCCTAAACCCAGCGCGTCTGCCAGTTCCGCCACCCCAGCGCCCCTCTAGCGTCGCCCGTCTAGCCGTCGGTTTCAAGCGTGGCAAAGCGGCGGCGGAGCCAACCGCCGTACCGCAGGATCGCCGCGACTGCGGCGCGCAGGACACACAGTTGCAGCATGAGCATGCGGCGCCTCACACCGTCACCCGCTCGCGCAGCTTCTCGAGCTTCGCTTCGCCGATGCCGGATACCTCGAGCAATTCGTCCACCGACCCGAACGGACCGAAGGCGTCGCGGTAATCGATGATCTTCTCAGCGGTGGCCTCTCCGACGCCCGGAAGCGTATCGAGCTCCTCGAGCGTAGCTGTATTGAGGTTCACCAGGCCGCCGGCCGTCGGTGCGCCGTCGCCGCCAGACATTCCGGCGGCCGGGGCCGACGAATCGAGCACGACGGCATCGCCGACCAACGGAACGTATACCTTCTGATGATTCTTGAGCGCTTCGGCCTGGTTGAGCTCCCTGGAGATCCGGGGACGGTCCGCGTCCTGCGTGAAACCGCCGGCCGCCTTGATCGCATTCGCGACGAGACTCCCGGCCGGGAGGCGCTTGACCCCCGGCTTGGCGACGGCGCCCTGCACGTCCACCACGATGTCCTCGGCCGGCGCGGGCGTATCCGGAGCCGGTGAGGCCAGGGCGTCCAGTACCAGCGGATCCTGCGGCGGTCGAGCGGCTACCACGCCTCCTGCCACGGTCAGCACCGCGATCCCTCCGGCGACGACCATCCGATGACGGTACCAAAACTCTTTGATGCGTTCCGTGTCCATGGTTGATTGCTATACCAAGCTACCATAAGCTGAGGCGGATGCCAAGGAGAGACGGGCACCGAGACTCAGACCAGGCTGGCCACATGCATGACCCGCTGCCGGAGGTCCGGGAACGATTTGAGCCGGGGATCCTGCTCCAGGAGTTCGGTGGCCGCATCTCGCGCTTCCCTGAGCAGGTTCGCGTCGGCCAGTCCGGCGGCGGACAGCTCGTGGCCGGACTGTTTGAGCCCGACCACCTCCCCCGGTCCTCGCAGTTCCAGGTCGATCTCGGCCAGCTCGAATCCGGAATCACTCCGCTCCAACGCCTTGAGCCGCTCGTTCTCGACGGTCGAGTTGTCTCCCGGCAGAAGGTAGCAATACGACCGGTGCCCCCCGCGGCCGATCCGACCGCGGAGTTGATGGAGCTGTGCCAGCCCGAACTGCTGCGCCTCCTCGATCAGCATGACGGATGCGTTCGGGAAGTCGACGCCGACCTCTACGACGGACGTCGAGACAAGCACGTCGGTCGCGCCGTCCGCGAACGCTTCCATCGTGGCGACCTTGTCTTCCGTCTTCATGCGGCCGTGTAGGAGCGCCGTCCGGAATCCTTCGAACACCTTGGTCGCGAGCCGTTCGTATTCTTCTTCGGCCGCCTTGAGGCCGGCCTTGGAATCGGCGATCACCGGATACAGCACGAATGCCTGCCGGCCGGCCGCCAGCTCCTCCCGGACCGCTGCGAATGCCGCCTGCCTGCCGGCCGGCGCCACGACCCGGGTGGACACGCCGGCCCGTCCCGCCGGACGTTCAGGAATTATCGAGAGGTCCTGATCGCCGTAGGCGATCAAGGCCAGCGTCCGCGGAATCGGCGTGGCCGTCATGCTGAGGAGGTGCGGCGTTGCCTGTTCGCCGCGGAGTTTCGCCCGTTGCTCCACCCCGAACCGATGCTGCTCATCCACGATCGCCAATCCCAGCCGGTGCCAGCGGGCGTCCTGTCGAATCAGGGCATGCGTACCGACTACCACCTGCACGTCCCCGGCAGCGATCCGGCGGCGGACCTCCTCCTTCTCCGCCTCTGACTGGCCGCCGACCAGCAGCGCGACCGTGATCCCGTGCGGCGAGAACCAGGAGTCCAGCGTCGCCGCGTGCTGGCGGGCAAGGACTTCCGTCGGGACCATCATCGCGGCTTGCCATCCCGCGGCCACCACCTGGTGGGCGGCTGCTGCTGCGACCGCGGTCTTGCCGGAACCCACGTCTCCCTGGAGCAAACGGAGCATCGGCCGGTCCTGATCCAGGTCCGCGAAGATCTCCTGGAGCGCCTGCCGTTGCCCGTCCGTAAGGGACCAGGGCAATCCGTCCAGGAACCGCCGGGTGACGGCGGAGTTCGCGGCGATCCGCGGAGCGGTCGTCTCTTCGCGCCAGTGCTGCCGACGGCGCTGGGTGATCAGCTGGCGGTAGAAGACGTGCTCGAAATCGAAGCGGCGGCGCGCCGCCCGGGACTCCGCCTCATCGGCGGGAAAGTGGATCTGCCGGATGGCTGCCGACAACGGCAACAGGCCTGCTCGCTCGCGTACCGCATCCGGTAGCGTTTCGGGAAGCCGGTCCGCCGCGGGCAGAAGCGGTTTGATCACGAATCGGAGCCAGCGCGAGGAGAGTCCTTCCGTCTCCGGATAGACCGGCACCAGCCGGGCCGTGTGGGTCTGCTCGCCCGTCACCGACCGGCGCTCGATCGCCGGGCTCTGGAACGTGGTGCCGTACTTCTTACTGGCACGGAGCTTCCCCGCGAAGATATACTCCCGCCCCTCCTGCAACGTCTCCGCCAGGTACGGCTGGCCCCACCAGACCGCTTCCAAGTTCGCCTGCTCACTGCCGAGTACCGCCGTCACCATCGATCGACGGCCGCGAAGCCGGCGCAGCTTGACCGACCGCACCTTCGCCCGAACGGTCAGGTTCTCTCCGACCGGCAACGTGCGCTCCTTGAGGAGTGCCGCCAGGTCCTGCACCTGCCGCAGGTCGTCGTACCGGCGTGGAAAATACCGGAGCAGATCACCGATGGTCTGTACGCCGACCCGCTCCAGGCGGTTCACGTACGCGGATCCCACGCCAGGTAGCGATTCCACCGGCCGTCCAATGATCTGTTCGCGGGGTAGTTCGTTCATGGTCGAAGGGTGTGCGCTCCCTCCGACACCGCTAACGCGTTACCTTGAGAAACTTCCGTTTGCCGACCCGGATCACAGGGTAGGTGCTCGCCACGATCGACGTGTTCGGATCCGACTGGACCACGTCGTTCACCTGGACCGCGCCCTGCTGTACCATCCGGTGCGCTTCGGACGAGCTCTTCACCAGACCGCTCTCCTTGAGGACCTTCCAGAGCGGTACGGCCAGCGCCGAAGAACGCCAGGTCGGCACCTCACGGGGGGTCGCCTTCTTCTGGAAGACCCGGACGAAGTGCCGCTCGGCCTTCTCCGCCGCCTCATCGCCCTGCACTTCCCGGACGATCGCCCGCGCCAGCCGCATCTTGGCGTCACGCGGATTGTCCTTGAAGATCCGCCTCACCTCGTCGAGTTCCTCGTCCGGAGTCCGGGTGCACCATTCGTAGGCAGGAAGCACGACCTCGTCCGGCAAGTGCATGATTTGTCCGTAGAGCTCCTGGGGTTTGCCGGCGATCGCGATCGCGTTCCCCTCAGTCTTGCCGATCTTCACACCCTTGGCATCCGCCAGGATCGGTGTCGCCAGCACGAACTTCTCCTTGTCGTGGTAGTCCTTCTGGAGCTTCCGGCCGGCCAGCATGTTGTAGGTCTGGTCGGTCGCGCCAACTTCCACGTCCACGTTCATCGCCACCGAGTCATATCCCTGCATCAGCGGGTAGAGGAACTCCCGGAGGCTGATCGGTTTGCCCTGGTGTATCCGCCGCTCGAACATGTCGCGCTCGAGGAGCTGCTGCACCGTGAAGTGACTCGCCAGCTCAGCGATATCCGCGAACCTGAGCTTCTCCAGCCAGGCGGAGTTGTAACGGACCTTAGCGGGATTCTTGCCGCGGAACTTGAGGATGGATCCCGCCTGGGCGCGATACCCCTTGGCGTTCGCGAGCACTTCCTGCTTGGTAAGCGGCTGGCGCACGGCCTGCTTGTCGGTCGGATCCCCCGTCTGGCCGGTGAAGTCGCCGAGCAGCACGGTCACCTCGTGCCCGAGCTCCTGGAAGTGCCGGAGTTTCTGAAGGACGATCAGGTGTCCGATGTGGAGATCGGGGGAACTCGGGTCCAGCCCCAGGTAGATCTTGAGCCGTCGCCCTTTGCGCAACACGCCCGCCAGCGCTTCCCGGGAGGGGTAAATCGAGTCCACGCCGCGATCCAGGACCTGGGAAATCAGGGTCTCCTTCGGTAACTCGGGTTGGTTAGCGCGTTTTGCCATGGATTCTTCTGCTCCTGTCCATTATAGCTATACTTAGATAGCTGATAGCCAGCGAGTCGACGGTGCACACTACATGGGCAGACTGAAAAACGCAATCACTGACCTCTTCGCCACGGACCAACTAACCGCGGATGGCGGGACGGTCCTGAAGGATCCCACAGGGAGCTGGCGCAAGCGACGGATCGTCAAGCTCACAGGGGCCGGCACGTCGTTCCTGCTGGCGCTGTTCCTGATGATCGCCTCGATCGGCCTGCCGCTTCCCGGCCAGGTGAACGCGGCTCGGGCGGAAGCCACCTCCATCTACGCCCGCGACGGCAAGACCCTGCTCTACAAGATCCGGGGCGAGAAGAACCGGACCCGGATCGACTTCGACGATATGCCGCGATGCATCAAGGACGCGACCGTAGCTACCGAAGACAAGAGCTTCTATGAACACCAAGGACTCGACCCCCGGGGTCTGGCGCGGGCGATCTGGGTCAATCTCGAGCTCGGACAGACCAGTCAGGGCGGATCCACGATCACCCAGCAACTGGTGAAGAACGCCCTGCTCTCACCGGAACGGACGTACACCCGCAAGGCCAAGGAACTGGTGCTTTCCTTGGAGATCGAACAGCTCTACTCGAAGGACGACATCCTCCAGTTGTACCTGAACGAGATCCCCTACGGCCATAACGCCTACGGGATCGAGGCCGCTTCGCAGACCTATTTCGCCAAGTCGGCCCGGAACCTTACGCTTCCGGAATGTGCCGTGCTGGCCGGACTGCCTCAGGCCCCCACCTACTACTCCCCGTTCACCTCCGGCGATCCGAACCGGCTCAAGGAGCGGGCGACCCACGTGCTCGACCAGATGCTCGAGCAGGAGCACATCGACCGGGAAGCCTATGACACGGCCGTCGCCAAGATAGAGAAAGGGTTGCAGTTCGCGGCGGCGCGCGGTGAGGACATCACGGCACCGCACTTCGTCTTCTACGTCCGGGAGCAGCTCGAACGGAAGTACGACGTCCGGACCATCCAGGAAGGCGGGCTCAAGGTCGTGACCTCGCTGGACCCTGAGAAGCAGGAGATTGCCGAAGAAGTGGTGACCCAGGCACGGGGCAACTTCCCGCTGTACGGCGCCTCGAATGCCGCCCTCACCGCGCTCGATCCGAAGACCGGACAGATTCTGGCGATGGTCGGTTCCGTGGACTACTTCGACACGGCAGGAGAGGGCAATGTGAACGTCGCGACCGCCGACCGGCAGCCCGGCTCATCCTTCAAGCCGATCGTCTACCTGGCGGCATTCAAGAAGGGCTACGACAGCGGCCTGGAGAAACCGCTGGCATACAACCCGGCCACCCTGCTCTGGGACGTGAAGACCGACTTCGGTGGCGGCTATGCTCCTAATAACTACGACCGACGGTTCCGCGGCCCGGTCAGTGCCCGTGACGCGCTCCAGCAGTCGCTGAATGTCCCGTCCGTGAAGATGCTCGACCTGATCGGCGTCCGCACCGCGACCGACCTCGCCCACCAGATGGGCATTACCACGCTGAACGATCCCGACCGCTACGGTGACGCGCTCGTACTCGGCGGCGGCGAGGTGAAGCTGCTCGAGTTGAACGCGGCCTACAACGTGATCGCAAACCAGGGCGTCGCCGCGTATTCCGAGCGGAACGGCAACGGGACACATACGACCGTGACGCCGATCCTCTCGGTGACCGACCGCAAGGGCAAGGTGCTCGAGCAGTATGACGAAGGGAGTTCCCGCGAAGTCGTGAGCCAGGAGCTCGCGTACCAGATCTCCGACGTGCTATCCGACGACGCCGCCCGTGCGCCGCAGTTCGGACGGAACGGGCCGCTGACCCTCCCTGGCCGGCCGGATACCGCCGCCAAGACCGGCACGACCGACAGTTACCGCGATGCCTGGACGGTCGGCTTCACGCCGAACGTCTCCGCCGGCGTCTGGGTCGGTAACAACGACAACTCGCCGATGAACGAGACCGGTGGATCCCGGGCGGCCGCGCCGATCTGGAACGACTTCATGCGGCGAGTCCTGGCCGAGGAACCGGTCCGCGAATTCGAGCGGCCCGATGGCATCAAGGAGCTCCGCGTGGACCGTCTGACCGGCCTGCTACCGGGCCCGAACACCCGCCAGACCAAGACGGACATTTTCACCGACGGCAACGCGCCCCGGAACAAGAGCGAAGCGGGGGTCGGGGAAAGCAGCGAGAACTGCACGCCACGCGTAAGCTTGAACAGCCCGGGCGGCGGCCAGCTTGACTCGGGTAGCGTGACGATCTCGGCGACTGCCACTACGCCGGGGGACGGGCCGGGCATCGCCGAGGTCCGGTTCAGCGTGGGCGGAAGCGTGATTGCGACCGATACGGCACCGCCATTCACTACGAGCACGACCCTCGGCAGCGGCTCGCATACGATCACGGCCACGGCGATCAGCAACGAATGCGGCGAGGGCATCAGCGGTTCGGGCCTCCATAGCGAGCGGCCTAACAATCCGAATTGGGAACGGCCTGTCCAGGCGTGGCTCCGCAGTAACGGCCTTTCCTTCGGCGGTTCGGACGATACGGAGGAAGCAGAGGACTCCGTGACCGTCACCGTAGGCGGCGAGGAAACGCCCGAGCCCGAGCCGTCACCGACCGATGGCGGGGGTGGCGGAGGCGCATTCCTTCCGGGCGGTACGCCGCTTGGCTACCTCCGGGACGATCAGCTTCTCTCGTAACGAGGGTGGGCCGAGACGGACGGGCTCTCTTTGACGTAGAACCGGGCATGGTGCTCCCGACCGTGGCGGATACCGATCCGAGGACTCGCGCCGATCTTTGACGGCGGCACCGGCACGCCTTCCTCGATCCAAAGCACCTCACCGGTAAGGTCGGTACGGTTGAGGCTGAGATCGATCGCCAGGGCCTGGCAGAGATTGCCGGGACCGTCTGTAAGTCGCGCCGCGGACACATTCCCACGATGCCGCTGCATCACTTCGATACCTTCGAGCGGTTCGATCGCCCGGACCAGCACCCCCGTCCCCGACCCATCCCCTTCGGTGACGGTATTCATGCAGTGGTACATCCCGTACGTGAAGTAGACGTACGCGAATCCCGGCGGGCCGAACATCGGTGCCGCCCGGGAGACGGGGCCGTGGCGGGCGTGCGACGCGGGATCCTCGGGACCAAGATATGCCTCGGTCTCCACGATCCGCCCCGCCAGCCGTTTGCCGCGATACCGCCGGACCAGGACCCGGCCGAGCAAATCCGGCGCGACGGTCAGCGTCGGGCGGGCATAGAAGGAATGCGGAAGCGGCTTACTTCGAGCCAAACTGCTTCTGGTAGAGCGCTTGCGCTTCCTTGATCACGTCGAAGGCGGCATCCCGGCCCTCGATCTTCTCGATCGTGACTTGCTTGCCCTCGAGGTTCTTGTAGTTCTCGAAGAAATCGACCAGCTCCTTCAGCACATGCGGCGCGATGTCGCCCTTGTCCTTCAGTTCGGCCAGCCGCGGCTCGCCGACCGGGACACAAATCAACTTCTCGTCTTTCTCGCCGTCGTCGATCATCCGGGCTACCGCGATCGGCCGGGCCGGCACGAGCACGCCGGGGTAGTAGGGATCCGTCGTGTTGATGATCAGGGCATCGAGCGGATCTCCGTCGTGCCAGTGGGTCTGCGGCACCATGCCGTAATCCATCGGATACACCTGCGCCCCGTGGAACACGCGATCAAGCACGATCAGGCCGGTCTCCTTGTCGATCTCGTACTTGTTCTTGCTGCCTCTCGGGATCTCGACGAGGACGTTCAGTGCTTCCGGCGGGTTGCCGATGCTGATGTCGTGGATGGGGTTCATTGCACGATCACCGTTCCGGTCTGCGAGGGTTCAAGATGATTATGGAATCCCCAGTTTCCCCGTTCGTTGAATACGAAGAGGTACGAGGCGCCGGACTCCAGCGTGCCGGATTCCAGGCTCCTCAGGTCGGTATGGGTGGGGTGCGGGTCGCTGGCGATGACCGCGGATGCGCCGGATTCGTTCACGAACACCACGCTTTGGCCAGCCTCGATGGTGACCTCATCCGGACTGAACGCGCCGTCCCGGAGCGTCACGCTGACGCTCTGCGGCGCGGCGCTGGCCGCGGTTTCGGGAGCCACGGTCGGTCCCGGCGTAGCCGGGACGGCCTCGTCGGTGTCCTGACTCGCGAACAGAACCACTCCCACGACGACGGCGAGCAGGATTAGAAGGATGGCGATGATTCGGGGATTCATTGGTGTCCGATGTATGACCTTTCCAGCCTAGGAAACGCCGTACGTCTTGGCAAGCTGCCGAAGTCGCTTCGTCTCGATCGCCCGGCGGATGCGGGCCATCAGGGTCAGAATGAAATGGAGGTTGTGGATGGTCGCGAGTCGTGGGCCGAGCGACTCGTTGGTCGCGAAAAGATGCCGGACATAGGCCCGGGAGTAGGTCCGACAGGTGAAGCAGTGACAGCCGGGATCGAGCGGACGCGGGTCATCGGCGATCCGGGCAGACACGGCGCTGAGACGGAACCGGTTCCGCGGCGTACCGCCGTTCCGGGGGCTGAGGTACGTGCAGCCGTTCCGCGCTTGGCGGGTAGGCGCGACGCAATCGAACGTGTCGACGCCCCGCTGCACGGCCGTAAAGAGGTCGGGGAGCTCCCCGATGCCCAGCAGGTGTCGTGGCTTGTCCGGGTCCAAGAGCGGGACGGTCCATTCCAGGATCCGGTGCATGTCCCGCTTGGTCTTACCGAGGGAGCCGCCGATCGCCACACCGGGAAACGGCTGCGCGTCGATGAATCGGGTACTGGCTTCCCGAAGGTCCCGGTATGCCCCGCCCTGAATAATCCCGAACAGGGCCTGCCGGCGGCGCCCGGTCCAGGCCGCCAGACACCGCTCGGCCCAGCGATGGGTCCGCTCCAGCGCCTCGGCGGTGTATTCGCGTCCATGCAGCGGCGACGTACATTCGTCGAAAGCCATGATGATGTCGGCACCGAGCTGCTGCTGCAGGGCGATCGCGGACTCCGGTGTCAGCTCATGCTCCGAACCGTCGAGATGCGAGCGGAACCGGACGCCGCGTTCTCCGACCCGCATCAGACGGCGTCCCGAACCACCGGTGCTGGCGGCAGCGCCGGGGAACATTCCGGCGATTTTGCCGACACCGTGCGCCAGACCCCATCCCAACGAGAAGACCTGGAACCCGCCGCTGTCGGTGACGATCGGACCGTTCCACCGCATGAACCGGTGAAGGCCGCCCTGGCGCTCGACCCGATCGGCACCGGGACGAAGCATCAGGTGGTAGGTGTTCGCCAGCACGGCCGGTGCGCCGAGGTCCGCTAAATCCCCGACGTCGAGCGACTTGACCGCCGCAGCCGTGCCGACCGGGATGAACGCCGGCGTCTCGATGACCCCGTGCGGGGTCATCAGCCGACCGGTGCGCGCGGCACCGGATTTAGCGGTAATCTGTAAACTGATGGCATCCATACTTCCCCAGTATAGTGATTAGCTATGAGTGAACAGGCGAAGTTCAAGGACGGCATTCCGTTGGAGGCGGCTATCGGGCAACTGGATGCGGATATCGCCAGGTTCGAACAAGGTGAACCGATGCCGGAACAAGCAACGGGCATACGATTCGGGGATTCCCTGCCCGAATACCACCCCGCCCGGATCGCATTCGATGAAGAGGCGGTGCGCATGCATGCCGCACTGGAAGCCAGGGACCCTGAGACGTACCAATGTGCTTCACGCATGTTGTGCCTGATGGTCGCGTTCCAAAGCCGGTACGAGCATGCGCTCGAGGTCGTCGAGGACCCGGACCTTGCCGCGTTCCACGCCGAAGGGGAATGCACGGATTTCCGGCATCCCGAGTTGATCCGCGAGATCGCCGCGCGCTACTATACCGACTACCAGGAAGTGTGATTACTTCCCGCGTCCGCTTTTCTGTTTCGGCGTGACGAAGACCATCTTGCCGGCGACGGTCTGGAGGGCCCGGCTGACCTCGGCAGTGATCTCCTTGCCGACCAATCGCTCGCCGTTCTCCACCACGATCATCGTGCCGTCCGGAAGGTAGCCGACGCCTTGCCCTTTCTCCTTGCCCTTACCGACGACCTTTACCTCCAGCTCCTCACCAGGCAGCACCGGTGGCCGGAGCGCGCCGGCAAGTTCGTTCACGTTAAGCACGGGGACCCGCTCGATCTCCGCGACCCGGTTCAGGTTGTAGTCGGTCGTCATGATCGCGGCCTTGCGGCGCTTGGCAATCTCGACCAGCTTGGCGTCCACGGCCTTGGTCCGGCCGGTCACCTCGACGATCTCGACCAGCACCTCCGAGTGTTTCTCGAGCGCCGTCAGGGCCTCGAGGCCACGGCGTCCTTTGGCACGGCGGAGCGGGTCGGACGAGTCCGCGATGTGCTGGAGTTCCTCGAGCACGATGCGCGGCACGAGCAAGGTTCCCACGAGGAAGCCCGCGTTTGCCACCTCGACGATCCGGGCATCGATGATCGCGCTGGTGTCCACGACGATCTCCCGGCCGGCCGGTGTGCCACGGCCGGTCATCGCCTGGTAGAGGAAGGAGACGAACAGGGCGCCCCGTACCGCGAAAACCGTACCGAACATCACTACGGTAAGCAGGGTGACCGCGAGCGGCAGGACGGTGCCGTAGGGGGTGGGAAGCGTCGCCAGTGGTAACGAGAGCAGCGCGCCCACGACCAACCCGACGAGCACGCCGATGAAGGTGGTGAGGAGCGACTTGGTATGCGCCCGCACGACCCGGCGTGTCAGCAGCAAGGATAGGCCGGTCAGGAACACCAGGAAGATGATCAGCTGGATGGTCGTTTCGTCCACGGAACCAGTCTAGCAGGCTGGCCCACCTGCTCGTACCGCCGCCGCGTCATGCCGGACTGGTTACTTCTTCGCAGCCGCGCGCTTGGGACTTTGACCGACGGAGAACATGAACTCCTCCTTGGCGAAGCCGATCCGGACCCGGTCGCCGTCCTTGACGGTACCTTCCAGCATCAGCTCGGCCAGCCTGTCCTCGATGTCGTTCTGGATCGCCCGCCGTACCGGTCGTGCGCCGTACTGCGGGTCGAATCCGCGCTCTACCAGTTCGGCCTTGGCCTTGGCGTCCACTGCCAGCTTGAGGTCGTGTTCCTTGAGGCGGGCTGCGAGTTCACCCAACTGCAGGTCGACGATCTTGCCGACCAGTTCCCTGGTCAGCGGCTTGAAGACCACGATCTGGTCGAGCCGGTTCAGGAACTCCGGACGGAACTTGTCCTTGAGCTGCTCCAGGACTCGCTGCTTCATATCCTCATACCGTTGTTCCATCGAGGCTTCGGAGCGCTCGTCATGCACCTGGAACCCGAGCTGCGCGGTCTTCTGGAGCTCCTGCGCACCGACGTTGCTGGTCAGGATGATGATCGTGTTCCGGAAATCGACCGTGCGGCCCTTGGCATCGGTCAGTTGTCCGTCCTCCAGGATCTGCAGCAGGAGGTTGAATACCTCGGGATGCGCCTTCTCGATCTCGTCAAGCAGCACCACGGAGTACGGGTTCCGGCGGATCTGCTCGGTGAGCCGGCCGCCTTCTTCGTACCCGACATATCCCGCCGGGGCGCCGACCAAGCGCGACACGTTGTGCCGCTCCATGAATTCGCTCATGTCGAGCTTGATCAGGTTATCCTCCGACCCGAAGACCTCGCGGGCCAGGACCTTCACCAGCTCGGTCTTGCCGACACCGGTCGGCCCGAGGAAAATGAACGATCCCATCGGTCGTTTCGGGCTTCCGATGCCCACGCGGCTGCGCCGGATGCTCCGGGCGACCGCGGACACGGCCTCACCCTGGCCGATGATCTGTCCTTTCAGTTTCTTCTCGAGATTGGTGAGGTTCTCTGCTTCCGCCTTCACGAGGCGCGTGACCGGCACGCCGGTCCACTGGGCTACGACGGTGGCGATGTCTTCCTCGTTCACCTTGACCGTCTTCGGCCCCTTCCCGCGGAGCTGCTCACGGATTTTGTTCGCCTTGTCGCGGAGTTGGGCCGCCTTCTCGTAATCCTGGTTGTCGATTGCCCGTTCCTTTTCCGCATTCAACGCCGTCAGTTCTTCCTGGAGTTTCTTGAGTTCCGGCGTCAGACCGCCTTCGCGCAGCCGGCCGGCCGAAGCCGCCTCGTCCACCAGGTCGATCGCCTTGTCCGGCAGGAACCGGTCGGCGATGTAGCGCTGGCTGAGCCGGACCGCCGTCTCGATCGCCTCGTCGGTGATCTCCACGCCGTGATGATCCTCGTAGTTCTTCCGGAGTCCTTTCAGGACCGCCACCGTTTCCTCGGGGGACGGTTCCTTCACGTGGACCGGTTGGAAGCGCCGCTCCAGTGCCGCGTCCTTCTCGATATGCTTGCGGTATTCGTCGAGCGTAGTCGCGCCGATGGTCTGGATCTCGCCGCGCGCCAGGGCCGGCTTCAGGATCTGGGCGGCGTCCATCGAACCTTCGGCCGCGCCGGCACCCACGATCGTGTGCAGCTCGTCGATGAAGATCACCACGTCTTCCTGTTTCTTGAGTTCGTCGATCACCTGCTTCACGCGTTCCTCGAACTCACCGCGGTACTTGGTACCCGCCACCATCAGCGGCAGGTCGAGTGCCAGGATGCGTTTGCCGTGCAATGCCTCCGGTACCCGCTCCTCGATGATCCGCTCCGCCAGTCCCTCAACGATGGCGGTCTTGCCGATGCCGGGCTCCCCGATCAGCACCGGATTGTTCTTGGTCCGCCGGCCGAGGATCTGTACGACGCGCTGGACCTCGTCATCGCGGCCGATCACGGGATCGAGCTTGTTCTGCTCGGCCAGCTCGGTCAGGTCGGTCGAGAAGTAGTCGAGCGCGGGTGTCTTCTTCTTGTCCCCCTTGATATCCTCCTTCTTGAACGGCCCGCCGGTCGGCATGACCGGTTGGCTACCGGCCCGCTCGCCGGTCGCCGTGGCGCTGCTGCCGCCGGTATGCCGGAACAGGTTCAGTACCTGCGACTTGATTCGCTCCGGATCGGCGCCAAGTTCTTCGAGGATCGAATACGCCTTGGTATTCTTGTCGCCCAGGATGCCGAGCAGGAGGTGTTCCGTACCCACGTAATAGTGCTGATGCCGGGCGGCAGTGGCGACCGCCTTCTCGATCACCTTCTTGGCGGGATCGGTCAGACCGGCGCCACCCGCGTCATACCGCGACTTCGAGGAGAAACTGAGTGCCAGCTGGACCTTCTCCAGCGTGACGGCGTGGCCCTCGAGAATCTCGGCCGCAAGCGCCTCCGGATTGGAAACCAGGCCGACCAGGATGTGCTCGGTGCCGATGTACGCCTCACCCATCGCCCGCGCCGCCTTCTGCGCGGCGGTCAACGAAAGCTTGGCGTTCTTGGTAAATTTCTCGAAATGCTCGTTCTGCATGGAAACCCTCGTGCTTAGCTTAGTATAGGCGGTCCGCTAAACCCCCTCGATGGAAGGAATGGCGAAAAATGGCCGTAATGTCTATATGTTTTTGTGCGAATCGTATTTTGCGGTTCGCGACACTACCGTACAGGAGCGCGGACGCATGTCAAGAGAAATCCGCGGCTACGAGTCATCGCCTTCACCGGCGGGTTCGTCCTTGTCGCCGGTGGTTGGCTCCTCAGACGCCGCCTTGGCCGCTGTTCCGTCATCTTCGGTGTCGCCTGGCTCCGCCTTTTCTTCGTCGGCAGTAGTGGCTCCCTCGTCACCGGCCTCCGGTTCGGCGGATGGCTCGGAAGTTTCGGACGCAGGCTTGGCGCCGGGGTCGGTATCGGCAGTCGCAGGATCTTCCGGCGCCACAGCGACCTCTCCGGATTCGCTGACCGCTTGGGCAGCCGCCTGTTGGATCTCCTGCCGGCGTTCGGGTTCGATACCCCCGACGCGCTCCAGCTCCTCAGGCTCCGCGGCCACGATCTTCTGGGCGGTCTCGAGCTTCGCACCTTCGAACGCCGCGGCCTCTTCCTCGGTGACACCCTCGACCTTCCCGATCGGGATGCTCGCGACCACCGTGCCGCCTTCGGTCGCGGTCTCGGCGGCGGCCGCCTGCTGGGCCTCCGACTTGTCGATGTCGATCTGCCAGCCGGTCAGCTCGCCCGCCAACCGGACGTTCTGGCCGCCGCGTCCGATCGCCAGGCTGAGCTGATCGTCCGCGACCTTGATCGTGGCGGTCTTGGTCTTCTCGTCGAGGTCGATCTTGGAGATCTTCGCCGGACTGAGCGCATTGGCGATGTACGTGTGCGGGTCTTCGTCGTAGAGGACGATGTCGATCTTCTCGTCGCCGAGCTCGGCCATGATCGCCTGGACGCGGGTCCCCCGTTGCCCGACGCAGGTGCCGACCGGATCGACGCCCTCCTGGTTCGAGGCTACGCCGACCTTGCTGCGTACGCCGGCTTCCCGAGCCACCGACTTGATCTCGACCGTCCCGGCATGGATTTCAGGCACCTCGAGCTCGAACAGCCGGTGCACGAAGTCCGGATGTGCCCGGGTGAAGATCAGCTGGGCGGCACGACCCTCCGGATCCACTTCACGAAGCATCACGCGCAGGCGCTGGCCGATGTAGTACCGCTCCCGCTCGATTTGGTCGCCGGGTCCGAGGATGCCGATCGCCCGGCCCACTTCCACGAACACGTTGCGTCCCTCGATCCGCTGGACGGAACCGGTCATCAGTTCCCCGGTCCGGTCCGAGAACTCGTCACGGACGATCTCCCGCTCGACCTCGCGGATCCGCTGGATGATCACCTGTTTGGCCGTCTGTGCCGCGATGCGCCCGAAGCCGGCCGGCGGTTCCACGGGTTCTTCGAAGATATCGCCGTCCTTCGGCGCCTTGGCGCCGCGCTTCTTCGCTTCGTCGACCGGCAGCTGTACGTGCTCGTTTTCCACGTCCTCTTTCGTCGCGACTACCTCATGGACGATGAACAGCTTGGTCTCGCCGTTCTCGGGATTGAAGTCGGCGCGAATCTGCTGCTCGGGAAAGCCGTAATCCTTGCGGTACGCGGCCGCGACCGCGGAGGCCACCGCTTCGAAGATCCGCTCCTGGGGAATCTTCCGGTCGTAGGCGATCTGCTCGATCGCTTCGTTGAACGCCTTGGGGTCGATGTCTAACTTCATGGTTGGATATTGTCCGTGACTAAAAAGCGGAGCCTGAGGCTCCAACGGGTTCAGTATACCACGGTCGCGTTGGCATGGTGGCGGATGCCTCCCGGATCGATCGCCACCACGTCCACCCGCCAGGGACCGACGTGCCGGGTCGCCAGCCGCCATGCTTCGGCTACCCGTACGATGTGCCGGAGTTTCCGCGGCGTTACCGCCGTCTCGGGCAGGCCGGTTCCGACGAATCGGCGGGTCTTCACCTCGACGAAGACCAGCTCCCCGCCGTCGCGCATGACCAGGTCGACCTCGCCGCGGCGGGTACGCACGTTGGCCGCCACGAATTCATATCCCCGTGATTCCAGAAACCGGCGCGCGCGAGCTTCTCCCGTCGCCCCTAACAGCTGCTTGCTATTCACTATTCCAGTATAACCCGTCAGGTGAAAAGCTGCCGCCGGAATTGCTCGTAGACGGGCCGCCACTGGGTCCTGTGGATCTCCACGGGTCCCCGTACTGCCAGCGCCCGGCGGTGTGCCGGAGTGCCGTACCCCTTGTGCCCGGCGAAACCGTACCCGGGAAACGCGTCATCGAGTTCGCGCATCAGGGCGTCGCGATGGACTTTCGCCACGATCGATGCCGCCGCAATGCAGCGTTCCGTGCCGTCCCCGCCGACGATCGTCTCGCACCCGATCGCCCCTCGGAAATAGTCATAGTGGCCGTCGAGCAAGACGTGGTCCGGCCGGACCCCAAGCTCCCGGAGTGACCGGAGGCCGCATTCCCGCAATGCCCAGGGGAACCCGTGCCGGTTGAACTCATCGATGGAAACCGTGCCGATGCCGATCGCGAGGGCTTTCGACCGGATCCGCCCGGCCAGTCGTTCGCGCTGGCCCGCCGTCAGCAGTTTGGAGTCACGGATGCCGGGCAGGCGGCAGTGGTCCGGTAGGATCACTGCCGCCGCGACCAGCGGGCCGGCCCAGGCACCCCGGCCGACTTCGTCCACGCCGGCGACCAACAGACCGCCCGCACCAAGGCGGCGTTCGATGATACGTCCCGGCGGCTTGTTAGTTGCCGTCCGTCTTCGGTCGCTTGACTTCGGCTTTACTGACATCGGGTTTAGGCGCCTTCGCGGCAGCCGGCTTCTTCGTAGTAGCGGCCTGCTTGGTCTTGGCTTTCGCGGCGGGCTTATCCGCCGTCAGCCAAGGGTGTTCGATCTCCCGCTCACCGGCTCGTACGGGAACCTCCTTCATCCGGGCGGCCTTGCCGGCACGGTCCCGCATGTAGTGCAATTGCGCGCGGCGTACCTTGGCACCGCGCTGGATCTCGATCTTGGTGATCTTCGGAGAGTGCAACGCGAACGTACGCTCTACCCCGACGCCCGAGCTGATCCGCCGGACGGTGAACGTCGCCTCCGGACCGATACCGCCGCGGCGGCGGATCGCCAAGCCTTCGAAGTACTGCGTCCGCTCCTTGCCGCCTTCCTTGACGGTCGTGTACACCCGGACCCGGTCGCCGGAGCGTACATCCGTGAAGACGGGCTTCACGAAGGCGGCGGATGCTTTCCTGAGTAATTGCTGGCTCATGGGACGAAAAGTTACCCAATGATGATAGCATGCACCGCCGGGAGAGGCCTACCGGGCCTCGATGGCGATTCCCCAGTCCACGGCTTCGAGCGCCTCGGTCAGGGCTTTCGAATAACGCACGCCGTGATTCAGCTTGAGCCGCTTCGCTTCCCCGTTCCGGGGAAGCACCAGGTAGACCGGCGATTCGCCGCGGTGCTCAAGAAGCGTCTGTTTGATCGACTCGAGCGTCGCCATGGTCGTATGGGATCCCAGCTTGACCGTCAGGGACTCGCAGGGAACCTCTGAATCAGGCCCCGGCCGGTCGGCGGCGCCTGGCCGGGAAGCGGACGCCCCCGTGACTGCCGCGTCCAGGTCATCGATCGCCACTTCGCCATCCGCGGGTACGGGCCGGGCCATGGTCGGCCTGGCATCGTTGGTGAGCGGCTCCAGTGAGTCAGCCAGGATCTTCGGCTCATCGTCCTTGCGCGATACCTTTCCGGTGACCTTCAGGATGGCACCGGGAGCGAGGTGCTGTCGGACTTCGAGGTAAAGCTTCGGGAAGACGATCAGCTCGAGCCTCTGATGGCGGTCCTCCACCGTGACGAACGCCATCGGTTCGCCTTTCTTGGTATTGATACGCTTCGCGAAAGAGACCAGGCAGGCGATCTCCACCGGCCGGCCGTCGGGAAGCTGCGCGATCGAGGAGATCGCGGCGAACTGCTTGACCACCTGCTCATACGAGGCAAGCGGGTGCTCGGACACGTACATACCGAGCAGTTCGCGTTCCCACTCCAGCTTCTGCCGGTCATCCACGTCACCCGCCACCGGCAGCGTGAACGACCCGCCGGTGTCCGGCTGGTCGCCGAAGAGACTGGTCTGGCCGTTACGCCCCTCCGCCGCTCGGACCGCCGCGAAACGGCTCATCGGCTCGAGACCGGCCAGCATCCGGCCCCGGTCCGCCAGTGAGTCCAGCGCACCCGCCTTGATCAATGCCTCGAGTGACTTCTTGTTAGCCGTGCCTTCCGGAAGACGTGCCAGCAGGTCCGACAAGTCCGTGAAGTGCCCGTCCGCCTTTCGGCTCTTCACGATGGCCTCGGCGGTATTGCGACCGAGATTCTTGATCGCATCGAGGCCGAACCGGATGCTCTGCTTGTCCGGTGCCACCGCGAAATCCTGGAACGATTCGTTCACGTCCGGAGGCAGTACTTCGATACCGAGGTTGTTCGCGTCCGTTATCGCCGCGGAGAGTTTGTCGAGATTCTCCTGCTCGGAGGTCATCAGTGCCGCCATGAAGGCGCTCGGGTAGTGCGCCTTAAGATAGGCCGTCTGGTAGGCGATCAGCGCGTAACAGGCCGCATGCGACTTGTTGAAGCCGTATTGGGCGAACGCCTCGAAGAGGTCGAAGAGCTTCTTGCCGAGCGTCTCATCGTGTCCGTTCGCCACCACGCCCTCGATCAGCTTCGGCCGCATCTGGTCCATCAGTGCCTTGATCTTCTTGCCCACGGCCTTGCGAAGCGTATCCGCGTCGCCGCCGCTGAAGCCGGCCAGGTCCTTCGAGATCTGCATGATCTGTTCCTGGTAGACCAGGACGCCGTAGGTGGACTCCAACGCACCCTTGAGGTCCGGGTGCAGGTATTCGATCTTCTCCTTGCCGTGCTTGCGGCGGATGAACGAGTCGATGAACTGCATCGGCCCCGGACGGTAGAGCGAGACCATCGCGATGATGTCGTCGAAACGCGAGGGCTTGAGCTCCTTGATATAGCGCCGCATGCCTTCGGACTCCAACTGGAAGATGCCATGGGTCCGGCCTTCCGACAGGAGCTGGAACGTCTTGGCGTCATCGAGCGGGAGCGTATCCACGTCGATCTCGTCACCATGCACCGCTTCGATGATCTCGACGGCGTTCCGGAGGATCGTCAGATTGGAGAGCCCGAGGAAATCCATCTTGAGGAGCCCGATCGATTCGATCGGGTACATCGAATACTGGGTCACCACGGAATGGTCATCGCCGCCGCGGGTAGCGTGCTGCAAGGGGACATACTCGTTGAGCGGCTTGTCGCCGATCACCACGCCCGCCGCGTGGGTCGAGGCATGCCGGACCGAACCTTCGATGCGGGAAGCCAAGTCGAGAAGCCGGTCCACCTGCGGATTCTGTCCGGCAAGCTCCTTCAGTTCCGGCTGCTTCTTGGCATCGGCCAGGTCCATGCCGAACGGAATCAGCTTCGCGACCTGGTCAACCTCGCCGTAGGACATGCCCATCACCCGGCCGGTATCACGCACCGCCGCCCGGGCGGCCATGGTGCCGAACGTGATGATCTGGGCCACGCGGTCGTGTCCATACTTCTCGGCGACGTACTCGATGATCTCTCCGCGCCGGTCGTCGGCGAAGTCCATGTCGATGTCGGGCATGCTGATCCGGTCCGGGTTCAGGAACCGTTCGAAGAGCAGGTCGTACGTGAGGGGATCAAGCGTGGTGATGTCGAGCGCGTACGAGACGATGCTTCCCGCCGCCGAGCCGCGTCCGGGGCCGACCCAGATGCCGCGCTTCTTCGCCTCATGCACGAAGTCGGCGACGATCAGGAAGTAGCTCTCGAACCCCATCTTCTCGATGACGCCGAGCTCGTACTCGACACGTTCCCGGACCTCCGTGCTGGGATCCGCGCCATATCGCCGCTCCACGCCTTTCGCCACGAGCTTCCGGAGCTGGCTCCGCTCCGTCTCGCCCTTCTCCACCTCGAACGCGGGGAGGATGATCCTTCCAAGCTCGAGCTCCAGCTCGCACCGCTCGGCGATCGCGACGGTATTGGCCACCGCTTCCGGGGTATCGGCGAAGCTTTCCCGCATCTCCTGCGGCGTCTTCAGCGAGAAGTCCTCGCCGGTCATGTTCAGGCGATCGGTCTCATCGAGCGTCTTGCCGGTCTGGATGCAGACCAGCACGTCCTGCGCTTCGGCATCGTCCGGGAGTACGTAGTGGGCGTCGTTGGTACCGACCAAGGGCAGGCCCTTCTCCTTGGCGATCCGCTTGAGCCCGTCGTTCAGCTGCCCCTGTTCGGGGATGTTCGGATGGTGCTGGAGTTCGAGGTGGTACCGGTCGCCGAACAGCGTCGCGAACCTGTCGATCACTTTCTTCGCCGCCGCCTCACCGCCGCTGCGGAACGCGTTCGCCACTTCTCCCTGCAGGCACGCGGACGTGCAGATCAGCCCTTCGTGGTACTGCTTGAGCAGCTCCCAGTCGATCCGGGGCTTGTAGTAGAACCCTTCGAGATGCGCGGCGGTTACCAACTTGATCAGGTTCTGGTAGCCGGTCATGTTCTGCGCGAGCAGGATCAGGTGGTATGGGTTCGTGTCGGCCGTGGGATCCTTGTCCCGCCGGCCCCGCCGGGCCACGTAGACCTCGCACCCGATGATCGGCTTGATGCCTTCCTTGGTCGCCGTCTGGTAGAACTCGATCGCGCCGTACAGCACGCCGTGGTCCGTGAGTGCCAGCGAATCCATCCCCTGCCGCTTGGTCTCCTTGACCAGGCCGGGAATCTTGCCGAGCCCGTCGAGCAGGCTGTAGTGGGAGTGGGTATGGAGATGGACGAATTGCGGTTTCGGCATCACGCTCCTATCTTACTCATCTTCGCCCCGCACCGTCCCGCTGCGCCGGTCCAAGTAGACGGCCGTGCCCAGCACTGCCAGGACGACCAGCGCCAGCCCGATCAACAGCGCCGCGATCCAGCTGAAGAACCCGTGGACCAATGCGACCGTGCCGTCCACAAGCGCTTGGCCGGGAGCCGTATCGGCCAGGAAAAGGACCAACAGGAAGAAGCCCCCGAGACCGACCAACCCACGGAGCAACCAGCGTTGCCGGGCACGGACCAGTCCCCAGTAGAGCTTCACCTGGGCGCCGAAGGAGTCCCGTTGCCGGGTCAAGTCGTTGAGGTCCGCCACGGCCTGCCGGAACGATTGCAGGTATCCCTTCGCCCGCTCCTTGGTTAGCGCGCCGGTGGTTCCGTGACGCAGCCGGTGCGCGTATGCGTACGCCTTCGTCACGTCCGCGGGACGGGTCAGGTGCAACTTGACCGCCTCCAGCCGCTCTGCCGGCGTCTTGCCGGGTATGCGTTCGTCCTCCATCCGATCCTCGAAGAGCTTGGCAGCCTCAAGCAGCGCCAGCTTGTAGCCGGTAACGGTGTTCTCCTTTTCCGCCTCTTCGACGGAGGTCCAGTCGATCGTTGCCACGTCCCTAGCTTACCAGCCGTCGCTGCCGCCGGTCAGGGCCGAGCGGCCGTCCGATGTGCGTCACACCGAGGATCGGATCTGTTCGCTGGTGGTCCTGAAAAACTCGCCGACGATGCCGGGCAGATACTGGCCGACCCAGGCCAGCAGCGCGACCACCAGCGCGACGACGATCGTAGCACCGACGACGGCCCCGAAACCCCGGGCCAACCCCACCAGGAAATTCTTCCAAAGCAATCGTTTCGTATTAGTGAGGGTTTCGACGTAGTCGATGAAACGTCCGCGCTCAAGTGCCAGCGCGAACTTGTGGAGCACGTCGGCGTCCCGTTCCGACGGTTTCCGCTTACCGCGGCTCCGCGAGGCAGCCATCACTGATCAGACGTCCGGCGCCGGGCACGCTTTCCCGCCCGGTCGACGCTGCGACTTGCCTGCCGTTTCGCCTTGACGCCGCTGCGCTTGGCCTGCCGGCTCAGTTTGCCCGCGGAACGGCGTACCTGCTTCGCCTGGCGGGTCGCCTGGGTCCGGGCCTTACGGGCCTGTTTGCCCGCCTCCCCTGCGACCTGTTGGGACTTCTGCTGGATATCGTCGCGCGTCTCCTTGCCGGTCTTCGGTGCGAATAGCAGTCCGGCTACCGCGCCGATCGCCGCACCGAGGAACGTGCCTTTGAGAAACTTACCTTGTCGTGCCATGGATTCCCTCCGCTTAATTACTCGGAACTTGGTTCGTGACGGAGCAGCCGCGTCGCGAGGACGAGCAAGTATC
Organism: Patescibacteria group bacterium; assembly: GCA_040902515.1. Classification (GTDB taxonomy): domain Bacteria; phylum Patescibacteriota; class SICC01; order SICC01; family SICC01; genus JALYJZ01. The sequence goes on from JBBDXB010000006.1 coordinate 31,466, forward strand.
CCAGCAGTCCGTAAATGATCATCGCGACCAGTGATTCGATCTCGAGCCGCTGTCCGGTGTAGCTGTTGTAGGTATCGAGATTACCGAATATCCCCGCGAACGGCGCGATCAGCGGAGCCGTCATGCTGTACCAGAAGTCCACGAACGGTGCGCCGGTCTGGGCCCCGAAAAGCAGCAGGATGAACCGGATCAGGATCAACGTGACGACGACCGCGGTGATGAACCAGATGACGTCCTCGACCTTCCGCACCTTGCGGTCATCTTGGTCGGCGGCAGCGGTATCGGTTTTTTCCGTCCTAGTCCGTACTTCATGAGCCATCATCGGCCTCCTTTCTTTCCTCTACGGGCAACGCTCTTTATGCCTTTGTTGAATCCGGCCATCACGCCGGCGACGGTCGCCAGCGGCCGGAGCAGATTCGAACTGTACGCGTTGACGGTGTCGCCCGCCCGTTCGGCGGCGCCCTTCAGCGGCTCGGCGACATCATGGATCTTCTCCACCAGCTGGCGGATCCGGCGCGTCAGGACGATCAACGCGACGAGCAGGAACGAGAGCAGGACCGTCATGACAATCAGTCCGACGGAGGCGATCCAAAGGATGGTGCTGGGTACTTCGGTCATATGGTTATTAGGTTACCGTGTTTTCACACCGTAACAAGGTACAGCCGCTTGGCATCGTGCATTCATACAAAAATGAAAAGCCCCTCGCGGGGCTTCTCATCATCAGATGCGTGGACTACGCGCCAGCGGCTTCGTCGCCGCCGGCGTCATCGCCAGCTTCTTCACCGGCGTCGCCAGCGTCATCGCCAGCCTCTTCGCCGGCACCGGCGTCTTCACCGGCGTTTCCGCCGGCTTCGCCACCGTCACCCTCACCGGCGTTGTCTTCGTCGCCGGCGGGAGCTGCGCTCTCGTCTCCGGCGTCGTCGCCGGGAGTCGGAACGTCCTGCTGTGCATCTTCGTCTTGAAGAAGGTTGATCAGCATAATGCTCCTCCCTGTTAGTTGATACGACATCTGCCGCCAATCGCGGCTTGGCTCCATTTTCTCACGGGAAGCAAGTAGGGTGTCAACTGTTGATTATCTAAGTTTCTTAGTAATCAGTTCCAAGACGGCCTTGGCATCGGCCGCACCCTTGGTCGCTTTCATCACCGATCCGACGATCACCTGCCGGGCATTTTCGTTGCCGGACTTGAAGTCGGCGGCTGGCTTGGGGTTGTCCTTGATCGCCTGGTCGATGATGGCTTCGATGTCGTCCGTGGCGACCGGCTGGTACCGTTTGAGCAAGGCCTCGCGGCGCTCCCTGAAATGCAGCGCGTCATCGGTGCTCAGGATTTCCTTCGCCCCCTGCCATGAGATGCGGCCGTTAACGAGTAGTCGCGCGAGGTCGCTGACGACACCGGCTTCGATCCCCAGTTCTGCAAAAAGCTGCTTCTTTCCGCTCTTCAGGAGCGCGGCATACGGCCCCGTCAGCATCTTGGCGATCGCACCGGCAGCTTCTTTCGCGTCTTTGATCGCGTCTTCGCCAATGATTGCTTCCTCGATCCGTTCCTCGAAGTAATTGGCGTTCAGCGGCTCATCGATGAGATACTCCGCATCGCTTTCGGACAGGCCGTACTCATCCCGGTATCGCCGCCGCCGCGTGACCGGCAACTCCGGCAGGTCTTCCCGCAACCGGACCAGGCCCATCGTCCGCGGTTCAAGTGGCGGGATATCCGGTTCGGGAAAGTACCGGTAATCGTGCGCTTCCTCCTTGCCGCGCTGCGAGACGGTCGCACCACGATCCTCATCGTAGCCGCGCGTTTCGTGCACCACCGCTTCGCCGCGCTCCAGCAATCCGGTCTGCCGGTCGATCTCCGCCGCCAGACCCTTCTCCACGAACCGGAAGCTGTTCAGATTCTTGAGTTCCGTCTTGGTGCCGAGCTTCTTGGATCCGGCCGGCCGGACCGACACGTTGGCGTCCGCCCGGAGGTGCCCTTTCTCCATGTCGGCGTCGGATATGTCGAGGTAGCGCATCAGCCGCCGGAGCTCCTGCAGGAACCGTTTGGCTTCCGCCGGACTCCGAAAGTCGGGTTCGGTGACGATCTCTGCCAGCGGCGTACCGGCCCGGTTCAGGTCCACCAGCGAATAGTCGGCGCCCTTTGGATGGGTGAGCTTGCCGGCGTCCTCCTCAAGATGCAGCCGGGTGATCCCGACCTTCTTGGTGACGACCTTCCCGTCTTCCGGCACGTCGAATTCGAACGTGCCCGGGCCGCCGAGCGGCTTGTCATATTGGGATATCTGATAGCCCTTGGGTAAATCCGGATAGAAGTATTGCTTGCGGTCGAATTTGGACCGCTTCGGAATCTCGCAACCGAGGGCGATCGCCGCCTTGAGCGCCCATTCCACCGCCGTCCGGTTCGCGACGGGGAGCGTTCCCGGAAGTCCCAGGCAGACCGGACAGGTCAGCTCGTTCGGCCTGGCATCGTCCGCCCGGTTGTCACAGCGGCAGAACATCTTCGACTTCGTGCGGAGCTGCACGTGGATCTCAAGACCGATCACCGGTTCGTAGCGTCTTTCGGCTCGGACCGCACTTCTGCTCACAACGCCCCCAAGTCTCTCAGCGCCCGCTCGAACTTGGCGAGCATCTGTTTCGTCTCGAACGAGAGCAGCTCCTTGTCGGCCTCATGCACGACCTGGTTGCGGGTCTTGTGCGCCCGCCACAGGCCGTCGTAATCAGAGAAGCGCGAACGGCTCGCCCGCAACCGGTCGGCGAAAGTGTCACCCGGTACACCGAGGCGTTTCAGGCAATGGTCCACGAGGGTGTCGGCCTGGACGATCGCCTGCCGAAGATGCGCCGGGCCGCCGCGGCCGGCGTGCTGCTGCAGCTCCTGCCAGCGCATATGCACGAACCCCTTGTCCTCGGGAGAAAGGTGGCGGGGAAGATGCCGGTGCCGGTATACCAGCATCCAGGCGCCGAAGACGACGAGCGCGAACAGGACGACGACGATCCATTCAGCCGGCGTCATTCCGGCCTCCGAGCGTGCCAGTCGTGCCGCTGTTCGTAGGCATGGGCTGTCCGCAGGACGGTCTCCTCCCCCCAGTGCGGGCCCATCAGCTGGATGCCGATCGGAAGCCCCTGGCCGTCGAAGCCACCGGGCACCGAGATCGCCGGCAATCCCGCGAGGTTCGCAGTGACCGTGAAGATGTCGTTCAGGTACATCGCCAGCGGGTCATCGGCCTTCTCGCCGACCTTGAACGCGGTCGTCGGGGTGGTCGGGGTGAGCAGGACGTCGACATCCTTGAATGCCCGTTCGAAGTCCCGCGCGATCAGCGTCCGCACCTGCATGGCTTTCTTGTAGTACGCCTCGTGGTACCCGGACGACAACGCATAGGTCCCGAGCATAATCCGGCGCTTCACTTCATCTCCGAACCCGCGGCCGCGGGTCTGGAGGTAGACGTCCTCAAGCGTGCCGCGCCAGTCCGGATCCCGTTCGACGGAATCACCGAAGCGGATGCCATCGTATCGGGCCAGGTTCGAAGAGGCCTCCGCCGGCATCACGATGTAGTAGGCCGCGACGGCATACTTGGTGTGCGGAAGCGAGGCCTCGCGTACCGTCGCGCCGGCGCTGCGCAGGTCGTCGGCCGCGGCCTCGACCGCCTGCTTCACTTCCGGCTGCAACCCGTCTTCGGCGGAATCGAAATACTCTTTCGGCAGGCCGACCGTGAGCCCCTTTACGTCCCCCGTGAGCGCCTTCCGGTAATCCGGGACCGGGTAGTCCACGCTGGTCGCATCGAGCGAATCGTCGCCGGAGAGCACCCCCAGGACGGTCGCCGCGTCCGCGACTGTCGTGGTGAGCGTGCCGGCCTGGTCGAGTGAACTGGCCATGGCGATCAGGCCATACCGGGAGACGCGCCCATACGTCGGCTTGAGTCCGACCACGCCACAGAAGGCCGCCGGTTGGCGGACCGACCCGCCGGTATCCGTGCCGAGCGCCACCGGCACCGACCGGCCTGCGACCGCTGCCGCCGAACCGCCGGAGCTACCGCCCGGCACACGCTCCGGATCCCACGGATTCACCGTCGTACCCAGGGCCGATGTCTCGGTCGAAGATCCCATCGCGAATTCGTCGAGGTTCGTCTTGCCGTCGATGATCGCGCCGGCTTCCTTCAGGCGGGTGACGACCGTCGCGTCGTACGGGCTCTTGAACGGCTCCAGAATCTTCGAAGCCGCCGTGCTGGTCCGGCCATCGGCCGTAACGATGATGTCCTTCACGGCAACCGGGACGCCCTTCAACTTCCCGGCATCGAGCGTCTTCCGCGCCGCGTCCATGTCGACCGCTTCGGGTGCCCGACCAAGGTACGGGCTGGCCTCAGTCACGGAAGACCCCCTTTACCTTGATGCTCGTTCCTTCCAGCGCCGGAGAATCCACCGGCAAGGTGTCCTGATGCTCGTTCAGGATCTCATCTTCCGCCAGGTCATTCACCTGGCCCGTCGCTTGTGCCATCGGCGGCACGCCGTCGGTGTCTACTTTGTTCAGTTGCTGCACATAGCCAAGAATCGTGGACAGTTGAGCCTGATGCGCCACCAGCACCTCGTCACTGAGGCCGAGGCGGGCCAGCCGGGCCACCGCCCGGGTTGTCTGTTTGTCGATTTCCACCTTTCCAGCTTAGCGGCTGGCGGGATGACACTCCACCAAGGTCGATTCCCCGCCGATGATCCACGCCTGGAGACTACCCGCATGCTTGACAAAATAGCTTAACTGAGGTAATATCTCCCAATCGACTAAATTCGATGACCATGGACCCCAAGCACAGACACGAACAACCGTCCTTCGATTTCGGGCATGAGGACCAGGAAGGCCTGCCGCTCGGCGACGTACTTCACAACGCCGACGAAATGGCGGAACATGAGGAAATTGAAGAGGAACTAGGATTATGAGCGTAGAACGAGGATCGGATCATTCGCACTACGACGAACAAGCGTCGGAAGCGCGGCGGCGGCACGCGGAGCATGTCGAGGATGCCCGGCGTGAACACCGACGTGACGTCAGCGCTACCCGGCGGAAGGCGAAGGTAACGCGCGGCCGAGTAGCGATCGGCGGGGTGGCTGCTGCTGCGACGGTAGCAGGCGCCGGAGAGATGATGGACCGACAGATCGAACACGACACCCTGCGCGGTGAACGGCACGCCCCGATCGCGGAGGGAATCGAACAGCGGACGCAGGAGCAAGCCCTCCGACAAGAAGCATACGAACGCATGAAGCGGGAGGGCAAGATAGACGCCGAAGTACTACGTCCGAAAGGCCCTGCCGCCGACACTCCCGCGGAGTCTCCTGGGACCGGTCTCACCGGCCGTGACGGCACCGTCGACATCGACGGCGTGACCGGCAGCGTGGAGCTGGACCAGGGCGCGGATTACGAAGCCACGTCCGGAATCATCCCGGGCGGCATCCCGGAGGCCGGAGGGTCCCGGTATCCCGCGGCACCAGAAGACCACTCGGGCGAGACCGGCGGCGCGACCGCAGGCTGAGCCCTACTGCCCGTTCAACCCGCCCAGGAGCTTCCGCAGGGCCGCTTCATCGATGACCTGCACGCCAAGCTTTTCCGCCGTGGCGAGCTTCGAGCCGGGGCTCTCACCGGCTACCAGGTAGTCCGTTTCCTTTGAGACGGACCCCGTCGCCTTGCCTCCCTTGGAGCGGATCAGCTGCTGTGCTTCCTCCCGGCTCATGTCCGACAGGCTCCCGGTGATTACGAAGGTCGATCCCGCGAGCTCGGCGGTACGGCGGGACCGGGTCGCACGTACCCCTGCCGCGGTCAGCCGATCAAGCATGCGCTGATTGCGGGAGTCTTCCAGCCAGCTTTCGATTGATTCCGCCACCACGGAGCCGATACCCTCCACCTCAAGCAACTCATCCGCGGTCGTCTTCCGGAACCGTTCCAGTGTCTCGAAGTGGTCCGCCAGATCGAGTGCGGTTTGGAGGCCGACATGCCGGATTCCCAGCCCGTAGATGAACCGACCCAACGGGACTTCCCTCGCGGACCGGATTCCCTCGACTACGGCGGCCGCTTTCTTCTCGGCGAATTTCTCGAGTGGTTCGAGATCGCCCTGCTTGAGCGCGAACAGGTCCGCCGGATCACGGACCAACCCTTCCTCCAGGAGCTGGCGTACCAACTTCTCCCCGACGCCGTCGATGTCGAACGCGTCCCTCGAGACGAAATGCTCGAGCCGGCCGGCCTCCAGAGCGAAACATTCCGGGTTCGGGCAGCGCGTGACCGCTTCGCCTTCCGGACGTACCAGCGGCGTATCGCAGTTGGTACAGCGCTTTGGCATCCGGAAGACCTTTTCCGTCCCCGTCCGGAGCTTCGGAAGCGGCTGGACGACTTCCGGGATGATGTCGCCGGCCTTCTGGAGGATCACCGTATCACCGATCCGGACATCCTTCCGTGCCACCTCGTCCTCGTTGTGCAACGTCGCCCGGCTGACGGTCGTTCCGGCCACCCGCACCGGCTCCAGCACCGCGAACGGCGTGACGGCGCCGGTCCGGCCCACGTTCACCCGGATGTCCTCGACGCGCGTGGTCACCTGCTCCGGTGCGAACTTGAATGCCACGTTGCCCCGGGCGGCCTTGCCCGCCACGCCGAGCCGGCGGAAAAGCCTCCGGTCGTTCACCGTCACCACTATCCCGTCAACCTGGTACGGCAGCGTTTTCCGCTTCCGCTCCATCTCCCTCCAGAACGCGATGACTTCGCCGGCGCCCTTGCAGACCGTATCGTACCGGCCGGTCGCGAATCCAAGCTGCCGGGCCCGGGCATGTTCCTCGGCATGTGTCGTGAGTGCATCGTCAAGCAGCGCATACGCCGCGAACGCCAGCGGCCTGGATGCCACCAGCCTCGGGTCAAGCTGGCGGAGCGTCCCCGCCGCGAGGTTGCGCGGGTTCGCGTAGGTCGGCTTCCCTGCCCGCTCCTGCGCTTTGTTCACCTTCTCGAAGTCCGCGTACGGCATGTAGACCTCGCCCCGCACCTCCACGGTGACCGGCTCGCGGAGCCGGAGCGGCACGCTTTCGATCGTCCGGACGTTAGCCGTGACGTCCTCGCCGACCCGGCCGTTACCGCGCGTCGCGGCCCGCACGTACACGCCGCGCTCATACCGGATCGCGATTGCCAGGCCGTCGTACTTGAGTTCCGCGAAGTACTCCGGTTTCATGCCGGCCGTCTTCCCGATCCGAGCGACCCACGACCGGAACTCGTCCGGATCGAACACATCCGTCAGCGAGAGCATCGGCCGGGAATGCGTGACTTTCGTGAAGCCCTTCGCGACGGTGCCTTCCACCCGCTGCGTCGGCGAATCCGGCGTGACCAGGTCGGGGAACCGCTCCTCGAGCTGCGCCAGCTCGTGCTTGAGCGAGTCTAGTGCTTCGGGCGAGATCTCGGAGCGGTCTTCAACGTGGTAGAGGTACCGGTGCCGGTCAACCTCGTCGCGCAGCTTGGCGATACGTTTCCGCGCTTCCGGCTTGGTAATGCTCGCTGGATCGGTCATGAGCCCAGTATATCGGCTATGGTAGGATGAAGCGTCAGGATCCGCTGGTCCGCCAGTCCCTGCATCGCTCTTTGTCCACGACAGAAAGGTCCGATGAGTACCATCTCACCCCCGGCCACCCCTATTCGGGACGGTGCAAGCCGCCTGATCGAGGAGGCACGCCGCACCAGGCAGCCGACCCCGCTCACCCGGATCCGGGTGCTGGATATCGGTAATCCGGACATTGCGTCCCATCCCTACACTGATGACGAGCAGGCCGAGCTCTACGACACGCTGTTCCGAAACCTTGGCATTACGCAGCACCGGATCGAGGAGTGCGCCCTCGAGCACGCTCGCGATGGCAGGCTCACGAGCCATTACGAGGTGTCGACCTGTGACTCCCTCTCCGTCTTCATACAAGGCTGGGGAAACCGGCCCGGATTCGACCTCTACCTCGCACCCGCCGGCTACCGCCAGACCTGACCACGACAAGGAGCCCGCCGGGGTCACGTATCATCACGATACCGGCCCCGGCGCTTCTTCCTACTTGAAAAAATGACCGGGTTGTGGTACTTTCTCGAGCCTACGACATTCTTTCCCAACCTGCTGTCCACTACGAAAGGATCGGTATGCCACAGGCGATCGATTACGAGCAGCTGAAGTCCGACATCGAGGCGGCCGTCGAGTTCCAGGTAGACGGAATGGACGCTCCGCTCATCCTCGATGCCAATCACCTTGGGATTGAGGAGGGACGATTCAACCTCGGGAGCGAAGAGCGTCGCCTGGTAGCACAGGCCGTCTCGGAGCTCTACGGCATCCCGTTCGAGAAGTTCGAGATGGCGGAGGACGAGCCACTCACGGAGCTCCGGTCGATGACCGGCCAGGACTACTCCGCGTACCGGCTGCTCAACGACTCCTCCGCGGACCCGCCCGTCGTCTACTGCCTCGCCCGTTCCGGCAAGGACCCCGACGACCTCGGCGTCACCGACTAGCAGCACGCAGGAAAGAATCGCGGAGACCGCGCCTCGTCACCCGACGAACCAGCCCGGTCTCCGCTTTTCCCTTTTGACGTGTTCCCGAAAAGCGGGCTATTATTGTTCGTTATGGCAATCGACAGAGAACATGCTGCTGCTGCCGAAGCAGCCCTGTCCGAGCACCGGAGTGCGATCAGGGAAGCCGAAGGAAAGATCAGGCTGGTGGCCGACTGTGGGCAAAGCGTCGCGATCGATTCCCGAAACGCACTGGGCAAACCACGATCGGACGAAGAGTGGCGGGTCGTCAGGAGGACGGTAGCCGACAGCCTGGGGATCGATGCCCGGGACATCCGGTCGGCGGAGCAAGCGTTGCTTCCGGTTCCTGGCTGCAGCATGTCGCTGGGCCGTGACGATCGCATACAACTCACCGTCGAACATTTGCGTTCTCCGGGCGACGACGGATCGACCTACTTCCGGTACGCGCTCGACCCGGTTTTCTAGGCGCTCATCTCGCGCAGCGCCTGCACTCGCTTGACGATCGGCGGATGGGTGTTGAAAAGCCCGGCGAACCAGGACTGGGCGTCCTTCTTGTGGTCCTTGAGCGGATTGGCGATGAAGAGGTGGGCCGTCGCCTTGTTGGCCGAACGGAGCGGCTTATGGTCGCGGTCGATCTTCTCGAGCGCCCGGGCCAACCCTTCCGGGTAGCGGGTCAGGAGCGCACCTGTGGCGTCCGCCATGTATTCCCGCCGCCGCGAGATCGCCAGCTGGATCAGCATCGCGAAGATCGGCGAGAGCAGCACGAGCACGAACCCGACGATCATCAGGATCAACCGGAGCTGGCCGCCCTCGCGACTCGATCCCCCGCCGAAGAATGCCATCCGCAGGAAGAAGTCGGCGAGCAGCGTGACGATACCGACCAGTACGACCACGATCATCATCAGCCGGATGTCGTAGTTTCCGACGTGGGCCAGCTCATGGGCGATCACGCCTTCCAGCTCCTCGTTCTCGAGCTTCTTGACGATGCCGGTGGTCACGGCGACCGAGGCCTTCTCGGGATTCCGCCCCGTGGCAAACGCGTTCGGCGCCGGGTCGTCGATCACGTAGACCTTCGGCATCGGCAGCCCGGCGGTGATCGCCAGGTTCTCGACCATATTGTAGACGTAGGGATTGTCTTCTTTTTGGATTTGCTTAGCCCCGGCCGTCGCCAGGGCGACCTTGTCGCCGCCGAAGTACGAGAACAGCGACATCGCGACCGAGATACCGACCGCCAGGACCAGAATCGTTGGGTCGCCGAAGTAGTACGACGCGAACCAGCCGACCGCCATGATCAAGAGTGCAAAGAATAGAAGGTAGAACAAGGAGCGGGCCTTGTTGCGTGATACCTGCGTGTAGAGCGTCGCCATGACGGCGCCTAGAACTTCACGTCGACCGGCTGCTTGGCCGACGCGGCCTCGCTCTCGTCGAGCTCGAAGAATTCTCGCTGCTTGAAGCGGAACAGACCGGCCACCACATTGCTCGGAAACTGCTCGATCTTCGTGTTGAGGTCACGGACGTTCGCGTTGTAGAACCGCCGCGCCGCCATGATCTTGTTTTCGGTATCGGACAGCTCGTCCTGCAGCTTCTGGAAGTTCTCGGTTGCCCGCAGGTCCGGGTAGTTCTCCGCCACCGCGAAGACGCTCTTCAACGCATCGGTCAACATGTTCTCGGCCTTGGCCTGTTCCTGCACGCCGCCGGCGTTGATCGCCGCGGTCCGTGCCTTGGTCACGTTCTCGAAGAGCTGCTTCTCGTGCTTGGCATACCCCTTCACCGTATCGACCAGGTTCGGGATCAGGTCGTAGCGGCGCTTGAGCTGCACGTCGATATCCGACCATGCCTCTTCCGACCGGTTCCGTAGTTGTACCAGGCTGTTATAGATGACGACGAGTGCCAGCACGAGGATGCCGGCGACGATCAGGAGAATCAAGGTAAGATTCATGACCCTTCCAGCCTACCGCGAACCGAATGGACGGTACAGGTGCCGGATGACCGACCCTACTCTTGCGGGATCGTCAGCGTCTGGCCGACGCGAAGGATCGTCTGGCGGGTGACGTCTTCGTTCGCCTCGACGATCGCATCGATCGAGGTGCCGGTCTTCTCGGCGATCCTCCCGAGGGTATCACCGGGTTGGACTTCGTATTCCGTGACTCCCTCCTGAGGCTGGGGTGTCTCGGCCGGCGTTTCCGTCGGCACCGCGGCGGGGGGCGATTGCGGCCCCACGCCCGACGGGAGGACACACCCCCGGAATGTGACCAGGAGCAACAAGCCGGTCGCCACCAACAGGCTGATGAACCACTGGCGCTCGCTCATTCCCCGCGGACCGCGGACGGTCGGGCCTTCCGGCGTACGGGATGCACCCTCACGGACCTGCGTACGGGAACGTGGCTTTTCGTCGGACTGTTCGATTCTGACTTTGACCATTAGGGGATGTTGATTACCTGCCCGGGCTGGAATTCGATCGGGCGTTTGTTTCCGCCGTTCACCCGGGAGATCTCTTCCGGCGTCTCATCGAAACGCTCGGCGATCGATTCAAGTGTATCACCGGCCTGGACGGTGTACGCACGTACGCCGTCTTCCGATGGGGCCGTCGGATCCGCGAGACCGGGACTGGCGATCGGGGTTTCTTCGACGAACGCCGAGGGTTCCGGCGACGGCGCTGCTTGTTCCTCGCTCGCACGTTGATACTCGATACCCACATACCCGCCGATCAGGATCACGGCAAGCGCCGCGAGGGCGGACGGCCACTTGCTGACCCGCCGCTTCGTCTTCCCGGTAGCCGCCCGGTTCCCCGCTTGTCGCGGAGTCTGCTGCTGTGCCGCGGAGGTCGCACGGGCACGCTGCGCGGCCTCTTGGCGCGCGCGTTCCTCGGCCTCCCGAGCGGCTTTGGCGCGCGCCGCGGCAGCTGCTTCTTCCTGCCGCATCCGTTCGACCAGGTCGACCTTCAGATCCGACTGGGGGGACGAAGTATCCTGTTGCAGACTCCGCGCCCAGCCCGGCATGGTAACCCCGCTGCCGGGTTTCTCATGCAAGCCGGCCTCCTCCGAACCCTGATGAGCGCCCGGGGACGAAGCATCAATCCGTTGCGGAGATTGTTCCGGCTGATCGTCCGGCTGCCCCTGTTGGTGTTCCGGCTCCATGCCGTCAGTCTAGCGGAATCAGAGACCGGCTTCCTTGGTGCCGGGAGCAGGACTCGAACCTGCACGCCTTGCGGCCGTGGATTTTAAGTCCACTGCGTCTGCCAGTTCCGCCATCCCGGCTGGTTGTTAACCTTTCAGGCTTGAGGCGACGGGCGGAATTGAACCGCCGTACGGGGTTTTGCAGACCCCTGCCTAACCACTCGGCCACGTCGCCGTATGGCCATTGTAGAGGAAGTCGCGTTGAGCGGGTGATCGGATTCGAACCGACGACCTTCTCCATGGCAAGGAGACGCTCTAGCCAGCTGAGCTACACCCGCAACAGCATAAAGTATAGCAACTGTACGGACGGCTGCTCAATCAGGTTGTGCCGGGACCCAGATTCGAACTGGGGACGCCTGGCTCTTCAGGCCAGCGCTCTACCACTGAGCTATCCCGGCGCGTCGTCTCGGACAGGAACCAGTATACCAACGAACCGCCGGATCCTCGCCTTTTCACGCAAAAAAGAAGGGGCCCGGCGCTAGTCTCAATCACATGACGGCGATATGTGGAGAGAAGAGCAGCCTGGGCCCCGGGTCACGAGGAGGTTCGGGGGTGAAAGCTCCATCGTGACCGTGTGTGACGCATATCCCTGTTACCCTGGTCTGTCCAGGCCCTGGTCCATGCAGGTCTACGCGTCACGATCCGTCGTCATGTCTGTATGCTCTTCGCGGTCGTTCCGGGAGGATGCGAAGAACGCGACAGCGGACGACGGACGTTTGGAAAAACGGGAAGTTGTTAACCCTGCTCACATGAGCGGACGATTAGCATATCCGCTCCGCCTGATCATCGCAAGGGGCCATATGCCAAAACACGATCACCCGGATGATGTCCGTCGTGTGGGCACTGAGGGACTCGAACCCCCGACCCCCTCGGTGTAAACGAGGTGCTCTAGCCAGCTGAGCTAAGTGCCCGATGTGGGATGTTCCGGCCGTATGTGCCGAGGAGAGGACTCGAACCTCCACGAGCGCAATGCTCACAGGCCCCTCAAGCCTGCGCGTCTACCAGTTCCGCCACCTCGGCATGTTAAGCAACTTCCCCATGATATCGGGAAATGTGCCGGAGAGAGGAGTCGAACCTCCACGGGGTTGCCCCCACACGGCCCTGAACCGTGCGCGTCTGCCAGTTCCGCCACTCCGGCGCGTTGCCTGCCGATTCCGGCAGACCCAGCCCTCTGATTATACAAATAGAATCGCGAATGCGATGCCCACGAAGGCGACCGCCGCGAAGATCGTCAGGTAGTGCAGGACCTTCTCCGCACCGCGTCGCTGGTAATTCACCGAGCTGTCAGCACCGCCGAACGTCTGCGAGAGCGCCACGCCGCGGTTCTGGAGCAGGATCAGCGTGATCAGCCACATCGCATCCACCACTAGCGCCACCTGCAGGATCGTCTTCATCACTGGTTAAGCTCCTTCTTGGCCTTGTCCCAGTGGCTGCGGTCGATGTCCTTGAGCAGCGCATGCAGGATGAAGTTCACTACGCCGACCACCACCGCAGCGCCGACCGTCTGCCAGAACCCGAAGACCTCGAATCCGGGCACCACGATGCTCGTGAACCAGAGCATCAGCGCGTTCACCACGAAGATGAACAGGCCGAACGTCAGGACGATCGCCGGCAGGCTGAGGATGGTCACGACCGGCCGGATCAGCACGTTGATGACGCCGAACGCGAAGGCCGCGAACAGCAGCGTGAAGAAGCTTTCGCCGTAGCCGACGAGGCCGAGCAGTGCCGCTACGAAGATTCCCAGCAGGTTGGCGGCGAAACCGTACGCGATCCGTGATGCGTCCATGCGCCTTACAGCGTACCGTCAGGTGCTTTCCGGCACAACCGAACGGATTCTAGAGGTTTTCTTTCACCGCCCGGCCGGCCGCCTTGCCGACGACCGCCTGGACCGCCGGGAGAGGCGCTTCCCGTACGCCCTTCACCGAGCCGAACGCCCGGATCAACTGCCGTTTCTTGGCCGGGCCGATGCCTGGCACGGTATCCAACACGGAGCCGGACACCGTCTTCCGGTGTGCACTGCGGCCATAGGCGATCGCGAAACGGTGTGCTTCGTCCCGAAGCTGCTGGAGCAAGAGCGAGCCCGGGGCATCTTTCGGCAGCGTGGCGAGCGCCGATCGCCCGCCGTCCCAGCGGTAGGTTTCCTCGAACCGCTTGGCCAGCCCGATCAACGGCAGGTCGGAAAGGCCGAGTTCGGCGAGGATGCCGGCGGCGGCGGATACCTGTCCTTTCCCACCGTCTATCACCACCAGGTCGGGCAGCGTCCCGAAGGAGGCATCATCGGACTCCTGACCGACCGCGGCCACGCGCTTGAACCGGCGCCGGAGCACCTCCCGGAGCGACGCGAAGTCATCCACGCCTTGTACACCGGCGACCTTGAACCGCCGGTAGTGTGCCGGGGCCGGTGCGCCGTCACGGAAGACCACCATCGAGCCGACGGTCGCCGTCCCGCCGAGCGTCGAGATGTCATAACACTCGATCCGGGCCGGTGGCGTATCGAGACCGAGCGCAGTCGACAATCCCGCCAATCCCTGCTCGCGCCGGGCCGCCTCCGCGTTCCAGCGGGACGTGATCCGAGTCAGTTCCTCCCGGGCGTTCTCCTCCGCCAATTCCAGGAGCTTCCGGCGGTGGCCGCGCCGCGGCACCGTGACCGGCACCTTCCGGCCGCGCCGCTCCGAGAGATATCCGGCGACCGCCGCGGCACCGGCGACCTCGAGCGGGACCAATACTTCGTCGGGCAGACTCGTGGCCGCCTTGTAGTACTGTCCCAGGAACCCGTCGAGCAGTTCCGCATCCGCGCTTCCCCGGGCGCCCTGCAATCCGAAGTCTTTCCGCGCCACGATCCGCCCCTGCCGGACGGTCAGGAGCAACGCCACGGCGTGCGCATCCTCGCGGGCCAGTCCGATCACGTCACGGTCGGCAAGCTTGGGGTCCACCGCCTGCTGCCGTGCGAGCAACGACTCCAGGCTTTCCAGCCGGTCACGAATCCGGGCGGCTTGTTCGAATGCTTGTCGCCGGGCGGCGGCCCGCATATCCGTACGCAACCGCGACTGGACCGTGTCGGTCTTTCCATCCAGTGCACGGATCAGTCCTTCGATGTTCCGCCGATAGTCTTCCTCGGAGATCTTCCCGTACTGCGGCGACGGACAGAGCCCCAGGTGATAGTAGAGGCACGGCCGCGACCGGGACGGGTCGTCGCAGGGATCGTTCGGCAGGCAGTACGGAAAGACCTTCCGGAGCGTGCGGAGCGTCCGGCGCACCGCGTGGCCGTCGGTGTAGGGACCGAAGTACCTCGCCCGTTTGTCGGTGACCCGCCGGGCCGTAGTCACCCGCGGATACCGTTCACCGAGCGTCACCTTGATGAACAGGTAGTGTTTGTCATCCCGCAACCGCACGTTGTACGGCGGCCGGTATTGCTTGATGAAGTTCGATTCCAGCAGCAACGCCTCGACCTCGTTGGAGGTCACGACGGTGTCGATGGAAGCGACCTTGGGTACGAGCACCCGGAGCTTGGAATCGGCCGCGGAGCGTTTCTGGAAGTAGCTGCGTACGCGGCTGCGGAGCCGCTTGGCCTTCCCCACGTACAGCATCTTCCCGGCCTCGTCTTTGAACAGGTAGACGCCGGGCTTGGCGGGCAGCTCCGCGAGCTGATGCCGGACGCGGTGGTGCGGTACGTGGTCCATCACCGCAATTGTACTGGCTGTCGGCGGAATTGTGCGTCGGCCGCATGCCGATGCACACCAGGCCGGAACACTCAAGGTTCAGGTAAGAAAAAAGGGCTGCGTCGTGTGATGTTGATCGAATGATCAGACAAAACACGGCCGCAGCCCCGATATCACCCCTTTTCGTTACGAGCCGTTATCGGCGTCGTCGTTTTCTTGTTGTTTCCGAGCCTCCTGCCTGGTGATCTCCTCCTTGACGAGCTCAGGCGTCACCAACAGCTCTTCCATGATCTTGTCGTTGTCGGTGATGCTCTTGAGCCGCTTCAACGGGATCACGCCGGTTTTACGGGCAATACCCGTGGAGACGGCAGTGGCGATGAACTGCCGCTGCAGAATCCACACCAACTCCGAGATTCCGGCGCCCGTCTCGTCGACCTCCTTTTGGGAGACCTCCATGTCGTCGAACGCCTTCTTGAGGATCCTGTCCTTGTTGAGATCAAACAGGCGACCTTGTTTGATCTGCGGCCATAACTCCTCGACGACCAGCTCGCGGGCAGCCGGTGTCAGCTTCTGCCACGCCTCCATGAACTCATCGTCATCACGGAGATGCTCGAGGAACGCACTCTCCTGCTCGGAAGCAGGCTGGTAGCCCTCCTCGGGCTGCTGTCCCTCATCGTCATCATCGCTTGGAATCCGCTGGGCAGATCGGGAAAACGCGAACACGGCGGCGAGCAAAAGCAACGCGATGCCGTATCCGGCCTGGTCGAACCTGCCATCCTTCCAGATGGTCAGACCGATACCGGACCGCCCCTCGATGTCTCCGAAGAGCAGCCAGGACGCCAGATAGGTCCCGATGATGATCGCAGAGACCGTCATGCCCGGGAGGAACCCGAACAGCCACACCAGCAGCACGGCCAGTATGCCAAGGATCGCCAACGCAGCCGCGGCCGCCTCCGCCACCGTCCCGATGAACTCGAGACCAAGGAAGAGGTTGGCCAACATGGCCGCCCCAAGGAACACCAGGGTGCCGATCAGCGAAACCGTGTCTCGCTTAGCCAGATACATCAGGCCGAACAGGATCGTCAGCAGCGCCAAGCCTCCGACGACAAAACCGCGCTCCATGTCACCGGTCACGCCACCTTCGGCGATACCCGAGAACCACCCGAGGATTCCGAAGATTCCCAGGACGGCTAGCGGCACGGCGGCGGCACGGATCCGGTTCCTGCTAAGGAGGAAGAATGCCGCAAGGCCTCCACCCAACTGCACCACCAGCAACAAGTGGCCGCCGAGAATCAGCACGAGGGCCACGATCGCGATCAGTGCAGCGGCCAACATCCGGCCGATCAGGCCGAGGCCGTCGATCAGCTCGGTGGTCCGCTCGAACCGATCCTTCGGTACGCTACGACTGACCACCTGGTACAGCTGCCGCGCACGCTCCCGACGCTTCTGCTGCTCCTGAGTGGGATCCCCGTTCATGGGACCACCCCCTTTCCGAATCGAATTGTTCAGGTTCTTTTTGACGTCCGTTTCCCTCAAGCGAGGCACTCGCCTCAGGGAAACGGTCGGCCGTCTGCATACGCAGAAAGCGCTTAACCATAATATTTTTACTCCTTCCTGTCAAGTCAGGAAGGAGTCATCGTAGCAAGCGGGGACAGGCGCGGCTAGGCAGGTGCCGGATGGCTGCGGTAGGGCCGGGGTTTCGCCCTGGAAGATCGCTCGAGTTCTCCGACCAGATAGGTGCCGGTATGGGACCGCTTCGCCTTCGCCACTGCCTCCGGCGTGCCCGTCGCCACGAGTTCGCCGCCCGCGTTGCCGCCTTCGGGTCCCAGGTCGATGATGTGGTCCGCCGTCTTGATCACATCCAGGTTGTGCTCGATTACCAACACGGTGTTCCCCATGTCCACCAGCCGGTTCAGGACCGCCAGCAGCCGCTTAATGTCCTCGAAATGCAGGCCCGTCGTCGGCTCGTCGAGGATGTAGAGCGTCTGGCCGGTCGCCCGCCGGGCCAGCTCGGTGGCCAGCTTGATCCGCTGCGCCTCGCCGCCGGAGAGGGTCGTGGCGGGTTGGCCGAGCTTCATGTATCCCAGGCCGACGTCGTTGAGCGTTCCGAGCTTCTGCTTGATCACCGGGATGTGCTCGAAGAACTTCAGGGCTTTCTCGACCGTCATGTCGAGTACGTCGGCGATCGTCTTCGTCTTGTAGTGGATCTCCAGCGCCTCCTTGTTGTAGCGCTTGCCGTGACACTCCTCACAGGCCACGTAGACGTCCGGCAAAAAGTGCATCTCGATCTTGATCACGCCGTCGCCGCGGCAGTGCTCGCAGCGGCCGCCCTTCACGTTGAAGCTGAACCGCCCGGCGGAGTAGCCGCGCATCTTCGCCTCGTTGGTCGTGGCGAACAGGTCCCGGATGTTCGTGAAGACGCCGGTATACGTGGCTGGGTTCGAACGCGGTGTCCGACCGATCGGCGACTGGTCAATGGTGATCACCTTGTTGAGATGCTCGAGCCCCTCCACGGCCTCATGGGCCCCCGGTTCTTCCTGAGCCCGGTGGAAGTGCTGGGCGAGTTTCTTGGAAAGAATCTGGTCCACCAGCGAGCTCTTGCCGGAGCCGGATACGCCGGTGACCGTCACGAACTTCCCCAGCGGGAACTCCACGGTCAGGTCGTGCAGGTTGTTCTCGGTCGCGCCGACGACCCGGATCGCCCGGCCGTTCCCCTCCCGACGTTTGGGCGGGACCGCGATGTCGTCCTCGCCGCGGAGATAGCGGCCGGTAATCGAACGCTTGGATTGGACCACCTTCTTCGGCGGTCCCTGCGCGACGATCTTTCCACCGTGCTCGCCTGCCCCCGGACCGATGTCCACGAGGTAATCGGCCGACTCCATCGTCTCGCGGTCATGCTCGACGACGATCACCGTATTGCCGAGGTCGCGGAGCGTCTTCAGGGTCGAGATCAGCCGCGCGTTGTCGCGCTGGTGCAGGCCGATCGACGGCTCGTCGAGGATGTAGAGTACGCCCATCAGCGCCGAGCCGATCTGGGTCGCCAGGCGGATCCGCTGCGCCTCGCCGCCGGACAAGGTATTGGCGGCCCGGGACAACGTCAGATAGTTCAAGCCGACGTCTTCCAGGAAGCGGAGCCGCTCGCGGATCTCCTTGCAAATCTGCTTGGCGATCTGCTTCTGCTTGTCGGTCAGGTCCAGTCCGGCGAAGTAACGCTGGGCATCCGAAATGGAGAGCTCCGACACGTCCACGATTGACTTGTCGCCGATCGTCACGCCGAGGATCTCCGGCCGCAGACGCTTCCCTTTGCACAACGGACAGGGCTTGAGCGTCATGTACTTCTCGATCTCCTTGCGGACGTAATCGGAATCCGTCTCGCGATGCCGCCGTTCCAGGTTCGGCGCGACGCCCTCGTAGACCGTCTTGAACCGGCGGGAACCCTGCCGGACGGTGATCTCCTCCCCGTTGGAGCCATTAAAAATCAGTTTGATGGTATCGGGCGGTAATGCACCGACCGGTTTGTCCATGGAGAAGCCGTATGTCTCGGCCAGGCCCTCGAGGAGCCGGGTGTACCAGGTCATCCGCGAGGTGGTCCGGCTCCACGGCCGGATCGCGCCTTCGGCGAGGGTCAGCCGGGTGTTCGGGACGCACTTATGCGGATCGACCTCGAGCCGGCTGCCCAGGCCGGTACAGCGCGGACAGGCTCCGTGCGGGCTGTTGAATGAGAAAGACCGGGGTTCCAGCGGCGGCAGGCTGGGGTGGCCGTTCGGGCACGCATAATCCTCCGAGAACCGCCAGCGGGTCGGCTTCTTCTTCGCACCCTCCACCGTCTCCACGAACATCGTGCCCTCGCCGACGCCGAGTGCCGTCTGCACGGAATCGAACAATCGGTTACCGAGGTCCGGCTTGATGATCAGCCGGTCGACTACCGCCTCGATCGTATGTTTCTTCTTCTTGTCGAGCCGCGGGATGTCCTCGGAAAGCTCCCGGATGACGCCGTCCACGCGGACACGTGAGAAGCCGCCTTTCCGGAGCTTGTCGAAGACCTTCTCGTGCTCGCCCTTGCGGTCGATCACGACGGGGCCGAGCAACATCAGCTTGGTACCTTCCGGAAGCTTGCGGATCTGGTCGGCCACCTCGGTCGGCGTCTGGCGCCGGACCTCGGCTCCGCAGATCGGACAGTGCGGCGTGCCGATCCGCGCGAAGAGCAGCCGGAGATAGTCGTAGACTTCCGTGACCGTCCCGACCGTCGAGCGCGGATTCCGCGATGCCGACTTCTGGTCGATCGAGATAGCCGGACTAAGCCCGTCGATCTGGTCAACGTCCGGCTTTTCCATCAGGCCGAGGAATTGCCGCGCGTACGCGGAAAGTGATTCCACGTAGCGACGCTGGCCTTCGGCGTAGATCGTATCGAACGCGAGCGAACTCTTCCCCGAACCGGAGAGGCCGGTCAGGACCACGAGCTTGTCGCGGGGAATCTCTAAGTCGACGTTCTTGAGGTTGTGCTCACGGGCACCACGGATGACGAGTTTCTGCATGCGGTTATGCGAAAAAGGGGTCGTTGCGACCGACCCAGTATAGCTCCGCCCGGGAAGCACGGTCAAGCCGTACGGGGGCGATGGGCAGCCTTGCAGCATCGCCGGGAGTCGCTAGTATGAATCCTGGTACTGACCGCCATGCAAGAAATCAACGAAGACACGACAATCCTCGAACGGCGCTCCAGCGGTTCCATCCGGCTTCTTCTGATGCCGATCGCGATTTCCGCGCTGCTGATCGTCGCCCTGCTCGTCAGCTAATCGCATGCACGATCCGCTTTGGAACCGGGGAGGCGGCACGCCGGTCTCGCGCCGGGTCCTGTTCGGTTTCGGTGGAACACGCGGCGAGCTGGTAGTTTCCGTGACACCAGGGCAGCCGATACCACATCTCGGGAATATCAGCGAACGGATGATGCTTGAAGCTACCGTGACGGCAAGTGAAGCCAAACCCGGACAGACCGTCTACCCCCAGTTCGTGTTCGGAACCGCCGTCGAAGAAAACGGAACGTCCATCGTGTACGGACCGGACCATCGGGCGATCCCGATACTGCGGTTCACCGCGGAGCAAAACGACGGGGAAACGCTTGACTACGCCGAGCGCCTGGAGCAGACCAAGGCGGCACTACCCCCGGCACCGGCAATGCCGAACGAAGGGGTCATCGGCTTCCTGGTCCGCACCGACGTGCTGCACTTCTACCCGCTGGTGCGGATTCCTGAGGATGAGCATGGACATTTCCTGGATGGCGACGGGTCGACCGACGACCTGATCCAAGCGCTGCCGTATCAGGCGTAGGGGTTCCTAGGTGCTGGAACCGGTGTACTTCGCGCGCTTCTTCAGATTCCCGATCCGGTCCCGGAGGGCCGCCGCCTTTTCGAACTCCAGGTTTTCCGCGGCCAGCTCCATCTGCACCTTGAGGTCGTGCAGATAGCGCTTCATCTGCTCCGGCGGCAGGTCCACGTGCCGCTTGGCGTCTTCCAGCACTTCCGCGGCTTCATGTTCCTCGATCTGCTCGTCCGCCCGTACCGCAGCCGCGATTTTCTTCTTGATACCCTGCGGCGTGATGCCGTGTTCCCGGTTGTATGCCTCCTGCTTTTCCCGGCGCCGGGACGTCTCGTCCATCGCCCGCCGCATCGAGTCGGTCACCCGGTCGGCATACATGATGACCCGTCCATCGATGTGCCGGGCCGCGCGGCCCATCGTCTGGATCAACGCGGTATCGCTCCGTAGGAACCCTTCCTTGTCGGCGTCCAGGATCGTCACCAGGGAGACTTCCGGCAGGTCGAGCCCTTCCCGAAGCAAGTTGATACCGACCACGCAGTCATACTCACCGGCCCGGAGTGATCGGAGGATTTCCGTCCGTTCCAGCGTCTCGATATCCGAGTGCAGGTGCATGACCTTTACTTCGGCCTCGCGCAGGAACTCAGCCATATCCTCCGCCATCTTCTTGGTGAGCGTCGTCACGAGTACACGCTGATTCTTGGCCACGGTCGCCTTGATCTCCGCCAGCAGGTCGTCGATCTGATGCTCCGTCGGACGCACCTCGACCGGCGGGTCGAGCAGTCCGGTCGGCCGTACCACCTGTTCGGCTACCTGTTTCGACCGTGAGCGCTCATACTTCGCCGGAGTCGCCGAGACGTACACCGCCTGTCTCACCAGCCGCTCGAACTCGGAGAACTTGAGGGGCCGGTTGTCCAGCGCCGACGGCAATCGGAATCCGTAATCCACCAGGGTCTGCTTGCGGGACCGGTCGCCGCTGTACATGGCACCGACCTGCGGAATCGTCATGTGCGATTCGTCCACGAACATCAGGTAATCGTCCGGGAAGTAGTCGAGCAGACAGCTCGGCCGTTCGCCGGGACGGCGTCCGGAGAGGTACCGCGAGTAGTTCTCGATGCCGGAACAGAATCCCGTTTCCCGGATCATCTCCAGGTCGTAGTTGGTGCGGCCCTTCAGCCGTTCGGCTTCCACGATTCTCCCCGTATCGGTGAGCTCCTTGAGCCGCAGCTCCAGGTCCGTCTCGATCTGCTTCACCGCACCGCCGAGCTTGTCCTTGGTGGTCACCCAGTGGCTGGCCGGGAAGACGTGGAGCTCCCGCTTGGTATCGAGCAACTCCCCGGTCAGGTAGTCGATCGCCGTGATCTTCTCGATCTCGTCACCGAAGAAGTCGAGCTTGTACGCGAAGTCCTCGTAGGCCGGGAAGATCTCTACCACGTCGCCACGCACCCGGAATTTCCCGCGCCGGAAGTCGATTTCGTTCCGGTCGTATTGCAGGTCGATCAGCTGGCGGAGCAGTTTGTCGCGATCACGGCTCTCGCCCTGCTTCAGGGTGATGTGAACGTTCTCATAGTCGGCCGGCGAGCCGAGCCCGTAGATGCACGATACCGATGCCACGATCAGCACGTCCGGACGCGTAAGCAGGCTCATCGTCGCGGCGTGACGGAGCTTGTCGATCTCTTCGTTAATATCCGCGTCCTTTTCGATATACGTATCGGACTGGGGGACGTAGGCCTCGGGTTGGTAGTAGTCGTAGTAGGAAACGAAATACTGCACCGCGTTTTCCGGGAAGAATTCCCGGAACTCAGCAGCGAGCTGGGCCGCCAGCGTCTTGTTGTGCGCCAGCACCAAGGTCGGCTTCTGGACCCGCTCGACCACGTTGGCCATCGTGAACGTTTTGCCGGAGCCCGTCACGCCGAGCAGCGTCTGGTCACGGTGACCCTGCGCCAGCCCTTTCGTCAACGCACCAATCGCCACCGGCTGGTCGCCAGCGGGCTTGAACTCGGAATGCAATTTGAACGAAGGCATATTCCCATCAATATAGACACACTATAGCCAATATGTCATCATGCGCCGTTATGGCTGACCGCCCTCCAGAACAGGAACCTGCGCCGACACCCGCGGAATCACTCCTTAGGGCCGCCGGGGAGTTAATGGCCACGTATCCCGAGCATTGCTTTACCAACCGTTCTAAATTGATTTCTGTGCTCGCGGCTCAAGACAGCGAAGGGAAAGGGTATTTACTGGTTGAGAGGCGCAATGATGAGACATACCTGCCGCCACGAGACCTATGTGTCTATCCTGTGATCGAGGGTGCAGTTGAGGACGGTATCCTCGTGATTGATGCGGGGCGAAAACCCATGACTTATGTGAACAAAACCGGCATATCGCACGCGGGACCGTACGGCGACATACAAGAGGGCGGTCTCGGACATGAGGTATTACAGGACATGGCGCAACAAGATGCGAACCAGTTGGAAGCCGCCACACCGGCCCCGCTGACCCCCGAGACGGTCCGCTTGATCATCGGCCAAATCGACCCCGGCGAGCCGACGTTTAGCTAGGCAGGTCCGGCCGTCGTTCCGCGGTCAACGATCCGGAGCGCTCCTTGCGCCACTTCTCGATATCCGCGTGATGTCCGGAAAGCAACACTTCCGGAACCTTTAGCGTCTTCCGGCCGGCCCTGAACGACTCTGGACGGGTGTAGTGCGGATATTCCAGCCCACCACCGAGCGCTTCCGAGAACGTTTCTTCCTTGTCGGACCGTTCGTCTCCAAGCACACCCGGTACCAGGCGGGTGACCGCGTCGATGACCACGAGCGCCGGGAGTTCACCACCCGTTAGCACGTAGTCGCCGATCGAGAGCTCTTCGTCGATCAGTTCTTCGCGTACCCGGTTATCTATCTCCTCGTAGTGACCGGCCAGGAGGACCAGGTGCCGTTCGCCGCTCAGCCGTTCCGCGTCTCCCTGCTTGAACGGCTTTCCCTGCGGGGTCAGGTAAACCCGCCGGGTCCCTTTGCCGGCAAGCTCCTTGAAGGCAGCGAATAGCGGCTCCGGCCGCAATACCATGCCCGCCCCGCCGCCGTACGGGATGTCATCCACCTGTTTGCGCTTGCCGAGTCCCCACCTGCGGAGGTCGTGGACGTGGAATTCCGCCAGCTTCCGCTCCGCGGCCTTCCGCATCATGCTTTGGCCGAGCGGACCGGTGAAGTACTCGGGAAACAGGGTTATGACGTCGACACGCATCCCTGCCATTCTACCGGCAGCGGTGGGATTCGAGCGAACGACGGATCAGGCCGCTTCTTCGGCCGGCGGGTGCATGGTCTCGCTGAGCTCACGATGCAGGCTGCTGAGCACGTTGTATCGTTCCGCCAGAAGCACGTCGCTGCTTTCCGCACAATCCCGTTCGGCCAACGTGCAGTCTCCCGTGATCAGCATGGCGCGGTTAAGCTCGCCGGCGGCGATGCATGCCCGCGCCTTTTCCAGCACGCTCTCGATCCGCTGAAACGGTGTTGCGGCCTCTCCACTGGCGTCGCCGGCCGCTACTCCGGCTTCGATGCTTCCATGTTCGAGCGCAGGCCGCTCCATGGGTTCACCATAGCGAGTTACAAAGCGATACGTCAACTGAGGCAAGAAAAAGCCCGAGGGAGTCATGTGGTTTGCAGTGGTGGTGCAAAGACTCGCTCGGGCATCTTGCTCTTCGGGAAAATGGGAATTCCATTGAAGAGGTGCGGGCACGGAGAGGGCTGGATTCGAACCAGCATCTTTCGATTTCGGTCGAACGCTACCAGTTGAGCTACCTCTCCTCGGTACTAGTACCGCAAGCGCACGCCAGGGCTTGAACCTGGAACCTCAGCATTTATAGTGCTGCGCTCTAACCAATTGAGCTACATGCGCATGGTACTGCCGTGAGGAACTCCGGAGACGGGATTCGAACCCGCATCTCCCTCGGGGGCGAAAGGCGCTTTACCCTTAAGCTAACTCCGGAACGCCTACCGCTTACGCGGGGCTGCCTGTACCCGTAAGGCACACGCAGCCCCGCACAAACGGTCATGTTTGAAAGTACGACTATAGAGCCTACAAGCCGATCGGCCTGGCGTCAAACTTACAGCTCGTCGAGCGGCGATTTCTCGCCGAGGGCCTGGTCTACGGCCTCGTCGCGCTGGGGTTTGTCGCCCTGCTCGACCGGCTCACCGGTCGCTTCGTCCACCTGGGAATCGTCGTCGGAACGTACCGGCTCGGCCGCCGCGGTGTCCTGTTGTTCGGCCGCTGCCTCGGAAACGTCCGCCTCCTCAGCCGGCACGTCGTCTGTTGCCGGCGTGGCGCCGGCTGCGGCCTCGGTTACCGACGTGGCTGCCGCACCGCTGCCTTCGCCCTCCGGCTCGATTATCTTCATGTTCACGCGGGCGTCATGCTTGGCACCGACCACCTTGAGGAGCGAACGGATTGCCTTGGCGGTCTGGCCCGACTTGCCGATCACCTTGCCCATGTCCTCGGGATTGACGGTCACGGTCAGGAGTACGCCCATCTCGTCGACGGTACGGTCCACCTGCACGTCGTCCGGGTTATCGACGATCGTCTTCAACACGAACTCTACGAATTGCTTGTCTTGGTCCTCGGTCATCAGGAACCTCCTTTTTCCTTATCCTTTTCCTTGTCTGCAGATTGCTTGTCGTCGCCCGAATCTTCGGCGGGCTGGTCGGCGGATTTTGCCTCGGCCTTGTCGGCTGATCCGGCATCGCCGGTCTTCTTCGCGGCCGAATCATCCTTAGCGGAAGCCGCCTCGGGGGCGCCACCTTCACCGGCCTTGGCCTCTGCTTCGTCCGGCTTCGCCGCAGGTTCGTCTTTCGCGGGTGCCGCGCCCCCTTCGGCCTCAGCCTTGGCCTCCTTGCGCTTCTTGCGCTCCGGACGACGGTTCTTCTCGGTGATCTTCTCGCGCTTCAGCACGCCCGCCTTCTCAAGCAGCATCTCCGCCGTCTCCGACGGCTGTGCGCCGCTCGCCAGCCGTTGCTTGGTGCGGTCGGCGTCTACCTTCAATTCCTTGGTCAGCGGATCGTAGTGCCCGAGCACCTCCAAGTAGCGACCCTTAACGGCCGCGCTTTTCTCGGCGACGACGACGCGGTAGTGAGGGCGTTTCGTCCGACCGGTTCGGGAAAGTCTGATAACCAACAAGTTCAGTGTCTCCTGTGTACGGATACTAGATTACTTCAGTAACCAGCGCGCGACAAGTTACCCGCTGCCATCCGTAACCCGTTCCGCCCCTGCCCATGCATCATCGGATTGCGGATGATCGAACCACATCCGGGCACTTTTGACGTCAATGGCGTGACAGAAAGCGGCAAGCGGGCCCATGACCCGGCGTTCATTCGAGTAATCAGCCAGTTCCCCTTCGACGTACGTCATCGCATTCTGTAATTCCGGCGTAAGCTCAATGCCATACTCCGCCAGGAGTCCGTCACGGAAAGCCTTTTTATCCGCCTTGGATCGCAAGGCTTCATTCCTGACCTTCTCACCATCGCGCCATTCATACCGCCACGGCTTCTCCAAGTCATGGAGGAACATGATCAGCAGGGCGTCTGATTTGGAGAACGGGAGCGGACGGAGGGAGCTGTCTACATCATGGTAGACGGAGGCCAGGTTCATGCAGTCACGGATGTGGTCCCAATACCCACCCTCCCACGGCTGATGGTTATGCGAAGAGCCGCTGGCAGCCCTCATGCGATCGCCATGATCATCGACCAGTCGCAGGCAGGCATCGCGGTACGGCGGTTCGATCATGCCCACGAGCTCGGGTATGTCGTGGTATGGCGGCTGATGCTCAGGATCGATGAATCGTTCCGCCTGCTCAGGCATGCTGCGCCACTTTCTCCGCTTCCGGCAGCTTGAGCGAAAGCATCGTCGAGACGCCGCCGGAATCCATCGAGACGCCGTAGAGCATCGCCGCGGCTGTCATCGTGTCGCGGTTGTGCGTGACCACCAGGAACTGCGTCTGCTGGGCCAGCTCGGAGAGCACGCGCGCGAAACGCCCGGTGTTGGCCTCGTCGAGCGCCGCATCCACCTCATCCAGCATCACGAACGGCGACGGGTTCACCTTGAGGATCGCGAACAGCAGCGCCACCGAGGTGAGCGCCCGCTCGCCGCCGGAAAGCTGCGCGAGCGACTTGAGGCGCTTGCCGGGCGGCACGGCCTTGATCTCGACGCCCATGTCCAGTTTGCGCGGGGCGGCTTCACCGCCACTATCCGCTTCTTCATCCTCGGCCTGCTTCGGTTCGACCATCTCCAGCGACGCCTTGCCGCCACCGAACAGCTTCTCGAAGTACTCCTCGAACGCGTCGCCGATCTTCTCGAACGCGTCGCTGAAGATCGTCCGGCTCTTCTGCTCCAGCTCCCGGATCACCTGCTCCAAGTCCTTCTTCGCCTTGACCAAGTCCTCGCTCTGCGCGGTCAGGAACTGGTGCCGCTCCTCGACTTCCTTGTGTTCCGCGGTCACCGCGGGGTCGATCCCGCCCATTTCCATCAGTTTCCGCTCCAGCTTGGCGATCCGCTCTTCGCTCACGTCTTCCGCGGTAAGTGGTGCGTTATCGGCGGGCGGAAACGCGAAATCGCCCTTAAGATTCGCGAGCTTGCCTTTCGCCTCATGGACCAGGTCATCGAGCCGGGTCTCCAGCTTGGCCAGCTCCAGGTTCTGCGCTTCAAGCTCCCGACGGTATTCATCGTGCGTCCGCTGCTTGGTCCGGAGTGACGCCTCCTGCTCCTTGAGCTCATCGGTCTCCCCGAAGCTCCGTTGCTGCTCCGCGGCCACGCGCGTATCGAGAGCCGTGACCTGCTTCTCTAGTTCCTGCAGCTCCGCGCCGACCGTCTGTGCGGTCTTGGCCGATTCCGCGGCGGTGGCTTCCGCCGTCTTCAGCTCCGCGGCGGTTTCCTTCAGTCGTGCGGCAAGCGTCTTTCGCTCGGTCGCCGTCCGGTCAGCCTGCTCGCGACGGAGCTTCGTCGCTTCCTCCCGCGACGCCCGCTGCACTTTGAGCGATGCCAGTTCCTCCTGGAGCTTCGCCCGCTCCGCCAGGGCTTCATCCGGTTCACCCGCTGCCAAACGGCGGCTGCGTGCCAGGACCTTCCGGAGTTCCGTCAGTTTCGTCGTAAGCATCTCCTTCGCGGCGCCAATCGTCACCGCTTCCTCGATCTCCGCCGTCAGCCCGTCGGCCGTCCCCAGCAGCTCCGACAGATCGCCGGATCCCGCGAGCGTATCCTGGGCCAGCGCCGCGATCTGCCGTTCGACGGAGGAAATCCGTTGATCGAGGTCGCCGGTACCGGCGTCCGTTTTGCCGGACCCCGCCCCGGATAGCGCCTCCAGCCGTTCCGTGAGGTCACGCCGCTGGGCGGACAGACGCTCCGCCGTGGCCTTGGCCACTTCACGAGCGGTGACCGCTTGGTTCATCCGGTCACGGAGGGCATCGCGCTTCCCGGCGACTTCGTTCCGTTCCGCGAACAGCTTGTTCAGGGTAAGTCCCTGCTGCCGCGACCGCAGCTCATCCACCTTCGCGGAGAGCTTCTCTAGTTCCCCACCGAGCTTGGCGTGTTCCTGCTCCAACTCCTCACGCTTGGTCCGTCGTTCCGAGACCTCGTGCGAGAGCTCACGGTACCGCCGCCCATACAGACCGAGCAACGCGTCCTTGAGCTGCTGCTCCACTTCGGCGCGTTTCGCCAGGGCGTCCGCCTGCCGGGCCAACGATTTCAGCCGGGGTCCGAGCTCCTTGAGAATGTCCTGGACCCGACTGAGGTTCCGTTCGGTCTCGCCCAGTTTCCGTTTAGCCTCGTCGCGCTTCAGGTAGAACTGCCGGACGCCGGCGGCCTCCTCGAAGAGTCCGCGCCGCTGTTCCGGCGTCTGGGTAAGCACCTTGTCCACCAGACCCTGGGAAATCACCGTGTAGTTCTCGGCACCGATGCCTGCCACCGCGAACGCGTGCAACAGGTCGGTGAGCCGCACCTTGCCGCCGTTCACCAGATATTCGGAGTCACCGGAACGATACTGGCGCCGCGTCACCACGACCTCGTCATAGTCGTATGGAAGACGTTTCACGGAATTATCGAACGTCAGCGATACCTCGGCCATGCTCATCGCCGGCCGCTTGGCGGTGCCGGAGAAGATCATGTCGGTCGAGACCTTGCCGCGGACCGCCTTCTTTGACTGCGCGCCGAGTACCCAGCGGATCGCGTCCGCGATGTTCGACTTGCCGGAGCCGTTCGGGCCGACGATCGCCGTGATGCCCGGCTCGAAGCGCAAAGCCGTCCGCTTGGCGAACGACTTGAATCCGGTGAGTTCTAACGAGGTCAGGAACATGGTTCAGGAATCCTTGGGACGTTTCTTCACGCCTTTCGCGAGCGCGTCTTCCGCCGCCGCCCGCTCGGCCAACTGCTTCGAGGTCCCCTTCCCCTCGCCAAGCTTATTGTCGCCGACACCGACCGAGACCGTAAAGTGCTTGGCGTGGTCGGGACCGTGCTCGTCGAGCACCCGGTAGCGCGGGGTCTTCCCCAGTTTCTCCTGGGCCAGTTCCTGCAGCAGGCTCTTCGGCTCGCGATGCGACTCCTCGGCGATGATCGTCTCCAGGGCGGTGATGATCTTCCGGTGGATGAAATCCTTGGCGACGCCGTACCCCTGGTCGAGGTAGATCGCGCCGATCACCGCCTCGCAGGCGTTGGCGAGCAAGGCGGACCGCTGGCGGCCGCCGCTCTTCTCTTCGCCTTTCGACATCAACAATGCCTGGCCAAGCCCCAGCTCTTCCGCCACCACGGCCAGCCGCTCCCCGCGGACCAGCGCGGAACGCAGGCTGGTCAGCTCACCCTCCGGATAATCGTAGGTCCGGTAAAGATGGTCGGTGACCACCAGCTCAAGCACCGCGTCCCCGAGGAATTCCAGGCGCTCGTTCTGCGGCAGGTCGAAGTTCCGGTTCTCGTTGAGGTAGCTCCGGTGTACCAGTGCCGTCCGGAGCAGCGAATCGTCCTTGAACCTGACGCCGAGTTTCTTCTGGACCGTGGTGAGCGAATCAGGCGCCATGCGTAAGCTCCTTCGAGCGTTTGGCCGCCTGCGCCACCAGGCGCCGCAGGTTGGCGTGGGGAATCGCCCGGACGGCTTCGTCGGGATCGAACCAGCGGGCGTCCGCCACGAGTTGGTCGTGTGGGTCGAACTTCTCCGGATCCAGCTCCGTGTCACCCATCGCCCGCATCAGGTAGAGGTCGACCGTCTTCCGGACCGTCTTACCTTTCTCGGGACCGCGCAAGCCGCGGAAGTGGTAGGTGTTCTTGCCAAGCAACTCGACGATCTCGGCGGTGATACCCGTCTCCTCCTGCACTTCACGCACGCCGGCGGTCTTGCTGTCCTCGCCGGGATCGATGTGTCCCTTGGGAATTGCCCAGGCGCCGTCGAACGAGTGCTTGATTAGCAGCAGCTTCGGGACGCCGTCGATGATCGCGTAGACGATGCCGCCCGAGGAATGGACGAACTTACTTCTCTGCCGACGGTTCTTGCCCGCCGGCCGGCCGCGTCTTTTCGGGTTGCGTTTCTTTTCCGTCATCGCCTTGCTTACCATCCTTATCGTCCTTCCCATCATACTTGTCGCTGCCGCGGTAGACAGTCCCCAGCACGCCGTTCACGAATGAACCGGAGTTCTCGCCGCCGAACGCCTTGGCGATCTCCACCGCCTCGTTGATCGCCACCTTCGGCGGGACCCCGTCGGAGTAAAGTACCTCATAGATCCCGAGCCGGAGCACCGCCCGGTCGATCGCCGCGATCTGGTCGAGCGGCCATTCCGGCGCGTGCTTCACGATCAGTGCGTCGATTGCCTTGCGATGCTTGGCCAGCCCGGCGGCGGCTTGTTCGACATACGCCCGCTCCTCGTCAGACACCTGCTCTCTCTGGAGATGGCGTGCCGTGATGTCGGTAAGCGCCTGTTCGGGGTGGAATTCCGCCTCATACAGCGACTGCATGAGGACGGTCCGAAGCGTGTGACGGTTCGACATCAGTCTTTCTTGATGACCTGCCGGCCGCGGTACTGCCCGGTATCGGGATCCGCACGATGGCTCAGTCGCAATCCGGTAGCGGTCTTCACTGCTCCGGGGGCTTTCGGTGCCAGATGCGAACGTCCCTTGCGGGTCCGTGTCTTCGACTTCTTTTGCTTAGGTACGGCCATATGGACAGCTTACAGGGTGAACGCTGCCAGTGGCTAGGCCACGGATCATGCTACCTTTTGAACCGCTTGAGATCGCCAAAGGGATGCTCGTCATCCCCCGGACCCTTCTCCGGCGCGTGCGTATGCGGTTCGACGTTCAGGTCTTTGCCGCAGGCAGGGCAAAGCCCCCTGCACGCCGGATCGTGCAGCGGTTTCTCCGGCAGGCTGGTCAGGATGACCGCACGGAGCATCGGGTCCAGCACCAACCGTTCGTTCTCCGCCGGAAACTGTTCCTCGGTCGGCTCTTTCGTGAACTCCTCGGAGAGCGGTTCTTCGATCGGATGCTCGAACGGCTTGAGGCAGCGGCTGCACTCGAGCCTCGCGGTGGCAGTAAGATCGCCGGCGACGAGGTACCGGTCGCCAAGCCGGGTGACCGTGCCGGATCCCTTGAGATCCCGGAGGCTTTGGAGATCCTCAAGTTTCGGCGCGGGGGTGGAGAACCGGAACGGTTCGCTGGCGCCAGGATCCGCGCTTCGCAGCGTCCGGATGTCGACGGTGATCATACGACGAAGTTGAGCAGCTTTCCAGGTACGTAGATTACCTGCTTCGGCTTGGCGTCGCCAAGGTGCTTTTGCACGATTTCGTTTTCCTGTGCCGCCTGGACGGCGGCTGCCTCGGTCAGCCCTTCCGTGGGTAGTGTGACCGTTGTCCGGACCTTCCCGTTCACCTGCACGACGATGGCCGCGGTCTCCTGCTTCAGGGCGGCCCGGTCGATCGTCGGCCAATCCTGCGTGAAGATCGAATCCTCATGTCCCAGTTCCCGCCAAAGTTCTTCGGCGATATGCGGCGCGAACGGCGTTAGCAAGACCAGATACCGTTCAAAGTAGGGTCGCGCGGTGGCCGGCACGCCGCCGGCATCATCGGCCAGTGACTGGAAGCCGTTGAGCGCTTCCATCAGGGCACTGATTGCTGTGTTGAAACGGAATCCCTCGATCGACTCCGTCACCCGCTTGGTCGCCTGGGAGGCCACGCGTTTCCAGTCGCGTTCCGCCGCAGAGACTTTATCGCTTCCGTGTGTATGGCCGCTATTCGCTTCGGCTAGCCGCTGCCCGAACGTCCAGACCCGTTTCAGGAACCGGTAGGATCCCTCAATACCCTGCGTGCTCCAATCCGCACTCTGGTCGAATGGCCCAATGAACATCTCGAATATTCGGAGCGTGTCGGCGCCGAGACCTTCGACGACCTCATCAGGGTTGATCACGTTACCCAGTGACTTGCTCATCTTGCGACCGTCATCGGCTAGGATCATTCCCTGGTTACGGAGACTCAGAAACGGCTCCCGGAAGGCGAGGTGGCCGCGATCGGCGAGCGCTTTGGTCCAGAACCGAGCGTAGAGCAGATGCAGCACCGCATGTTCCGCTCCGCCGACGTACACATCCACCGGCATCCAGGCCTTGAGCGCAGCGGGGTCGAACGGTCCGTCTTTTTTGTCCGGAGACGGATACCGCAGGAAATACCAGTTGGAATCCGCGAACGTGTCCATGGTGTCGGTCTCGCGTTCGGCGGCGTCGCCACACTTCGGGCACGGCGTTTGTACGAACGACTCGACCTTGGCAAGCGGGCTCCGCCCGTCGCCGGTCGGGAGATAATCTTCCACGTTCGGCAGCTCCACCGGCAGGTCCTCTCCCGGCACCGGCTGGGGACCGCATTTCTTGCAGTGGATGACCGGGATCGGCGTGCCCCAGTACCGCTGCCGGGAGATCAGCCAGTCGCGGAGCTTGTAGCCGGTCTGCTCTGTAGCGACCTTCCGTTTCTTGAGATCGGCGATGATCCGCTCGCGGGCGGTAGCAGACGTGAGACCGTCGTACTGGCCGGAGTTCACCAGGATCCCTTCGCCGCCGAACGCTTCCCGCTTCATGAACCAGCGGAACGCGAACCCGTGCATCGGGTCGGTCATGCGCCGCTCGACTTCAGCCGGCGCCATCCAGCCCACCGTGAACAGCCCTTGTTCGTGATCCTCCAGCTTCGGTTCGTCGCGGGCTTCATCTTTCAGTCGGAAATGGAACAGTTCCGCCGTGCTGCAGCGCGCCTTGCCGTGCGCGATCGTGTGGTAATGGTTCTTGGCCTGAATGCCTCGGGCGACCAGCTCCAGGTTCGTGTACCCGCTCTCCTCGGCGACCTCCCGCCGTGCCGCGGCTTCCGGATCCTCGCCCTCGTCCCGGCCGCCTCCGACGAAGAGGGTGCCGCCGCCTTTCTCCCAGTCCAGCGTCAGCAGCTCGCCGGTCTTCGGATGCTCGACGATCGCCACGATGCTCCGCCGCGGCTCCTCACCGTCGACCGGTGCACCGGTTTCCGGCATCACGACCTGCCGGACCGGCAGGTCGAAGACCTCCGCGAACTCGCGGTCCCGGGAATCGTGCGCCGGTACCGCCATGATCGCGCCTGTCCCGTACGAAGCCAGGACGTAATCAGCAATCCAGATCGGTATCCGCTCGTTGTTGGCCGGGTTGGTCGCATAGCTGCCGGTGAACACGCCCGTTTTCTTGCGATCGGTCGCCGTCCGGTCGATCTCGCTCGCTCGCTTCGCTTGCTCGACGTACTTCCCGACCGCCGTGGCCTGCTCCGTGGTCGTGAGTTTCCCGACCAGCGCATGCTCCGGCGCCAGGACTAAATACGTGGCGCCGAACAACGTGTCTGGGCGGGTGGTGTAGACAGTGATGTCGCCGGCGTCGCTACCGAATGTCACCTGCGCCCCTTCGCTCCGGCCGATCCAGTTCCGCTGCATCGCCTTGATCGGCTCCGGCCAGTCGAGCTCGTCCAGTGCGTCCATCAACTCGTCGGCGTACGCCGTGATCTTGAAGTACCACTGGGTCAGCTCCTTCTTGGTTACTTCGGCACCGCAGCGCTCGCACTTACCATCGATGACCTGTTCATTGGCCAGCACGGTCTTGTCGTTCGGGCACCACCACTGCTGCCCGACGTCCCGATACACCAGTCCCGCCTTGAACAGCTCCAGGAAGATCCACTGCGTCCAGCGGTAATAGTCCGGGTCCGAGGTGTTCACCTCGCGCGACCAGTCGTACGAGAATCCGAGGCTCTTCAGTTGTCGGCGGAAGTTCTCGATGTTCCGCGTGGTGTTCTCCGCCGGATGGACACCTTTCTTGATCGCCGCGTTCTCGGCCGGGAGCCCGAACGCGTCCCATCCCATCGGATGCAGAACGTCATGACCCGTCAGGCGTTTGAAGTGTGAGTACGCATCCGTCGCGATGTAGCCGCGCGGGTGCCCCACGTGCAATCCGTCGCCGGACGGATACGGGAACATGTCGAGCACGTATGCCTTCGTGCCAGGCTTGTCCGGCGCCGTGAAGATACCTGTTTCCTCCCAGCGCCGCTGCCACTTCGGTTCGATGGACTGCGGGTCGTAACGCTTCATCCCTATTAGCGTACTAGGCCGGAGCGCCAAGCGACACATCGTGGCACGACTCGCCGCCGATGCGGTAGGCTGAGGCCGTGCCTCCGACCAAGCGCAACCACTACGACATCGTGGTCCTCGGTGCGGGGCCGGCCGGCCTCGCGGCCGCCGTCTACGCCGCACGCTATAACCTGAGGACCCTCGTCTTCGACATGGGCTTCGGCCGTTCCACCTGGTTCCAGCGATTCGACAATTACCTCGGCTTCCCGAAGGGCACCAAGGCGATGCAGTTCCGGGAGCTGGGCCGCGAGCAGGCCGAGCGGCTCGGCGCACGGTTCCATCTGCAAGAACCGGCCGAACGCGTCATGCCCCGTAAGGACGGGACCCTCACGATTCATACCAAGAAGCGCTCCGTGACCGCCGAAACGGTGATCATCGCCAGTGGCGTCGAGGACGTGATGCCGGACTTCAAGGACAACTTCGAATACGAGGGCCGGTCGATGTACTGGTGCATCCTCTGTGACGGCCACTTCGTGAACGGCAAGCGCGTACTCTGCGTAGGCAAGGACGATGACGGCGTAGACATGACGCTCCGACTGCGGCAGTTCACGAAACGCCTGACGTTCACGGCGGAAAGTTTCTCGAAGATTTCCCGACCTGCCCTGAAAAAGCTGGAACGCGCCGGCATCCCGGCGTACGAAGGGACGCTCAAGGAGGTCGTCGGCCGCCCGAAGGGCCACGTGCGCTCGGTCACCCTGGCGCTTAGGGACGGTCAGGAAAAGACCCTTGCTACCGACGCAATCTTTCACCGGCTCGGCATCATGCCATACAACGACGTCGCCAAAAAGCTCGGGGTCAGGCTCGACCACCGCGGCCTGATCAAGGTCGACGCCGGCACGATGGAAACCAACGTGAA
This sequence comes from Patescibacteria group bacterium, assembly GCA_040902515.1. Lineage (GTDB taxonomy): Bacteria > Patescibacteriota > SICC01 > SICC01 > SICC01 > JALYJZ01. Next base: position 66,598 of record JBBDXB010000006.1, read on the forward strand.
GAACGTCTACGCCGCCGGCGACATCCGTTCCGACGCGCTCCACCAGTTGCACGCCGCCACCTACTCCGCCACCCGCGCCGTGATCGAAGCGAACCGCCGCTTGTACAAGAAACGGTACGAGGTCCGATGAAGATCCTACTCGTCGCCGTCTGCATCGTGGAGCACGAAGGGCGGATCCCGCTGATCAAGTTCAAACGGAACTATCTGACCGGATTCTGGGGACTGCCCGGCGGCAAGCTTGAGGCGGACGAACATCTCGACGCCGGCGCGGCACGGGAGATCAAGGAGGAGCTGGGACTGGATGCGCGCGTCGATGAATACCTCGGCGTCGTGGATGAGCTGGCGATTCATGCCGACGGCGCCGTCACCCGCCCCCTGCTGTTCGTCACCCGGATGACGCCGAAAGGTCCGGTTTCCACGAAGCCGCGCGAACTGCCGGAAGGCACGGTCCGCTGGTTCACGCCGGAAGAGATCGACCGGCTCGAGCCGGAGATCGTCCCGTCCGACTTCCGGATCATTAAGCACATGCACGAAACCGGCCACGGCGGCTACTACCGATCGAAGCTGGTATGGGACGGTGATCGGATCAGGCTGGACTACTTCGACGGCGTCGGCGGCGCTACTTCTGCTGCTGACCCTGCTGCTGCGCCTGCACGGCAGTGATCTCCATCTCGGCCAGCTCGTCTTCACCGGATTCGATGGTGATGAAGAGCTTGCCCGGCTTCTCGATCCGGAACGCGTCGAAGTTCAGGTTGAAGTTGAGGTTGGCCGCCTCCTTCTTCTTGGCGGCACCTTCCTGGCGCTTGATCTCGAACGTGCCTGAGAACGGCGGTACCACATCCTTGCCGTCTTCGTCACGGAATGTGACGCTGACCGGCAGCTCGTCCGCGGTCGTTGCCAGGCCGACGGCCATCGCCAGCCGCGGGTAAATCGCCGGGAACTGCCCGAGGCCGATCCGGCCCGGGGCATTGAGACCGCCGAAGACGCCGATCAGGTTAAGCTTGCCGCCGTCGGACGGAAACGTCTGGTCGGCGAGATGCGCATAGAGGATGTTCGCCTTCGCCATGTCCCCAGCTTCGCGGTGTTTGCCGGCGGATGCAAGCGAAGGCGCTTGCATGACCCCGGACACTCTTGTTAACTGGACCTACGGCTTAACGCCATCACCTTAACTTCGTCCGCGTTCCGCCACTCGTTTTAACCCACGCGACGCATCTAGCGCGCGCTGGTCTACAAAACAAGTCGGAATCGTCGGACAAGCGTGAGTCTGTGCCTAGAGACCGGGATATGCAGGACACTTCGGACGGCAGACGGCGTCCGAGGGAGGAGAGCGAATCAAGGGACATCCCGTCTCCCAGCAGGACTCACGAAACTTCAATACTTGGAGAACAGGGACCGGTAGGGTCGAAAAGCAAACGATCCCTGACCCACCTTGACTACCTGTCGGGTGCCGAGCGGCGGCAAAATCCCCTTTTGCAGTCGCATTCTCCAAGACCCGGGCGGTCGTCGCACACCATCAGCTATCTCGCCAGCTGACTGCGACGACCGCCCATTTTCTTTTGCCCGCTCCGAAACACACGACCGTTTTCGCTATACTACGGAAGCACGGGGCCATAGCTCAGCTGGCCAGAGCGCCTGCATGGCATGCAGGAGGTCGGCGGTTCGAATCCGCCTGGCTCCACCGCGTTCCCGCCGCCAACCCTAAGTGATATGCTCAGCGGTCATGAGTGCGGAACGACCAGAACCCGGCATTCCCGAGATACCGGAGAAACTACCGAGGTGGCACAGACGCCCCCAGGTCATCACCGTGGAGGGAGAGCTGGCTGCCGGAAAGGATACGCTGTGCGCCACGCTCTGCGAAGCGTATGGCTTCCGTTATCTGGACGTCAGCGGCATCGGACGCGGGCTGGCAGCAGCCACGTTGCGTGAGGGCGTAGATCTGGAGAACGAAACGGCTGTCGGCAGGTTCTACGCGGAAGCGGACGTCGACTTCGCGATGGAGGGATCGGAGGCTTCGGTGTGCGTGAACGGGGCGGACGTCACGGCGGACCTGAAGACGCCGGAGACTTACGATACCAGTGCCAGGTTGATACGTTATCCGTTCGCTCCGCTGCGCGTCGGTGAGATCGCGCGCGACTTCATCCGGCCGGGAAACGTGGTCGTCAACGGACGCAGGCTGACGAACGACATCTGGCCGGGCGCGGAACTCCAGTTGTTCCTGATCGGTGATTTCGAGGTACGCCTGGAACGGCGATTCCGCGAGCTATACAAAGCGAATCCCGCGACGACTCGCAAAGCGGTGGCGGACGCGATGCGCCGACGTGAAGCGGAAGAAGCGGCCGCCGGTACCGGCACGGCATCCACCTCTAGCCTAATCATCGATACGACGGCACTGGCCCCTGATGGAGTAGCCAGCACCGTCGTTGAATCCCACAACAGAAAGATTCGTTTCACGACCAAATAAAAAAGACCAGTAAATCTAGGGTAATTTACTGGTCTGAACCCGCACGTAGCCGAAGCTACACGGACGACACTCATCAGTGGTGCGCGGATGGGTCCGTTGTGAAGGGTGGTATCACCACCAGTGCTCCCAATTCGTCGTGCCAATCTCGACCGTGATCCAGGCGCCTAGATTCATCCCCGCTGCACATATCACGACGAGCCCCAACATTGTCGGCAGGAGTACACGAATGAGGCTATCGGACGGATCGCAATAGTCGTGCAGCACTCCAAGCGCCACGATGGTGAACAGGACCAGCATGCTTAGCCCGGCGATCGGCACCGACGCGCTATCAGTGCCGGTGAGGGGCATGAGTACCGCCCCCGCCAGCCCGACTATGAACGTGGCGAAGACATAGAAAACGACACCTGCCCAACCGGCTTTCGTCTCCCGAACGGCAGTCATGATTATCCTTTCGTTGTTTGCTTTTACTCACGGAGCCATCTTGAGAACGGTTGTCCATTGCCGGACGAACCAGCCCCAGACAGCCGTCCCCAACCACTGCTAAGCTGCGACAATCAATTATATTTTATGGTTAAGCAAAAAAACAAGACGCCACGCTTGCTGTGTTACTATGCCGGTATGATTCGACGCGAACCTGGGATTGCTGCTGAACTGCATGCCGCGGGGGCAGCCCTTGAGGCCGCTCCTCAATGGCTTCAGGAGCTACCCATCGAGAATACCGACCGAGTTATCAACGCCGCGCATCGCGAAGGAGTGCCGCCGGCCGATATGGCCGCGCGGATGGCGGGCAGACAGACTCTCCATGCTTCTTAAGCGCCTGGCTTAATCCGTAACGATCGCGCCCTTGGCGTGCCAGTCGGCGCGCGGGTCGTTGAGATACTCGTAGACGTCTCCGGCCGCGACCGACCCCTCCCCAACCGCCGTACCGATCTGGCGGAACATCGCGGACGCCGTGGTGTTGTCGCCGGCACCCCACACCCGCTCCGCGCTGGTCCGCTGGTGGTCGTTCACGATCAGGAACTGCCCGTCATCCACCTTGGCTCCGAGCATGTCGGGAATCGCCCGCTCCGGCGTCGAGCCGATCTCCACGAACAGCCCGTCCACCGCGATCTCGCCTTTCCCCTCGTACGACTGGTCCAACGTAACGCCGGTCACCGTCTGTTCGCCGAGCACCTTCGTGACGCTGTTCGACAGCACGAACGTCACGTTCGGCTTCGACTTCACGCGATCCACCCAGATGGGCTCCGCCCGGAACGTGTCCCGACGGTGGATCCAGAAGACTTCCTTCGCGAATTCGCTGAGGTGCAGCGCACCCTTGGCACCGGAATCGCCGCCGCCCACGATCGCCACGCGCTTGTCCTTGAAGAACGCCGCATCACAGGTGACGCAGTACGACACGCCCTTGCCTTCGAATTCCTTCTCACCCGGCACGCCGAGCTTGTTGTGCTCGGTACCGGTTCCGACCAGCACCGCACGGGCCGACAGCTCCGCTCCCGCCCATCCTTTCAGGTGGAACAGGTCGCCGTCCCGGGATACCTCGGTGACCTTTTCCGGAAGCAGCGTCGCCTCGTCGTATGCCTTCGCGTGATCCCCGAAGTGCTTCGCCAGGTCCATGCCGCTTATCGACTGGAACCCGAGGTAGTCCTCGACCAGGTGGGTCGTGGAGACGTACCCACCGAGCTCCGGCCCCATGACGACGTTCGTCAGCTTGTACCGCGACGCGTAGACGGATGCCGCGAGACCTGCCGGGCCGGCACCGATGATGGCGATATCGTAGCGGTCAGGAGTGTTTGTCTTTTCCGTCACGTCGATCCTCCCTAGAGATGCGGCGTCAGCTTGCCCTCGAGTTCCGGCTTCGGTAGCACGCCGATGATCGTCTCGACCGGCTGTCCGCCCTTGAACAGGATCAGGGTCGGGATGCTCATCACGCCGAACTGCTGCGCCAGCTCCTGCTGCTCGTCCACGTTGACCTTGCCGACGGCCAGCCGATCCTTCTTCTCGTCGGCGACGGCATCGACGATCGGATCGAGCACCTTGCAGGGGCCGCACCACTCCGCCCAGAAATCCACGAGTACCGGCTTGTCGGACTGCTCGACCTCCTTCGTGAAATTCTCCTTGGTAACTACGGTTTCGGGCATAGCTCTAGTTTACCAATCCCAGGCTGAAGAAGAGTACCGTTCCTGCCGCCGCCAGCGCCCAGAAGACCAACATCGCCAAAATCAGGCCGATCCCAAATCGGAATCCGTCCCGCACGGTGACGTTAAGCTCGGGCGGCAATACGTACGGATCGTTCTGCCGATCGAAGTACTCCTCGTCGGGAGTTTCCTTGATGTTCACGTCGCTGGTTTTCCCCTTCTTTGCCATACGTAAATGGGTTACCGTTCCACTTTAGTATCCCGACACCCTCCCGGGCAACTGTCAGGAGCGTGCCGCATGCAGTTTCCTGGCCCGTTCCAGGAGATATTCCCGAGTGTTCCGCTTCGGATCGTCAAGGACTTCCTCGAGCAGCGCATCCAGGGTCCGTCCGATCCCCGGGCCCGGTTTCATGCCCAGCTCCTTCATCAGGTCGTGCCCGTCGACCTTGAGCATCCGCGTGGAGATCGGCTCTTTCTGTACTTCGAGCGAACGTTCCTTGAATAACTGGAGCTTTTTCGTGAGTCCGATCTTGCAACCCGAGCCGATCCGGTCGCCGACCCGCAGCGCGATCAGGTCGTCGACATGCTCCGGTCCCACCCGCCGGACGATCCGCCGGACCGCTTTGTCCGTGGACTCGAACTGGAACAGGAACATGTGGTGCCGGACGAGATTGGTCACGCGCTTCAGGTCGTCGTTGGAGAACCGGAGGCGGCGCATGATCTCCTTGGTCATCCTGGCGCCGATCACTTCGTGGCCGTGGAACGTGCGGTTGGCGCCGCTGCCGCGCGCGCTCCGGGGCTTGCCGACATCATGCAGGAGCGCCGCGAGCCGGACCAGCGGGTCCGTGCTCGGCGTATGCTCGAGTGACCGGAGGTTATGCTCGAGCACCGGATACTTGTGATGCTTCGGCTGGTCTAGGTCCGCGCCCTCCAAAAGCTCCGGCAGGAACTGCGCGAGCAATCCGGTCTTCAGGAGCAACCGTACGCCTTCGGCCGGCCGGTCCGAGATCAGGATTCCCATGAATTCGTCGCGGATCCGTTCGGCGGAGATGTACTGCAACCGTTCCGCGTTGGCCCGGACGGCCGTCAGCGTCTTCGCCTCGATCGCGAACCTGAGTTGTGCCGCGAACCTGACGGCGCGGATCAACCGCAGCGCATCCTCTTGGAACCGCTCGTCCGGGTCGCCGACCGCTCGGATCGCCTTGGCCCGCAAATCGGCCTGTCCGCCGAACGGATCGACCAGCTTCCGGCCGTCGGTGGCGATCGCGTTCACCGTGAAGTCCCGCCGGGCCAGGTCATCCCCGAGCCGTTTCACGAACACGACCTTCTCCGGGTGGCGCGCGTCGCGGTACTCCGTTTCCGCCCGGTAGGTCGTCACCTCGTAGGTCTTCTTCCCATGCCGTACGCCCACGGTCCCGTACCGGTTCGCGTACACGGCGTTCGGGAATATGCGTTGGATATCCTCCGGCGTAGCCGGCGTCGCGACGTCCCAGTCCTTCGGTTCGCGACCGAGCAGCAGGTCCCGGACGCCGCCGCCGACGGCGTACGCCTCGAAACCCGCTTTCGCGAGTCCGTCCATCACCCACCGGACGCCGGCGGGAAGCCGGATGTCGGGATTCGTCATGTCACCAGCTTACCGAGCAGGGGCGGCGGCGAACAGGACGCGGCGTTCAGATCAGCCCGTATCCTTCCATCCCCGGCGATACCGGAATGCCCATCAGCTTCAGGACGGTCGGCGCCACGTCTCCGAGCAGGCCGGTCGCGGCCGTGTCCTTGTCCATCGTCAGGCGGCCGGAGGCCAGCAGCTTGCCCGGGTCCCCGGACGCCGGCGGGCAGATGATCAGCGGCACGGGGTTGGTCGTATGTTCCTTGTCCGGTACGCCGTTCGCGAAGTTGACCATCTGTTCCGCATTACCGTGGTCGGAAGTGATGACCAGGTACGCGCCCGCCTTGCGGCTGGCTTCGGCGATCTCGCCCAGGCTCTTATCGATGGTCTCGACCGCCTTGACCGTCGCCTCGAAGTTACCAGTGTGACCCACCATATCCGGATTCGCGAAATTGACCATGATGAACCCGTAGGCCTCGTCGCCGATCCGCTTGACCAACTCGGCCGTGATTTCCTTCGCGCCCATCGCCGGCTCCTGGTCGTAGGTCGCGACCTGCGGAGAGGGAATCAGCAGCCGCTCCTCGAGGGGATACGGCTCTTCATGTCCGCCGTTCAGGAAGAACGTGGCATGCGGGTACTTCTCGGTCTCCGCGATGTGGAACTGGCGGATACCCGCGTCCGAGAGCACCTTGGCCAGCGGGTCCACGACGTTCTGCGGGAAGAATGCCACGTGGACCGGCAGGTTCGGCTCGTACTGGGTCAACGTAGACACGTAGCCCGGGCCGACGTAGTCCTTGCGGGGAAATCGCTCGAACTGGGCGTGCGCGATCGCTTCCGCGAGCTGCCGGATCCGGTCCGAACGGAAGTTGAAAAAGATCGCGGAGTCACTGCTCCGGAGCGGCTGCGGCTTCTCCCCGTCACGCAGGATTACGGTCGGCTCGATGAATTCATCCGTCAGCCCCTGCTTGTAAGCCCGGGAGATCGCCGCCTCGACGCTCGATGCCGTCGGACCTTTCCCCTGCGCGATCGCTTCGAACGCTTTGCGGGTCCGGTCCCATCGGTTGTCGCGGTCCATGGCGTAGTACCGGCCGCAGATGGTACGGATCTTCCCCACGCCGGTGTTGGCAATCTCGCCTTCCAGCTTCTTGAGCGAATCCAGGATCGCCTTCGGCGGCGTGTCGCGCCCGTCGGCAAAGATGTGGAGCGCCACGTCCTTCACCTTTTCCCGACGGGCAAGGTCGAGCAGGGCGATCAGGTGGCGCAGGTGCGCATGTACGCCACCCGACGAGGCCAGGCCGATCAGGTGCAGGGTACCCGAAGCGTTACGGGCATGCCCGCAGGCCGCCTTCAGCGCGTCATTCTCATAGAACGAGCCGTCCGCGATCGCGGCGGATACACGCGGCAGGTCCTGGGGAACGACCCTGCCCGCGCCGATGTTCAGGTGGCCGACCTCGGAGTTGCCCATCTCGCCCCACGGCAATCCGACCGCTTCACCGGATGCCTGGAGCAACGTATGCGGATTATCCTGCCACAACCGGGCGAAATGTCCCGTCCGGGCATTGGCGATGGCGTTGCCTTCGAAGACCGGGGAGTGCCCCCAGCCGTCCAGTACCGCCAGCACCAACCGGCGCCGGCCCGTGGAAGCGGGCTTCTTCGTCATCGCTGCCTCATGTCAGGAAGGGCCCTTCCGACCGTTCCAGCAAGCTATACCCGGTCATCGCTTCCGGCTTGGGGATATTCAGCAGGTCGAGCACCGTCGGCGCCACGTCCGCCAGCATGCCGGAAGGCAGGCTCCCGTCCATGATCGAACGGTCCTGGCCGGAAAGCGCCAGATCGTCGTCACTGACCAGGATCATCGGTACCGGATTGTTCGAGTGGTCGACGTTACTGACTCCGGTCCGGGCGCTGGTCATCTGCTCGGCGTTGCCGTGGTCGGCGGTGATCAACATCGTGACCCCCTGTTCCTCGCAGGCGTGGATAACCTTGCCGATCTCCACGTCCAGCGCCTCGGCGGCCCGGACGGCGGCTTCGAAGTTACCGGTATGACCGACCATGTCGAGGTTGGCGTAGTTGGCGACGTACAGGTCGGCGGCCTTGCCCGTGATCGCCGCGACCAATTTCTCGGTCACCTGGGCCGCGGCCATCTCCGGCTGCTCGTCGTAGCCGCGCACCTCGGGCGACGGGACCTTCTCGTCTTGTTCGCCGGTGAACGGCTGGTCGTGCCCGCCGTTCAGGAACGTGGTGATGTGCGCGAACTTCTCGCTCTCCGCGACCCGGTACTGGGTCAGCCCCGCTTTGGAGACGGTCTCGCCCAACGTATCGGGCAGCTTCTCCGCGGCGAACGCCGCCTTCACGCTCATGTCGTCGGCGAACGAGCTCATCGTCACCAGGTAGAGGTTCTTGAGCGGTTCGCCATGCTCGAACTGACCGAAGTACGGCGCTACGAACGCCTTCGCCAACTGCCGGCTGCGTTCCGGCCGGTAATTGAAGAAGATGATCGAGTCGTTGTTGTCGATCGTCGGCGGCTCGCCGATCCGGGTCGGCTCGATGTACTCCGTCGGCGTATCCGTGGACCGCGCCTGGGTGAGCACCTCTTTCACGCTAACAGCCTGCGGCCCTTTCCCGGCCACCATTAGACTGTACGCCCGGGCCGTGTGTTCCCAGCGCTTCTCGCGGTCCATCGCGTAATACTCGCCGGAGATGGTCGCGATCGTGCCGACGCCGACTTCGGCGATGGTCTTGGCAAGCTGGTCGAGGTACTTGTCCATGCTGTTCTCCATCTGCCCCTCCTTGTCGAGCAGGACGTGGACATAAACGTTCGAGAACCCCTGCTGCTTGGCGAGCTCCAACAGCGCCCGGACGTGTTCCAGACCTTTCGCACCCTCCTCCGGGCTCAACGCCCCGATGAAGTGCAGCGAGGAATCGTGCTTCTTCACGTGCTCGACCGCGTCGATGAACACCTGGTTCTGGAAAAACGAGCCGCTGGCGAGCGCCGTGGCGATCGCCGGGACCTCCTGGAAGACGATCCGCCCGGCGCCGAGGTTAAGGTGGCCGACCTCTGAGTTGCCGGCCTCCCCCCACGGCAGGCCGACGGCGGTCCCGGCCGCCTGGAGTGCCATCGAGGGGTAGTCCCGGAGCAGCCGGTGCATGTTCGGCGTCCGGGCGCTGGAAATCGCGTTCCCTTCCGTGACCGGGGAGATTCCCCAGCCGTCCAGGACCAGCATCGCGACCGGGCGGCGCTCAGGCATGTCGCGCCTCCGTGGTAACCAGTGCGTTCCGGCCGTGGTAGACGGCCTGGCTGCCGATCGCTCGTTCGATCGCGAGGAGGCGATTATACTTCGCTACGCGCTCGCCGCGTGCCGGGGCGCCGGCCTTGATGAATCCCGTCTCCCAACCGACCGCGAGGTCGGAGATCCAGGCATCCGTCGTCTCGCGGGAACGATGGCTGGCGATCGCCGCCAATCCCTGCTCCGCGGCGACACGGCGGGCAGCCGCGGCTTCGGTGTACGTCCCCGCCTGGTTGGGTTTCAGGATCACACCGGAAATGCCGGCCTCCGTCGCGGCCTTGGTAATGCGCTTGGCATCCGTGACGGTAAGGTCATCGGCCACGACCTGGGTCGCGACCCTGCCTTTCAGCGCCTTCCAGCCGCCCCAGTCATCCTCGGCATACGGATCTTCCAGCGAGACCAGGGGGTACCGTTGTGTCAGCGTTTCGTATTCGATCGCCAGCTGTTCGGCGCTCAAGGTGTGCCCGTCGAAACGGTACCCGCCGCCGCGGTACAGTTCGGACGCGGCCACGTCGAGCGCGAGTGCGATCTGTTCCCCGGGACGGTACCCGGCGCGCTCGATCGCCTGGAGCAAGAGGTCCAGCGCGTCGTGATGACCGTCCAATTCCGGCGCGAAACCGCCCTCCAGGCCGACGCCCGTGGATAAACCGCGGTCGACGAGGATGTCGTAGAGCGCGCGATACGTTTCCGCCCCGGCGCGGAGCGCCTCGGAAAACGCGTCGAACCCGATCGGCAGGATCATGAACTCCTGGATGGAGAGGCCGTTGTCGGCATGGGCACCACCATTCAGGACGTTCAGCATCGGGACGGGAAGACCGCGGGGTTCACCCTCCGCGACGTAACGCCAGAGCGGTTCCTTCGCGGCCTCCGCCGCGGCCTGGAGTGTCGCCAGGCTCACCGCCAGTAGCGCGTTGGCGCCGAGACCCGAGCGCTTGGCGCGGTCCAGTTCCTGTAGCCGGGCGTCGATCGCCCCCTGGTCGGCGGCGTCGGCGCCGCGGAGCGCCCGTGCGATTTCCACGTTCACGTGGCTCACGGCCTTGCGGACGCCCTGGCCGTTCCATCGGCGATCGCCGTCGCGCACCTCCCGTGCTTCATGGGCTCCGCTGGACGTACCGGCCGGCACGGATGCCGTACCCTCGCTCCGGTCGGTCCGGACGGTCGCCTCGACCGTCGGGATTCCGCGGGAGTCCAAGACCATCCGGGCAATGATACCGGTGATCTTCACGCTCATAGCGGATCCTCCGCCAATCGGGCCTTCAGGGAGTCGATCACCTCGTTCGGCGACGGGTCGACGCCGTTCAGCTTCGCCAGCTCGCAGCTCGCCAGGTCGCCCCAGAAGATGACGGAAGCCTGGCAGGCCAGCCGGTTCGGGCCGGTCCCTTGGATCGTCACGTGCGGTAGGTTCCGGCGGTCGAGTTGCTCCTTCAGGAATTCGAAGCGGAGGGCATGGCGCGGATGCTCCATGTCCGTGCGCAGCAGCACAAAAAGCGCCTGCTGCCCCAGGGAATCCGGGTACTCCAGGCCGACGATCCCGTTATGGTTCTGCTCGGGAAGCACGTCCCAGGCGGCCGTCTGCTTGGCGTTCTCGGCAAGCTGTCCCTTGAGCCGTCGGCCAGCTTCCGTGAGGAAGCCGGTACTGTAGATGACCGGTATCCGGCCATGGAGCCGTTCGGCCAGCTCGGCACCGAGATGCCGCTGCGTTGACCGGGCCGTCTCCGCCAGCTCGCGTACGTGTTCGACGGCCGGTTTCACCGCTTCCGAGCAGTCGGCAGCGAATCCCAGCGTCACCAGGACCTTCAACATCAGTCCGAACGTATAGGGGGTCGCCGCGCGGGGCGGGATCGCGCTAACGTACGTGACGAGCGCCTGCTTGTCCCGCTGGGCATCATCGGCAAGCGGCCCGCCGGTCGTCACCGCCAGGACCGGTGCCTTGCGCTCCCGGGCCGCGGCGTAGGCGGAGCGGGTTTCCTCCGTGCTGCCGGAATGGCTTACGCAGATCACGAGCGTCCGCTCGTCTACGTACTCGGGTACGCCATAGTCACGATGGATCACATATGGAACCTTGAGCTGGTCCGCCAGGTAATCCCCTGCCAACGCGGCTCCGATCCCCGAGCCTCCCATGGCACAGACCATGATCCGTTCGGCACGCTTCAGTCGCGGCGGAAGCGTTACCGCCGTCCCGTATCCCGATTTGAACAGTTCGGGCCACGCCAGGATGTGCCCCAGCATGTCTCCCGGATCGACCGGTGGTTTCTTGGAAGTCATACCCGAATGTGTGTTCGTGTTCGCTCTCATTCTACCTAGATTACGTGGCTGCCGCAGGATGACGTCACGAATGCAGCAGTTCGCCATCGTCGTCCTCCTCGACCTCGGAGAGCCGGAGGTGGAGGTAGGCGACCGCGTGGAACACGGCCAGGACCGAGAGCGCGGTCACGAACGGAAGGACGATTTGAAGGATGTCGTTCATATTTTTATGCGTTTGTTTCCTGCAAAATTACCAAAACATACCATAAAATACGCCATCAGTCAATGGCTCCGGGCACGATCGCGGGAGAACGGGCCGTTTCGCCGGGCTACTCCAGCGTGAACGTTTGGATAACCTGGTCGTAGAGCTTACGGTTCGGCGAATCCTGGACCTGCTGGAGCAGGAACGCCTGGCCCTTGCCGGTCACGATGGTGATCAAGTACGGCACGAAGCCGTATGGGGTCTCATACTGGTAGCCGGGGCGTTCGTTCACCGTAATTCCTCGCTGCTCGATCGCGGCCTGGTCCTCGTGCGGATATTCCTCGCGCGCCTTGTACCAGGCCTCCGGACCGAGGTTCTTCGGGTTTCCCTGGACGAGAATGGTCAGCGGTGCGGTATGCTCCCCTTCGTCATGACCATCCTCACCATGGTCATGGTCTTCCTCGGGGCGCGGACCGCTTACCTCATAGAACACGACGACCTCGGACGACTGTTCCCGCGGTTCCCAGCGGGACGGGTACCGGATGCGATATCCGTACTTGGCGTTCCGGTACGTCTTAAAGTCATCCGCGGATTCGTCCGTGACGGTCTCGCCGTCGCGCACGAACGTGTGTTCGATCACCGCCGGCTGGTCCTCGAACACCTCGATGGGAATCTCCGCCTCGTCATAGCCGGCGAGTTGCAGTGTGACCTCGTGTGTCCCGATGCCTACTTCGATCTTGGCATCGCTGCGCTCGGATCGTTCCTTGCCGTCGATCAGGATGGTGGCGTTATCCGGGTCGGTATAGATCTCGATGATGCCGGTCTTGGCGTCTTCCGCTTGCTTGACCGACGGCTGCTGCGCCAGGAAGAACAGAGCCGCCCCTGCGGCAACCACGGTGGCGATGGACGTCGCCCCCCAGAACTTCCGTCGCTTATAGAGCGGTACGCGTTTCTTTTTCGCGGTTTTGGTTTGCATGCAGGCCTATTTTACACGTTTCACGGCGACGTCCAGTAGGCGACCATGGGCGGTCAGGACGGTCCGGGCCAGGACAGGGTGCGTCCTGCGACGGTCAACGTGGCGCCCGGTCCGGCCCCCAGCTTCTCCAGGCGGGCATCGAGGCCGAGCCGCCGGGCCGTCCACCAGAAACGTTCCACGGCTTCCGGGTTCTCGAAGTCGGTCTGGGTAGCCAAACGTTCCAGCCGGGGTCCGCGGACGATGAATCCGTCCCCGTCCGGTTCGACGCTCAAGGATCGTGGCGCCAGCTCCGCCAGGCCGATGCGGGACACCGGCTCTTTCCGGGCTTTCGTCCGGTGCCGCTTCGCCAGCGCGGCGGCTTCCGTGAGCAGGACGTCCACGCCGGTCCCGGCGGCCGCCGACACGGCGAACACCGGTTTCCGGATCCGCCGGGAAAGGCTTTTGGCCGCCTCCGCGGCCGCTTCCGCCGTCAGCGCGTCGACCTTGTTCAGCGCCACGACCTCCGGCTTCCGCGCCAGGGTCCGGTCGAATGCCGTGAGCTCCTTCCGGACGCTCCGGTAATCCGCCGCCGGATCTTCGGCGGTGACGTCGAGCAGGTGGACGATCGCCTTGGTCCGTTCGATGTGCCGGAGGAAGGCGTCGCCAAGCCCCTTGCCCCGGTGGGCACCTTCGATCAGCCCGGGGATGTCGGCCAGCACCAAACGCTGTCCGCCGGTCATCGCGATGCCGAGGCCCGGCACGGTGGTCGTGAACGGATAGTCGGCGACCTTGGGTTTGGCCGCGGTCACGCGGGACAGCAGCGTCGACTTGCCGGCCGACGGCACGCCGACCAGCCCGATATCCGCCACCAGTTTCAGTTCCAGTTCGAGTTGTTTGGCCTCGCCGGGCTCGCCGCGCTCGGCCAGCCGGGGCGTCTGCCGCCGGGAGCTGGTGAAATGGGCGTTGCCGTACCCTCCCGTACCGCCCCGGGCCAGGACCGTCCGTGCGCCCGGTTCGTCGAGGTCGGCCAGCAGCGCGCCGGATTCCCGGACCACGGTTCCGACGGGCACCTCAAGCACCAACTCGTCCGCCGATTTGCCATGGCGTTTGCCCTTCCCGCCGGGGGCGCCGGCCTTAGCCGCGAACGTCTTTTTCCGCGCGTACTCCGCCAGCGTGTTGATACCCGGATCGGCGACCAGCACCACGCTCCCGCCGTCACCGCCGTCACCGCCGTCGGGACCTCCCCGTGACTCACCGCGGGCGTGACGGAAGCTGATCAGCCCGTCACCGCCCTTGCCGGCACGAACGTCGATATCTACCTGGTCCCAGAACGTCGCCATGCCTCCAGCCTACCGGGATGCGACACCGGCCGTCACTGCAGGTGCTCGGTCTTGTTGGCTTCGTGCTCTTCGTCGGTCTCGGCGTAATACGTGGTGCCATCCGGCGCCGAGAGGTAAAAGAGGTACGGCGAATCGGTCGGGTCGAGCACGGCCAGGATCGCATCCAGGCTGGGATTGGCGATCGGCCCCGGCGGCAATCCCTTGAACCGGCGCGTGTTATACGGATCGTCGGTCGCCAGATCGTCGACGGTCAGCGCGTCGGTCGGCTTGTTAAGGGCATACCGCACGGTCGCGTCGATGTCGAGCCGGATGTCCTCCTCGAGACGCCGGAGGATGATACCCGCGACCAGCTTCCTGTCCTCCGTGGTCCGCACTTCTTCCTCGACCAACGAGGCGATCGTCACGATCTCATGGAGCGATCGGCCGTTGTTCGCCACCTGGTTCTGGAATCCCGCCAGTTCCGTCCGGAACTGGTCGAGCATGATCCGGGCGACATCTTCCGCCGAAGTGTCGGGGAGCGGTATCGCATAGGTTTCCGGGAACAGGTAGCCTTCGAGCGACGCGCCGTCGGGGAGGATCCGCAGGAAGTCGTACTCCGGGAAGTCGGCCGCCCGCAGCTCCTTGAATGTATCGGCATCCGTGATCTCCAACCGGTCGAGCCGCTCCGCGGTCTCAGTTTGCGTCAGGCCTTCGGGAATCGTGAACTGGGTCGCGAGCTGCGATTCTTCGGTCAGCGCCTGGGCGATCTCCTGCGCCGACTGTTCGCCGGAAAGACGGAATCGCCCGGATTTGATGTCCGTGGCCAGGCCCTCGAACTTCACGTGCAAGGTGAATGCCCGCTCGGAACGGATCAGGTCCTGCTCCTTGAGCTTTTCCGCGATCAGGTCCGGCGTATCGCCCTGCCTGACCACCACCACCGCTTCCGGGGCGCCGGTCGCCTGCAGCCCGGTCCGGTACCAGTGGACGATACCGACCGCTGCCACGATGACGACAGCGACGCCGAGCGCGAACCGCCGGCTGTTACGCACGTTCATTAAGATACCCCTGTAGGATCACGCGAGCGGCAGCAGCATCGCTGCCGTCTCCGCCGGCTTCCGCTTCCGTCGTGCTGGCGGTCTCGTCCTCATAGACGAACGTGGCCGGGAGGGCCAGCTTGAGCCGGGAGACTTGGTCTTCGACCCATTTGGCTTGCGGTCCCAGCCCGCCGGAGAGCGTCCGCGGCCGACCGACGACTACCGTGGAGATGCCGCCCTTGACCAGCTTCCCCAGTTCCTCGGCCAACCGGTCGGTCGGCACCGTCGTCAGCGGACGGGCCGTGATGCCTGCCTCATCGGAGACGGCCAGGCCGCTGCGCGCTTTCCCGAGGTCTACCGCGACGATCCTCATGTGCCCGGCGTCACCCCTGGAGACGGGCTGGCGCCGGCCGCCGGACGTGCTTCCAGCCGCACGCGGACCTTGCCGGCATCCCCCGGCACCGACCGGACCCAGAACGGCGACAGGTCGACGGTCGCGCCGGTCGCCTTGCCGGTCTCCCTGATGATCCGCTCCGCTTCCTCCTTGCTCTTGCCGGCGATGTCCCGGGCGATCCGCTCCGCCGAAATGCCCGATGCCGTGAAGGTGTCGACGACCAGCAGGGTGCTCAGTTGCGCGGCGGACCGTTCCTTGACCCGGAACGTCTCGGACCGTTCGTCAACGAGGTTCGTACCGCCGGGAATCTTGGCCTCAAGGTCACCGTCCAGTACGCGCTCGAGGACATCCTCTTCGTACGAGAAGTAGGTGATGCGAGCACGGCCGCTGATCGTGAATCGCTCGGCCGAAGCGCCCACGTCGGGATCGGCTTCGCTATCCAGCACGGTTACGGCCGCGACTTCCGGATTCACCACGTGGTCGACCGCCGTCCTGTTCTCGGCCTCCTCGAGTCCCTCCCGGGCAAGGTGTTGGCCGAGCTGGGTCCGGGCCCGGTCGATGTCCTCACGTGAGATGGTCGTGCTGTCGGCATCCGTGCCGCCGGTCAGCGGCTCTTCGATCTGGCCGTAGACCGCGGTCGTGCTGCGGAGTCCGGGTATCGAAAGCCTGGTGTCCGCCGGAAGGTTGCCGTCGGTGCCGCCTTCGTCCGCCACCACCTGCACGGTGGTCGTGCCGCCGGCCGGCACGACGATGCCGGACTGGGAACGGAAGAGTCTGCCATCAGGAGCCTGGAAGCGCGTCCGGATGACCAACGGTTGGTTCCGGTTGAGTTCGTTGACCACGGTGATCTCACCGCGGGCCGATTCGCCACCGATCGAACGCCCGGTGGCCCGGGCTTCCAGCGAACCCTCCCGGGTGACTTCGATGGTCTTGGCGGGGACCACGTTTTCCTCGGCATCGGCTTGGGGCGCGGTCGTCGAGAACCGTACCGGCACTTCCGCCTTGAACGGTTCCGTCTTGGGGACGATCGTCACCGTCGCGCTCGGCAACATCACGGCCGCGGCCGTGCCGCCGGTCAGGATAATCGCGAGTGCGGCGACCGCACCGATCAGTTTCCAACGCCGCCGGCCCTTCCCGGCACCCTTCCATCCCGACATCCGGAACTTGGGACGGGAGAACCGCGGTAGTCCCGGCAGTGCGAACCTGAACCGCTTGCCGGATGACCGTGACTCGTCCGGCGCCGGCGCTTCGTCCTGGCTGGCGCGGGTCACGGGGATCGTCACTCCTGGGGACGCGTCCGGAGCCGTCGCTGCCTCGGGATCGGATTCCGGCTCCGTATCCGCAGGGCTGACCGTTTCGACAGGTTCCGGTTCCCCCGGATCAGCGCTGGCCCCTTCAGTCGGGACACCGGCTATCTCCCGCTTCACCAGCTCGGGATCCTTGCCTTTCTTGTAGCCGATGTCGGCGCCGCCCGCCTCGTCCGACGGTTTCTTCGGTTCCTCCGGCTGCCGCTTCTTGAATCCGATCCGCACCGGTTCACCAGTCTCCTTGACCGCCGACTCCTTCACCGCCTTGCCGCCTTCAGGCAGCTTCTGGTGCACGGTCAACCCGACTGCCGAGGCCAGGTTGCGGCCGGTCTTGTCGCTGGTGACGATGCTGATCCGTTTGCCCTGTTGCTCAGCCTGGTATCGGAGCAGCTTCAGGTTGACGATGCTCTGCAGGAGCGCCGCCCGCTTGGGCACGATGATCGCCACGTCCTCGTCGTCCAGCTCCTTCAGGCGGTCGACGACGCTGGTAATCTCCTCGTCTGGCTCTAGGTATATCGCTTTCATGTTTGATCAGGTTGTCATCGCCTTCACGGCACGTCGCAATATCGATGGTAGCAGCTCCTCGGGGCCCGCGAGATCCAGCGCCAGGTTCGCGAGCGCCATCGGCGTCACGTCCTGCGGACCGGTCAGGCTCCGGGTGTGGTCCTTTACGTTCGGAATGTCCTCCGGACGGATGAAGTTGACCGTCGGTTTCTTGGCGAACGGAAGCTGTTTATACCATTTGGCGCCGTTCAGCACCTTGGAGACCTCGGGCAGTTCCGAGCCGCCGCCGCAGAGCAGGATCCGGGCCGGCAGCAGGTCGAGGTTGCCGAACTCCGAGAGCGTGAGTTGCACGCCGGACAGCCAGACGTCGGCATCCGCGGCGACGGCCTCCTTCACGAGCTTGGTGGAAGGCTGATCGAGCAATTGGCTGGTGTAGGCCAGCTTCACCTCTTCCGCCTTCTCGAACGGCGAGTTGAGCGCCTGCGCGAGCCGGCGGGTGAACGTGCGGCCGCCGAGCGCGAACATCTTGGTGCCGACCACGCCGCCGTTGCTGACCACCGCCACGTCGGTGGTGCCGCCGCCGATGTCGATGAACACCGCCGAGAACTCGGTCTGGTCCTCGATTCCCAGGCAGCGCGCTACCGCGTACGGCTCCGCCGCGATCGAGAGCAGGTCCAGCCCGAGCTCCTCGGGAATCGCCTGGAGCGCGGTCAGGTGCACGAGCGGCGCGAACGCGTTGAAGATCCCGATCGTCACGTCCTTGCCCTGGAAGCCGACGGGGTTGGTCACGCGGTAACCGTCGATCCGGACGTCAACGATCGCCGCGTTCACCAGCTTCACGTCAATCTCCGCGTGGCCGGTCTCCCAGGCAAGCTGCTGGCGCACCTGGTCGAACGCCTTCCATTGCACCTTATGCACGATGTTCTTGAGTTCGGTGAGGTCGATCTTGGTACTCGGCTTGGCACGCTCGTAATGGACGGTGGTGGTCGCGCCCTTCACCAGTTCGCCGGCGATGCCCATCACCACCTGTTCCGGCATCACGCCGGCCATCTGCTGCGCCCGTTCCAGTGCCTTCTCGCAATTCTCGATCACGCCGCCGATGTCGGTGACCGCGCCGCCCTGCATGTCGCCGAGCCGCTGGCGCTGCCGACCGCTACCGATCACCACTGCCTTGCCATCGACGATCTCACAGATCAGCGCTTTCACGAACTCGGTACCGATGTCGAGCGCGATAAAGTAGTTCGAGAGCGTCTGGTTCGAACCCGCGAAAACCGAACCGACCTTGTCGAGCAGGCCCATCAGGCAGCGTGGTTATGGTGTTGATGTGTCACCCGTCCATTGTAGCGGGCGGGCGGGCTTCGGCCAGAGAAAGTCCCCAATCATTGCACGATGACGTCCCCGACCATAAACTGGGTTGTCATGGACCATCCTGAACCGCACCCCACCGAAGCCCTGGAGCAGGCACTCAGCGCGCACCTGGAAGCGCTGCGGGTAGCAACTCATTGCTACGATCACGAACACGCCAAGGAAATCGCCGGGGAGCTGGCGACGTACGGTCAGCCGGACGAGTTCCGCTTGGAAGGGCTGTTCGCGCTCGGTGAACTGGCCGAGCAGGAACACGAGTTCGACGAGGCACTCGCGTTCTATGAGGAAGCACGGCAGCTGGCGGTCAGCACCGAAAGCTATGAACGTGCCGCTGACATCCAGCGATCGGTCGGCTGGCTGTACCGCAACCAGCTCGGGGACCGGGAGCGGGCCCGCGAAGCATTCATGGCACGAAATGAATACTCCCGGGCCGCGAAACGGTTCCCGCCGCGGCGATTCGGGCGGTTGGTTTCCCACGACGACGATTAATCGCGGGCAAAAGAAAAACCGCCCCGGCATCTGGTGTGATGTCGGGACGGGTGCCCGTGCGGTCATGTATCGGCAGGTCGGGAGTTCGCAACGGCGCGCTTGATGATGCCGCGATGCGCCGCCACTTTCCGATCCGAAAAGGACTCGTTGACGCGACGGACCGCTGCGGCCAGGATCAGCAGATGCTCCTTCTGCACGGAGACCTCCTCCGGCCGTACGACCTCCAGGGCCAGGTAGAGAGCAGGGCGGCTGTGGAGGAAGTCTTTCTTGTCGTCGAACAGGCGCTTCATCAGCGCGTATCGGACGTACTGGACGCGGGCCTCGTGGAGTACCTCGGGCGTCAATCCGAGCGCACCCGGCGTGACGCCGTGTGCCAGCGCATTGTCGATACCGATGATCGCGTGCTCGTCCCGGTCGACGATGCGTTTGGCCCAGCGAAGCTCCTTCTGATTCGGCTTCATCGGGGCAACTGTTGCCATGGCTTTCCTTTCGTCGGGTGAAAGTGCGGTATCCCATGCGTCATGCATCGCGCATAAGACACCTCAGCATAGACGAGGCCGTGCGGCTTGCCTACTCGACGATCGCTTTGATCCGCCGCACGCCGGCGCCGACGGACTCCTGTTTCTTGATCCTGAACGTGCCGATCTGACCGGTGTGTTCCACGTGCGGTCCGCCGCAGAATTCCATGGACCGGACGCTGTCCGGATCGCCGATGACGTAGACGGAGACGATGTCCGGGTACTTGTGCCCGAATTCCATCTGCGCGCCGAGCCGCTCCGCTTCCTCACGCGGCATCTCCTTGCGGGTAACCGGCAGGTCCTCGCGGATCCACTCGTTCACCAGCGCCTCGACTTGGTTGAGTTCCTCCTCCGCAAGCTTCTCGGGATGCGCGAAGTCGAAGCGGAGCCGCTCCGCGGTGATGTTGCTGCCGCGCTGCTTCACCTGGTCACCCAGTACGTCACGGAGCGCCGCCAGCAGCAGGTGCGTGGCGGTGTGTTGCCGGACGACCTTCTCGGAGTGGTCGGCGAGGCCGCCGGCGAACTTCTGCTTGGCGCCGGCACGGGACTTTTGCTGGTGGGCTTTTTGAGCTTTGTAAAATTCTCCTTCAACCCTTCTGTGATTTACGGTAATGCTACGGCGTCGTAGTTCTTCGATACTAACTTCCAGTGGAAATCCATACGTCTGAAATAAATCGAAAAGAATTGCGCCACTCGTAAAGACTGGCAGTGTTTGGGGCGTAAACTTTTCACGAAATTCCCGTTCAAATTCATCAAATTTTCGCAGTCCTTTGGTCAGAGACTTATGGAACTTCTCTTCTTCCTTGAGTAGCTCATCCCGGATCGTCTTCGCCTCGCGCTCAAGCTCCGGGTACGCATCCTTGAACTTTGCTACGACGACCTCCGCGACCGATTCACTGAACGGATACTCGATCTTCAGGAGTCGTGCCTGCCGCACCGCCCGGCGGACCAACCGCCGCAGGATGTAGCCGCGGTCCGTGTTCGATGGTCGCACGCCGTCCGCGATCATGAACGTCTCGGCTTTCAGATGGTCCGCGATGATCCGTTCCGCCCGGACCAGCTCCGGGTTGTCCTCGTGCCGCTCCTTCACGTTCGCGAGTTTCCGGATCCGCTCGATGATCGGCGCGAACAGGTCGGTCTCGTACACGTTCCGCTTCTGCTGCAATACCACTGCCAGCCGCTCGAGTCCCATCCCAGTGTCCACGTTCTTCTGCGCCAACGGTTCGAACGCGCCGTCCGCCGTCTTCTCGTACTGCATGAAGACGTTGTTCCAGACCTCCAGCCAGCGATCGTCCTCGGCGGGCTCGGATTCGGGAGCGCCCTTACCGATCCAGTAGAATATCTCGGTGTCAGGGCCGCACGGGCCGGTCTCACCGGCCGGTCCCCACCAGTTGTCTTCCTTGCCGTAGAAGAAGATCCGATCCTTCGGCACGCCCTGCGTTTCCCAGAGCTTCGCGGCTTCTTCGTCCTTCGGGACGCCAGGTGTGGCTTTATCGCCCGCAAAACACGAAACGGCGATTTTATCTTTCTCAAGCCTGAGATTCTCCGTCAGCAGCTCCCAGCTCCAGGCGATCGCCTCTTCCTTGAAGTAGTCACCGAGCGACCAGTTGCCGAGCATCTCGAAGAACGTGAGGTGCGATTCGTCGCCGACCTCGTCGATGTCCACGGTGCGGATGCACTTCTGCGCGTCCGCCAGGCGCTTGCCGGCCGGATGCGGCTCGCCGAGCAGGTACGGCACCAGCGGGTGCATGCCGGCGGTCGTGAAGAGGACCGTCGGATCGTGCTGCGGTACCACCGGCGCGCTCGGGATGATCGCGTGCCCGCGTTCCTCGAAGAACTGCAGGAACGTGTTCCGAATGTCGGAGGCTTTCATACTCTCTAGCTTACGTTCGTTGTTTGCGTGAAGCGAGAATAAGTCAGCACATCAAAACTGCGTCAAGTCAATCAAATACTCTTTCGATCCGGGCATGGGTTTGTAATGCGGCGGTTCCAACGGACACATTAACTCAAAAGCCGGTAAAAGCGGCCAGCAACTTTCCAGCACGGGCACCACCCCATTCATCCGTCGCTGTACCGCATGCTCATAGAAGCCATTGCGATCGAGGAACCGGTGCTTCAGCGGCTTCGCAAGCACCAGATCGCGAAATCCTCCCGACACCATCGATAACCCTGTTGCGTGCGACGCCATAAACGCTGACAACATCACGGGAGTGCTGGGCGAAACCTGCCGAATCGCTTTCGTCAGCAACTTGAGGATAGCGCTGCTCGTATAACGCGGGGCTAAACCGAAAGTGTAGAGCCGTGTGGATTCAACCGCGTTGTCGATAGGGAATCCCTGATAGAGCAAGGCATCCTCTTTGTATTCCCGATTTACTCTGGCAGCCGAGATTACGGAAAAAGGCAGGCTCGCTCCCTTTGCAAACAGACCGAAAGCCCAATCGGCTCGAGGAGAGTGGATGTAATGCAATGAGGCATGTATAACCCTTGCCAGCTCTATCGGTACGGGCCTGAATTCGAGTGGAACGAAGCCGCCCCGCTGCTCAGCGGCTCCCAGTTCTCCACCTACCCGGTGAATATGCCAGGTACCTTCAGTAAAATTCCTGTACTCCCCTTCAATTTCCGACACGAGAGAACTGACGACTTTCAGGCGTTGCTCAACCAAAGCCAGCTGTTCTTCGGCAATGTTCTTAAGCACTTCGGGCTTCAGCCGATGCTGCGCGATTTTCTCAGCGGACAGCCGCGTGATATTTGACCAATCATTGAAAGCGCCTGCATCGGTAAGATACTCGGCGAGCACGGCACCATCGGACACGGCTTTTTCAAACGGAATCGTCGTAAGCCGAAAGGCGATTTGATACTTAAGATCCGTCCTGTCGGCATGTTTCGGCAGCTTCAAATTCCGCACATAGGAGCTGATTTGTCCCTGCGCCCACCGCATGAGCGGGTCAGTCGGCCAATTCTTGACGGTAGGTTTGGGAGTCAGCTTCGTTCTTCCCTCGAGGATCGATTTGCGTAAGTTCGTACGACGACTATGGGAACGCTCGGCTTGGGCCATGGCCAAGACCAGACGTGAGAAAAAAGTGTCCAATGGGTACAGGGGAATTCGCCAATCCGATCGTTCGCAACATGACCCGGCGGAACCCTTGGGGCAGATATGTATACGATGCCAGCCAGGAGGAAAGTCGGTGGCCTGATTAGCCAGTAACGCGATGCCTTGGTTGGTGGGTAACCGCCCCAGTGCTCGAGTTACCAACGAATATGCTTTTGCATAGTGCTCGGAGAGGTCCGGGTACTCCATGGCTTGTCTTTTCAGAGCACCCGCCGTGACTTGTAACGCCTCTTCTTCCGTAAGAAGACAATCATCCGTACGCAGTTGTTTCATCGCACGCCGCGATGCCTGGCGAGAAGCACCCTCTGTAAGGCCAAACTCCCGGAAGCGCTTCGCCATACTAGGCACCAAAGCATTAAGCCAGATAAGACGATACCCTGTCCTCGGAAAAACCTTGGAAAGCAGTCGTGCCGCATTATGCTGTTCGGCTCGTTCACAGACCAGGATAAGGTTTGCCCGGCGAACCAAAGTGCCGGTTGGTGGAGCCGTCCCGGACGTCGTCAGGTCGGTTTCCATTGGCCGCTTAACCATCGGACCGCCTTCCGGTCTCAAAGAACGTACGAATCGCTTTCTCTAGGCGGTCCCAGGAAACTTCCCCTTTGGCCAGCTCGCTTGGCGATAAGTCGAAGAAGTTCTTGCCGAATTGCGGGTAATACCAGAGACTGCAAAGCCAGATTCCCGGCCTGTACTTACGACGATCGTAGGATTCCTGCATGATCCCTTTGGAACCATCGACCTCCAGTGAAAAGATCCGCTTCCCTTTGTGGGCGATGGCGGCTGCTTCCCGCCAAATCATTTTCCGTTCATCGCCGCGCTTGTCCTTCATAAGCTCAAGGATCGCGTCGAGCCGTTCGAAATCCGTGGCGTTCTCTCGGTTGATGAAACGCCTGGTGAAAAGTTTATTCCATCTACTGCCCAGAGCAGGAATGTCAATTCCGCCGTCTGTAGCAATGGCATATCCGTCGTACCGCTTGGAAAAAGTAACCGCTTTATCCGTCGCGATACTTTCGAAACTTTGTCCTTCTTCATTCAACTCAGCAGAGATGGACGTGTCTTCCAGTCTTACCGGCTCGAAGTATCCGCTGACAATCCGTGAGAGTTTTTGGATTTTGTGCGGATTGGTCGTGCCTAATAAGATGGTTCTGGTCACAGTCGTACCGCTACATTTTCTTCTAGTAATCGCCAATTCCGGCTAAATGTCTCCGGGGTATTGTTGATGCGAACGAAACGCGCGCCAACATACTCTGCTAGATACGCTGTGGCAGCCCTTGCGATATCCTGGTGAAGGCCGATTGTGGTTGAATCTTCCGGATCACGGTCGCGCGTGGTGTCGCACGCACGCCAGTCAGCAATTTGTTCAGGATCAGCTTCAATGAACGCATAAACGTTCGCGCTAATCTGCTGTTCAATTTTTGGGTTGATTACCAGTGATTCACCTTGCCTGTACAGTACATGAGTATTTAGCACGGCTGGACCCCTGCTTCGGATGTCACAAGCCAGCTCTTCGATGATTCGGTAGAGCTCGCTTTGGGGAATCTCCTGAGAGATTCGATCACGGTCAGAAAGTGATGGCCTAAGCGCCTGGGCTCGTTCGAACAGCTCTTGGCCGAAATTAACTACCTCTACCGAAAGTTTACTCTGGTCTCGAAAAGCCTCGATCAAGTAATCTTTCCCTGATCCAGACACACCTGTCACAACCATAAGAGGATTGCGTTCGTCGGGATTTGATGGGTTCTCAGGAGTCATGAAAACTAACGATAGTGGCCGTTAGTTATACAACCATGCTTACCACAAGTCAACGATAAGCTGGCTACTCGTCCTTGCGCAGAATCCGCCGCTTCTCCTTGGCGGCTTCTCTCTTACCCTCACCGGCGGCGTCCTTGATGTCTACGATCACGCCGTCCGCGGCTTTCCGGACCTGCGCGACGATCTCGTCCACCGACCGGCCCTGCCTCAACTGTTCGAATTTCTGCTTGGCCTGCTTGCGGGTCTTCTCGCCCTTATCCGGCGCCAGGAACGCCGCGGCCGCAGCGCCAAGCGCCGCACCGACCGCAAAGCCCGAACCGCCTCCGCCCGACCGCTGGTGCGGACAGTCCTTGCAGTTGCATTCGTGTCTATGACTCATCGCCCCCAGTATACGCAAACGCCTGTCGCTGGTGAAACGCTATTACTGATGAGCGAGGTGCATCCCAACGGTTGGAGCACTGAGCGTAGCGTTGAGCCGGTGACAGACGTTTGCGTGCTACCTGATGACCGCACTGCCGATCAGTTCATCACCGTCATACAGCACCGCGAACTGGCCCGGCGTGGGCCCGCGCTGCTCCTCGTCGAACTCGATCGTCAGGCCGGTCATCGACCGGCGGACCGTCGCGGGCGCGGGCTGCATCCGGTAGCGGATGCTCACCTCGCAGCGCCACTCGCCGCCCGCCAGCTCCGCCGGCTCCTCGCCGATCGCCCAGTGTGGCTGCTCCGTCGCCAGCTTATGCTTGTAGAGGTCGCGCTCGTGCCCCACGGTAACGGTGTTCGTCTCCACGTCCGTCTGTAGCACGTACATCGGCACCTGCTTCACCACACCCACGCCACGGCGCTGCCCGACCGTATAGAACGCCGCGCCCTGGTGCCGGCCGACCACCTCACCGTCCGGCGTCTGCACGTCGCCCGGCTTCGGCGGGATCTTCTGCTGCAGGAACTCCTTCATCTCGATCTGCCCGACGAAGCAGAGCCCCTGGCTGTCCGGTTTGTCCGCCACATGCAGGCCGAGCTTTACCGCCTTGCGGCGCACCTCATGCTTCTTCCAGTCACCGAGCGGGAATTCCGCGTGCCAGAGTTGCTCCTGCGAAAGCTGCGAGAGGAAATACGACTGGTCCTTTTCCGGATCCATGCCCTTCCGGAGGTGCGTATGGTCCTCGCACCGTTCCACGCGGGCATAGTGGCCGGTCGCCACGGCTTCGAAGCCGTGCTCCTTGGCCCAGGCCAGCAGCATCCCGAACTTGATCTCACGGTTACAGAGCACGTCCGGGTTCGGCGTCCGGCCCGCCGCGTATTCCGAAAAGAAGTAGTCGAGCACCGACTTCTTGTACCCTTCCTCGAAACTCACCGTCTTGAACGGGATGCCGAGATCCTTGGCCACGCGCAGTGCATCGCGCCGATCCTTCGGCCACTGCGCACAGCCTTTCTGGAACCGGCCGTCCGTCCAGTTTTCCATATAGACGCCGGTCACGTCGTGCCCCTGTTCCTTGAGCAAGGCGGCCGCCACGGAGGAGTCCACTCCGCCGCTCATCCCGACGACGATCTTCTGGGGCTTTTCCATGTCTTTATTCTAGCGCGCCTGCGTAGTGGCCGGTGCTTGGTCGGCAGGAGTCCCCGCCTTGTCCTTGAGCTGTCCGCGGGCGGCAGCCGGATCGGCGTAGCCGTGTTCCTCGAGCACGGCGGCAAGCTCATGGTTCAGCCGCATGAACACCGCCGGGCCCTCGTTCACCAGCGCCGTCCCCACGCCGACCGCGCTGGCGCCGGCCAAGAGGTGTTCAAACACGTCGGTACCGGACGCCACGCCGCCCGCGCCGATGACCGGAAGCTTGCCGTCCAGCAGCCGATGGAACATGTGGACGTTCGCGAGCGCGGTCGGCTTCACGTAGCTACCGCCCAATCCGCCGAAACCGCCGTTCGGCGCGATCACCTTCTCTTCCTTCTCCGGGTCGATCACGAGCGCGTTGCCGATCGAGTTGATCGTCACGACGAAGTCCACGTTCGCCTCGCGCAGCACCTCCGCCATCGCCTCGAACTGGCTGGCGTCGAAGTATGGCGGCAGCTTCACGCCGAGCGGTCGCCGGGTCACGGCGCGGCAGCTCGCGAGCATCTTCCGCGATGCCGCGAAGTCGTAGCCGAGCTGGCCCTTGCCGGCCAGATTCGGGCACGACAGGTTCACTTCGATCATGTCCACGCCGACCTTGTCGTAGGCCGCGATCATCTCTTCGTTATCGCCCTCTTCGATCCCGGATACCGATGCGATCAGCGGCTTGTTCCAGCGCTTCAGTACCGGCACCAGCTCCACATACCGCTCGATGCCGAGGTTCGGCAGGCCCATCGAGTTGAGGCTTCCCTGGGCATCGGCGTGCCACCGCGGCAGGTCGTTACCCGCCCGGAACGCCGTGGTCGTCGTCTTGATTACGATCGCCCCGGACTCCGCCTGGCCGAGCGCCTCCAGGTCGCCGGCACTTACGTCTTTCGCCCCGGCCGCGTTCATCACCGCCGAGGGGAACCGTACGCCGCAGATATCGGTCGCGACCTCGCTCATTGGTTGTATGGTAGCACGCCGGAAGTCGCCCGGCGGCAGTCGGCTACTTCGGCTCCAGCGCGATGTACTGGACTACCGCGCCCTTGGAATAATGGCTCTCGAAACGTCGGCCCGGGCCTTCGATCGGGTCGTGCATTACATGATACCCGTTCTTCTTCTCCAATAGGACGACGTAGTGATTGTACTGACCCGGGCGGTCCACCCAGACGATCACCGGATGTCCCGCCGCGAGCTGGCGGTCGATGTGCGCCCAGTCCACGCTGCCGGAGGGGTCGTTGGTGACCGTCAGGCGCCCGGCGGAGGCCAGATGGACCTTCCTCCAGTAGAGCAGGTCTCGTTCGAACGCCTGCACGCCCTTGAGCGCCGCGTTCAGACGGATCGGGTCGGTATCGATGCCATGCCGCTTGAATACCATCGCCGCGGCCGCGACTCCGCATCCGTAGTCGCCGATCGTCGAGGTGCTGAAGCCGAGCGTGGCATCGGCCCAGCGGCTGTCACATTGGTTGAAGTAGCCGCCCTCGCCGTCCCAGACCCGGTGACCTACCCGCTCGCAGCCGGCCCGGCCGAACAGACCGAGCTGCTCGAGCTTTTCCCTGGCCGCTTCGTATTCCGACTGGAACCGGCGTTCTTCCCCGCGAGTCTGCTTGAGCACATCGGCCCGCACCTCCCGGACGGCGGCGAGCTCCCGGAACTGGCGGGCAGCCGCCAACTCCAGCTCCTCAAGGCGATGGGTGCGCGACAGCAACGTCTTGCGATCCCGCTCGATCCGTTCGCTCGTCGCGGCCAGCTCTTCGGCCAGCGCCATCGCGTAATCACCCAGCGATCCGTTGGCCGCCCGTTCGCTGAACGATTCGGAGGCGCCGCTCGAGGCGGCCAGCACCTCCCAGGCGCCCGGCGAACCGCCGAGGTAGTCCACGCGGACCACGGACCCGAGGGACTCCTTCCGTTGCTCATACTGGTCGAGCAGCGTGGTCAGCTTCTCCGTGGCCGCATCCAGCTCCCGACGGACTGCCGTGATCTGCGCCCGGATGCCGGCCAGCGCTTCCAGCTTGGCCTCGATCGTCTCGTCGAGCACAGCCAGCTTGTCTTCCAGCGATTCGACTTCGGCGGCCTTTTCGTGGAGCCGTTGTTCGCGCTCCGCG
The DNA here is from genome assembly GCA_040902515.1 of Patescibacteria group bacterium. Taxonomy (GTDB): domain Bacteria; phylum Patescibacteriota; class SICC01; order SICC01; family SICC01; genus JALYJZ01. Next base: position 94,963 of record JBBDXB010000006.1, read on the forward strand.
AACTCGGCGAGCGGATCGGCGGACGCTCCCTGCGGCCAGGAAAGCGCGGCCGCCGCGAACAGGACGAGCAGTGATCCGGAAATCGTTTTTCGTTTTGCTGTCAGCATCGTTTAGGTCGTTTCGGCTTTATCGTACCGCCGTGCGCACCCATGGACAACGCGACGGGGCGCTCTCGGGTCGTCACTCGCCGAGCCCGAACAACCGTTCGGCGTTCGCCGTGGTCGCGGCCGCCACTTCTTCGAGCGGAATCCCTTTGATCTCCGCGATCTTCCGCGCCGTGCCGACCATGAACGCCGGCTCGTTCCGTTCACCGCGGCGATCAGCCGGCGGCAGGAACGGCGCATCGGTCTCGACCATCATCCGGTCCAGCGGCACCGCCCTCACCACCTCGCGCAGGGCATCGTTCTTCGGGTACGTCACCGGCGCGGTGAATGAGATCAGGAATCCGAGCGACAGAACCTCGTCGGCGAACCCCCGTGACCCCGTGAAGCAGTGGACCACGCCCGGAAGCTTCGGTAGGGTTCCGCGGACGTTGCCGAGCGCCTGCACGGTACGGTCCTCGGCGTCCCGGGAGTGGATGATCAGCGGTTTTCCGGCCGCGGCGGCGACCGCCGCCTGGCGCTCGAAGGCCTTCCCCTGCACGACCTCGTCCGGTCCGTCTTCGTAGTGTGAATCGAACCCGCATTCACCGATCGCCACGACCCGCGGGTGCTCCGCCAGCCGCCGTAATTCGTCCGCGCCTGCTTCCGTGACGTCGCGTGCATCGTACGGGTGAATTCCCACGGCCGCCCACACGTCGGGAAACCGCTCCGTGAGCGCCGCCGCCTTCCGGCTCCGCTCCAACGTCGTGCCGACGTTGACCAGTCGCGTGACACCTGCCGCCCGTGCCCGCTTAAGCACGGCCTCTTCTTCGCCGGCGAACTGCTCGAAGTCGAGATGGACGTGGGTATCGATCAGATCGGCCATGCTCCCCCTACCGGATCCACCGTACCCCCAGGCTCATCGGTACCGCCAATCCGATCAGCACCAGCAGGGCGGTTTTCTCGGGAAACACCTGCAATAAGGCCAGCAGGACGCTCAACTGTACGGTCAAGCCGATCGCATGGCTGGTCTCCATGCCCACGATGTACTCCAACCGCGGATCTCGGTCGGCGTGCTTGTAGTAGCGGCTGAGGTAAGACGTGCTGAGGAGCGATTGCCCGAGTCCGCTGATCAGGTTGATGCCTGCCACGTGGGTCGTGGACGTGGCAAACAGGCGGAACAGGTGGGTCCCGGACATCGTCGCTGCTCCCCGGCGCAGGTAGCGTCGCTCACCGTGGCGCTCTTCGCGCCGTCCCACGGACAGCGCCACTGCCGCGGCACTGAGCACCGCGAGCGAACTGAGTGCGCCGATGCCCGCGTACGTCGGGATGATCAGGAAGATCAGGAGCGGCCAGAGTATCCCTTCGATCACGTAGTACGTGCTGTGGGTGAAGTTGGCCGCGAAGTCGGGAACCATCCGGCGGCTGAAGTTGCGGAGCCGGATCGGCCGGTGCTTCACCACGTCGGGCGAGTTAAGCAGGATCACCGAGGCGGTCAGCATCAGGCCGGCCGCGATACCGTAGACCAGCCCGATCCCGAATACCGTGGCCAGCACACCACCGAGGGCCGGCGCCAGTCCGTGCGCCGCGATCACGACGGCATTCATCGCACCGACCTGCCGCCCGCCGCGGCGGTGCGCCTTCACCTTCGAGAAACTCGCGTGGAACGCCGGCCAGTAAAAGGCCCTGTCGGCTGCCTTGAAGACCGCAGCAAACCAGATCGGTAACCCGAGTTCCGGCAGCAAGAACAGCGAGATGAAGAACAGCGCGATCCACAGTTCACCGAGCGCCATCACCCGGTTGGCATTGATCCGGCTGATCAGCCACCCGGACACGCCGTACAGCGGGACGGAGATCACGAACGCGATCAGGAAGAAAAGGATGACCTGCTCCACCGAGTAGCCGATCTTGAGCAGGTAGACCGGTGCCAGCACTTGGACCGAGGCCGCTCCCAATGCCGCCAGGCCGTGCGACCAATAGAGATGGCGGAGTTCCGTCAACCGCGGCGTGTGGTAGTGGCTATGGTGGGCGAAGTTGAGCATGGCTGTCAGCGGATCTTCGTGATCAGGTAACTCATCGGGATAGCGAAGAGGATGCCTGCCAGGAGCACTTCCCGTTCGGCGAGGCCGGGCAGCAGCAGCGTCAGCACCAACAGCAGCCCGAACGCGATGATCCAGGCGACCGCGCTCACCAGCTGCATCATGAACAGATACGGCAGCCCTCGCCGCTCGATGTTCTCATAGTAGGTCGTGTTGAACGCGGTGTGATACAGCGAGTACCCCACGCCCGACGCCAGGTTGATGGCGAACACGTGTGAACCGCTGATGGTGAACACCCGCAGGAAGTGTCCGAGACCGTTGATGGTAGCACCCTCATTGACGTAATGACGCACGCCCTTGGTCTCTTCGCGGGTACCCACGTACAGCGATACCACGATCGACGTGAGAATCAGCACCGAACTCAGCAGGCCGACGCCGGCATAGCTTGGGATCACGAAGAACACGAAGAGGGGCCACGTCTGGTTAAGCGTCCCGTCGTTGTACGTCTCGGCAAGGTTGGCGATGAAGTCGCTCCGGTACTTCTTCAGTTTCCGCCAGGAAAGCTTGAACGGCTGGTTCCTGACGAAGGTCGGCCCGCCGAAGAGCGGCGCGGCGGCGACCACGAACAGTGCGATCGAGGCGATGTACAGCGCGTCGATCCCGAACTCCGTGGCGACCAGGCCGCCCACCGCCGGGGCGACGCCGACCGCCAGCATCTGCGTGCTGCTCCATACGCCGACCAGCCGACCGGTGCGCCTGTGGGCGAGATTGGCCGCAAAGGCGCCGCGGAAGGCCGGCCAGTAGATCGAGGTGTACCACGCCCAGGCGAACGCGATGATCCAGAGCGGCCAGTGGTACGTCGGCAGCGTGAGAAGCAGCAGGAACTGCATGACGTTGCCGACCATGCTGATCACCATCAGGCGGGTCGCTCCGAATCGGTTGATCAGGCGCATCATCGGATAGATCAGGAAAATCCAGAAGATGCCGCCCAGCAGCAGGTACTCGAAGATCTGGGACAGCGTGTACCCGAGCTGGTACAGGTAGATCGGGATGAAGATGACGACCAGGTTCTCCGCCAGGGAGCGGATGCCGTGCGCCCAGAACAGCTCTGTGATCCCTTGCAGGCGCGGGGCGTGGTAGTGATGGTGAAGGATACTCTGCATACGTTTTAACGGATCAGGCGGATCAACAGCGTGAGCGGCACGACCGCGGCCAGACCGGCGACCAGCACCGTCTTGTCCGGCACGACCGCGGCCAATACGAAGAGAATCCCGAAGAACACCGTGTCGAAGAGCGCGCAGGCGGTCATCATGACGTACACGTAGGGCAGGCGGGGTTCCCGGTCGGCTTCGCGGTAGTACTCGGTCGCGTACGGCGTCGAAAGCATCGCGTGACCGACGCCGCTCACCAGGTTCACCGTCGCGATCTGGCCAGCGGTCTCCGTAGCCAGCCGCGCCGCGTTGGACGTGGCTGTCACGGCCACCCCCTGGTTCAAGTATCGATGCGTACCGCGGCGCTCCTCGCGCCGCCCGATGTAGATGGCGATCACGATGCCGCTGATCACGGCCAGCGAGCTGAGGATCCCGACGCCCGCGTACGTCGGGATGATCAGAAAGATCAGGAGCGGCCAGAGGCTCGACAGCGCGACGTCATCCACTTCCGAGGAGCCGTTCGCCAGAAGGTCGCGCCAGATCCGGCGCAGCCGGAGCTTCGAAAGATCGAAGGGATCGTTCTTGATGATCTCCGGACCGGTCAGGAGCGGCAGGGCCGCTACCACGAGCAGGACCATCGCCGCGACGTATACCGCGTTGATGCCGAACACGGTCGCGACGATACCGCCGATCGCCGGCGCGATGCCATAGGCCATCATGATCAACGCGCTGGAAAGCCCGACCGAACGGCCCGGGTGCTCGCCGGTCAGCCCTTTGGCGAAACTGGCCCGGAAGCACGGCCAGTACAGCCCGATATAAGTCCCCCAGCTCAGGGCGATCAACCAGAGCGGCCATCCGGCGGACGGCAGGGTCGCGAGCAGCACCAGCTGCGCGAAATGCACGACGAAGCTGAGCGCCATCGCCTTGTTCGTCCCGATGCGGTTACTTAACTTGAACAGGGGATACTGCAGGAGACCCCAGAACGCTGCCATGAGCAGATAGAACAGCAGGATCTCGCCCAGGTCGTAGCCGAGCTTCGTCAGGTAAATCGGAATGAAGATGCTCACCAGGTTGGTGGCGACCGACTTGAGGCTATGCGACCAATAGATACGGCGGATTTCCGTCAGCTGCGGCAGATGGAAATGGAGATGGGAATGGGACGCTCTGAGTCCTGGCATGCTGTTTGTTTCCGGTTCTTATCTTAAGCTATCGTTCGCTCGGTTGCCGGGGAAAGAGCGGATCGCCGCGGCGGACGGCGGTTCCCGGCGGAACCTTCTTCCATTCGAGCAGTGACTCGGCATCCCAACCGACGGCCTTCAGGCCGAGACATCGCTGGAGTTCCGCCGCCTTGTCGGGGATGAACGGCGCGTAGAGCAGGCTCAGATGGCCGAGCACCTGGGCCAGGGTGTAGAGCGCGTCGGCGACCGGCCGACCCTCCTGTTTGTACGGCTGGGTCTCCTCGATGAACCGGTTCGCCAGGGAGACGAGCCCGTTCAGGTGCTCCAGTGCCTCCGCGAATTTCGGCGCCTCAAGCAGATTGGCCAGCTCGTGGTGCGTCTGGCCGACGTGCTCCTTGAGCTTCGGATCGGCGGCGCCTTCCGGTACTTTGCCGCCGCACTTCTTCTCGATCAGCGTGAGTACCCGACTGGCCAAGTTGCCGAGGTCGTTGGCGAGCTCGGCGGCGTAGACCTCGGTGAAGTGGCGTTCCGAGAAATCGCCGTCCTCGGCGTACGGGAGCGCCCGCAGCAAGTAGTACCGGACCGGGTCGACCCCGTGCCGTTCCACCAGTTCGAACGGATCGATCACGTTGCCTTTCGATTTGCTCATCTTCTGGCCGTCGATCGTGAAGAAACCGTGGATGTAGAGCTTCCTGGGGAGCGGCAGTTCCGCACCGAGCAGCATCGCCGGCCAGTAGACGGCATGGAACTTCCAGATGTCCTTGCCGATGACGTGCAGGTCTGCCGGCCAGTACCGGGCGTACCGCGCATCGTCCCAGCCGTACCCGATGCCGGAGACGTAATTGGTCAGCGCGTCGCACCAGACGTACATCCGCTGCGAATCATCACCCGGGACCGGGACGCCCATCTCCAGCTTCTTCGCCGGGCGGGAAAAGCTGATGTCCTTGAGTTCGTTGTCAAGGAACGCCAGCACCTCGTTCCGTCGTGACTCCGGCTCGATCGCGTATTCGCCGGATTCGATGACCTCCCGGATCCGTCCGCCGAATGCCGACAGCCTGAAGAAGTAGTTCTCTTCCTCGACCTGTTCCGGCGGCGTACCGTGGACCGGACAGTTCCCGTCGATAAGCTCCGCCTCGGCGTAGTACTGTTCGCAATCGATGCAGTAGAGACCGCGGTACGTGCCCTTGTAAATCAGGTCCCGTTCGACGAGTCGCTGCCAGATCCTGATGGCGGCCGGATAGTGGCGCTCCCGGTCGGTCGTGCGAATGAAATCATCATTCGAAAGGCCGAGCGTGGTCGCGAGTTTCTTGAACCGCTCAGCGTACCGGTCGGCGACCTGCTGCGGCGTGGTTCCCTCGCGCTCCGCGGCCTTGATCAGTTTCTGGCTGTTCTCGTCGGTGCCGGTCAGGAAGAACGTGTCATCGCCACAGAGCCGGCGCCAGCGAGCGATCACGTCGGCTTGCGCCGCCTCCGTGGCATGCCCGATGTGCGGATCGGCATTCACGTACGGAATCGACGACGTGACGTAGAACTTCTGCGATGACTGTACGATTTTTCCCATACGGAGCCATTGTAGAGCACCCGGCCGAGGGAATCAGCGAAGGATCCGGAAACCGTCGTAGGCGCCGGACGCCGCGGTCCGATGCTCGTCGAGCGATTCGACCCGGGCAGCATCGGGACCCGTCCGGACCCACTCGAGCAACCGGTCCAGCGTCGTATCCGGACCTTCGGCGACGATCGTCACCGAACCGTCGGGGTTGTTCCGGACCGTACCGACCAGCTCGAGCCGGTCCGCCATCGCTTTGGCATGCGCCCGGAAGCTCACGCCCTGGACCGTTCCACGGACGGTGACCGTGAGCCGCGTCATTCCTGCCGGCCCTTGTCCGCGACCCGCACCACCGCCACGATCTCACCTTTCGGCGGGTGGACCGCGAAGTGTGCGGCGAGCTCCGCGGGCGTCCCTACCCGGATGTCCTCGAATTTCTTGGTAATCTCTCGGGCCGCCGACACCTGAGCGGCGGGATGCCGCGCGGCAAGCTCGCCGAGGAGCTTTTCCAGCCGATGCGGCGACTCGTACAACACCACCGGCGAGATCATGCCGCCGAGTCGGTCGAGCTTCTTCTGGCGGCCTTTCTTGTGCGGGAGGAACCCGAGGAAGGTGAACTGGTCGCCGCCGAGCCCGACCGCGGAAAGTGCCGTGGTCACCGCCGAAGCGCCGGGAATCGGGACCACCGGGACGCCGCTGCGTCGTGCCAGTTCCACCAGACGCCCACCCGGATCGGCGATCGCCGGAGTACCGGCGTCGGTCACCAGGGCAAAGTCGGCGCCGCCTTCCAGTTCCGCGACGATATCCTGCTCCTTACGCCCGCGGGAATGCTGGTGATACGACCGGATCGGGGTATCGATGTCATACCGGCTCAGAAGCTTCCGGGACGTCCGCGTGTCCTCCGCCAGGATCACGGCGACGTTCCGGAGCGTCTCGATCGCCCGGAAAGTAATGTCGTTCAGGTTGCCGATCGGCGTCGCGACGACGAACAGGGTTCCTGCCTGTTCAGCCATCGAGCTCCTTCCGCACGGTGTTCACCAATCGTTGTGGCGACAGGGCGACGTTGTGATGGCTGCCAGGTACCTGTTTTACGGACACGTTCGGAAACCGCGTTGAGACACGGTCCGCATGCTCCTGCGGGACGATCTCTTCCCGCTTCGGGAATAGGATGGTCGCATTCCGGAGTCTCGGCAAGTCGTCCGAAAGGTCGATCGTATGCACGAAGTCGTAGAGCTTCCGCCCCCGGCCGCCGGAGGCCCGGGCCCGGATCGCCCGTAAGGACCGGATCGCGTGCGGCAGGTTCCAGCCGCGGATGGCCAGCACTGCGTTCCGCAGGCTTTCACGAATCCGGTGGCGGTGCCGTTTGAACGGGAACAGGATCGGTGCGACGGCAACGACCTTCCGGACCCGCCGCGGATGATCGGCGGCATACTTGAGCGCGATCGCGCCGCCCATTGAGTGACCGACCAGGTATCCCGGCGTGCCCTGCAACGCCCGGTCGATCGGATCGAAGAAGAAGTCCCAGGTAAGGTCGCCGTCGGGCAATGCGAGCGGGTGGTCGGCCGAACGGACGTCGAAATCCTTACGGAGTGCCCGTAGGAACGGCGCATAGACCGATCCATCGGCCGCCAGTCCCGGCACGAAGACCAGGACCGGCTTGGATTGCGTGACATCCTCGACGGACATGCGTCCAGTGTACGACGGGCGCGGTATACTGTCGGCATGTGCGGCATCGCCGGATACGTAGGGGCCGAAACGGCGCGGCCGGTCCTGATCGGAGGACTGAAGCGGTTGGAATACCGAGGATATGATTCGGCGGGCATCGCCGAACTCGACGGCGCGGAACTGACCGTGACCAAGGCGGCCGGCCGGGTCGCGGAGCTTGAGGCAAAGCTGCCGGATTCGACGGCGACCGCCGGCATCGCCCACACCCGCTGGGCGACCCACGGCGTACCCAGCGAGACGAACGCCCATCCGCATGTAGCCGGACGGATCGCCCTGGTGCATAACGGCATCATCGAGAACTACCGCTCCCTCCGGGAGATGCTCGGGGCGGGCGGCGTGCACTTCGCCAGCGAGACCGACACCGAAGTGCTGGCGCAGCTCATCGCGAAGCACGTCGCGAAAGCCGGGATGAAGAAAGAGACCCGGCCGCTCTGCGCGGGCGTACGCGCGGCGCTCCGCGAGGTGCGGGGAACGTTCGGCATCGTCGTGCTCTCCGCCGACTACCCCGACACGCTGGTAGCCGCCCGGCGCGGAAGTCCCCTGGTGATCGGCTACGGCGAGGGCGAGCACCTGGTCGCGTCGGATACCTCGGCCCTGCTCGGGCGGACCCGGCGGGTCGTCTACCTGGAGGATGACGAGATCGCGGAAGTCACCGCCGATGCCGTGAAGCTGGAGACGCTCGAGGCCCGGCCGGTCAGCCGCTCCGTCACCCGGATCAGCGGCAAGGTCGACGACGTACAGAAGCAGGGGTTCGCGCACTTCATGCTTAAGGAGATCCACGAACAACCGGAAGCGTTGCATGACGTCTTCCGTGGACGGCTGCGGCCCGATACCGGCGGGGCCATGCTCGGCGGCATCAACCTGACCGACGACGAACTCCGTGAGATCGACCAGGTGGTCCTGATCGGCTGCGGGACGGCACTCTACGCCGGACAGGTAGGCGCCTGGTGGCTGGAGCGATTGGCCCGCGTCCCGACGGCCGCGGTGGTCGCCAGCGAATGGCGGTACCGCAACCCGATCATCGGGCCGCGGACACTCTGTGTCGCGTTGTCACAATCCGGCGAGACCGCGGACACCCTGGCCGCGATCCGTGAAGCCAAGGCGAAGGGCGCTCGGACGATCGGCCTGATTAACGTGGTCGGCTCGACGATCGCCCGCGAGGTCGCGGACGGCGGGACGTACCTGCACGCCGGGCCGGAGATCGGCGTAGCCTCGACCAAGGCGTTCACGAACATGCTCGGCGCGCTGCTCCTGCTGTCCGTGCAATTCGGCCGGATCCGGAATCTCTCGCGGGAAGAAGGCCTGGCGATCATCTCCGAAGCCGGACGGTTGCCGGACCTGCTCGCCGGCCAGGTGAAGCAGCGAAGGGTCATCGCGGAGACCGCGAAACGGTACGGCGCGGCCAGGAACGCATTGTACCTGGGCCGCGGACCGGCGTACCCGATGGCGCTCGAGGGCGCGCTCAAGCTCAAGGAGATTTCATACGTACATGCCGAGGCGTATCCGGCCGGCGAGATGAAGCACGGACCGATCGCCTTGGTGGAACCGGACCTGCTTTCCGTCTTCCTGGCGCCCCGGAACGCCCTCTACGAGAAGACCAAGTCGAGCCTGGAGGAGGTCCGGGCCCGGGAGGGTGCGATCATCGCCATCACCACGGAAGGCAACCGTGAGCTGGACGGGCTGGCGGATGCGGTCATCGGAGTGCCGGAAACACACGAGGTGCTTGAGCCGTTCACCCTGGCGGTGCCGCTCCAGCTCCTCGCCTACGAGATGGCAGTTTCCCGCGGCAAGGACGTGGACATGCCCCGCAACCTCGCCAAGAGCGTCACCGTCGAGTAGCCTGCCGGGCCAGCGTCGCCCACTCCTCGACGGTCAGCGTTTCCGCCCGCCGTGTCGGGTTGATGCCCGCGCGTTCCAGCAGCACCGCGGACTGCTCATGGGACAGGTCGAGGTTCCGCGCCAGGCTATTGTGGACCTGCTTCCGCTTCTCGGCGAACCCTGCCCGCACGACGGCGAAGAACGCTTCCTCCGACACGCCGCCGAGCATTTCTTCCAGATTCCGGCCGATGTCCTCAATCCGCAGGATCGCGGAATCAACCTCCGGTGGCGGTGAGAACGCGCCGGCCTTGATCCGGCCGACGATCCGGGGGCGTCCGTACAGCTGGACCGACACCGCCAGTACGCTCATCTTCGGCGGCCGGGCACAGATGCGTTCGGCCACTTCAGCCTGGATCGTCAGGGTCATCGCCTCCGGCCGCGCCGGGGACTCCAGGAAGTGGCGCACGATCGCCGACGTGATGTAGTACGGCACGTTCGCGACCACCTGGTACGGCCGCGGGAGCTCGGAAAGGTCCGTTTCCAGGATGTCGCCCTGACGGATCTCCAGGTTCCCGCATTCCGCAGTGCGCTCCTTAAGCTTCGGGATCAATCGCCGATCGAGCTCGACCGCGACCACCCGCTCCGCCCGCTCGCAGAGGCCCGGGGTCAGGATGCCCGGCCCCGGACCGACCTCGACTACGGTCTCCGAACCGGTCAAGCTGGCCGCATCCAACACGCTTTGGACGGCGCTGGGATCCGCCAGCCAGTGTTGGCCGAGGGACTTCCTGGCATGGATCCGCTCCATCGCTACTCCTTCTTCAGCATTCCGGCGAATGCGGATGAGAGCTTCTTCACCGCACCGTTGAATTCCACCGACAGGACTGAGTCGGTGACTTCCGTCACGGTCCCGCGCCCGAACTTCGGGTGCGTGACGGTATCGCCGGCTTCCAGGTAGACCGGTTCCTGACTGAACTCCTCGGACGGATGCGGCTGGTCCTGCGCTGGTGACTTGTAACGCGGCGCACTCCGGCCTTGCATCGACCAGTCGCCGAATCCCTGGCCCGCTTGTCCGGCGGCGGTCCGGACCCCGCCGGTCACTTCGAGCAAACCCTCTGGAATCTCCGACAGGAACCGTGACGGCAGGTTGGCCTGGATGTTCCCGTAGAGCACCCGCGACGATGCATGCAGCAGGTAGAGCCGCTGCATCGCCCGGGTCATCCCGACGTAGGCCAGTCGGCGCTCTTCTTCCATCTCGCTGACATCGAGCAAGCTCCGGGAGTGCGGGAAGATTCCCTCCTCCAACCCGACGATCATCACCACCGGGAACTCCAGCCCCTTGGCGGCGTGCAGGGTCATCAGCGTGACGCTGTCCGCCCGGTCGTCGTACTGGTCCACGTCCGTGATCAGCGAGACGTCCTCCAGGAACACCGAAAGCGCTTCCTCGCCTTTGAGATGATCGTACCGCTTGGCGGCCGTGGAAAGTTCCTTGAGGTTCTCGAGGCGCGCCGCCGCTTCGACGGTGCCGTCGTCGATCCACTCGGCGTAGCCGGTCTCCTTGAGGATCGCGGCGATCAGCTCGTCCACCGTCCCGCCGTCGTCCACCAGTTTCCTGAGTTTCGCGTAGAGTTCCGCGAACCGCTGCACCGCCTTGCGGCTGCCCGGTGCCAGTTCGCCGAGCTCGTCGGCCCGTTCGACGACGCCTTTCAGGGAAAGCCCCTGCCGGTCCGCGGTCTCCAGCAGCACCGCCAACGCCTTGTCGCCGATGCCGCGGGTCGGCACGTTGATGATCCGCTTCCAGCACAGGCCGTCGTTGGGGTTATGCAGCGCCTGGAGGTACGCCAGGATGTCCTTGATCTCCTTCCGTTCGTAGAACCGGACGCCGCCGACCACACGGTACGGCAGGTTCGCCGCGATCAGGCGTTCTTCCACGACCCGGCTTTGCGCGTTGGTCCGGTAGAGTACCGCGACGGTCCGGAGCGCGAATCCCTCGGATTGCAGCCGGCGGATTTCCTTCACGATCTGGTCGGCCTCGTCCCGCTCGTTCCGGGCCTCGAAGACGCGGAGCTTCTCGCCGGGACCGGCTTCCGTCCAGAGCGCCTTCTCCTTCCGGCCGGTGTTCTTCTCGATCACCGCCTGGGCCGCGTCGAGGATGTTCTGGGTGGAGCGGTAGTTGCGTTCGAGCTTCACCACGACCGCGTCGGGATAGTCCTTCTCGAACTGCAGGATGTTCCGGATATCCGCGCCGCGCCAGGAATAGATGCCCTGGTCCGGATCGCCGACCACGCAGAGGTTCTGGTGCCCTTGGGCCAGCAGTTTCGTGAGCGTGTACTGGACATGGTTGGTGTCCTGGTACTCGTCCACCATCACGTAGCGCCAGCGCTGCTGGTACTTCTTCAGGACCTCCGGGCGGGTCGCGAAGAGCCGGACCGTCTCGACCAGCAGGTCATCGAAGTCGAGCGCGTCGTTCCGTTTGAGCAGCTTCTGGTACTCGCGGTAGATCGCCGCGATCGTCGCCTGCGGTTCCCCTTGGGCCCGTTCGCCGTACTTCGCGGGATCCATCAACTCGTTCTTGGCCGCGGAGATCTCGTGCCGGACGAACCCCGGGTTGTACTGTTTCTGTGAGATCTGCAGGTAATCCATCGCCGCCTTTACCGCGACCTGGGAATCGTGGGCGTCGTAGATCGTGAATCCGGGGGCCAGGCCGATCTGCTGGCCGTCCGCCCGGAGAATCCGGACGCAGATGGCGTGGAACGTGCCGATCGTCGGCAGGTCCGCGCGCTGCGGCCGGCCGGATGAGTCGTCCGTATTTCGCCGGAGCAGGTCGCGGACGCGTTCCTTCATCTCGCCGGCGGCCTTGTTGGTGAACGTCACGGCCAAGATCGCCAGGGGCGGCACACCGCGCTCCCGGATCAGGTGCGCCACCCGGTACGTCAGTGCCCGGGTCTTGCCGGAGCCGGCGCCGGCCAGGATCAGTACCGGGCCGTCCGTGGTCGCGGCGGCCTTGCGTTGGTCTTCGTTGAGTTCGTCGAGAAGGGTCACCGGTCTATTTTAGCGGGTTATGAAAACGGGAGCGCGCTGCGCTCCCTCCCCCCTGGCCAGTGGTGCTTAATATCCGGGAATGCCGTACAGTTCGATCGTCGCCTGGTCCGGTGTGCCGTTCCCTTGGAAGACGACGGTCCATCCGTCGCCGGCCTGCTTCAGGATCTGCGCGAAACCGGTCGGCTCGTTATTGCACTCGACCCCGGTACGGGCGAAACCGTCCTCTACCGACGTGATCGTGAATCCGGTCACGGCGTCGCAACCGACTGAGGCCAGGGCGTGGGTCCGGCCGGCTTCCCTGATTTGCTCAGTATCAGTAGGTGGTTCCGTATCCCCTCCCGACGCGGGCGAAGGGACAGACGTCGGGGTCGGTAGCGGTGAGACCGACGGCGTGGGCGACACCGTCGCGGCCGGCTCCGTGTCGCCCTGTACCAGGAGGAGCCCCGCCGCGACGATACCGCCACCGAGTATGGCAGCTCCGGCAAGCGAGGCGGTCAGTTTTCCTCTCGAGAGAATCATCAATCTCATTTTCCACCAGGCTCACTAGACAGGCAAGGGGAAGCGGGCCGTCAGCCCGCGGACGGCCGCCGCGACTTCCTGCCGGACGGACTCACTGCCAGTATCCTTAAGCACCGTGGTGATCAGTCCGGCGATCTGCTTCATCTCGCCTTCCTGCATTCCCCGCGTGGTCACCGCCGGCGTCCCGATTCTGAGGCCGCTGGTCACGAACGGGGACTCGGGATCGCTCGGGATGGTGTTCTTGTTCAGCGTGATCATCGCCCGGTCGAGTGCGAGCGCCGCCTCCTTGCCGGTCAGCTCTTGCGGACGCAGGTCGACCAGGAGCAGATGGTTGTCCGTACCGCCGGAAACGAGTTTGCACCCCTGCGCCGAGAGCTCGTCCGCGAGCGCCTTAGCGTTCGCAACGACTTGCCGGGCATAGGCTTTGAACTCCGGCCGAAGCGCTTCGCCGAACGCGACCGCCTTGCCGGCGATCATGTTCATCAGCGGGCCACCCTGCGTGCCGGGGAATACCGCCTTGTCGATCTTCTTTGCGATCTCCGCATCGTTGGTAAGGATCATGCCGCCGCGCGCGCCCCTGAGCGTCTTGTGGGTCGTGGTCGTCACCACGTGCGCGTGTGGGAACGGGTTCGGATACGCACCGGCCGCCACCAGTCCGGCCACGTGCGCGATGTCTGCCATCAGGATGGCTCCCACCGAATCGGCGATGTCCCGGAACCGCTGCCAGTCTAGGGTGCGCGAATAGGCGGAGAATCCGGCGACGATCAGCTGCGGGCGGTGCTGCTTGGCAAGCTTTTCCACCGCATCGTAGTCGAGCATCTCGCTCTTCGGATCGACTCCATAGAGCGCCGATCGATAGAGTTGTCCCGACGCGTTGACCGCCTGCCCGTGCGAGAGGTGGCCGCCGTGGGAGATTTCCTGGCCCATGATCGTATCGCCCGGTTTGAGTAGTCCCAAGTACACCGCCATGTTCGCCTGGGCGCCGGAATGTGGCTGCACGTTCGCGAACGCGCAGCCGAACAGTTCCTTCGCCCGTTCGCGAGCCAGCTCCTCAACCTCATCGACGATCTGATTCCCCTCGTAATAGCGTTTGCCGGGATAGCCCTCCGCGTATTTATTGGTCAGTACCGAACCGGTCGCTTCGCGGACGGCCGCGGAAGCGTAGTTCTCGGACGCGATCAGCTGCAGGCCTTCCTGCTGCCGCGCGGTTTCCCGCCGAATCGCGTCGAAAAGGTCCGGATCTTGCTGCTGGAGGTTCATGACCCCAGCTTACCGCACCCGGTGGACGGTTACTCTTCTACCACGAGTTCGTCATAACCGGTTCGGGAATCGGGTTTCCGTCGATACGTTCCCTGGACGACACCGATGACAATCTCGGCAGTCGTCCTGACAACACAACCTTTGCTCAGGTGACCACCGACTGTCTTCCCTTGATCATCCGATACCGACAAATGGAGATGTGAGCCGTTCCGGGATATCGTGCCGGTAAGCGAGACGATCTCATAATCCTGTTCCGCCTCAAGAAACCGTCCTGCGTCGGCCAGTCTGATACGGGCACGTCGTAAGCTGCCCACGCCGGACAGGATAACGCCTGCATCGATAGCATGTTGGTCGACTACCCGCTGGATCTCCTCCCGAAGATCCTGATCCGGTTCTATACGGAATGAATACGTCTGCATGATTACTACCCCACCGTCTCGATGATATCAGCCTCCGAAATCGCCGCTTCGCGGAGTACCCGCACGCCGTCCGTCACGTCGACGACCGTCGAGACCGGACGGATCGGGAGCGAGCCGGCATCGATTACGAGGTGTGGCAACTCACCGCCCTCGACCTGCTCCAGGAATTCTTCCGGCGTGAATGCCGGGGGTCGTCCAGAAAGGTTGGCACTGGTCGCCGTGTATGGTCGCTCCAGACGTTCGGCCAGCTGCGCCGCGAACGGGTAATCGGGATACCGCACACCGACGGCCTGTCCTTCGCCCACGCATTGCGGCACGAGACCCGCACCGGTGGAAACGGGAAGCACTAACGTAAGCGGTCCCGGCATGAAACGGTCCCAGAGGCGAGCCGCAGCCGGATTGAACGTGGTGATAGCCTCGGCCTGGCGTCGTCCGTCCGTGATTACCGAAAGCGGCTTCCCGGATATGTCCTGTTTGAGCCGGAGTACCACCTCCACCGCTTCTTCCCGTGCCGCATCCGCGGCCAGGCCGTAGCTCGTGTCGGTCGGGAAGAGCACCACGCCTCCTTCGATCAGGAACTCGACCGCCGTAGCCACGGTCTCCTCCACGTTGTGGGCACTCAGCTTGATGGTTTTCATGTTTTTCTCGACACTCCCTGTTACCATGCATCGTAGCATGACCTCACCGACCTACGCCGCCATCTTCGGCCGCAACCCGGCCCTCACCGTCGCGGAGCTGACCGCGCTCTCGGAAACGCACGGGTTCGCCATCCGGCCGCTCGGGAAATACGCGGTCGAGCTGGACGGGTTCGACCCGGCGCTCGCCGACCGGAGCGGCGCCGTCACCAAGCTGATCCGGCTTTCCGCGCGGCCCTACCCCGATGCGACCGTGGCGCTCCAAGCCGAGGCCGCCGCGGTCTCGGCCGATGCCAAGTTCCCGTTCGGCGTGAGCTCGTACGCCGACGACCGCGCTACCCCGCTCGCCACCGCCCTCAAGCGGCACTTCAAGGAACGGGGCGTCCCGGCACGGTTCATCGGTCAACCCAAGGGACGCTCCGGGCGCTGGCCGGACGGGGAGCTCTCCGCCGTCCAGGTCCGCCACGGCGACCTGCTCACGCGGGGCGCCGATTTCTGTATCTTCGGAACGCCGGACGGCTACCGGAGCGGCCGGACCGTCTGGGTCTACGACTTCGAGGGCTTCGCCGTGCGGGACTACGACAAGCCGGCCGCCGACGCTCGCCGCGGCATGCTGCCGCCACAGCTTGCCCGCACCATGGTGAACCTCGCCACCTGCGGCGATCCGGACCTCGCCGTCTACGATCCGTTCTGCGGCAATGGGAATCTCCTGATCGAATCGGTCATGCTCGGCCATCGCACGCTCGGATCGGACATCACGGAAGACGCCGTGGATGCGGCGAAGCGGAACCTCCGCTGGCTGGCGGAGCGGCACCCGGAACTGCCCAAGGCCGAGGTAACCCTTCACGACGCTACCATGTCGCTGGACGCCGACGCCCCCGCGGTCCTCGCGACGGAAGGCTACCTCGGCGACCCGCTCGGCCAGCAGGCGACCGCCGCCGACATGGAGCATCAGGCGAAGTTCGTGGAGACGCTGATCGGCAAGTTCCTGCAACGCGCCGCCGACTTCCTGGAGCCGAAGCGGCGCCTGGTAATCACGTTTCCGGCCTGGCGGACCCCCGGTTCGCGGCAGCCTCACCGCCTCCTGGACGTTGAACTGATTTCCCGCCTTGGTTACACTGTAATTCGACCCGTTCCGGAGGGATTCTCCTTCCCGGAACTCACCAGCCGCGGATCGATTGACGTCGCCCGGCCGAAGCAGCGGGTCGTCCACGAATTATTCATTTTTCAAAAGCACTGAACCATGGCACATACTAAAGCCGGCGGTACTACCAAACTGGGGCGCGATTCGAACGCCCAACGCCTCGGCGTGAAGGTCGGCGACGGCCAGCAGGTCCACGCCGGCGCGGTCCTCGTCCGTCAGCGCGGCCGCTGGATGGAACCCGGGGAGAACGTCGGTATCGGCAAGGACGATACCCTTTTCGCTACCGCGACCGGTGCCGTGCAGTACGGCAAACGGCAGAAGACCCGCTTCAGCGGCTCCCGGATCCGGAAGACGGTCGTTTCGGTCCAGGCCTAGGAAGACGCTCAGGCTTGCTGCGCCTGAAGAGCGGCCTTGTGTTGCGAGACCGCGGCCTTGATGAATCCCTGGAACAGCGGGTGCGCCCGGTCGGGCCGTGACTTGAACTCCGGGTGGAACTGGCTGCCGACCATGAACGGATGGTCCTCGACCTCCACGATCTCCACCAGCACGTCGTCCGGCGTGGTCCCGGCGATCCGGAGACCCGCTTGCGCCAGCTGGTCGCGGTACTCGTTGTTGAACTCATAGCGGTGACGGTGCCGTTCGACGATCTCGTCCATGCCGTACGCCTTCCGGGCCAGCGAACCTTCCGCCAACGTGCACGGGTAGTCCCCGAGCCGCATGGTACCGCCCTTCGTGTAGACCGACTTCTGGGATTCCATCAGGTCGATCACCGTGTGTGTCGCTTTCGGTGAGAATTCCGCGGAGTGGGCCGCGTCGTCTCCGAGCACGTGCCGCGCGAACTCGATGGTCAGGACCTGCATGCCAAGGCAGAGGCCGAGATACGGCACCCGGTTCTCCCGGCACCAGTGGGCGGTCATGATCTTGCCCTCCACGCCGCGGTCGCCGAAGCCGCCCGGGACGACCACGCCGTCCACGCCGTCCAGGAGACGGGGGCCTTCCTTCTCGATGTCTTCCGAATTCACCCAGCGGATCTTCACGCTGCGGCCCGCCGGCGATTGCGCCAGTGCCGCGGCCTTCACGGCCTCGGACACGGAGATGTACGCGTCGTTCAGTTCCACGTACTTGCCGACGATCGCGACCTCGATCCCGTCCTCGCGTTTCAGTGCCTCGGCCCGGTCCACCATCTTCGCCCAGCCTTTCAGGTCCGACGTAGTGCCGCCGAGCCCGAGCACCCGGTCGATGTACGCCCCGAGTCCCCGCTGCTCGAACCGGACCGGCACGTCATAGATGTTCCTGGTCGTGGCCATCGGGATCACTGCCTCGCGGTCCACGTCACAGGTGGCCGCCAGCTTGTCCAGCGTCTCCTCAGGAATCGGATGGTCGGCACGGGCTACCAACACCTGCGTCGGCAGTCCGTAGCTCCGCAGCTCCCGCACGCTGTACTGCGCCGGACGCGTCTTGAGCTCCCTGGTCGTGCCGAGGTGCGGCAGCAGCGTCACGTGCACGGAGAGGACGTTATCCCGTCCCCTGCGGTTACGGAGCTGCCGGAACGCCTCCAGGAAGACCATGCCCTTGATGTCGCCGATCGTCGAACCGAGCTCGACCAGCAGCACTTCCGCGCCGGTCTTCTCCGCGGCGGCGTTGATCCGGCGGATGATCTCATCGGTGACGTGCGGGACCTCCTCCACGGTCTTGCCGAGATAGTCGCCGCGGCGCTCCGCCTCGATCAGCGACTGGTAGACCTGTCCGGTGGTGAAGTTCGACTCACGGACCAGCTCCTCGTCGATGAAGCGCTCGTAGTGGCCCAGGTCCTGGTCGGTCTCCGCGCCGTCGGCGGTCACGAACACTTCCCCGTGTTCGTAGGGGTTCATGGTCCCTGGATCGACGTTGATGTACGGATCGATCTTGAGGATGCTCACCTTCACGCCGCGGCCCTTGAGGAGCCGCCCCAGTGCCGCCGTGGTCACGCCCTTGCCGAGCGAGCTGACCACGCCGCCAGTGACGAAGATGAACTTCGTCTGCATGCGGGCGTCGTGCTTCTTAGCCATGCCGGACCTCCTGCATCAAGAGAAACTCCTCCCCCGTACAAGAACGGTGGGAAGGGCGGATCATGGTCATTATGCGGTGGCTGGTTCCGTGGTATCGGCGTCCGGCTCGGATTCTTTCGCCTTGGCGGGAGCCTTCGCGGCTTTCACGCCCTTGACGACTACGGGAACCTGCGCCGTCACGCCTAATCCCAGTTTAGCAGACACCTGCCCGGGGCCCAGTGCCGAGAGCGGGAGTCCGCCCAGCTGCTTCGGGTCCACGTCCAGCTTCCGCTGCTCCTTCACCGCCTTGGCGAACTCCGCCGCCGTGACCGAACCGAATACCTGGCCGCCGGGGCCGGTCTTGAGCTGGAGCTCCACCGGCGTCTCGGCCAGCGCGGCAGCCAGCTCCTCACGGGCGGCCGTCTCCTTCCGACGACGCTCCTCTGCCTTGGCGATGTCCTTCTCACGCTCGGCGATCCGTTCGGGCGTCGCGACGGCCGCCAGGCCCTTCGCGAGCAGGAAGTTCCGGGCGAAGCCGGCGCGGACGCGCACCAGCTCGCCGGCGAAGCCGATCCCCTCGAGATCGTCACGTAGGATGACCGGAAGCTGCCGATGGCTGCGTCTCATAGGCTCCATGCTACCGCCTCGGGGAGCGGGAAACCAGCCTGGGAAACGCTACAGCGCCTCGATCGCCCGGCGAAGCTGGGCGTCGGGGTCGTCCGACGGGACCGCGATGTCCGGCCGCAGCCCGTCCTCGGCGAGCGATTGCCCGCTCGGCGTGAGCCATTCGGCGATCGTCAGCTTGAGCACCGCGCCGTCGTCGAGTTCGATCAGGTCCTGCACCGACCCCTTGCCGAACGTCTTCTGGCCGACCAGCGGCACGTCGCGATTGTCGCGGAGAGCCCCTGCCAGGATTTCCGCGGCACTGGCGGTGCCCTCGTTCACCAGGACGACCGTCGGGACGCCGGCCAGCCGTCCGCCGTTTGAGACGGAGCGTTCCTCGGTCTTGTCCTTGAACCGCTCCTTGACCACCACGCCGTCATCGAGGAACAGCGCCGCGGCATCGATCGCGCCGTCGAGGAACCCGCCGGGATTGCTCCGCAGGTCCAGGACGATGCCACGCGATCCCCGCTCGAGTATCTCGTCCGCCGCCTGCTTCAGCTCTTCCGTGGTCGCGTCGCCAAAGCGGGAGATCTCCAGCACCGCCACGTCGCCGCGGAACTCCAGGTCGGTCGACGGCGCCTTCAGCTGCGCCCGGGTGATCGTGAGTTCGCGCGGGCGTTCGCCGGGCGTCTGGACAGCGACCCGGACCTCGGTGCCCGCCTCGCCGCGGATCCGGTCCGCGACCTCGTCGATGGTCAGCCCGACCGTCGGCGTGTCCTCCACCCCGACGATCCGATCGCCGGCGCGGATGCCGGCGCGGGCCGCCGGCGAATCCGGCAACGGCGCGATCACCACGACCCGTTCGTCCCGAACGCCGATCTCGATGCCGATGCCCTCGACCTCGCCGGAAAGCGAGTCCTCCAGATCCTCGACTTCGGACGGCGTCAGGTAGTCGCTATAGGAATCGTCCAGGCCGTCCACGAGCCCGTCGGTGGCCGCATCGACCAGTTCCTGCGGGCCGACCTCGCCGACATGTCGGTCCTCGATCAGCCGCTTGGCCTCATAGAATTCCGAATAATCGGCGAATGCGCCGGTGTCACCGGCCTCGTACTGGCGCGGCGGGATGCCGTACTTGCCGGCGGAGAATCCTACGGCGTAGACCAACAGGCCTGCCAGCACGGCAGCGATGACCATGCGGGGGTTTCCGGCAAACCTGCGTTTCTCTTTCGGCACGGGACTATTGTAGCGGAAAACACCCGCCTCTCCGGCGCCACCCTCGCTCCCTTGCTTGCCGGATAGTATACAAAGGTATACTATTCCTCATTGCTATGGCTACGGTGACGGAACCAAAGGAACGGGTGTCGGTATTGGCCAAGTTCGAGGGCGGCCGGGCGTTGCCCGTGCTCATGCGCCGGCAGGGTCGCCGCCATTGGATCCAGAAGCTGAACCTCCACCACACGCAGCGCCAGGGCGCGGACACGATCCACTACTACGCCGTGACCACCGATGCCGGTGATTGCGTGCTGGCCTACTCCCAGCAGCACCTCACCTGGACGCTCGACGAGGTCCGTTTCGACGGGAGCTGAGGCTCCGCGATGACCGTCCTCCACCTCGACATGGACTCGTTCTTCGCGACGGTCGAACAGCAGGCCCGACCGTCGCTGCGCGGTCGGCCGGTAGGCATCGCCCCGGTGGATTCGCCGGGCGGGACGATCGTGGCCGCCTCGATCGAGGCCAAACGGCACGGCGTAGGCACCGGCACCAAGGTGGCCGAGGCCCGGCAGCTGATTCCCGACATCGAGCTCCTGCCGCCGACGCCGGAGAAGTACCGGGCGGTCCACCGCCGGTTCCGGCGGATCATCGAGGAGTACCGCGGCACGGCGAAGCCCCGTTCGGTCGACGAGATCGCGCTGTGGCTGGAACCGCAGGAGGCGCCGCGGGCCCGGGAGATCGGTGCCGAGATCAAACGGCGGATCCGGAGCGAGGTCGGCGAATGGCTGTCCTCGTCGGTCGGGATCGGGCCGAACTGGCTGCTCGCGAAGACCGCCTCCGCGATACGGAAGCCCGACGGCCTCTTCGAGATCACGCGGGACAACCTCCGGGAGGTACTTGGCGGACTGGCACTGACCGACCTCTGCGGCATCGCCGGGCGGACCGCGGCCCGGATGCAGCTCGTCGGCATCTCCTCGCCGCGCGACCTGTACGATCTGCCGCCCTGGGAACTGAAGCGGCGGCTCGGCATCGTCGGCTACTACTGGCACCTCCGGGTGCACGGCCACGCGATCGACAGCGAGGACTGGGGTACGAAGACGCTCGGCCACTCTTCGGTGCTACCACGGCCGACCGCCGACCCAACGCGACTGAAGCCGCTCCTCCACAAGCTCTGCCACCGGGTCGCCCGTAGGCTCCGTCGCGACGGCTGGCAGGCCGGGGCGGTCAGCGTGTCCGGGCCGGTGGCCGGCGGCGCCGACGGGTGGGACGGAAGCCGCTGGACGGCGGGAGTCCGCCTGAGTCCCACCGACCGCCACCACGACCTCTTCATCGCCGCCTGGCGGCTGCTTACGGCCGAACCGCCGCCGGCACCGCTCCGGAAGCTCGCGGTGACCACCCACGCACTGCGTCCGGCCGATCCGGAGCAGCCCTCGCTGTTCGACCCCGTCCGGCGGCGGACGCGGCTATCGGTGGGCGTGGACCGTGCCAATGACCGCTGGGGCGAGTTCACGGTAATCCCGGCCGGCATGCTCGGTACCGACGGCGTCGCGAACGACGCGATCGCGTTCGGGCAGGACCTGAGGCTCCAGCGGGAAGCGACGGGCTAGCGCCTACCGGAACCCGCGGATCATGCCGCGTGGGAACCGGGTCTGGCCGCCGTAATAGTTCTGGTGACGGACCTCGATGTCGCCGTTTCGCCAGATGCCGGTCACGACGCCCACGTGGTTCCAGGTGAACACCGCCGTGGCGCCGATCCAGGGCTCCTGGGATGTCACGGGCCAGCCGGCAGGGTTCCCGTAGCCGGGGTTGTTCACGCCGGGCTCGTTCACGCAGTTGCCGCCAGCCACGGCATACCCGGTCGTACCGATCAGCTCGGGGACGGGCGCCGGCCGCTGAGGAGCCGGTTTCGGGACCGGTTTCTTCGCCGCAGCGGGCTTGGGAGCAGCCGGTGAGGACATTGGCTCGGGGGTAGGTGTCAGCAGGCGTTGCTCACGTACCAGCTCAATGAGGGCCTCCTCAGAGCCTTGGGCCAGGCGTTCACCCTGCGCACCCTGGCTGCGGCCGGGATCGAACTGGGCGGCGAGGGTACCCAGAAGCAGGACCCCCGCCAGGGTCAATAAACGGACTTGAGACAAAATAAAAAAGCCGGAGCTCTTTTTACGCATGGCTTTGGGAAATTCCTCGTTTTCTAGTACAACCTGCGGAATTATACGGATGTTCCGAATCCTGTCAAATTTTGACTTAACGAACTAAAAAACCTGCCTGGGGCAGGATTCTGGACTTGTAATGGGTGATCTCAGGCGTGAACCACGCCTAGGGTGTTAGTAGAATTTACCCGTGGAGCGGAAGGTTTCCGTAGAAACCACGCCTACGCCGCGCCAGTTCATGTGTCGGATCGTGACGGTGTTGCCGCTCACCCCGACGACCACGCCGACGTGGCCGGCGCCAGCAGCGCCCTGCTCACCTGCGCTCCAGATCATGATCTTGCCAACGGCAGGAGTAGAACTGGTTGCTCCCCACGTACCTGCATTGCCGTTCTGACCACGGCCGGTCGCGCTGTAGACGTACCAAGTGCACTGTCCCCAAGGGAACGGGTTATTGCCGTGGACGCCAGAGACATGCTGGGGTGCACCACCGCCTCCGCCGCTCGAGGGAGCGCTGGTGTTGTTATTGCCCGTCGCCTGGACGATAGCCGCGGCGGCTTCCTGTTCGTTGGCTTCCCGCGCCTGCTCGCACTGCTCCTTGTCGAGTTGTTCAGCCGCCCGCTTAGCCGCTTCCTGGTCCTCGGCCGTGGTAAGCCGTTCTTGGCGCTGACCTTGGAGCGTCAGCAAGCCATCACGCTTCTCCTTCGCTTCGGCAAGCTTCTCGTCGAGTGTCTCCAATGTGTCGAGATACCGCTCGATCTTCTCCTGGAGATCCTCGTTGATCTTGTTCCGGTAGTGCTCGCTGCTGAAGAAAGCAGATAGGCGTTCGCTGGAAACCAGGGCGTCGAAAGGAGTGGACGAGGAGTCGACCACGTAGCCTTCCTTCATCCCTTCCAGGATCGCCTCCCAAAGGCTTTCCGCTTCCTTTTCGAGCTGCGCGTGTTCCGCCTTCAGCTCCGCGACCCGGGCGTTCACCTCGGATATCTGGCCGTCCAGTTCACCGACCTGGGAACGTAACGCGAGGAGGTTCTCGTTCACACCGCTGATCAGCGCGGCACATTCATCGGTAGCTTCCTGCGCCTGTCCGGGTGCCGGAGCGACCGTCAGGATTCCGGTTAGCAACGTGGCGCTAGCGGCGATCGCCGAGAGGGTTCGTCGTGGACGTATATTCATTCTTGTGAGAGTTTCCGAACGAGAGGGTTCTCTTTTGGATAACGAGGGTCATTATAGGGCGCCGACGGAGGGTGTCAAAAAGTACAAATTCTGCTTAACGAACATGGTTTATTGGAATTCCAGGCACATTTCCAAGCCCGGCTTCCACACGCCGCGTCATCCATCCCTGTGGATAAGGGTTTGTCAATTCCGTGGCTAGGCACGAAGGTGACGGCGGATCGCGATATAGCTGGAGAGCACGCCCACGCCGATGCCGGTCACCAGCTGGACCGCCACGATCAGCGGCAGGTTCGCCCGGAAGTAGGCCGGCACGTCCTCGTTGATATCACTCAGGTAGCTGGAGAGCGCCGGCCCGAATGCCAGCACGATCAGGTACACCACCAGCAGGGCGATGCCCGTGCCGATGATGCCGTAGAACGCGCCCTCGAGTACGAACGGACCCCGAATATACGCATTGGACGCGCCCACCAGCCGCATGATCTCGATTTCCTCGCGGCGCGAGAAGATCGTGATCCGGATCGTGTTGAAGACCACGAGGACTGCGAACGTGAGTACGACCAGCGAGATGAACAGTCCCACGTTCCGGATGAAACTCACGATTCGCTGCAAGCGCTGAATAATTTCTCTGTTCTCCTTGTCGGACCGGCTGGCCACCAGTGGTTCCGCGAAGTCGGATTCCAGCACCGGATTGAACGCATCCAAATCATCCGGATTCTTGGCCTTGATCTGGATACTGGCCGGCAGCGGGTTCTCCTCCTCGGAGATCTGCTCGACCAAACGCTGGTTCCGCTCGGACTGCCCCTTGTAGATCTCGAGCGCCTGCGTCTTCGAGACGTACTCCACCGACGCCGCGTTCGGGTGTTTCTCGACCTGTTCCTTGAGCGTCAGGATGTCGGCCACCTTGGCGTCCTCGCTGAAGAACACCTCCACGTCGATCTTCTCCTGGATCGCCGTGATCACGTTGGTGCCGAGCAGCATCAGGAGCGCGAAGATCGAGACCAGCACCAGCGAGAACGTCACGATGCCGGTCGCTGCCACGGAGAGCCAGCCGTTCCGGTAGAAGCTCGTGAACGCCGACTTGATCAGCCGGGGGCCGGTGACAAAGACGCTCATGTTTCCTTCCGTAGCGCGTACTTGCCAACTTTTTGGTCACGGACGATCTTCCCGTCCTCCAGCGTGACCACGCGCTTCTTCAGCGCATCCACTACCTCGCGGTTGTGGGTCGCCAGGATCACGGTGGTGCCGAACTGGTTGATCTTGAGCAGTAGCTGGATGATCTCCCAGGCGTTCACCGGGTCGAGGTTGCCGGTCGGCTCGTCGGCGATCAGGAGTTTCGGCTGGTGGACCAGCGCCCGGGCGATCGCCGTCCGCTGGATCTCACCGCCGGAGAGCTGGTGCGGGAACCGGTCCGCCTTCTCAAGCAGGCCGACCATCTTCAGGATCTTCGGCACCGACTTCTTGATCTCGAGGCTCTTCATGCCGGAGACCTCCATCGCGAACGCCACGTTCTCGGCCACCGTCTTGTGGTCGAGCAGCTTGAAGTCCTGGAAGACCACGCCGATCTTCCGGCGGTAGAACGGCACCTGTTTGTGCGAGAGATGCGAGATATCGCGGTCGTTGACGAAGATCTTCCCTTCCGACGGCCGCTCCTCGGCGATCAGCATCCGCACCAGGGTGCTCTTTCCGGCACCCGACGACCCCACCAACGAGACGAACTCGTTAGGGTTGATCGAGAGGTTCACGTCCTCCAGTGCGACATTTCCTTTCGGATACGCTTTCTTGACGTGCACCATCCTGATCATCGGCGCCCCCGGTAGCTGCGACTGTGCATACGGAATCACGGTACCGCCTCGGCTGGGACGGGTCAATTTCCAGGGACGTATCCACCGGTCGTCCCCGGTTTCGAGTCACGGTTTGGGAGATTGAACAAACGATACGTATGTCCCGGCACGGTGCGGCCCTACGGGGAATCGAACCCCGGTTTCCAGGATGAAAACCTGGCGTCCTAACCACTAGACGATAGGGCCGTGGTTACTACTTATAACTGTACCAGCGTACCGCGGTGTGGGCGCGGCGGTCTACGCTGGGATCACGATCCGGTAGATCGCCGATTGGCCTTCCGCCGCGCTGTGCAGGTAGAGGTACTCCCCGTCCGTCACCGGACCGACGAGCGGCCCCGGCAGGTCGGTGAGCAGGACCTGATGCCGCTCCCCGGCGGCGGTGAACAGCGTCAGCGCCCCGCGACCGTCCACGACGTGTCCGACCAGTAGGTTCTTGCGATCGTCGTAGAGCAGGCTCTCCGCGTCCGTGAGCCCGCCCAGCACCATGGACATCTTGCCGTTATCGAAGATCTGGACCACCGACGCCTCTTCATCCGCGAACTGCGCCACGCGGATGATGTTGTCGTTGTCCACCACGAGGCCCGCCGGCTCCTTGAGGTCCCGGGCGACCGTCCGGTGCTTGCCCGCCGGCGTCAGCTTGATGATCGTGCCACCGCCGTTATTCGACACATAGAAGTTCCCGTCCCGCGCGCGGGCGATGCCGTTCGGACCGTCCAGGCCGTCCGTCAGCTCCCGGACTTCGCCGGTGTCGGGATTGATCCGCACCACGCGCCCCTCCTTGAAGAGCGGCGTGACGATCCAACCCTCGTCGTCCTGGACCATGTCGTGCGCCCCGCCGAGCTCGTCCGCGAGCAGGCGTTTCTGCCCGGTCTCCGGGTCCACGGCGTAGAGCTTGTCGTCGCCCCAGTCGGAGACGTACAGCGTCCCGTCGAAGAAACCGATGCCGTGCGGCTGGTCGAACCCGCCCGCGACCTGCTCCAGGTCGTCGGCGGATAGGGTCCGCCCGGCCAGCGGCGCGAAGAGCGCGGTGTCCGGCGAACCGGACGGGGGTGCCGCGTCGCCGAGCTGCTCCTGGGCCACCTTGGTCGCGGTCGTCCCAACGATGAAGAAGAGCGCCGCGCCGGCGGCGATCACCGCCGCCATGGCCGCCATCAGCAGGACCTTACGGCGGCGTTTAGCCACGGGCACTCCCGCCGCCGGGCTTTATGCGAGACGGTTGCGGATCCAGTCGATGATTCGTGAAAGCCATGAGGTGTCTTCGGCGTCATCCGAGGCGCTGCTGACCTTGAGTGCCGGCGCGGGCGTCGGGTCGGAAGTCGGGGTCGCCGCGGTCAACCGCGGGTCACGGCCGGCGCCATGCCGGACCAGCCAGTCGTCCGGATTGTACCATTCGGCCCGGAGGTGCTCACGCGTCTGTTCGTACCCGTCGAAATCCAACGCCGGACCCTTGTGGATGCCGAAGTGCAGGTGCTTGCGTGCGCCGCTGGTTTCCGCGGAGAAGTTCTTGCCGAGGAACGCTACCGTCTGCCCGGCCGTGACCCGCTGGCCGGTCCGGACGCGGACGTCGCTGAGCCGGACGTGGCCGTAGAGCGACGTCACGACCTCCGGTTCATGGTGCCGGACGACCACCAGACCGCCGTACCCCGGTACGGTGCCGACATAGATGACCTCTCCGTTCGCGATCGCCCTCACGGGAATCTCACTCCGCGCATCCTGCCCGGAGTAGAACTCCACGTCCGCGCCGGCATGGAATCCGGTGAACTGGTTGCGCAGGCCGTTATGCGGGAAGAGGTCGCGGCGGCGTTCGTGGTAGGCACGGTCGACCAGCACGTCGAAGCCCTTGAGCGTCTGGTTCTCGAAGTAGCGCTCGACGGGAAGGACGACTGGCGCGGCGGCATGGACTGGAGCTGGGCCGGCTAAAGCCAGAACGACAACATTCACAACTGCGATGACGTAAGTTGTCACAATGCCTGAACGTATATATTTCGCTAAAGCCATATGCCGACCCAAGGTAATTCAACTAAGGCCAGAAACCCACTAACCAACCGTGGAGAAGTTATTTTATCTTCTGTTGGCTGTACTTTCTAAACCAAACGGAAACAATGTAATTACTTGACGAAACGATGAAAATATGCTTTAATAACACAATTTTGCCGGAATCGGACACCGCCTACGCCATGCAACAGAAACGCAAACGACAACTCGACGCCTACCTCCGCGCGGCCAACTACCTGTCGGCCGCCCAGGTCTACCTCAAGGACAACTTCCTGCTCAACCGGCCGCTCGTGCCCGAAGACATCAAGCCGCGGCTGCTCGGCCACTGGGGATCCAGCCCGGGCATCAACTTCATATACGCGCACCTCAACGAGCTGATCCGCCGCGAGGGTTCGGAAATCCTGTTCGTGATGGGTCCCGGCCACGCCTACGCCGCCCTGCAGGCGAACCTGTTCCTCGAGGGTTCGCTGGAGAAGTTCTACCCGAAGGCGAAGCGGAACGCCGCCGGCGTCAGCTACATCGTGAAGGAGTTCAGCTGGCCGTACGGGTTCCCCAGCCACTCCAACCCCGGCACGCCCGGCGTGATCCTCGAGGGCGGCGAGCTCGGCTACGCGCTCTCCACCGCTTACGGCGCCGCGCTCGACAACCCGGACCTGATCGTCGCCACGGTGATCGGTGACGGCGAGGCCGAGACCGGCCCGACCGCCACCGCCTGGCACCTGAACAAGCTGCTCGACCCGGCCACCTCCGGCGCGGTCCTGCCGATCATCCATCTCAACGAATACAAGATCTCCGGCCCGACGATCTACGGCCGGATGTCGGACGCCGAACTCAAGCAGCTCTTCCGCGGCTACGGCTACGAGCCGATCTTCGTCCGCGGCAGCGCGGGCCGGACGCCGCACGACCGGATGCACGACGCGCTCCAGGCCAGTTATCGGAAGATCCGGAAGGTCCAGCAGGCGGCACGGAAGGACCGGAGCCGGAACGCCGGCCGCAACACCACAGGGAACGGCACCGAAACCGTCCGGCCCAGGTGGCCGCTGATCATCCTCCGGACCCCGAAAGGATGGACCGGCATCAAGCGGCTCGACGGCGAGCCGGTCGAAGGCAGCTTCCGCTCGCACCAGGTGGTCGCGCCGGACGTCCGCGACAACCCGGCGCACCTGGCCGCGCTCGAACGCTGGCTCCGCTCCTACCGGTTCGACGAACTCTTCGATCCGCGGCGCGGCTTCACGGCCGACGTCCGGGTGAACGTTCCCGCTGGCCGAAAGCGCATGGGTCTCAGTCGCCACACTCACGGCGAGCGACGGAAGTCACTGAAGCTGCCGAACCCCGCTTCGCTGGCAGTCCGGCCGCAGCAGCCCGGCGAGCTGGCAAACGGCGGCATGCACTACGTGGGTGACTACCTCAAGGAGACGTTCGCCAAGAACCGCCGCACCAAGAACCTCCGGATCTTCTCGCCCGACGAGACCTACTCGAACCGGCTCGACAAGGTATTCGATGAGACCGCCCGCGCCTGGCAGTGGCCGCTCAAGTCCGCCGACGTGGACATGGCCCGCGACGGGCGCGTGATGGAGATGCTCTCCGAACACTCACTGCAGGGTATGCTCCAGGGCTACGCGCTCACCGGCCGGTACGGCCTGTTCGCCTCGTACGAAGCCTTCATCCAGATCGTCACCAGCATGGTCGACCAGTACGCGAAGTTCGTGAAGATCGCCCGGACGATTCCGTGGCGGAAGCCGAACCCGTCGCTGACCTACCTCCTGACTTCGTCCGCCTGGCGGCAGGAGCACAACGGCTTCTCCCACCAGAACCCCGGCTTCATCGACGACCTGCTGCAGCGGCACGGCGACTTCATCACCGTCTACTTCCCGCCCGATGGCAACGCCACGTTGGCGGCGCTCGACGAAAGCCTCCGCTCGACCGACCGGATCAACGCGCTGGTCGTCGCCAAGAAGAACCAGCACATCTGGTTGCCGTACGCCGACGCCAAGCGCGGGATGCAGGACGGGCTCGCGACCTGGCGGTTCGCCTCCGACGCGCGGCCTGACCTGGTCTTCGCCGCGGCCGGCGGACACCTCACTACGGAAACGCTGGCGGCGCTGGCGATCGTCAAGGAGGAGGTACCAAGCGCCCGTCTACGGTTCGTCTCGATCGCCGCGCTCTCCGACTGCGGGTTCGGGCCGGCCGGCCGGAAGGTCGGCGAGGCCGCCTTCCAACGCCACTTCACGAACGACAAACCGGTGATCGTCAACTTCCACGGCTACCCCGAGACCCTCAAGTCCATCCTCTTCGACTACGAACGCCGGGCGGGACGCTTCTCCGTGCACGGCTACCTTGAGTCCGGCTCCACTACCACGCCGTTCGACATGCACGTACGGAACGAGACCGACCGCTACCACCTGGCGATGGAAGCCTTCGGCCGGCTGGCCGACCAGAAGGCCCTGGACCGCCGCACCGCGAACGCGCTCCGTAAGAAGTACGCCGCGAAGCTCGCCGCCGAACGGCGCTATATCGTCGACCACGGAATCGACCCGAAACACATCGAGGAGTGGCAATGGCCGGATCCGTCCTGATCGTCAATCCCGGCAGTTCCTCGAAAAAGCTGGCGCTGTATCGCGGCACGCGGCAGGTCGCCTGCGCGCACATCGAGCATGAGGGCGGCGGGGTGACCGCCGCGCTGGAGCTCGCCGGGACGGCATCGACCCACCGGCTTTCGACCGACACGTTCGCACGCGGCACCGACTGGTTCCTGCGCCGAGCGGAACGGGCCGGCGTGCTCCGGAACGCATCGGACGTCTCCGCCGTGGGACTGCGGACCGTCGCGTCCGGCGAAGCGTTCCGGCGCCACCGGATGATCGACGAACACTACGAACGCCAGCTCCGGACGGCGTACGAGCGAAGCCCGCTGCACCTCGGGCCCGCCCTCGCGGAACTCGACCACGCCCGAGACGTCCTGCCGCACGTGCCGGTCGTCGGCGTCTCGGACAGCGCCTTCCACCTGACGCTGCCGGAAACCGCCCGCCGCTACGCGATCCCCGCCGGCGACGCGGAACGTCGCGGCCTGTTCCGCTACGGGTTCCACGGGATATCGGTCGGCTCGGTCGTTCGGACCGTCCGCCGCGAGCTGGGCCGCATGCCGGCCCGCACGGTCGTCTGCCACCTGGGCAGCGGCGCCAGCATTACCGCCCTTCAGCGCGGTAAGAGCGTGGACACCTCGATGGGCGCGACGCCGATGGAAGGATTGATCATGGCGACCCGTGCCGGAGACGTCGACCCCGGCATCCTCCTGGAGATGGCTCACGAACGCTCGGCGCGCCAGGTCGAGACGGACCTCAACCGTCACTCCGGGCTGCTCGCCCTCGGCGGCAGCGACGACATCCGCGAGCTCCTGAAACGGGAACGCAAGGGTGATTCCCGCGCCAAGCTGGCGCTCGACACCTATGCCTACCGGGTCCGCAAGTACATCGGCGCGTACGCCGCCGTACTGGGCGGCCTGGACCTGCTGGTCTTCACCGGCACGGTCGGCGAGCGCTCGGTACCGATGCGTAAGCGCATCTGCCGCGACCTCGACTACCTCGGCGTCCGGCTGGACGCCGCCAGGAACCGGAAGACCGATACGGCCTTCGCCGCGATCAATGCCCCCCGGACAAAGGCCCGCGTGCTGGTCGTCCCGACCGACGAGCTGGGCGAGATGGCCCGGGCGACCACGGCCCTGCTCGCATAGCAACGCCTTTTCCTGTACGCTGAATGCGTCGTTAAAGTTAAGTCAGAGTCGTAGCGCAGGTCCAGGCCGAGGCTCCTCTGCACAAGAAAGGAGCCACCACCATGGCAAAAGAACTATTCGTCGGGAATCTCCCGTTTAGCACGACCAACGAGTCGCTGCAGCAGCATTTCGCGAGCTATAACCCGACCGCCGCGAGCGTGATCACTGATCGGGACTCGGGTCGCAGCCGCGGCTTCGGTTTCGTGAAGTTCGATGACGACGCGCAGGCCGACAAGGCCGTCGAAGAGCTCAACGGCAAGGAGATCGATGGTCGCCCGCTGACCGTGCGCGAAGCACGTCCGCGCGAGTAATCGCCGAACAGACAATGCATAAAGGCGCATCCTCGGATGCGCCTTTATCGTGCTACGTGCCCTTGAGATACTCGAGTGCGCGCTCGAATACCTCGTCCGGAGTCATGTCGGTGGTGTCGATGATCAGTGCGTCTTCCGCCGGACGGAGCGGGTCATGCTTCCGGTTCATATCCCGCTCATCCCGCCGGTTCACGTCGGCGAGGATGGTTTCGTAATCCGCATCGATGCCCCTGTCCTGCAGCTCCTTCACCCGTCGCGCAGCCCGCACCTCGGGCGACGCGGTGAGGTAGATCTTGTACCGGGCATCCGGCACCGTCACGGTGCCGATGTCGCGGCCGTCCATCACGACGTCGCCCTCCTTGGCGAACGCCCGCTGCACCCGGTGGACGTGATCGCGTACCGTCCGGTAGGCGCTCACCCGGGAGGCTGCCTCGCCACCCTCATGGCTGCGGAGCTTTTGCACGTCGGCCGGCTTGCCGTTGATGAAGAGCCCGGCCGGGTGCCGGAGCTCGAATCTGAGCCCATGGATGATCCGTTCGCACATGGCTTCGTCGTCAAGATCCGCTCCGGCCTCCGCCACCGCCAGTCCGCCCGCACGGTACATCAGGCCGGTATCCAAAAGCGGCCACCCCAGATGCTCCGCGAGCCGCCTGCTGAGACTGCCTTTGCCGGATGCGTTCGGACCGTCGATCGCGACGACTGAACGCTTGGCCGGCGTATCGTTCGTGTGCGTTTCGTTCATGCGTATGTACCGCTGATGCGTTCCCGACGCACCTCATCAATCGTACCCGAAATGGGGCGCCGCTTCCCTTTCGACCCGAACTTCCCGGGTCTCGTCAGTCGCTAGGCGAGAGGGAGCCGAGAATGAAAACTGGAGTTACCAGAAACTATTCTCGGCGGGCAAGCAGAAAGGATGATATGTCCTGGTTCTTGCCGTGGTTTTTTAGGGTGGTGCTAGGTGCCGACGGGCTAGGGAGCGATACCCTCGAGGGCCGCGGCCACCCAGTGGTAGTCCTCGCCGATCGACGCCAGGACCTGCTCGGTCTCGCTGAAGTCGCCGGCGTCGACGAAATCGCGGAACCGCTGCTTGTCCTTCATGGCGTTCTCGTCACCGCCCGGCCAGATGCGCCAGGAGTCGTTGTCGATGACGTCGGCCACGACGATCCGGCCATCGCCGGTGATGCCGCACTCGATCTTGAGGTCGACAAGCGTGATGTCGATGCCCGCCAGCGCCCGCTCGAGCGCGAGGAACGTCCACTCCCCGAGCCGCTTGAGCTCCTGGGTCTGGTCGAGCGTCAGGCCGAACGGCAGCCCGGGCACGTCGTCGATGAACGAGCCGGGCTCGTACATCGGCTGCTTGGCCTCGAACAGGAGCGTCTGGTCCGTGATCGGATTCACCACCATCAGCGGATCGCCGGCATCGTCGTCCTTCTTGAAGAACTCGACCCGGACCGGCTCGAAGCGATACTTCGGCGCGATGACCGGGTGGCGCTTCAGGAACGACCCGTACGCCACCCGCCGCATCACGATCTCGATGGGAATCATCGTGACGGCCTTCGCCCGGAACGTGCGCTCATCGACACGACCCCTGAAGTGGGTCGGGATGTTCGCCGCCTCCAGGAGCAGGAACGTCGCGCAGGTCGTGGTCGTCGCGGCCACACCCTTCCCGGTGAGAAGCTCGTGCCCCTCGCCGTCGTTGGCGGTGATGTCGTCCTTGGACTCGAGGAGTACGGAGCCCGGATCGTCCGGATCCTTCCAGACCCGCTTGGTCTTGCCCTTGATCACCAGCTCTTTCTCTTGCGTATCCGTCATGTGATTATCCTTTCGATGTCCGTAGGTTGAGTTGCGGGGACTTGACGGTGTTGCGGTAGTACTCGCGGAACCGCTCGTACTGGACGTTGTCCATGTCGACGATCTGGCCCGCGAGCCAGGCCGCGTTCTTGAGTCCGGGCTTGTCGATCCCGGTGAACGCCACCGGGACGCCGGGCGGCATGCGGCAGATCGCCAGCAGGGCGTCGAGACCGTCCAGGTTGTCACTGGAGAGCGCGACCCCGACGACCGGCGTAGCAAGGCGACCCTGCGCCAGCAGCTGGGAGACGACCGCCCCCGGCAGCGCTGCCGACAGGCCGGCGACGGCGATGTAGACACCCACCGATTGTATCTCGATGTACTCCTTGAGGTCGTCGGGATTGCGGTGCGCCGAGATCACCGAGACGGTCCAACTCGCGCCGGCACCATCGAGGATGTCGGTCATGCCTGACTTCTCCACGATCTCGAGGTCGCTCGCGCTCCCGACGATGATCGCGACGTCCGGATTCTGCATAATGTTCCTTTCTTGGTCGGTTGGCAGTCAGGGTCATCGGCACGGAACGCGATCACCCATTCCCGCCAACCGGGTGTGAAGGTACGACTTATCAGGATACCCTCTCTGGCGGGCAAACCAAACCGTCCCGGCCTGCCTACCCCCAGCCTTCGTCGCGCGCTTGCCGGAGCTTGGTACGCCGCTCCTCGATCTGGTCACGCAGGTCCGGCCGTGCCCGCCACAACATTTCGCAATGCTCCAAGAGTCCGTAAAGGCGCTCCCGGTTCTGGATCAGGGCAAGGTCGGAATCGGTTTCCCACACGGAAACAGTCATCGGCTCCTCTGTTCCCCGTTCCCGCACCTCGATGCGCAGCAGATCGGGAGCCTTGGGATCTTCGCTCGGTGCCCGGGCGTCCAATCTGCCCCGATACGTCTTCCCGCCGACCCACCAGGCGACGTCAGTGCAATCGGTGATATCCACCGGCTCGAACGATCCTTCGAGTCCGGACTTGTCGGGCGGACGCTCCGGCTTACATTTCAGCAGCGCCGCCCGGCGGCGCTTTTCCGTCTGAAGCTGATCCATCGAAAGCCCCCTGAATTTGTGCATCAGCGTGCGTATGGATGTCTCGGTCCCATCCAGGGGATGGGGCGTGGGGCGTTCGGGGGTCCGAGTGCGCTTGTTCATATGGATTCATGGTTACCCTACCGGCCTCCCGGGACGCTTCGCCTTGCGGATCCCACCGGTCTCATCCTTGGTAACCCGGGTTCCGTCCGGCTTCACCTTCTTGACGGGTTCCACTTTCACGCTTTCCGCCCGCATGCGGACGACTTCGTCTCCGGCCCGAGTATCCTTGTCGGCAATCATGGCATTACCTCCCACCGACCATGCTAAGCGATGCGCCCGCTACCGTAACCGATATTCCTCCAAAAACCGGCTTCCCGGAATGAGCCCGCTCGGCATTCTGCACAAGACGCCTGGTGCGCCAATCCGTCAGATCCGGTAGAAGGGATCGATACCGAGCGCGGACAGCGCCACGTTCACGACCAGATAGGCCGTGAATACGATGACCAACCCGATGATCGCGCTGAAGAAAGTCTTTGCGGCCCGGGCGCGCGCTTCATCCCTGCCGAAGGACAGGATGAACATGATGCCCGAGATGATGATGAAAAGGACCGCCAGGATGCCGGCCCCGATAAATAGGATATTGAAGACCTGCGCTACCAGGGTATCGAATACGAATCCGGGTTCTGTCGCGATCGGATTCGGGACCGCGGGGTCACCCAGCGGCGCAGGCGCTTGCGCGAGTATATGTGCCATGGCACCACGCTAACTCGCTTATCCACACCCCGCATCGTCATTTGTCACAGAAATGAGCGGGCTGCCGTACGTTTTACACAGGCCTATGGATTATGCGTACGCCAGGCCGGCCAACGCCGAGTAACGTTCGTTCAGGCCGTTCAGTACGTCCATTTCCTCATGGCTCAGCTCAAAGTCGAAGACGGTAAAGTTCTCGAGGATATGCTCCCGGTCTGACGCCTTCGGAAGGGGCGACGTGCCGAGCTGGATGTTCCAGCGGAGCAGCACCTGGGCGGACGACTTGCCGTGCCGGACGCCGATTCCCTGCAGCGTATGGTCATCCAGCCGCCGGCCCCGCGTAAGCGGACTGTACGCCTGGATCACGATGCCATTGCTCCTGCAGAACTCGAGCATTTCCCGGGTATACCCGAACGGACTCCATTCGACCTGGTTGACGACAGGTCGCTCGCCGGTGGCTTCCGTGATCTCCTCGATCTGGTCGGTAGTGTAGTTACTGACCCCGATGTCCCGCGTCAGGCCCTGCCGTTTCGCCTGGATCAGTCCTTCCCAGATGTCGCTTCCGGCACCGTGCCGCGGCGGCCGATGGATCAATACGAGGTCCGCGTAGTCGAGACCAAGGTCATCCAGCCGGTCCCGGGTCGCCTCGAGCCCGTCCTCGTCCTCCTCCACCTTGGTGACGAGGAACACTTGTGCCCGGGGGATATCGCTTTCCCGGATCGCCCGGCCGACGGCCGGCTGGGTACCGTAATCGCCGGACGTATCGATCATCCGGTAGCCGGCTTCGAGCGCGGCGCGAACCGTTTCCGCCCCACCCTCAAGCTGCCACGTACCGAACCCGATCGCCGGCATCCCGGCGCCCGTATGGAGCCTCAGCCTCTCCATGCCACTCACCCGCCCTTCTTAGCCAGTTCGCGGGCGATTTCCTTCTTGTCCATGTCGGAGGTGCCGCTGATTCCCGCCCGTTGGGCGCGCTTGGCCAGTTCTTCCTTGGTATTGCCTTCCACGTCGACACCCTGGAACGTCTCTCCCTTGCCCTGCCGCTTCTCGCTCTGCGACTTCTTCGAGCGCGGATCCGACGGACCGGTACTCCCCTTCAGTTCCCAATGATCGCCCTTTTTCTCCGCAAGGTTCTTCACGGCTCCCCATGCGGTACGGTGCGCACGTTCCTCGTCGCCGCCGTACTGGTCGTGCGCGCTGTCGAGTGCCTTCCGGTAGGTATCCTGCACCTTCTTCGACGAGCGCTTGATCGTGTCGGGCATCTCTTCCTTGGTAACGAGCATGGGTACCTCCCTGGTTACGTGGATCCATTCTCCATCACGCGGACGGGGATGTGATTAGCATTCCTCACAATCTCCCCGGAATATCCGGGGATTGTTTGTGCAACACTGATACGCTGCCGGGAGATCAGCGGCCGCGGCGCTCGGCCTGTGCCGGCACCCCGGCACTGTCTTGTCGATCGGACGTATCCCTGGCGTCACCCCTGGACGGTGTCGTCGGAGGAACGCCGTCGCCTTTCCCATTGTCGCTGCCACCCCGCTGTTCGACCCGTTGACCCGCGCGCTCGAGCCCCTGCCGGGAAACATCGATGGCCCGCTGGACCGCCTCCTGGGCCTGCTCGGGTACGCGCTCAAGGACATCGCCAAGGACGGCCTGCTGCCGTTCGAGATTGGTCGTGAGCAGCGCTTGCAGTTCCTCCACGTCCTTGCCGTCGGACGCCATCTCCGAGATCTTCTCCTCGGCCTTCTGGCGAGCCTCCTCCAGCCGGTCCAGCGCTTCTTCGATCCTGTCGGCCGGTGCCTGGTCGGCGACCAGGGTCTCGACTTCGTCCAGCTTCGCATCCGCTATGCGTAGATGCGCCCGGGCCTTGCTTTCGTCACGAAACGCCGCGGCTACTTCGATCGATTCCGTCGCCTGTTTGACCGGATAGAGGGCATCCCCGGGGGCGGCGCCAGCGGAAACGGCGGCCGCGGCGCCGCCACCTGCCAGCAGACCGGCGATCACCATCACCGCGGCGACAGGCACGAAACCTCGCTGGCCGACTTTCATGCCGCCATCCTAGCATCCGGCGATTACAGGGGCAACGCGGCCGGAGACGGTGAGCTACCTATGGGCCGAGGCTGACCACCTGATCCAGAGTGACCCGGGCAAGCTCGGCCAATCCGCCACACGATCCGGATACCGTCCCGACTCGACCGAGTCGTACACGTTGAACGGGTCCCACCGTTCGGCCCGGCGGGTCTGCGGAGACCGGCGGCCGAGCACACAGAAATGGAGATGGTCACCCGTGTACGTTGTGTACGCCTCGCCGCTCGACCAGTCTTCGTATGAACGCCGGCCGATTCCCATGCCGGTCATACCGGCCCGGCCGATCCGCTCGCCGGCTGATACCCGCTTGGCGCGGATGCTCCTGCCGTACTCGCTGACCGGCGCGGCGAGATGGGTCGGCATCAGGTCGCCGCGCTCGTCGCTCGTCGGCGCATAGTACGGGATGCCTCCCTCGACTGAATCGAGGTGCGCGTACTGCGTGTAACGCCCGGGCTTGTGCCAGATCTGCACCACTAGCCCGACGCCGAACCAGATCGGCTCGCCATCATGCCGCCGCGGTTCGTCGCCGTCCCTGAGTTGGTATTCCTGGAAGGTGGCGATCGCCAGGCCGCCGGCGGCGGCCAGCACCGGCGTGCCCCTGGATGCGTCGAAGTCAATGGCTCCGTGGCGTTCGACCCCGTGGACCCGCTTCTCCGTCTCCGAATACTCCCAGCCGGTCGCGATCTCTGGCTCAAACCCTGCTTCGAAGAGCGGGCTTAGGAATGGCTTGGGTGCGGGCATGGCTCACGACATTGTATCATCGTGGCCATTTGTCCGATTGCTTCGTTGCACCCATCGATTACGAGCCCTTTCGACCTGAACTTCCCAGGTCTCGTCAGGCGCTATGCGCAAGGGCACTTCACGCTGGGTCTGGGTCTCTTGCGAGTCAGTCTTGGTGGACGAATCCAAGCGCGTGAAGTTATGTACGTCCGCGGGTCAAACATCAGCCGTCGGTGTGGCTATCGCCGTGGTGGTCGGGACTGCCGTGCACGAGAGCCCATGTAGGAGAGGAAAATCGCCGCAAGGAAAGTGAGGGCGAGTGGCCACATGTACACCGCATCGTCTGTCCTCATCAATAGGCTGATGAAGACAGCACCAAGCACGGCGTTTGCGATGCCCACAATCGTAATCAAGCTCATGACGTACTTCTCCTTCGTTTCGGAGTCAGGACAATACTGCTGTGAAAGAGCCAGGGGCGGAGCTCCTTGCACTATGCAATGCTCCGGGGGCTAGAGCCTATTTGAAATCTTCGAGGGTTTTTTCGAGCTCATCCGGTTTGATAACCTGGCCGATGCCATAGTAGCTCATTACGTCCGATTCCAAAGCGGTGTAATCGATTCCGAAACGTGGCATATCCCAGGCATATGGATCATCACCTAGAAGCGTACGCGGAACGCTTGGCCGGCTTTCTTGACTGAGCCTGCTTAGCGCGCTCGTTATTCCGAATCATCCGCTTAGCCTGAGTCACAATCGCCCGGTCCTCAGTGTAGTCGAGAAAATCGAATCTTTTCTTGATGTCTATCCAGCGCGCCTCGGATATTTCACGATTCTTCTTCCGCAACGTGCCGCCTTTATATTTCATTAAGAACCAGTGCACATCAGCGAGCCTCTGTTGCTTGCCTTTTCGTGAGGGCAGATAGGAGTACCGGCTGATGTACTTCACCAAATCGGCGTTAA
The DNA here is from genome assembly GCA_040902515.1 of Patescibacteria group bacterium. GTDB lineage: Bacteria > Patescibacteriota > SICC01 > SICC01 > SICC01 > JALYJZ01. The sequence goes on from JBBDXB010000006.1 coordinate 133,970, forward strand.
CCCCTGTTTCTTCCTTAACCTCCCGGATCGCTGTCTTCTGGATATCTTCGTCTCGTTCGACGTGCCCCTTGGGCAGACTCCAATCATTCATTTGGTTTCGGTGGACCACCAACAGCTCGTACGATCCGTTTCGTTTGCGATATACAATTCCGCCAGCGGAGTGCTCTAGCTTAATTGAGACCTTTTTTGAATCTATCTGTCGTAGTGCCCTCATAGACTCAAATATAGCTGAGGCGACTCTTCAACGGGCCAGAATGGCCTTTTATCTCATTCTGCGCAGCTTCGTGCAGTCCTGGCTCTACGGCCTGCAACATTTCCCAATCTTGCGGCTCAAGTAACACCAACATCGTCGTGATCGTCTTTTCAGTGTCATCCGGAACGTGGATGCGGTTTCGCGCAGCTTCGCTTCTTGCGTAATCTTCAATGCCTAACACGGTTCTTCATCTCTGCCACAATCAAGCAAATCTCTAAACCAAACGTTGATGCTCTTAGAGGAACTGAGTTGTAGTGACGGGCCTTTAGGCACGGAATGGGACAGTCTAAAAGGCACCGCTAGCTCCTGGGAATGAATCGCTTGGCCGCGTCGTCCTTCAGCTGCACCGATTGCTCCAGGTCGAATGTATCATTCAGCGCCTGCTTCACGAGCCAGTAGCCCGCGCGATACCCGGCCCACTTGCCGAACGGACCGTCGAAGAACCACTCCGCGTGGTTGTATTGCTCGTTATCCCACTGCTGCTCGATCTGCCGCCAGACTTTCGGGGCGAGAGCCGGTCCGGTAATCCACGGCGCCTGCCAGCCGGACTGGATCCCCGCGAACCAGCACGCCATACCCTCGGTCACCAACGCCCGCCCCAGCGTTTGGCCGTATCCCCCGTTCTGCCAGCGGGTCAGGTGGTGGAGCTCATGGGCAATGGCGTCAATTAACGGCGGCTCGTCCGTCGGCCATTCTTCGACCGCAACAAACGCTTCGTGCGCATTAGGGGAATATCCGCCCGGATACCTACCCTCGATCGTCGCTTCCGAAATATCCCTGACGTAAAGCGTCTGCCGATCGTCCTTAATCTGAGGAGCAATCGCCTTCCAAATATCGGCTACTTTCGTGGGAAGCTTCGGCTGGGTGTCACCCTGCAAATTCACACACAAAGCCAGCAAGACCTTGCCCTGCGCCGAAAAGTCCATGGTCGTATATGAATCAGGCACATGTACAAGATAGACCTAGTGCACAGCAAATAAAAACAGCCACACCTAATGGGTAGCTGTTCCCGTTTCGACCGAAACTTCCTCGGTCTCATCAGACGCTAAGCGTGACGGGCCCGACATGATCCTGTGATGTTGCGTAAGCAACCAGGACCATGCCGGGTATTAGCGAGGTTAGCTAGAATAAGCTCGCTATTTCTCCCTTGTTCAGGGCGCGAGCGGTGACGATGGAACAGTTCCGACACCGAGCGGTGCTCGACTGCATCGGGAGCTCTGCGCGAATCCACTCGATTGACCAGACCCCTGGCAGCCACCGCAGTTGCCGCCACCGCAGTTGCCACCGCAGTTCGGGCCACCGCACATCGGCCCAGGCTCTCCACCGCCACAACTGCCATTGCCGGCTATCCCGGCACGAGTAGCGGGGCGCTGACGAACGCTGACTGTAATATCCATGTTCACCTCCTTTCAGGCGAACGGATGAGGTGTGGTGGGCCCGTAGTCAGAGAAGTCAATTCTCCTGCCCAACACGCGATCATCGATTTGTATTGTTTCGCCGGCGCGCGACATTCCGTACGGCTCCTGATCATAGCCAAAGGTAATCGGCAAGAGTCCAGGGATGAACGCCCGGACGACATGGAGACCCTCAGAAAGCGGCAGCGTCAAATCGACTACCACCGGCTCCGAGACCACCGAACCGATCTGCGACAACTTGCCCACGTGGCCATGGACATCCTGCAGATCAGTCAGTTCCGTTGAGCTGTGAAGGAACGCGGCACCTTCAGCAACCGTGCTGTCAGTATACAGCTTCTGATGGTCAGTCGCCGAATGCACATCCTCCAACTGTATCTCTTCTTCTGGCTGGAAGAGATCACCACCCCACAAGACCGAACCGGCCTCGTAAAGCGCTTTTCGAGCAGCGCTCTCTGCGTCAAAGGCACACCCACTACCGAGAATGAGTGTCCGCTTGGTATGGACGGCGCAGAGAATCACCGGCAACGTCTCGAGCGTCAGATTGACGAAATCAGCACTGTAGCCGACTTGGTTCAACCTCTCTAGCCACGGGCTGAACTCCTCTGGAAGTGATTCCGCACTGATGCGCTCACGCGAAACCCGTTGCAGCCAGGTCCACATATACGCATCACGCTCAATGACCTCAAAAACCGCTCGCTTTATCGCCTCGTCGTAAGACGTATGTGCGGCAATGCCCGAGCTATTCGAAGCCGCTAGACTACTTCCAGGAAACGGGAACAGCGTCAGCTCGGCGGGGACCCAGCGAGCGGAACCACTCAACGTCTTCCCCTCGATCCAATGGTACGGACGTGAGGGCTCGTATTTGTGCAGAGATAAGTTGGACCGGTACTGACGCTCATTGAACTTAATCAACGATCGAGGGTCGCACACCGGAGCTGGCAACTCACCCTCGGTTCCGGATTGGAGCTGACGCTCCGCTACCTCCCCACTTACGAAACGCTCAGTAGCCTCGGCATAGGCGATGACGCGAGCCTCAGCTGCCGTGGATGCCAGCCCCATACAGGCCGCGTCCTTATGATCCTCAGCGAAAAGCAGGTTCGGACACGCATACTTGCTACTGCAGAGGTGAACGCCCAGCGACCGCGAAAGGTCACTCGTATTCACAACCGTGTACCGAACGATGCCCAACCGGGAATCATTTTGCCACCCTCGCAGAACTTTGTTTCGCTCTATCGAGGTGACTTTGAGATCAGGAAGGTCGACTACGTGAACCATATCCTCATCCCATTCCTGCGACTGCTCAACCACCTGCGCCAAGAGGGCTCTCGGGGGCTGGTCACCGACCACGGTGACTTCCTCGCTTCCGGCACAATAGCCGTAGGCATACAACCGCTCCTCCGGCTCGATGTTGGCGATGAACGCCCTCACTGCGCGTTTGGTAAGCGCAGCATCGGCTCCGACTGGCAACACCAGCACCTCCTCGGCCGTAGTAACGAACCGAGAGACCTTGTTATTGCCCACCAGCCGAACTATGGCGTCTCCGAGGGGGGTCACCTCATCCGGCAGTGGTTCTTCGGAGCTGCGACCTTCCCGGATGAATCCCGCATCGAGTAGCGCTGTGGTTAACTGAGCTTCTTTCTGGGAATCAAGTCCGATCGACTGTAATGCGTCAAACCCTGATTTGAAGAGTTTCAGCATCTTCATCTTGCTGTCATGAGGGAGGTTGAACTTCAGTCGACTAGTCGACTCTGGTGAAATGAACACCAAACCCTCCCCCGTCACACCGCACAGGTGCGACAACGGCAGGATATACATATCAACCTCCAGTAATGATGGTTAGTAATGGAACAACCTCCTCGGACAGCTCGAGAAATTCCTGAGTCTCTCGGTCGAGGAACCCCCCGATCGGGCGCATCTTCACACCCAGCTCCGCTGCAGCCAGCATGGCATTCTGCATCGCCGCACCAGCCTCGAGGAGTACGTACCGATAGGCCCGGTTACCATACTTCTGGGCACTTCGGTCCAGGTCGGCCGAGATAAAAATTACAACCTGGCCCTGACTGAGCAGCTCGTCAGTCGGTTCGGCGTTCAGCATGATGGTGAAAACATCCTGCTTGGCCGGGTTGACCGACTGAAGCATCCCGGTCTCTACGTTGAACCACCAGAGACCCCGATTCAGGCCGTCGATCTGACCGTGTGCGGCCACGTGGATGACTAGCGGATAAAGAGCGCCGCCAGAAGGGACAGTCCGGTGTCCGCTCTCGGTAAACCCGTACGTGGCACGGACGATTCCAGATAGCGATTGAAGCGTCAGCTTGGTTCCAGAGTCCTCCGGATACGCCGACGACCTTTGCGCAAGCAGACGCGCCAGCTCTAGGCCTGAATCGGGAGTCTCCAGCACCTTGCCGGCATTACTCGGCTCCCAACGAGGCGCCGCCGTGATGGCAGCAATTTCCTCATCGGTACGAGGCTCAAAGAACGGATTTTCTCCGTTTGAGCTGGCCCGGTGAAAGAAGCGGAACGCCTGAGTGCAATCAGCGACCACACCCAACTGCTTAAGCTTTTTAAGAAGCTCGAGAATATCCTCTCGCTCCCCAGGCCACTGACTGAGAATATCATCCGACATCCTGGTTCCGTCGCAAAGCTCCAGAACCTGCTCAGCCAAACCGACCTCGTTGCCCTCGAGCACTACCTCTACTGCTCCCGACTGAAGGACAAGCTTGCCGTCTTCATGCCGGACTACCGCCAGAAGCAGCGGCCGATTCATAATGACCTCCTTGTTCTATTTCCTATGAATTAAAGAACAGCGGAGAATTATAGCACTTTCCCAGCCAGGACAATTGGTACATTCCGACGAACTCACCAACCTCGGTCGGGTTGGGAACTGGCTTTTCCGTGCTATTGCGAGGTTTTCGCGCATCGGTTCCAGTCTGTGGCTCACTCACTAAAGTACCGGACTGCTGCTTCTGGATCCTCCGCACGCATGAGATGCTCACCGATCAGGACTCCGTCCACGCCGGCGTTACGGAGTTCCGACAAAAGCGCCCGCGACGCTTCGTCCACCTGGAAGCCGCTTTCCGTTACCACCAACGTCCCGTCAGGAACCTCGCCGAGCAACGTTGCCGTGAGTCCTGTGTCGGTCGTGAGTTCCGGGTCGCGCAGATTCCGGTTGTTCACTCCGATGATCTTGGGTCGAACGGCCACGGCGCGTTCCAGTTCTTCGGCGTCGTGTACTTCGACTAGGACATCAAGCCCGATTGAGTCCGCATACTCACTCAGTCGCGAAAGCTCATCGTCTTCAAGCGCTCCCACGATCAGCAATGCGGCATCGGCGCCGGCTGCCTTTGCCTCAAGAAGCTGATAGTGGTCAGTGATGAAGTCCTTCCGCAACAAGGGCAGGTCGGTCACCTCCCGGCCTTTCCGGAGGTGATCGAGCGAACCCCCGAAACGGGTCTCCTCCGTGAGTAGCGAAATAGCCCGAGCCCCGCCCCATTCGTAGGCGGCAATGGTCTCCACGACTCCCCAGTCTTCCCGAATCATCCCTCTGCTTGGAGATCGACGCTTGTGCTCCGCAATGACCGACAACCCGGGACGACCCAGGGCGTCCGCGAAAGACCCTTCCCGATTCCGCCAGCGCTCCGCCTTGGCGAACAGCTCCGACTCCCCGACCTCGCGTTTTCGGACCATTGCTTGTTCGCGCGACGATGCCGAGAGTTTCTCAAGTATGGGGACGGGCTTTTCCATGGCAAACCAGCGTATCACGCCCCGCCGGTAACTCGACAGATATCCAGATTAGTAATGCTCCCCAGTCGGGTCTGGAACCTTTACGGCTAGACCATTGAAACGTTTTCAGTGTCTCACAATTCGAACCGATCAGGCATGGAATGGGACAAATGGAACGCCATGATTGCTGAGTGAGGTGAGATACGAGCAAGTTCGCCAGTCTCAGAAAATCGACTATGGCCTAGACCCTGCTCACCTTTTACACAAAACACTCCCTAACTGTATAATAGCGCGCTATGAACAAGTCAGAGCCACGAGAACATGAAGTTGATTATACCGAGGTTTTTACCGATAGTCTTATTAATCCCGAAGTAGCGCCGGAATTAGACCAGGTACAGGAAGATTGTTTAAGAGAAATCGCATACGCACGTGATCAAGGGGAGCAGCGTGCATTAGTTGTGCTCGCATCCGGCATGGGTAAAACAAGAATTGCCGCGAAAGACGTGTCTAATTTCTTTATCGAAAACCCTAATAGTCGCGTATTGTACCTGTGCCACCAGAACGAGATACTCAGGCAGGCTGAGCAAGAATTTCGCGGAGTCCTCGGATCCCCTCATAGCTACGGCCAGTTTGCCGGACATGAAAAGGAGTTTGATGAAGTCAACTGCCTATTCGCTTCTTTCCAGACTATGCGAGATTGGAAGGATGCGTTCCTACCGGAAGAGTTTGACTACATTATAGTCGACGAGGGTCATCACAGCGCTGCCAAAACATATCAACCAGTCTTGGAATATTTTAATCCGCGGTTCGCCCTCGGTTTAACTGCGACCCCTGATCGTGGCGATCTCAAGGACATCCGAGCGATTTTCGGACCTGAACGTTACTCTATGCCACTTGAAGAGGCATTAGCAGAAGGACACCTGGCTCGAATAGACTACCGTCTAATGGCTGATGAAATCGATTGGGATGAAGTCCGGAAAGCAGCAGAAGGCCATGTAACAATGGCAGATCTTAATCGACGAGTATTCATTGAACACCGAGATGAAGAAATCGTCGGAGTAATAGACAAACACCGGGCAGAGCTAGATGGGGCAAAAGTCATGGTCTTCTGCCCTTCAATCGCTTACTGCGATCGTTTGGCGGAAGTAATGCCCGATGCCGTGACAATTCATTCGGCATTATCGGCCGGAGAGCAGCGTTTGAAACTTGAAGATTTTCGAAGTGGTCTAATCAATACAGTAGTAACTGTTGATAAATTCAATGAGGGCATAGACATCCCCGATGCGAATTTAGTTGTTTTTCTACGATCCACCGCGTCTAAGAACATATTCATCCAACAGCTCGGACGTGGCTTACGCAAGACACCTGAAAAGCAAGGGGTGCGTATTCTTGATTTTGTAAATAATCTTGAGCGCATGGAGCTCATCGACGAACTATGGCGAGATGTCACCGAACGATACCGGCGCATGCACGGCACAGCAGAACAAGAAGCGCTCGTTGTGGATATTGGAACCGTAAGCTTCGAAGAAATCAACAAAGACCTTCAGGAGGTTTTGGAACTGCTCAGACAGGGTTACACCAAGGAAAAACTTGTGGGCCAACTGCTCGCTTTAGCCGAAGAGTTAGGTAAATCACCATCAATCCCAGATATTCGACGAGCCCAAGAAGAGAAGCGCTGCGCAAGCCCGGGCACGTTCGCCAGGCATTTTGGCTCTTATAACAAGGCGCTCGAAGCGGCCGGTCTGGAGTCACGTGCGAAGCCACCTTCATACACAACTGAAGAACTAGTCCAACAGCTCACTAACCTCGCTAATGAGCTGGGGGTTACTCCCCTGGTCAGCGATATCGATAGCGCACATGAAGAAGGAATATGTGCTAGTACCGATGTCTTTCGGTCACGCTTTGGCTCACTACGACAAGCTCGCGAGGCGGCTGAACTAGAGGCGACTGAGTGGAGAAGGTACTCAGATCACGAGTTGCTGGAACAACTTACTCAGCTTACGGAGGAACTCGGTCATGCCCCTACGAGTAGTGACATTAACCGAGCTTTCGATGAAGGTAGGACTGCAAGTATCGACACCTTTCATCGTCGGTTCGGGACACTGGCAGAAGCCCACAAGATTGCGAGGGTCTTCGATAAACGCACTCACCGACTCAGTGATCAGCAACTACTTAGTCAGCTCAAGCAGTTGCATGAAGTAGAAGGGCGTCCGCTAAACCGCGTTGACCTCGCTGAAGCACGTCGTGAAGGTCGAGGCCCGAGTCCCCAATTGCTTGTGAAACGATTTGGCTCGACACCGGAGGCGCTACGTCGAGCAGGTATTCCTCTACGCATCCCGGCACACCGGAAATTTGGAACAACAGAGTTCACCGAGGAAGATCTTATCCAGCGACTCGTGGCCTATAGCGAGGAGTTGGGACGAGTCCCAAGTCAAAGCGAGTTGGTTGATGCGTCAAAACAAGGAAAGTGTCCCAATGCTTCGGTCTTCGCCAGACACTTTGGAACATACAATAAAGCAGTTAAGGCAGCTGGCCTGAAACCAGTTGCGGAGAAACCAAGTTACACAGACGATGAGCTGCTTGAGCAGTTGCGTAGCCTTGCAAAAGAACTTGGTTCTATTCCCACTAAGAACCAAGTCAAGGAACTTTCTAAACGGGGAAAGTGCGCGACCAGCACAACTTTTATTAAAAGGTTCGGCACATTTGAAGAAGCGCTACAACTCGCAGACATTCATCTGAAAGACTCTTGAAAAGTCTAGTGGAGTTGCAACACAGACAAGCAAACTTTCTCGAAAGAAGGATTAGTCGGGTTGGGAACCCTCTTTTCGAGGCCGCTTTGGGCTTTCTTAACCTTCACCCCTAAGCATGCTCGGGTTGGTGACTGGATTGCGGATTATTCGCGACCGTTGAGAGATTTCTTGAGCTGGTTCTACACCGTCCCTATTGGCTCCGGGTCTGGGACAACGTTAGAACCTACTTCAAAAGCACAGCAGCGGTTCGTTCGTAGAGCTTCGCTACGGCTTCTCCGTTTTGAACACGGTGATTAAACTCCGTCAGCGTTTCGCCATTCAGCTGATCATATAGTGTGTCGTACATCAAAACAGCCAGGAGCGGCTCCCACCGATCCCGCGAATATGCCGACTCAAGTGCACCCATTGAACAACGCGCCTTTCCATGACTGCTCATACCGCTAACTCGCCAGCCATAGGTTCGTATATAGAGCGCGGCCTTCCGGAAGATTTTGGCTGACCGACTTTTTAACGGTGGTGAAATCATGACTTGATTACATGGCATAGCGTCGTAGTTTATTAATGTTGCTTGCTCCGGGACAGGGATTCGAACCCCGATTACCAGATTCAGAGTCTGGCGTCCTACCATTAGACGATCCCGGAATGGGCCGTATGCGACCTCTTCCTAGTGTAAAGAATCCCGGGCGGTTATTCAGCTGCGGTCGAGGGCCGGATCCAGCTCCACGTCTTCCAGTTTGAACGCGAGCATCTGCCCCTGGAAGTCAGGATAGTGGTCGATCCACCACCACACGGCCTCATTCTTGCCCTCCGCCGCGAGTGCGGGAATGGCGTCATCGACCCAAACCAACGCATGTCCGTCACGGAAATCCTGCTCGTCTCCGTCACGGTCCGGCGCCATCGGGATACTGACTCCCTCCCAAGCCGTCCGGACCCACTCGGGCGGGCGGCCTTCTTCCGGAGCCGTGACGACGGTAAAGTACGACCAGCCACTACGGCGGGCCCGTTCCAGACTGCTCGCCTCCGGGTTCTTGAGAGACCTCCACAGGTCTGCCAAGCGGGCCTCGGTTTCGCCAAGGTCGGTGTGTAGCCAGGAATCATGGGCTTCCTTCGCCAGCCGGTCCAGGAAGCCTTCCTTGAAGGAACGGCCCTCGTCGCCGGTAAGCAGCCGGGGATTCCTGGCCATGCGGGCGCGGGAACCCTCGCGGTACTGCACGAACCGTTCGTTCTCCTCGATCCAACGCGCGACGACCTCGTCCAATCTCCATTCATAACTGGATGGATCAATACCCTGGAGTTGGTCGGTCAGTTCTGCACGGCCGATGCCGTCAAGCACGGCCACCTTGTCCGAAAGTTCCAGCCCGCCGAAGAATTCCAGGAAACGCTCCCGTTCATCGGGATCCTCGTGCGTCGGATGGAACGTCCCGCCGTCCGGTGATGTTACGGCGTGCCGTCCCTCGGTCGCCGTATCCCGACTGATTCCGAAGCTGACCCTAGGTTCGGTGTCACTCATCCGAACACCGCGTGCAACAGTTCCGGCTGCAGCTCGTCCAGCGAGCCGATCACCGCGTCGGCCATCGAGTAGTCCACCTGGAACTTCGGGTTCGAGTCGAAGGCGACCGACTTCATCCCCGCGCGTTCCGCGGCCAGCAGGCCGTTCCGCGAATCGTCCACCATCACGCCGCTGCCGCGCTTCAGCCCGACCCGGTCCACGACCATGCTCAGCAGGTCGTCCAGTTCGTCGCGGGGCCCCAGGTCGTCGCTGGTCAGGACGGCGTCGAACTGGGCACGGATCCCGAACCGGTCCAGCGCCGTCTCGGTCGTCTTCCGGCTCCGCCCGCTGGTCACGGCCACGTGGAATCCCTCGCTGAGCCGCTCGACCGCGTCCACCGAACCGGACATCGGTTCGAGCTCCTTCGCCGCCCGCTTCCGGAACAGCGCCTTCTTCCGCTCGGCGACCTCATCCGGCTTGGCCTGCACGCTCGCGCTCTTGAGGAGCGAGCGGGCCGTGTCCGGCGAGCTCCATCCCATCGTCTTCATGAGCGCCTCGTCGGAGACGGAAGCGCCGAGCCCGCCTAACACCTCCTGCCAGCACGCCAGGTGCAGGTCAAAACTGTCGGCGATCACCCCGTCAAAATCAAACACGACCACGCGTTTCTTGGCTGCCATGTCTTACGCCTTGGTATATCCTGTCGAGTTCCGCAGGGAAATCAACGTTATCTTGAGGAGCCCGAGCGCCGGCGTCGCCAGCAGCGCCCCGGCGACACCCGCCAACTGCACGCCGACCAGGAGGCCGAAGAAGACGATCAGCGGATGCAGCTCGACCGCCCGGCCGACGATCCGCGGATACAGCACCTTGTCGGTGAATTCGTTGAACAGCAGGAAGAAGACGATGAACACCGGGATCAGGATCGGGTTGATGAACGCGGCGATCAACACCGGAAGCACCATGCCGAGCAATGCGCCGATGACCGGGATCAGCGCGGTGATACCGGCGACCAGTCCGGCGATCACCGAGTAAGGCAGTCCCAGGGCCGTCATGAACATCCCGACCGCGACCGCGACGATCACGGAAATCAGGAGCTGCCCACGGACGAACCGTCCGAGGATGCGGTCGTAGTCGCTGGCAAGCTTGCGGACGAACCGCTGGCGCCGCCTGGGAAACAGGAGAATCAGGCGTTCCGCGAACCGACGGCCCGAATGCAGGAAGTACGCCGTCACGAACAGGACGAAGAAGAGGCTGGAGATGGTCCCGAAGAAGCTGGCGATGATCGAACCGGTCCGACTGACGATCGCCGCCGTACCTGTCTCCAGGCGTTCCGCGAACTGGTTGGCGGCGGCCTGCAGGTCGTAATCGATCTGCCGCTGTTCCAGCCAGCGCTGGGCTTCCGGGATGCCGGACTCCAGCTGCTGCTGGTATTCGGGATAGTTGTCCGCGAACTGCTCGACCTGGTTGGTCAGGGGCACCGAGATCAGCGCCGCGAACCCGATCAGGACGGCGGCGAGGCCGATGTAGACCAAGAGGATCGCGAGCGCCCGGGGAACGTAGCGGAGCTTGCTGAGCCGGTTCACGAACGGGAGCAAGGCGTAGGTAAGCAGAACGGAGAACGCCACGACCAATGCGAGCTGTCCGAATTCGGAGAGCAGGCCGGCGGCGAAGTACAGGATGATGCCGGTCGCGATGACCGTCAGTTCGATTGCCAGGATGCGCGGGATGGTGATCGTCATGCTGCCGTTAGTATACCGCGAAACGATGGGGATTTCGTGTGGGTGCAGAGGGACTCGAACCCCCAACCAATTGCTTAAGAGGCAACTGCTCTACCATTGAGCTATGCACCCGCAGTAGCACAGTATAGCCCAGCGCGTGCCCGCGGTCAGCCCGATTGACGGGTCCGCGGCCGGCGCCTAGCGTGAGGGTGAAACAAATGACCGAAACCATCCGGAAGCTAGTCAGCGAAACGATCGGGCGATCGGGTATCGAGCCGAGCCTGGCGACCGCGCCGATCACTTTGACCGGCGGTCTCCGCACGACCATCCATGTCGCGGCGTTCCCCCGCGACCGCACGGTCGTCCGGGTGGACGCGATGCGCGCACCCGAACGTGTAGTCGATTATTGCCGGCATGTCGGTATCCCCCATGCCGTCGTGGGCGGCTTCTTCTGCCGTCGGAGCGGAAAGCCGCTGGGCACCGTCCGCATTCCCGGACGGCGGGTCGCCACGGAACCGTTCGGGAAGCACTGGGCGGGTCGGCGCGGGGCGATCTATGCGAACGGCTCCGACCTCCGGATCGGTCCGGTGGGAGGACTCCCGCGGCGCGGCGGATACCTGCTGACCGCCGGACCGGCGCTGGTCGCGGACGGCGTCTCCCTCGTGGGATCGGGCAGCGCCTATGAAGGCATTCCCGAGACCTGGCAGGGGGAGCTGGATGACGACTGGACCGGGGACCGCACCCAGCGCACCGCGGTCGGATACGACGACAAGCGGATTTGGGCGGTGGCAGTAGACGGGCAGTCGTCCCAGTCGATGCATGGGTTCCACGACGAAGCGAACCCCGACGCCGGCATCCGGCTGGACGAGCTGGCCCAGATCTTCATCGGGCTCGGTGCCCGAGCCCCGCTGAATCTTGATGGCGGCGGTGGGAGCGCCCTGGTGTATGACGGAGAACTTGCCAACTGCCCGCGCGCCGGCAGGTACGACGTCGAGCCGATCGGCGCAGTGATGCGGAAAGGTCGCCCGGCCTACAGCATGATCACGTTCCAGCCGATCTCCTGACACCCTTGTCGGATGGGCTATTTTTTCGTAAGATAAGGTGTTTTTGGTATTGCCAACGCACTACTGAAACAACCCGTACCTCGACATGGAAGGAATACGATGGATTGGCTGGTTCGCCTGACCAAATTCACCCTGAGAAACGACCGGCGGAGACAGGAGATGGCGTATGCCGTGCTCGAACGTGACCTCGAGAAGCATCGACACGGTTGGACCTGTCTCTTCTACGGTTGCTCCCGTAAGCGGGAGGAGCTGAAGAAGACACGGCAAATCGTCGAGAAGATCGACGTCGCCTTGCGAGCACTCGACAGAGGAGACTTCGCACCAGCCGCCCGGCAGCTGGAGAGCCTTGCTGCGATCGCCGTCCTGGAGGAGAATACCCCTTCTTCCATCCAACTTCTTCTCACGGAGATGGCCAAGGGCCTCCGGACGGAGCGGATTACCGCAGACTCCTGAATTCCCGTTGCCTCGGACTCCTGACCCGCGCGCTCCCCGAGCGTAGTCCAGCGAACCATCGTGTCGCGGGTGACGCCCTTCAGAAATTATCATTTTGGAGGGCGTCTTTTTTATTCAGATGTTCTGCCGCCGCCGGTCGCGGCGCCGTGCGTCGGTGCGCGTTCGATCAATGTTCCCGTTCGCGGTACTTCCGGAAGTCGCTGACCGCATCGGTCAGCAGGCGATCGAGCAGTTCCGTGAACCGTACCCCGGCCGCCTCCATGAGCTTCGGGTACACGCTGGTCTTCGTGAACCCGGGAATCGTGTTCACCTCGCTGACGAGGGCACGGTCGTCCTCGACGAAGAAGTCGATCCGGGCCATGCCGCTGCAACCGGTCGACCGGAATACGCGAAGCGCCAGGTCGCGGAGCTCAGTGGCGCGTACCGCCGGCAGTTCCGCCGGAACACTGAGCTTCATCCCGCCTTCCGTGTACTTGGCCTCGTAGTCATACCAGTCCGCTCCCTGCAGAACGATCTCGCCGGGCGGCGAGGCGACCAGGTCGCTCGTACCGAGCACCGCCACTTCGACCTCCCGTCCGGCCGAGGCCGCCTCGACCAGCACCACGGAATCGTGACGGAACGCTTCCGCGAGCGCCGCTTCGAGTTCGTCATCGGTAGCGGCCTTGCTGATGCCCACCGACGATCCCAGCCGCGACGGCTTCACGAAGACCGGCCAGCCGAGTTCGGCGATCCGCTGCCGGTCGTCGGCCTCGACCGGATGCCGGAGCGTCACGTACCGCACCTGCGGGATGTCGTGATGCGCCATCCACTCCTTGAACACCGCCTTGTCCATGCAGGTCGCGGAGGCGTGCAGGCCGCTGCCGACGTAGGCGACGTCGAGCAGTTCCAGCATGCCTTGGATCGTGCCGTCCTCGCCGTAGGGGCCGTGCAGGACCGGGAAAACGGCGTCCGCGCCGAGTAATCCCTTGCCGGGCCGGATCGGCACCTCCTTGCCGCCGTGCCGCCACGTGCCGTCCTTCCCGACCTCAACGTAGTGGACTTCGTGACCGGCCTCGCGCAAGCCTTCACGGACCGACTTCGCCGATTCCAGCGAGACCTCGTGCTCACTGGAACGACCGCCGCCGAGGACCACTACCTTCATGTGCCCCAGTATAACGCGCTGCGCGCCCGGAAGGATTCGAACCTCCGACACCCTGCTCCGAAGGCAGGTGCTCTAATCCGCTGAGCTACGGGCGCATAAGTTTATTATACGTCCTCGATTAAACGTTCGAACGTTCTTACTCGATGACAGTTCGCGCATACCAGTTCGCATTTACTAATTTCGCGATCGAGCAATGCCCGATTATTCATCATAGCCAACCTGCTAACTAGTATTTCCTTGTCTCCGAGATGGTCGAAATCCATAACGTAGTACGGATATGTCTTCTTGCAATCAGCACAAGGGATTGAATTCTTTAGCTCTCTGAGATGCTTTCGCAACTCTTCTCGCCGCCTTCGATTCTTCTTGAGATATGTATCACGGTTGGCATAGTAATGATTCCGTATTGCAGCACGTCGCTTCTCAATATCTTTATACGGCATAGTCATATTATAAGCAGCTTGCTGTAAAAATAATGGATGTCCCTGCGGGTAACTCCCCCAAAGCACCGCCAGGATGCGCTGAGGGAGATGCCGGTTTCCGAATCTGATGCGCGTGATGCGCGAGAATCGGAAACCGGCAACGGCACTAGCCGTTGGGAGGAACGAAGCGGTGCGGCTTGCCGGGACGTAAGAACGAGGGGCCGCCGACTATGCGGGGAAGCTCCTTGTGCTTGAACGCCAGTCTGGTCGAGTACGCCAGAGGGGGCCAGAAGTAGACCGCGAGGAGAATGGCAATGGCGATCGCGTTCGAGCCCATCCGGCCGAAGATCAATACGAGAATCGGCAGGACGGCAAGCACGCAAGACAGCAGCGCCGTGATGATGCCAAGCGGGGTCACCTTCCAGCCCTTGGGCCGGAGCGGGGAGGTCGCATACCGCAGTCCGTCCGGTGTCAGCTCCGCCTCCGACCGGGCCCTCCCCAGGTACCAGGACTGCTGCTCGTCGGGCCACGTTATCGGCTCGACGATCCCGATGAACCGCTCTCGACCGGTGTCCATCCCCATGAAGGAGTTGACCCAGTCGTGCTCCGTCCCGCCGTCCACCTTGGGAAAGATGTCCAGGTATGCAGCGAGGTGGGGATGCCCGGCACAACCGAATGCAGTGTACATCCAGAGGTAGTCATGTGCGATCAAGAAACGCTGCAGCGGCTCCCCGCACTCCGAACAACCCATGGGTGAGACAGGGCTGATTGGCTCGACCCTCTTGACCGGTGTGGTCAATGAGAAATCGGGAGCGTCAAGCTGCAACCCCTTCGCGATCACGAAGACACGACCATCCGCGATCTCGTCCAGTCCGTTGGCAGTTACTTTGACGTAGTCCATACAGGCCTCGATTTCCGGTCAAGCATCAGCACCATTGCTGAGGCCAGTCCCGGAAACGAAGGCTGTGAAGGTACGACTACTTAGATTGCATGACAAGAAGCGGCACCGTCAAACCGGGCCGCTCATCAAGAAGCACATCATCAGGAAGTTCCCTGGTTCGTCATGATAGCCTCCACATCGAAACCCTGCTCGGCCAACCAGGTGCGCATGCTGATGAGCGCACCCGGCGGTTCGTCGATCGGCTGCGCGGGATACCAACCTACTTCCCCCCAGGTCCCGGTTTCCCCTTGCTCGATATCACGCCGCCGGGCGACCAGGTTCAATATCGCGATATGCGGACCCGACGTTTCACTTTCGGCGTGCTGCCGTGCCAGCTTGAGCAACCCGAAGACGCTCTCGGGGTCCGACGAAATGGAAACGGATTCGTCACCAAGCGGCAGACGGAACGATTCCGCACCCGGCGTCCGTCTGCTCGTCGCCAAGCCTTCGCGGACGGCGATTTCGGTGATTGATTCCTGGCGCTTCATGACATCCTACGGTAGCACAATCCTAGGCTGCCATCAGCGCAGGCGGTCCCGCGAACGGATGAACGGAACCAAGTGTATGCCAACCAGAACGGCGTCCGCTTCCGGATCCACGTCGTCGACCGACCGGATGTTGCTCGCCTGGCATAGCCAGCCCCGCCACGCGGCCCTCGCCTGGCGGAACGTTTCCGCCTTCCTTCCGCCGGTCGTGAGGTCCCGGTCGTTCCAAAGCGCCCGGCTGTCCGGCGGCAGGATGTCGAACTGGGCCACGCTCTCAACCTCGATGATACAGCGCTCCCGGTGACGCTCCGGCACGCGACCGACCACGAGAACCCTGTCGGCGCCGGCATCGAGCGCGCGATCGATCAGGCGGTCGTCCCGATGGATCCCTTTCGCGAGGATCGGCTTGCCGGTCCGGGCGCGAGCCCGCTCCAGCAGCTCGAATGACCCACCCCAACGCGAGTCGGTATGGACCGAGATCATGTCTCCGTGTGCGTCGGCCAGATCGAACAGTTCGTCCCAGGAACGATCGGCACGCCACCCGAACGGCGACCACGTCTTCACTTCGCTGATGAACGTATATTCCACGTGGTACTACCCCAGCCGATCACGAATCAGCGCGGCAACGGCGCGCGCCTCGGATTCCGGTGTCTTCTCGCGGCTGCCCGGCCGGTACAGGAACTGCCGCGGCTCATATTTCGTGATGCCCGTGTCGCCTTCCTTTCGCGGCAACATGTGCAAATGCAGGTGCGGTACGCTCTGCCCGATACCTTCGTTCCAGGCGAAGTTATACCCTTCCGCTCCGAAGAGGTCGGCAAGTGCGCCGCGCAGCGTCCGTACCGTCCGGCTGATCGCTTCCCGTTCATCCGCGGTCAGGTCCGCCTCGCCTGACACGTGCCGCTTCGGAATGATCAGCACGTGCCCCGGGACGACCGGCATGTGCGTCGGGAGCGCCTTCACCAAATCCGTTTCCAGAAACACCCGGTCCTGCACCTCCGGCAGGTCGCAGAAATCGCATGGAGTGAGTCGGTCAGTCATGTCGTTATCTTGGGTGGCTGATGGGACTTGAACCCACGACCTCCAGTGCCACAAACTGGCGCTCTAACCAAGCTGAGCTACAGCCACCATGCGTTGCGTATCGCAACGGCATTGTTCATTATGCCGGAATCGGTGCGCCGACGTAACGGACCTGTGCCCCGGGTAGGAATCGAACCTACAACCTTCGCCTTAGAAGGGCGCTGCTCTATCCGTTGAGCTACCGGGGCGCGCTCTCATTGTGCCGGTTCGGGCACCCGGCGGCCACTCGGCACAATCGTGGCTCCCGCCCGGACCGTCTTGCGCTCAGTTGCCCGGGTTGATGATCGTTGCGACGCCGTCCCAGCCGACCGCCATCGTGATGATCGCCAGCAGCACCGCCGAAAGGAGCGTCGTCACCCAGGGCCAGCGCCGGCGGTAGAGGTTCCGCGCGAGTACGAACGCCGTCACCGCGAAGTTCGGGATCAGGAGCAACGCGGCGGCATACGCCAGCGGCAGGAGCACCACCGGGAAG
This sequence comes from Patescibacteria group bacterium, assembly GCA_040902515.1. Taxonomy (GTDB): domain Bacteria; phylum Patescibacteriota; class SICC01; order SICC01; family SICC01; genus JALYJZ01. Next base: position 151,366 of record JBBDXB010000006.1, read on the forward strand.
TCGACGAAGAACCGGAGGTCCGGATGGGCCCGCTGGGCCTCGCCCTCCTGGATGAAGTACAACGCCAGAATCAGCAGCGCCACGTTGGTCAGTATCAGCCCCACTACGGCGGGTAGCTGCTGGTCGAGAGTGTTGCCGGGACGGCGCGGTTCAGTCGCCGGAGCCGTCTGCGCTTTCGGCTTCATCACCGGCGGCGTTCGCTTCGTCCGGGTCGGTCGCGAGGAACTGGACGATCCCCCGGTCTTGCTTCGAGAGCCGGCGGTAAACGAACTGCGCGCACGATTCGACGTCTGCTTCACTCCATTCAGGATAGCAGTCGTGGACGATTTCATGCAGCAAGGTGAGCGCCCGGTCATCGAGTGAAAGCCCGCGTCTGATCACGATCCGGTCGTTGACCGGATCGATGTAGCCGTTTGCCTTGTTGTCCTTGCGGCCGAACTTCGGCAGCCGGTCGCGGAACGTGATGTCGTATCCGGTCTCGAAGATGCCTTGGTAAACGGTTGAGATCATGCGTGTTTGTTTTCGTCAGCGGGCGCCGCAGGGCGCTTCGCTTTTTTGGAAAATTAAAGAATAGTAGCACGTTTTCGTGCCTAAGTCAATGAGCTGGGGCGTGATACGGAGGGCATACCGGCAACCCGGCCAATCAACCGAAGGGTGGTGCGGGAGATGCATGGCGGTCTCGAATGAATCGAAACGTGGTGCCACGCATCTCCCGACGTACCCGTTACGACATCTGCGGGTTCTCTGTGATAGCTCCGCTCGCGATTGACACAAGCGCGTACGGGTCGTGGCCGTCGAGCAGTCCGCGTCCGGGGAGCCTGAGGTCAACGGGCTTTTGGATGAAGGGTCCGCCCGGGTGGACGAAGAGTCCGTGCGTTGCTATCCCGCCCTTTCGCCCTTTCGGGGCGCTGAACGAGTAGAGGCCGGTGACCCAGACCCTCTTCACTCCGACACCGGCGATTCCAAGAAAGGCCCTGATATCCGGAGCACGGGCGCCGTCCTCGAGGATCATCACCCTGTAGGGCTGCTGCTCCTGGTCGACCCCGAACTCCACCGTGTGCTTGTACGGATCACACACGGCCATGTAGTAGTCCCACTTTCCGGGACCGGTGAGGATGTTGAGAGAAGACATGACGTCCTCCTGTATCCAGTGCCTGGTTGGCGCAGGCACGCGCCCTGACTTCTCTTTGGAGAAGCGACCTGCCATGAAGGCAGGAATTGCACGTCATCCGTCGTAACAGGTTGATTGACCGGGTTGTGAACGAACGAAGCCGACGTAATAGCAACCCGGCCAATCAACCGAAGGGTGGTGCGGGAGATGCATGGCGGTCTCGATGGAATCGAAACATGGTGCCACGCAGAGCTCCCGACTTTATACCGCTACAACCACCTTCAACTAACGAGTGCCGGAGGATCTCCGACCAGCTCAACGCGCAAAGCTTGAACTATGTTGCGCGTACTACGATCGAGCTGACTCTTGATATCGACCAACCTGTCGATCGTTCGAGATGAATCTGAGGCGCGTGGCTCCCGCAACATCTCGCGTAGCGCCTTGTGAGCTGACGGATGTCTTGAAGCAAAGGCGCAGCCAGCCAGTGCATCCGCGAGCATTTCGGGGTTCAGTCGCCGAAGCTGGTTCGTCTTTGCTCGAACCAAGCCGACACGGAGAACTGGGATGTCCAGGTCCTCCCGGGTGATGCTGCCACCACGGTAGGTCAGACGTACGGCTCGGTAGAGCGGATGATTGGGAATCAGCCGCTGGTACCCCGTCCAGGCATAGCGGGCGAGCATTACCTCGTCCCACCTCCCCGCTTGGGCCAGGCGGCGGACACATGCCAGCTCCCAGACGCGAGAGCGGGTGAGTGACCGCTCCAATGAGCTCAGGCGATACGCGCCTATCAGCGCACCCGTCTTGAAGCCGACCGCCTGCTCCGTCTGACAGACGGTGGCAATCGACTCCAACAGCTTCTGCACATCCAACACCTTCCGCTCAAGGCGCAGACGGCGCCAGAGCCTGAAGCGCTGGGGTAGGTCCTGAATCCACCACAAGAGGTACATTACCTCTCCTTTCGAATGGACGCGAAACGCGTCGTTGACTACACACCCGGTTGTAACGGGTTGATTGACCGGGTTGTAAACGAACGAAGCCGTGAATAATACCACGGCTATGCAGTTTATTACAATCTTTCACTACTGAGCGGGTGGGGGGAATCGAACCCCCATTACCAGCTTGGAAGGCTGGTGTAATAGCCGTTATACGACACCCGCACGAATCCCATTCTAACTCACCGGCCCTCGACCGTGCGCTCGCGCTCGTCCGGCCGGGTGTGCGCGGTCAGCTCGTTGTACCGGCGGACCTTCGCGTTAGCTTCGGCGACCAGGGCGTTGTACGGGTCCACCAGCGCGTTGTACCCCGTGATGTCCCCGGCCGCGAGCAGCGCGTCCGCCTGCGCTCCCAGCCGCTCCAGCTCAGACTTGAGCCGATCGATCTCCGCCTTGAGGTCCCGGAGCACCCGCTCGTAGGCCAGATGCTGCTTCACGATCACGCCGCGGTCCTGCAGGAACGTGGCGTAGTGCCGTTCCAGCTCGGGACTGAGGTCCCGGACTTCCGTACCGAGGATCGCGTGCAGCTCATCGGTCCGGTCATCACCTGAGTGCGAACCGACCCGGTCCGCCAGCTCCCGGTTGCCACGGACCGCCGCCTCGATCAGCGGCGTCAGACGGTCCTGCTCGGAACCGGACAGATGCTGCCACACGGCATGGAGCATCTCATGCGCGGCCGTGACCGAGAGCTCCGGTCGGATCTCTTCCTGCGGGAGATCGATCAGGTAGATGTGATCGCCGGTATAGCAGCCCTGGAGCTGCCCTTCGTCCACCGCCGAGGAGCACTCCCGCTGGATGAACGATTTGGAAACCAATCTCGGTCGGGTCTCGAGGTAGCGGTCCGCGGCGGGCCGGGTCATCCGCGCGTCCAGGACCTGCCCGACCGCCACGGGATCGGCGCTCTCCGCGCAGCTCCGGGCGGATCCGCCGAACGTGCCCTGGCCGGTGGCGTAGTACGCGGAGCCGTCCTCGAGGGTCGTGCATACCAGATAATGCGTGCTGGCATCGTCCACCGCATAGACGATCGAGTCGGATTCCGCGGGCGGCGTCGGCGGTGCAACCAGCTCCGCCAGTCCCCCGGTCGCATCGGCCCGGGTCAGGGAGCCGTCCGTCTTCGGCAGATTCCCATCCCGTCCATCGAACGCTTCCTTAAGCTGCTCGACCACGGACCGGCGGGCAATGTCCCGCGTCTCGGCAGCCCGTCGTTCGGATTCGATCCAGAGCCAGCTTCCGGCAGCGACCGCGAGCGCCAGCGCGACCACCGCACCCAATCGAACCAGCATCGTCCGTGTTTGATGTTCCATTCGGGGCGGTCAGATTCGAACTGACGACCTCCTGCTCCCAAAGCAGGCGCGCTGCCAGGCTGCGCCACGCCCCGTACGACCGTCCCCATTATGTACCGCCCTGACGTTTTGTGGGAATGAATCCGCAAGTTCCGGACATTCCAGACAGTAAAGCCCCCTCGACACGATGCCGAGAGGGCTAGATTTCGAAATCTACCATCGCTTACTTGCGGACGGCTTCCTTAAGGTTCTTGCCGGGAGTGAATTTCGCCACCGTCGTTTCGGGAATATGGATCCGCTCGCTCGTCGCCTGCGGGTTCACGCCCATGCGGGCCGCCCGGGTGTTCGCGTACCATGCACCGAAACCGCTGATCGAAACCTTGCCGCGGTTCTGGAGCGTCTTGGTAATCGAATCGGTCATCGCCTCGAGCGCGACCGTCGCGGCCTTCTTGGAGATCTTGGCCCGCGAAGCCATCGTCTCGATAACGTCCTGCTTGTTCATCGTTGCACCTGCCATATGCCTCACCTCCTCTCGGGGGAATATAGTCAACCAAAGCCTTTTGCATTGGTAACCCTAGTATGCCGCGGGGTAAAAATATGTCAACGGCGGGGGCTGTGGATTCAGGCACGGCCCACGCCTGTGTCACGGGCGCGTGGAAAGCCGCGTGATTGACTTCGATTTGGTCGGACCGTCGGTTTCGACCAGGACGGCGTCGCAGATGTACGGACGTGCCGGTTCGATCCGGGGCGGCTTACTGACCGCTTCCCCGAGCTCCTTGCGAAGCCATGCTTCAGCCCGCTCGTACTGCATGCCGATCACCGTGTTCAGGCCGCCGCACATGCCGGCGTCGAACTGGATCGCCGTACCGCCGGCCAGCACGCGGGCATCCGCCGACGGCACGTGGGTATGCGTCCCGACCAGCGCGCTGGCTTTGCCGTCGATCCGGTAGGCGACCACCATGAATTCGCTCGTGGTCTCGGCGTGGAAGTCGATGAAGATGGCGTCGGCCTGGGCGGCCTCGTCGGTCCCGAGCAGCGCGTCGACCGCCCGGAAGTAATCGTCCGTCTTGCCGTGGAGCTTCGAGATGAACGCGTGCCCGGCGATGTTCGCCAGAAGCAGCTGCCGGCCGCCCACCGGAATGAGCCGGTATCCGGGAACCGGATGGTCTCCCCTGATGTTCATCGGCCGGACGATGGGGTGCCGGGCGAGGTCGGCGGATTCCCGGTCAAGGAAATGGTCGCCGGTAGTGAAGGCGTCGATGCCGATTTCCCGCAGGCGGTCCAGGTCCTCGGGAGTCGCCAGTTTGCCGCCGTGGACGTTTTCCACGTTCGCCAGCACGACGTCGGGCCGGTGCGCTTTCCGCCATTCCGGCAGCGTTTCCTGCACGGCCGTGATTCCCGCCTCGCCCTGGAGGTCGCCGAAGAAGAGGATCCGCACGGGTTACTTCGCCAGTTCCGTCGCCCGCGTCTCGCGGATCACGTTGACCTTGATCTGGCCCGGGAAGGTCAGTTCCTGCTCGATCTTCTTGGCGATGTCCTTGGCGAGCTTCACCGTCGAAAGGTCGTCGATCTCCTGCGGCCGCACCAGGATCCTGATCTCGCGACCCGCCTGGATCGCGTACGCCTTGTCCACGCCGTCGAACGCATTGGCCACGTTCTCCAGCTCCTGGAGGCGCTTCACGTACTGCTCGTAGCTCTCGCGGCGGGCGCCGGGGCGGGCGCCGGAGATCGCGTCGGAGACCTGGCAGATGACGTCGAGCGTGGATTCGATCGGCAGGTCCTCGTGGTGCGCGCCGACGGCGTGGCAGATGTCCTCGGGCAGGCCGTACTTCTTGCAGATGTCCCGGCCGATCAGGGCGTGCGGTCCCTCGACCTCGTGGGTCACGGCCTTGCCGATGTCGTGGAACAAGCCGACCAGCTTGGCCTTGGTCGGATCCACGCCGAGTTCGCCGGCCAGCATCTGCGCGATGAAACTGACCTCGACCGAGTGCTTGAGAATGTTCTGCCCATATGACGTCCGGAACTTCATGGTGCCGAGCAGCTTCACCAGATCGGGATTGAGTCCGCTGAGCTTGAGTTCATAGACGGCATCCTCACCGGCCTTCTTGGAGATCTGGTTCACTTCCTTCTCGGCCTTCTTCACGACCTCTTCGATCCGGGACGGGTTGATCCGCCCGTCGGCGACGAGCTTCTCCATCGCGATCCGGGCGACCTGCCGCCGGACCGGGCTGTAGCCGGAGATCACCACGGTGTCCGGCGTGTCATCGACGATGATGTCGACGCCGGTCGCCTTCTCGAACGACTGGATGTTCCGGCCCTCCTTGCCGATGATCCGCCCCTTGATCTCGTCACTCGGGATCTGGACGGTCGTCACGGTCAGCTCAGCCGACTGGTCCGCGGCGTAGCGCTGGATCGCCCCGGCGATGATCTTCTTCGCGCGCTGCTCGCCCTCCTCCTTCGCCCGCTCCTCCAGATCGTGGACCTTCCGTGCGAACTCCTCGGAGAACTCCTTCTCCAGCATCTTGAGCAGCACGTCCTTGGCCTTCGCCTGGGTGAGCTTCGCGACCTTTTCCAGGTTCTGGACCTGACGCTCCTTCACCTCGGAGATCTCATCCTTAAGCGCCTTGGCTTGTTCACGGTCTTTCTCAAGTTGCGCCAACCGCTCCTCGAGCTGCTTCTCCTTGCGATCGAGATTTTCCTCACGTGAAGCCAGTCGCGACTCGGTCGCCTCCAGCCGCTTCCGATGCTCGCGTTCCTCGTCTTTCGCCGCGTTGGTAGCCTTAAGCGCCTCGTCCTGTGCCCTTAGGACGATTTCCTTGGCCTTCGACTCGGCATCACTGAGCGTTTTCTCAGCCTTGGCGTGCGTGCGCTCCTGCTGGCCCTTGTTGCGATTCGAAAAAACCGCATAACCGAAGCCAGCTCCCGCTGCCGCGGCCACGAGCAGTAACAGTACCGTATCCATGGAATGTTCCCTTTATCATTGCCCTCCTACTATACCACCTCGACCGGGAGCCGCCCGGCACGCTAGGCTGGATACATATGTTAGGAATCGCATTCCTGCTTACGGCCGCGACATTCGGATTTTCCGTGGCATACGTGCTGCCGTTGGCGCTTCGGATCGAGGAACGGTTGTTCGCCGGCATACCGATCGGCCTCGCGGCCGGCGGACTGATCGGGTTCCTTTACGTACTGTGGTTCGGCATGGACGCCGGCGCGCTGCTCGTGCCGACGCTGCTCGGCGTGGCCGGGACCGGCCTGCTCTGGCGCCGCCAGGGCCTTGCGGCGGCCGTCCGGCGGGACGTCGCGGACTTCCGGAAACGTCTCCGCGCCTGGCCGTTCCGGATCGGCGCCGCCTTGTTCACGATCCTCGCGGCGACGCTCGGTACGATCATGTGGCATGCGCTGTTCGTCGACGGCGGTTCGATCTACGTCAGCTTCAGCAACGTCTGGGGGGACTGGAATCAGCACCTCGCCCAGACCACCAGCTTCGCGTACGGCGGGAACTTCCCCCCGGAGCAGACCGTGCTGAGCGGCCAGAAGATCACGTACCCGCTGCTCACGAATTTCGTGTCGGCGCTCCTGGTCACCGGCGGGCTGGGCCTCCTCGCCGCGATGAAAGTTCCCGGCGTGCTGCTGATCATCGCCGGGTTCGGCATGCTCACCACGTTCCTCCGCCTGACCGCCGGCCCCAAGGCGATGCTGACCGGGGCGGTCCTGTTCTACGCGTTCGGCGGCCTTGGGTTCATCAATTTTTTCGCCGACCTGGCGGCGTCCGGCAAACCCCTCGGCGAGTTCCTCCGGCAACTCCCGCACGAGTACACGCTTACCTTCGGTGAGGTGCCGGTAGCGAACATCAACCTGATCAATCCGATCTTCGCGTACGTCATTCCCCAGCGCGCGTTCCTATTCGGGCTGCCACTCACGCTGACGATCCTGAGCCTCCTATACGCAGGCCTCAAGGGACGGCCCCGGGAACCGTTCCTGGCTGCCGGGCTGATCGCGATCCTGCTGCCGTTGGTCCACACCCATTCGCTCGTGTTCCTGGGACTACTCACGCCGGGACTGGCGCTGCTCACCTGGCGACAATTGGCCGGTCCGCGCAAACGGCGCTTCAGATGGCGGTACCTTATGCCCTGGCTGTACTTCGTCGGCCCGATCCTGGCGCTGGCCGTGCCGCAGGTGCTCTGGCTCTCCGCGGGGGTCAAGGCGACCGGCTTCCTCCGGCCGCAGTTCGGCTGGACCGCGCACGGCGACTTCCTACCCTGGTTCTGGCTGAAGAACCTCGGACTCTTCCTGCCACTCCTGCTCACGAGCTTCTTCTGGCTCCGCGGGCGCGATTCGCTCCTGCTCCGGTTCACGCTCGCGGCCGGCATCGTCTGGGTGCTGGCAAACCTGCTCGTGTTCCAGCCGTGGGACTGGGACAACACCAAGTTCCTGGTCTACTGGCTGGTCCTGAGCATCCCGGCCGTCGCCGCGCTACTGGTCTGGGTATTCGAGCGCGGGCGGATCGGCAAAGTCACGGTCGTCGCGATCTTCCCCTTCCTGATCCTGGCGGGCCTCGCGGACATCACCCGGACGCTGCCGCCGAACCACTACCGCACGCTGATGTTCGACGAACAGGCCCAGCGGATCGCGGAGACCGTACGGCGGGAGACCGCGCCCGATTCGGTCTGGCTGACCGGACAGCAGGTGAACAATCCGGTCGCGTCACTCGCCGGAAGACGGCTGGTGCTGGGCTACACGGGCTGGCTTTGGAGCTATGGGCTGGACTACGCCCACCGCGAAGCCGACGTGCGGCGGATGTATGAAGGCGCACCGGAAACCCCGGAGCTGCTCCGGCAGTACGAAATCGACTTCGTGATGATCGGCCCCTCGGAGCGGGCGGACGAGGGATACGCCGTCAATGAGAGGTTCTTCCGCGAGCGGTATCCGGTCTGGCAACGGTTCCCCGCGGAGCCGGGGGAGACGGACGGCCCGGTGAACGTCTACCGGATTTCGGAGGAGTAATCGACGGCTCGCGTCCGTAGGACGGGAGCACCGCCCGGACGGTCTTGCCTGCCTCGAGCCGATCCCGGACCAGGCTGGCGAACGCCGCGAGCGACGGCACTTCGTCCGCCCCGGCGGGAACGAGCGGGGTGCGGTTCGCGTACGCCAGAGCGTTGGCGACCGCCGTGCCGATCCGCAGCGCCGTGAACGGACCGGGACCGCTCACGATACCGATCGCGGCGAGGTCGTCCAATGGCTGCCTGGCCTCCCGACTGAGCCCGTCGATCCGGGAAAGCAGTTGCTCCGAAAGCTGGCGCCGGTCCACTACCGTGGCCTCGGCCAGCACCGAACGCTGCGTGGCGATCGCTACCGTCGCCGGCTCGGACACCGTGTCGATCAGCAGGAAGCGTCTCATCGCGGCAGCTTCTTTCTCAGCCGCTCCGGCAGCTCGATCTTCCGCTCCGTGTCGGTGACGAGGAACCGGATGGTCCACTGCGGGATATCCGCCGCAGGCCTGACCTTCTCCCCCCACTCGATGGCGGTGATGACGTCCCGGTCCTCCAGCCGCTCCGGCAGCTCGATCGAGCGCAGCTCGGCCGGCGTCGGACGGTCCGGCAGGCGGTAAAGGTCGAAGTGCGCCAGCCGGGTCGAGCGATGCGGCAATTCGTATTCGCGGAGATACGTGTACGTCGGGCTCTTGACCGGTTCCCGTACGCCAAGCTCCTCGGCCAAGCCTTGGACGAACGCCGTCTTGCCCGCACCGAGGTCGCCCGTCAGCAGGAGGTTCTCGCCGCCTTCGAGCGCCCGCGCCATCAACCGGCCGAGTTCCTTGGTTTCCTCGACGGACCGGGTGATCATGACCGGTGGCGCGTTCGTTGCCATGCGTAGAGTGTAGCAAGCGCGACCGCGAGAGCGTACGGTCCGGCGCCGGGACCGGCCTTGGGGAGCTTGCCGGCCGCGGCCCGCTGCGTCATCGTCCGTCCGGTACCGGACCCCACCGTCAGCGCCGCCGTGGACGACGGTACCTCGGCGTTTCCGGCGTCCGGAGCGTCGGCCGGTGGCGGTGTCGCCGGATTCTCCGTACCCGGTGTGCCCGTCGTCGTCCAGACACCCTCGGTGCCGTTCACCCGCGACCACACCTGGTCATCGCCGGCCTTGTCATACGTCACCCGGTCCAGCTCGGTCCCGTCCAAGAGCAGCAGGAGCGTGTCGCCACCGTTGATCAGGCTCCCGGACAGGTCGTCGAGCAACAGGACGCCGCCCGCGGGCAGGGTGGTTCCGGACGGCGCGCCCGCCAGCTTGGGCCCCGACACCCTCCTGACTGTCACCCCGTCCAGGAGCAACGGATGGCTGGCGACGTTCTTCAGTTCGATCCATTCGCGTCCGGTGTCGGCCCCCTCGGGATTCGGCAGGAATTCGTTGATGCGAAGATCGCCGGGAAGCGGGAGCGGTACCGATGCGGCGGATACGGCCGGCAACGGGGACGTCACCGGAGTCGGTGCCGGACTGGCTCCCGCCGCCGGAAGCGGCACAAGCACGGACAGCAAGATGGTCAGTAATCGTCGCATACGCATAAGGCGATGAACCCGTTTCCCAGTGCCCCCCTCCCTCCGGCAACCTAATGGTCGCTCGCTTGTTACTATAGCTGGCTGCTTGCACCATTGTCAATCCCGCACGGATGCGGTATGTTCAGGAGCCGATAAAACCCTGCCATACCGCTCTTTTTGCGGTACACTACGTACTATGAACCCGCTCGCACCACCCGAGATTCCCAATCCCCTGATAGACTTCGACGCGTCGTCGCTGTTCGGCCAGGTCATCGGCACGCTCTTCCTGTGGGCAGGAGCCGTCGCCCTGCTCTTCATCATCATCGGGGGGTTCCGGTTCATCATCTCAATGGGTAATCCGGAAGGCGTGGAGAAAGCGCGCCATACCGTGCTCTACGCGATCCTCGGACTGATCATCATCTTCCTGTCCTACATCATCGTCGTGTACCTGCTTGGCGATCTGCTCGGCGTCCGGCCGGCCTACCGCATCGGCGAATAAAAAAGCGGGCGCATGCCTGCGCCGGAACCATCGGAGCGAAATCCCGCTAGTCTTTCTTGCCGGCGTCGCCCTTGTCGTCGCCTGACGCGTCGCCCTTGTCGTCGGCTCCGGCGCCCTCGCCGTCGCCTTCTTCGCCCTCTTCGCCTTCTTCTCCCTCACCTTCGCCCGGGACCTCGACATCCTCGGGCGATACTTCCTCGGCCTCTTCATCGAGTGCTTCCATCTCCTCCTGGGTGCGCGGCGGCGTGACCGTCGCCACGCTGGCTTCCGGTTCGGCGTGGATCTCGACGCTCGCCGGTACCTTCAGGTCCGCCACAGTGATCGAGTCTTCGAACGTCGCCAGCGTCTCCACGTTCACCACGATCTCGGACGGGAGGTCGCCTGGCAGACACTCCACTTCGACCTCGCTCAGGTTGGTCAGCAGGGTGCCGTCGAGCTCGCGGACCGCCGGAGGCGTCCCCTCGAACGTCAGCGGCACGGTCGCCCTGATCTTCTCATCCATCTTTACCTGGTAGAGGTCGGCGTGGAGGTAGATACCGGTGGTGGGGTCGTGCTGGACATCGTGGATCAGCACGCTCTCCTGGCCGTCGGGCAGCTTCACGGCTACCACGGCCGAACCGCCGGCCTTGTGGTAGATCCGTTCAAGTTCCCCGCGCACGAGCACCAGGTTCCGCGGTTTCACGCCGTGGCCGTAAAGTACCGCCGGCACCTTGCCGTCACGGCGCAGGCGACGGACCTGCTTGCCGGTTTCTTCGCGGGGTTCCGCGCTGAGCGTGTAATCAGCCATACGAAATCCAGCTTAGCTGACCGCTAAGCTTGTTGCCAGCCTTAGCGTGCCTTACCGCTGCCCCCGCCGCCGGTCTTGAACAGCTGTTCAAAGTTCCCGTCGAACTCCTTCAGGAACTGGTGCGCGTCCACCACGTGGTCGCTGGTGACGGGATTCTTGGCATCCTTGCCCTTGAGATCCTCCGCCGTGACGTCGGACAACAGCTTCGGAGCCTGCTGCTCCTTGCCGCCGGATATCACGATCGTCGCCATCACGGGCAGACCGCACGCCTCGCAGTCGAGCTGGATCAGCGCGGCCATGTCGAGCTGACCGAGGAAGTGGATGTGATTCTCCTGGTAATTAGCGCCACAACTGGGGCAGCGCATCATGGTTTGGATGTTTTTGATGAGCTCTTGGAGCTGGTAGCTATTCATATGTGGTTCCTCAGGTTGAGGCATTGTAGCGTATGAGAGCCTTTCCGTCAATGCTTTTTTGTATGAACGAGGCGTGCTCGACGGCCTCTTGGCCTCATCGTACGCGGTGAGTGACGAGCGTCAAGAACGGCTACGCGGCCGCGCTGGCGGCGGCGATCTCGGCGATTTCCGTGGTGATCGCCTGCTGGCGGGCGCGGTTGTAGGAGAGCTGGAGCGCGTCCAGCAGCTCGTCGGCGTTGTCGGTGGCGTTCCGCATCGCGAGCATCCGGGCGGAGTGCTCCGAGGCCTTGGTCTCGAGCAGCGCCGTGAACAAGGTGATCTCGATTAACCGCGGGAGCAGTGCGGTGAGGACCTCCTCGGGACTGGGTTCGAATCCGAGGACCGCCTTGGGTCCGGCTTCCTGCTCCGGTAGCACGGCGGGGAGTAATCGCTCCGTGACGGGCTCGCTGCGGAGCGTCGAGACGAACCGCGGGTAGACCAGGTCGATCGCGTCGAGACGGCCCTCCGTGAACTCGCTGACCAACAGCTCGGCGATCGGCAGGATGTCCTCGTAGCGGGGAGTGTCGATCAGTCCCGTGAAGTTCGCCGTGAGCGGGAGCTTCCGGGCGGCCAGCGCCTGCTCCGCTTTCCGCCCGACCGGGATGAAGCTGGCCTGCCCCGGCCCGTCGGCGGCGGTGAGGCCTGCCTTGAGAACGTTCGTGTTGAGCGCCCCGCAGAGCCCACGGTCGGTGGAGATCAGCACCACGGCGCGGCGCTTGATGTCGCGCCGAGCCAGGAGCGGCTGGTCGTGGTCCACGTCCTCCGCGGCCACGGCCTTCAGGACTTCCCGGGCTTTCTCGCCGTACGCCCGTGCCGCCAGGACGCCCTCCTGCGCCCGGCGCATCTTGGTCGCCGCCACCATCTCCATCGCCCGGGTGATCTGCCGGATGTTGTCGATCGAGCCGAGCCGCCGCTTGATGTCGCGGGTGTTAGCCATGTCAGGCGAACTTCTTCTTGACCGCCTCGATTACGGCGTCGAGCTGTTGCTTCCGGTCGTCCGGCAGGGTCGGGTCCCGCTTGAACGCGTCCGTGAACTTCCGGTCCTTCTCTAGTCGTGTGCGGAGCTCCTCCTCGAATGCGTCGATCTTCTCCGGCGTCACGTCGTCCAGCGCGCCGCTGGTTACCGCGTAGATTACCGCCACCTGGGCCCACTCGGGGAGTGGCTGGTTCTGCGGCTGCTTCAGGACCTCGGTCACGCGTTTGCCGCGTTCCAGCTTGGCCTGGGTGGATTCGTCGAGGTCGCTGCCGAACTGCGCGAACGCCGCCAGCTCGCGGTACTGCGCAAGGTCCAGCCGAAGCGTGCCGGCGATGCTCTTCATGCCTTTGTTCTGGGCGGCGCCGCCCACGCGGGACACCGAGTTGCCGACGTTGATCGCCGGGCGGATCCCCTGGTAGAACAGGTCGGTCTCGAGGTAAATCTGGCCGTCGGTGATGGAAATCACGTTGGTCGGGATGTACGCGGAGAGGTCGCCCGCCTGCGTTTCGATGATCGGGAGCGCCGTCAGCGAGCCATCGCCGTGGTCCTCGCCCATGTTGGCCGCCCGTTCGAGCAGCCGCGAGTGCAAGTAAAAGACGTCTCCGGGGTAGGCCTCACGACCCGACGGCCGGCGGAGCAGCAGTGAGAGCTGCCGGTAGGCCGCGGCGTGCTTGGAGAGGTCGTCGTACGCAACGAGCGCGTGACGGCCGCTATCGCGGAAGTACTCGCCCATGGTGCAACCGGCGTACGGCGCCAGGTACTGCTGGGCGGCGGGGTCGGTCGCCGAGGCCAGGACCACGATCGAGCGCTTCAGCGCCCCCTGCTTCTCGAGCGTAGCCACGAGCTGACGGACCCGGGATTCCTTCTGGCCGACCGCGACGTAGATCGAGATCACGTCGTCGTTCTGGTTGAGGATCGTGTCGACCGCGATGGTAGTCTTGCCGGACTGCCGGTCGCCGATGATCAGCTCGCGCTGGCCACGGCCGATCGGGATCATCGCGTCGATCGCCTTGATGCCGGTATGCAGCGGCGTGTCCACCGGCTTCCGGGTGATCACGCCGGGCGCGATCTTCTCCACCGGCTGAGTTTCCTTGGTCTTGATCGGTCCCTTGCCGTCGATCGGCTCGCCGAGCGCGTTGACCACGCGGCCGACCAGCGCTTCCCCGACCGGCACGCTCATCACCTCGCCGCTCCGGCGGACCTCGGCGCCTTCGGTCAGGCCCTGTTCGTCACCGAGCAACACGGCACCGACGGTGCCTTCCTCGAGGTTCAAGGCCATACCAGTGCGGCCGCCGGGGAAGACCAGCTTTTCCATGGCCTGCGCGCCGGACAACCCGGAGACGATCGCGATGCCGTCACCGACGGCGATGATCCGGCCGGTGTCGGCCAGTTCGGACGATACCTTCGCCTTTCCGACAGCGGTGCTCAGTGATTGGGCGATCTGGTCTGCGGTCTTGCTCATGCGATACCTCCTACGGCTTCCGCTACCCGGTCGAGCCGGCCGCCGAGACTGGCGTCGATGACGCGCCCGTCGACGGTGGCGCGGACGCCGCCGAGTAGTCGTTCATTATCTTCATACGTTACCAGAGCCCGGCGCGGATCGATCTTCAGAGCCTTCAGGATGCCACGCTCCGCCGGACCGTTCAACGGCGTGGGCGTTTCCAAGTGGACCCGAGCATACCCCTCCTTCGCCAGCTCCCGGGCGAATGCGTCTGCCAGCTTGGGAACGGCGTCCAGCTCCTGGTCGACCAGGAGCAGCTCCACCAGGCGGGCCACCGGACGGCTGCAGGGATTCAGCAATGATGCCAGACGTTTGCCCCGGGCCGGTTCCGGACGCGCGGCGGCGTCGATCAGTCCCCGCTTGAGGTCCGGCGTGGTCGCCAGTGCACCGGCCAGGCCGGCGAGTTCCCGCCACGCTGCGGCCGGATCGCTGACGACCTGACGAAGGCCGCGGGCGTAGTTACCCAGCTCAGCCACGTTTTCTCCCTGCCGGCTTACGTTTCGAGGCCGGCTTGGCCGACTTGGCCGGCCGCGCCTGCTTCGAAAGGTACCGTTCCGCGGCGGTCACCAGCCGTTTCTGGTCGGCAGGCTTCACCACGTCGCTGAGGACCTTCCGGGTCGTCTCTACGGTCAGGACGGCAAGCTCCGTGCGCAGTTCCTCGCGAAGCGCTTCCCGCTCCTGGCCGATCGATGCCTCGGTACGGTCACGAAGCGCCGCCGCTTCCCGGCGCGCTTCGTCGAGCATCTTGCGGGACGTATCGCTGGCCGCGTCCTTGGCTTCGGCGATGATCCGTTCCGCCTGGGCCCGGGCCGCCTTCCGCTCCTCGGCGTACTTGGCTTCTGCCGCTTCCAGGTCCTTCCGGGCTTGTTCGGCCTGTTTCAGGGAATCGGACACCTGCCGTTCGCGGTCGTGCATCAGCGTGGTCAACCGCGGCAGGACGAACTTCCAGACGACCAGCAGCAGGATCGCAAAATTAATGAACTGCACCAACAGCAGCTTTCCTTCGATCCCGAACTGTTCAAGTATTTCCATACGTTTGGTGAGTCAACGTCTGATCCAGGTGCTGCCGGTTCGGCAGGAAAACGCTGTTACGTTTTGACGAACCCGCAATCCCGATTCCAGGGCGGGTTCGGCGCGTTTTCCGCCGAACCGGCGGTACCGTCCGATCAGATGACGAACGTCATCATGATCGCGTAGAACGCGATCGTCTCGGTGAGCGCCGCGCCCAGGAACATGTAGACGATGATCCGTCCGGCGGCTTCGGGGTTGCGACCGATGGCCTCGACGGCCTTGCCGGTCACGTACCCCACGCCGATACCGGGTCCCAGCAGGGCGATCAATGTCAGTCCTTTGGCGAGCGCTGTTGCGGCTTCTGCATCCATGCCGATATTCTCCTCTTAATTACTGCTTATGCTTGCGTGATCAATGGTCATGCGCCAACGACGCGATCTTGATGAACACAATAGTCAGCATAGCAAAGACGAACGCCTGAATCAGGCCGACGAATATCTCCAGCAGGTAGAACGGCCCCGAGACCGGGATGAAGACCGGCAGGAGCGTCCCGAACACCACCAGGAGCACCTCGCCGGCATAGATGTTGCCGAAGAGCCTGAACGACAGCGCGATGAACTTGGCCACCTCCGAGATCAGCTCGGTCAACCCGAGCAGGAACGTCGGTACGACCATCAGCAGGTTCTTCACCTTGAGTGGCCGCTTGAACAAGTGGGTCAGGTTGACGAATTTGCCAAGGTATTTGAAGACGCCGACCAGCACGAGGCCGGTGGCCTGGACCACCAGGAACGCCACGCCAGCCATCGCGAACGTCAGGTTGAGGTCGGCGGAGCCGGCCCGCAGCAGCGGCACGAACTCGCCATGTGCATCGTGGCCCCCGACGGTACCGAAGCCGGGCAGCAGGGCCACCCAGTTCAGGAAAAGCACGAACAGGAAGATCGTCACGATCAGCGGCGTGAAGCGCCGCGCGAGCCGCTCGTTGTCCATCACCGTGTTCACGATCCCGGTCAGCTGCTCGACGAGGATCTCCAGCAGGTTCTGGCTGCCGCGCGGGACCGTCCGGAGCTTGCGCGTGGCGACCAGGAGGAACAGGACCAATAGCGCCATCGCCAGCCAGGTCCCGAGCACGCTGTTGGTGATCGGAAATCCCCAGAGCTCGAAGAGCGGCTCGGCGTGGAGCGCCGGCGTGTGCAGGTCGGCTGCCATCAGCGCCTCCGGCCGCCTTTCCGGTTCCGGGAAGCGCCGACCTTGGCGCGCCGGGTGCGATCGTTCCCGCCGATCGCTTCGCGCCCGCCGCGCGAGAACTGGCGGCTTGCCGACGAACGCCGCTCGGTCGGACTGTCTTCCTCGGCCGTCAGGGTATAGACCTCCCGGACGACCACGATGGTCGCCGTGATGCTGCCGATGATCACCGCCCCGGCCAGTCCGAACGGCGCCGAGTCGAACAGCGCATCCAATACGAATCCTGCCAGAGCCGTCAGGGCCAACAGGGCCGTGACCTGAGCCAGGAGCGAAACGCCGATCCAGAATCCTCGCGAAGTCGTGATCTTCTTGGGCATACCGTCTTAGCTTACCGCCTTAGTCCCCCGGCCACTACCGGTCAGCCGCGCCCCCGCGAAACGGGTCCGGAGGCGGGCCTGGTCCGGCTAAGCCAGACCAGGAGTCCCGCCAGCAGCAGCGCCAGCAATCCCGCCATCAGCACCTTGCGGCCGGTGGTGCCGGCCAGCAGTGCCGTCACCCCGAATGTGGCCGACACCCCATAGAGGAAGAGGACGGCCCGGCGCACCGTGAACCCGCGCTGGAGCAGCAAGTGGTGGAGGTGCCGGGTATCGGCCTGCCAGGGCGCCGCCCCCATCGCGATCCGCCGGACCACGATCGTCAACGCGTCGAGGATCGGGAAACCGAGGACCAGGAAAGCCGTCGCGATCTTGCCGCCCGAGATCACGGCCAGCGTGGCCAGCACATACCCGACGAACGTCGAGCCGATCGTGCCCAGGAAGATTCGGGCGGGGTGGAAGTTGAAGAGCAGGAATCCGGCGAGGCTGCCGGCCAGGAGCAGCGCCAACAGCGCTACGTGCGGCTGGTCCACGACCGCGGAAAGTGAAAGCAGCGCTACCGTGACGGCGGCGATACCGCCGACCCCACTAGCCAGCCCGTCGAGCCCGTCCAGCCAGTTGATCGCGTTGATCACCAGCACCACCCAGACCACCGTGATCAGGTCGGCCGGCAGGTTCAGCAACCGGCCGCCCGTGTCGAACGGCAGTGCGATCTGGATCTGATCGAGCGCGACCTTGCCGCCCAGCGGATTGGTCACTTCCTCGATAGCCATGCCGGCGGCGGCCAGCGACAATCCGGCCAGTGCGTGCGTGCCGAGCTGCACGGCCGGCGGCAGGCTCCGCCAATCGTCGATGAATCCGACCGTCAGCAGGAATAGGGCCGTCAGGGAGAACACCAGGAGTTGCCCCGGTCGGAAGTTGGGCGCGAGTTCGGGAAGGAAGAACAGGAACCCGATGAAGAACGCCCCCAGTACCGCGGCGCCGCCGAGGCGGGGCGTGATGCCGCGATGGATCCGGCGGCCGCCGGGCCGGTCCACGATTCCCAGCCGCCGGGCCACCCGTCCGACCGCAGGGGTCAGCAGAAGCGCCGCGGCGAACGTGAGAAGCGGACCCAACCAGAGTGCGGTCATGGCCCCAGTGTACCCGATACAGGCATAAGCAACCGTCCACAAAATATGCCCTACGCCCGGACATGGCGCTTGACAGTCGGATGCCGCTTTGAACGAACGGGGTTTTCCCCAGTACCGCCAGCGAAAGACGCCCGACCTACTTGATTTACCGTTACGTTTTTGGCTTAGTTGTGATGTTTACTCGGACACCTGACGGATTTCCGATACCGTGGGGCTCGGCGTACACTGAATAGTGAAAACAAAAACACGGCGGCAAAACACCGCCTGTGGTTATTATCGGTTCCCGGGAACCGTCCAACAAAAACCCCGAGAGGGAAACAGGGCCTTGGCGCGTGCGCCGGGGCTCTGTTTTAGTGCGGATCACGCGTCCGAGCGCCGGTTTCGTTCGATGTCCAGGCGTGGATTACCTTAAAAAGTGCTTATATAAGCCAAAAAGACTTGACAGCCAGTCATTTTTTTGCTAAGATAAGGCAATTTTTCGGGTTCCCGATAATCCCCCAAAAATACGCAGCCGGAACAGCAACACAGAACAACGTGCTCGGACGATTCCCATTCAGGTCGACGCTCATCCGCCTCGCGGCGGTGGTCACGCTGGCATTGGTTCCCCTCGGGACCGCGGCACCGGCCGAAGCGGCGGACGGGTACCAGTTTCCCTGCAGCCCATACAAGCTATCGGGGTATAACTTCGGACAGCACGTGTCCGGCTGGGGGTATCACGCCGGCCAGGACATCGCCTGCTCTTCCGGGACCCCCGTCTACGCGATCGCCGACGGGAAAGTGGTCTACTCCGCGCTGACCCCTGACTCCTGGCGCTGGGGAAACCTGATCATGATCGAGCACGCCAACCCGAACGGTTCCAAGGCCACCAGCATCTACGGGCACCTCAGCAACAACCGCCGGGTCGCAGCCGGCCAGCGCGTCAGCAAGGGGCAGCATATCGGCGCGATCGGGCCGAGCAATACCCGGGAGAACGGACGTTGGGGGGACCACCTCCATTTCGCCGTCCACCTCGGGGCCTACGGAGCCTCGACCGGTACGTACTGGTCGGCCATCCACGGATACGAGCCGGCCAGCAAGATCGGCCGGTACGCGCACCCCGGGAAGTACATCACTTCGCGGCAGAACTATTACAGTTACCAGTACGTCGGCCAGAACGGCGGCGGTTCCAAGGCCAGGACGGAAGAACATTACGTCGAGTTCCGACTCAAGAACACCGGACAGGCCACCTGGCGGTCCAGCGGTTCGAACGCGGTCCGGCTCGGGACCGAGCGGCCGCGTGACCGCGGCAGCACGTTCTCCCGCGGCATGGGCGGACATGGCTGGCACGCTCCGAACCGGATTTCCCTGCAGTCCGACACGCCCCCGGGACAAGTCGGGGTCTTCCGGGCTCGCTTCAACAACAGCTACGTCTCGCCCGGAAACCACCGCGAGTACTTCACCCCGGTCGTGGAGGGGATCAGCTGGATGCGGAACATCGGCATGTACACCGGTATCCGCGTGCAGGGATACAACTACCGGGCCCAGTGGTACGGGCAGAGCGCCCACTTGGAGCTATCGCCGACCTCCCGACAGACCACTAACCATCACCGCTATCTCGCGGCGGGCAAGAAAGTGAATCTCAAGGCGTACATCAAGAACACCGGCGATTACTCCTGGCATGCCGGAGGCAAGCACCCGGTCCGGCTCGGCACGAGCCGCTCGATCGATCGGAAGAGCCGCTTCGCGACGACTAAGCGCGACGGCGTTCCCGACGGCGAGCAGTGGATTAGCGGCAGTCGGGCGACCGGACTGAACGGCCGCCTGGACCCGTCCACCAACAAGGTCGTGGGAGACAGTACGATCGAACCCGGCCAAATCGGCGTGTTCTCGTTCACGATCAAGGCACCCGGCACGCCGGGGACCTACCGGGAATACTTCCGGCCGGTCCTCGAGGGCAACCGCTGGCTGGATGACTTCGGCATGTACTTCGAGCTCCGGGTACTGCCGCATGGATTCCACTACGAGTGGGTCAAGCAGGAGAACCCCGAACCGGTGGCCTATGAGCACGGGGACGCCACCACGCGGGTCTACCTCCGGAACACCGGCCAGGCGGCCTGGCCCACCGGGGGTAACGTGCGGCTGGGAACCGACCGGAGCCGGGACCGCAAGTCGGCCTTCAAGGGCGGCGACTGGCTGGCGGCCAACCGGGCCAGCACGATCGATGAGGTCGCCGACGCGCCGGGTGAACGGGTCGTGGATCCGGGACAGGTCGCCCGTTTCGATTTCAAGGTGGAAAGTAAGGTCAAACCGGACGGCGGGTACAAGGAATACTTCCGGCCGGTGGCGGAAGGCAAGGCCTGGTTCCCCGAGGACTACGGCATGTACGTGCCGGTGCACGTCGAATCACCGCCATACGGCTACTCCGTGCTTGACCAGCGGTTCTCCAAGGATCCGTCCGACGCCAAGTACGGCGAGGTCATCGAGGCGGTGCTACAGGTCAAGAACCTGGGCAGCAACCCCTGGCCGGCGGACGGGACCAACGCCGTCCGGCTGGGAACGTTCCGCCCGCAGGATCGGCAGTCCGGCTTCGGCACGGTCGGTGGAAGCGCGGGCTGGATCAACGCAAGCCGGGCCGCCCGGATCAGCGGCAAGGTCGACACGGACGGTACGGTACAATCGGCCAGCGAGATCAACCAGGGCGAAGTGGCCCAGTTCAAGGTACCGCTCCGGATCGATTCCGCACTCGATCCCGGCAGCTATAAGGAGTACTTCAACCTCGTCCACGAAGGCAAGGCCTGGATGCCGGACCTTGGCATCTACTTCCCGGTAACGATCACGTCCGCGAACTATGACTATGAGGTACTGGACAAGCGGTACTCACGGGACCCCCGGCAATTGTCGGAAGACGACGAAGTCGAGGTGCGGGTGGCCGTCCGGAACACCGGCCGCTACGCCTGGCCGGTCAGTGGCAGCAACGCGGTCCGGCTCGGGACCGAGCGACCGCGGGACCGCAGTTCCGCATTCCGGACGACCACCGGTAGCGACCCTTGGCTGGCGGCCAACCGGGCCAGCGGTATCGACGGCAAGGTGACCGACCTGGCCACCCTGGCGACCGTACCCGCCACCGGGATCAAGCCCGGTGAGGTCGCCCTGCTGAAGTTCACCCTGACCGCGAACAAACTCGGCAGCCATCAGGAGTACTTCTCGCTCGTCCAGGAGGGCGTGACCTGGTTCCCGGACCATGGATTGATGATTTCCCTGAACATCACCGCACCGGCCGGTATCAACGATCCCGACGCGTCACCCTCACCGAGCCCGGCACCGTAAACCAATACTCGCCTTTTTGCACCGAACGGGCCTATTTGGTACTAACAAGTAGGAGCTAGTTATCCGAAACAAAATCATACAATGCGGAATCATCCTGGGAGCCGGCATCGTGCTCGGCTTGTTCGGCGCGGGCAGCGGTGAGGCGAAAGCGGCGGCGACCAGTTACCAGGTCCCCTGTTTTCCCTACAATAAGCCGAATTACGCCTTCCGGCAGTATGTTTCGGGATGGGGATACCACGTGGCCGAGGATTCCTGCCACCAGGCGGGGCTTGCCGTCTTCGCGGCGGGTAACGGCGTCGTGAAGTATTCCGCCCGTACGCCGGACTCCTACCGCTGGGGCAACCTGATCGTCATCGAGCACACGACGACGTCCGGTGGCAAGATACTCAGCCTGTACGGCCATCTCGGGAACGATCGCAAGGTGAAGGCGGGACAAACCGTGTTCAAGGGCCAACGGATCGGTACGGTGGGCCCGAGCGGAAGCCAGAACGGCTACTGGAGCCCGCATATACATTTCGGCATCCGGATCGCCCGGTACGGCGCGGCGACCGGGTCGTATGACCACTCGATCCACGGTTATGAGTATCCCTGCTGCGCCGCCTGGACGGGACCGTCGGCGTTCGTGAATGCCCGGCGTGCCTCGTACGATTACGTGCCGCACCGGATCGCCGGGACGCGGGAGATGTGGTTCAACAGCGACACCGAACTGACGTTCCAGGTATGGAACACCGGCGGACAGACATGGCGTACCGGCGGTGATACCCCGCTCCGGCTCGGAACCATCAGGACCCACGATCGAACCAGCGTCTTTGCCGACGGAGGCGCTGCCGACGGGTGGGCCGGCGTGAACCGGATCGAACTGGTGAACGATACGGGACCGGACCAACTGGCGACGTTCCGCGCCACGTTCGAATCACCGGGAGCGTCCGGACGTTGGACCGAGTGCTTCGCGCCGGTCGCGGAAGGCGTAGCGTGGCTCAAGGATCGCGGGTTCTGCACCGGAGTCACCGTCCATCCGCCGACGTGGCGGGGTGAGTACGTCGGCCAACGCATCACGGCCTCCTCGGACCCGGCCGACATGACGGCAACTACCGCCGATCACCTGAAGCCGGGCGACACCCGGAGTCTCAAGCTGTTCATCAGGAACACCGGCGAGCTTGCCTGGGTCCAGGGCGGCAGTAACCCGACCCGTCTGGCCACCGCGAACCCGCGTGACCGAGCCAGCGCGTTCCGGACGTCCGGCCTGACCGGCAGCGGCGCTTCCGAGAACTGGGTCAGCGGCAGCCGGGCCTCGGAGCTCGAGGGGCGGTACGATCCGGATACCGATTCCATCGTGCCGGATACCGAGATCACCACCGGCGAGGTCGGCGCGTTCTCGTTCACGGTGACGGCACCTGACCTGCCGGGCTACCACAAGGAGTACTTCAACCCGGTCGTCGAAGGAAAGCTGCACATGCCGTACCTCGGCATCTGGTTCGGATTGAACGTGCTCGACCGCGGATACCACTATGGGTATGAGTCGCAGTCGCAGTCGCCGACCACCGTCGGAAGCGGCGTGAGCGAACAGGAGACCGTGCTCCGACTCAGGAACACCGGCCGGGAGTCCTGGCCGGTGGACGGCGACCTCCGGATCGGCACCGCCCGGCCGCGGGACCATCGGTCGACGTTCTACTCATCCTCAGGCAGCGAACCCTGGATCGCCCGCTCCCGACCCTCCACCCTGGATGCGAACGTGACGGATTCCGGCAAGACGACGGTGGATCCTGGTGAGGTCGGTGAGTTCCGGTTCACGATCAACGTGCCGGAAGACCTCCCCGTCGGCACCTACAAGCTCTATGTCCGGCCGGTCCTGGACGGCGTGGCCTGGCTGCCGGAAGATTACGGGATCTACTTCCCGGTCAAAGTCACCGCGCCGCCGATCAGCTACCGGTACGAGAAGCAGGACGTCTCCGGTGACGCGGGCGCTTTCCAGCGCGGCACCACGATGACGGCCCGGTTGGCCGTGACCAACACCGGACGCCGGAGTTGGGACGTCGACGGTCAGAACGCGGTCCGGCTGGGAACCAGCCGTCCGCAGGACCGCAGTTCCGCATTCCGGACGACCGCCGGCAGCGACCCCTGGATCGCCGCCAATCGTGCCAGCGCGATCGACGGCCGGGTCACCGACCTGGCCACCTTGGCGACGACCCCGGATACCTCGATCGAGCCGGGCGAGACGGCGCTCTTCTCCTTCCCGCTCACCGCGAACCCGGCACCGGGAAACTACAAGGAATACTTCAACCTGGTGATGGAGCGGGTCACTTGGATGCGCGACATCGGCATCTACTTCCCGTTGACCGTCGTCGCACCGTAACGCAGCCGGCTAACCCTTGGCCCGCCCGGTGATCGGCCGGAGTGCCTGGCTGGACTTCGGCGTCACCCGGAAGTCGAGCGAACGGCCGAAGATCAGCCGTGTCTGGCTCTCGATCGCCGGCAGGCTGGAGAACAGGATCGTCGTCAGGGGCATCAGGACCCACTGCGCGATGTGCAGAAGCCGGTGATGCTCCCGGTAGCCCGGCGGTTTCGGCGGCAGGAGCAGGATCGAGATGAAGATCGTCACGATGATACCGACCAGCGCCAGGGTGAGGATGGCACTGGCGGTCGGCGCCAGCGTCTGGCCGAACAGCGTCTCCCGGAAGCTCGGCGAGAGCAGGATCGGCAACCAGCCGACGAAAGTAATCAGGATCGGCGCCGTGGCCCATGTCACGTGGCCCTCGAGGAACCGTGCCAGGTGGAGCGTCTTCTCCCGCCAGGGGATCCGGCGGTCTCGGATGGCGCTGATCACGGCGTACGGGAAATCGGAAGCGCCCCATGCCCACCGGCGGAGCTGCACGTACTGCCCCTTCAACGTCGAGGCGTAGGTGTCATCGAGCACCGCGTCCTGGTAGACCGGGACGTAGAGCGGCTGCACGAAGTGGTTTCCGTCATGCCGGAAGTAGGTCCGCCAGTACTGTTGGCCGTCCTCGACGATCGTGTCGACCGACCAGAAGTCGGTGTCGACCACCGTCTGCAATCCCTGCGCGTGAGCCGCGAAGTTCCGGAGCCGGTAGGGGCGGGTCGACTCGATCATGTGCCAGAACGAGGAACCGGTAGCGATCACGCGGTTGATCGCCGTCGTGTACCAGAGGTTGTTATGGAAGAGCGGCGTCGGCTGGAACGTACGGTACCGCCGCTCGGGCGTCAGCAGGTACTGGTAGGTCAGGGCCGCGAAGTAGCGCGGATGCGGGCGATGGTCCGCGTCGAGCGTCGTCACGATGACTTCCTCGTGCGGGATCTTCAGCTTGTCGATCTCCCGTATCGCCTTGCGGCCGGCCCAGGCGAGGTTCGACCCCTTGCCCTTCACCTCGCCGGTGATGTTGGAGGGATGTTCGCTGACGATCAGGCGCTTGAAGCATCCCTTGAACTCGCGTCTGATCGCCCGGGCATTCGCCCGTGCCCGCGCCTTGTCGCGTTCCTCCGTCGCCAGTACGACGATCATCCGGTCCGGTTCGTACGACGCGTCGGCGATCGCCTGGAAGCTCGGACGGAGGGTGTCGAGATCCTCGGTGTACGTCGCGACGATCACCAGGTGATGGATCCGCGATGCCCGCGGTATCGGCTCCGGCGAAGCGATCGCCGTCTCGACCTGGGCCAGCTCCTCCCGCAGTTCCCGGTAGTCCTGGGCCAAGCGGCGGTTGGTCAGGCCGAGCTGCCGCTGCCAGAACCACCGGTCAAGCCCTTCCCGTCCGCCGTCGATCCGACGGATCACCCGCCGAAGCGTGGCCGCGTAGGTATCGATGCTACGCTCGAGCGCCCGGATCCGACTGTGCCAGTCCACGCGGGTATCGCGACGGAGCCGGCGGTATGCCCGGATCAGGTTGGTCGAGAGGATCACCGACCGCACCAGCCAGTAGACGTCGAAGAGCAGGATCGCGTACGCGACGACCGGCGGCGCCAGGAACGACAAGACCACCGCGCCGATGAAGATCGACCAGGTGACCAGACCCGGCACCATCTCCAGCGCCCGCCAGACGTCGGGCGGTACGGTACGGCGGGTCGCCGACGAGGAAATCCGCGTGTCGGTGAACGCGGGCTGGTCGACGTAGCGGGCGATCTGGCGCTGGGTCAGCACGCCCATCAGTATACCGCGTCAGCGGATCGGAAGCGCGGTACCGGGTTTTGCTCAACGGCGGCCGCTGTAGTTGGGGGCTTCGCGAGTGATCGTCATATCATGGGGATGGCTTTCCGCTTGGGCAGCAGGTGACACCCGCTGGAACTTACCACGTCGCTGCAGCACGGGTACCGATTCTGATCCCGTATAGTACATGCTCTTCTCAATTCCACCAACGTACTGAGCCACAACCTCCGCCAGGGTTCCGCTGTAGGGCACTACCCCCTCAATGCCTTCCGGGACCACGGCCTTCCGTTCGCCCGAATAGTATCGGCCACCGCCCCTGCTTTCCCGAATACCACCTTCCGATCCCATGCCGCGGTACGCCTTAAACTTCCGACCCTCCTGAAGGACCGTCTCTCCAGGACTTTCTTCAACCCCCGCGAAGATACTTCCCATCATCACTGCATCGGCGCCGGCGACCAGCGCCTTGCCTGCATCACCCGAGTAACGAATGCCGCCATCGGCAATAACCGGTATCTCACCACGTGTTTCTTGTAATGCCAATTTGATTGCAGCAAGTTGCGAAGTGCCGACACCGGTGACTTTCCGAGTAGTGCAACTTGCTCCCGGACCAATCCCGATTTTGATCGCATCAGCGCCGGCCTCGACTAACTCCCGGGTCGCCGAACGGCTACCGACGTTACCAGCGACTAGCTGTAAATCCGGAAAAGCGTGTTTGATTTCGCGGGTCAAAGCGATGACCGCCGCGTCCCCGCCATGGGCGGAGTCGGCGGTAAAGAAGTCCGCCCCCACCTTGATCAGCCGGTCGACTCGGGTCAGTGCATCCTCGAGATTCGCCTCCACGCCAATTGCCGCACCGACCACCAGGCGGCCCTTGGCGTCCTTGGCTGCATGCGGGAACTTGGTTCGTAAGACGATGTCTTTGAACGTGAAGAGACCCTTGAGCCGCCCCTCTGCATCGACAACAGGTAAATGGTCCACCTCCTCGTCCTTGTGCTCACGCAAATAGCGTTCTGCATCATCTCTGGTAGATCCCTCCGGAAGGACAGCGAGCCGATCCAGTGGCTTCATGACATCACGTAGCGACTCAGAGCCAGATGTGAAGCGAAGTTGACGCTTCGCGACCAAGCCCACGAGACGGTTCTCATCGATCACCAGCACGCTTCCGATGCCGCGTTCTTCCCGGATTCTCCGTACTTCACTGACTGGCGCATCGGGTGGAAGGGTGACCGGGTGCTCAATCAACGCGGACTCGGTTCGTTTCACCCGTTCGACCTGGTCGACCTGGTCTTCGATCGAGAGGTTCTTATGGATGACTCCCGCACCGCCCTCGCGTGCCAAGGCAGTTGCCAACCGATGCTCGGTGACCGTATCCATGGCCGCCGAGAGAAACGGGATGTTCAGTTCAATCCCGCGGGTAAGCCTGGTCTGAAGCGACAACGCTTGGTGTCGGACGTCGGAAAGTTCCTGACGGATGGTGACATCGTCGTACGTCAGGCCTTCACGAACGATATCCGAGTCACTGACGACTTCGACATCCTCAGGAATAACCTCAAATTCCGGTGCCCCCTCAAAGCCCCGTTCTCCTCTATCCATATATACACGCTACCGAGCGGGCAACGTTTCGGCAACCTGGCCGGTCATTCGGGGGCCGGGAGCGGTACTTGCTGTGATAGCAGATACCGTGATCCCGGCCCGGCCGTCATGTGTGAACACCCACTCTCTTGAGCCACCTGTACAGGCACAGCAGACCAAGCAGCACCCCCAGACTGGGCATGAGCAGGGACCACGCCGTGATGGGGTAACCCTCCGTGATCTGGAAGATGATCAGGGCGACTGAAGCGAGCGGCACGAGATAGGCGAAGAGGAAGCGGTCGAACGGCTTCTCGAGCTGCTTGACCACGCCCTCTGCGAACTTGTCGATGAAGCGCATGATGTTTCCTTTCGACGGTTTTTGACTACATGACGGAATGACCGGCCGGGTTGTAAACGAGCAGATTAAGATAATACTACGGTTGACTTACTTTTTCAAGAATCAGCCGGAGAACGCGGCGATCGTCTTGGCGACTTCATCGTGGATGCCGTCGATGCAGTCGTACTTCTTGACCTCGCCCTCGTTGACCCAGACGAAGTCGGTGAACGCTCCTTCTTCCGGCGTCACTTCGCCGCCAGCGTAGTCCGCGCCGAACTGAAGCAGCACGACCGGAATGCCATCCGGCCGTACGAAGACCACATCGCCGAGCAGCTTGAAGTTGTTACCGAGCTCGATCCCGGATTCCTCCTTTGCTTCGCGACGGAGTAAGTTCGCGACCATGCCGGGAAAGTCCGCGACGTCGCCGTTCATCCGCGGCGGGTGCGCCAGGTCCAGATCGCCGTGCTCGAGCTTGCCACCGGGAACGGCCCACTTGCCGGGATGCACCTTCTCGCGCTCGTCGCGCTTGAGGATCAGGCAGCGACCATCGTCCGCGCGATACGGGATCACCGTCGCGACGAAGTAGAAAAGCTTATCCGGCTTGGCGGCATCGATGCTGACCTTCGAAGCGGGCATACATTTAGCATAACAAAGAGGGCATTATGTAATGGGTTGAAGGTTACATAATGCCCGATTCCTGACTCCACCCGTAACGCTTTCGCGCGCCGCTCTCTGTGAGCATGGAGTTCGGGCTTGCTGACCGGGGAAGCCTACCTTCCAATCAACCGACTACCAACGCGTACATCGCCAGCACCGAGCCAATGATGATGCACCCAATACAGGCGATGGCGTCCATGCGCGTATCGGCGTTGGGCGCCATCCAAACCCCGATGATGACAATTGCAAACCCTATTCCGAAACCTACCAATGGGAACCTCCCTTTTCAGACGCGGAGTGCTAAAGTGCTACTAATTATTCTAACCGGGGGTCACTTGGAAGTATATGCAATCAGGAGCGGAAGATAGCATTGCAGTTAAGGAAATTTTTCAAATGCCCAAGCGTTCTTTAAGTCCCTGACCGCTACGCCGGTTGTTCGAAGAACTCGTAGGATTTCCGGTTATATTCTTCGGCATCATAGAGATATGCGCCGTCGGCATTCCACAACGCGAATATCGTGATACCAGCCTCAAGCGCCAGGCGGCTGCAGACCGTACAGAACGGTTCGCCCGCTTCGGTGAAGTCACCGTTTTCATCGATGCGCATGAAGTAGAGAATCGATCCCTCGATGCCCGCCGGTCCTTGCTTGCAGGCGTTCAGAATCGCCCGCCACTCGGCATGCACACAGCAGGTCCGGCAATAAGCGGGCTTCCGCCCTGCGGGATATTCGCCGTCGCACATCCGGTTCGCTTCTTTCTCGAGCGGCGGACTGTTGTAGCCGGACGCGACGATCCGCCCGTCCTTCACCACGACCGCGCCGCATCGGGCCTTACGGCAGGTTGCATGCTGCGCGGCTTCCGCCGCCGCATCGAAGAACGGCTTGATCGCGTCGAAGTCGCTGCCGGAGAGTTTTCGCATATATGGAGCGGGTAAGGAGAATCGAACTCCTCTTTCGTGCTTGGGAAGCACGCGTAATGCCACTATACGATACCCGCGTAGCACGACGGTCCGTCGCTGCTCCATCCATTATAAGGCGATGGGGTCCCTGAGCCGATGGGCGGATTCGAACCGCCGACCTTTCCCTTACGAAGGGACTGCTCTGGCCAGCTGAGCTACATCGGCCTCCTCACGATTATAGCGTCCGGGTGTCGCACCAGAAAACGCTACGGGACTGGACTCAGGGATGTCATCCTACAAGAGCGGTGCTTTGCAAGCGTTTTCAGTGCGATACCCGGACGGGAGGCTCGGCGAGATGCCCTGGTCGCGTTATGATGATTGCATGCCGCAAGTGAACGTAACCGAACGCAAGGTTTCCCCGAAGCTCGACCAAGGATTGATCACCGGAGTCTACGCCGGCGCCGTCGCCTGGGTGTGGATGCTCCTGATCGGAGCGCTCGGTGCCGGCTCTGCGGCGGACTTCGGCGTGTATCTCTCCGCGACGGTCCTCGGACCGGATGCCGTGCAAAGCCCCGGCTTCGGTGGGGATTGGCTGATCGGCTCGGTGATCCACTTCGTCTACTGGGCGGTCCTCGGCGTGGTCTGGGCGTTGCTCTGGCCGACCATCCGCCGATACGGCACGCTCACCCCGGCGCTCCTCTTCTCGATCGCCGCGTACGTGGTCGTGGTGCAGATCATCCTCCGCCTGATCGAGCCGGCGACCGTCGAATCGCTCGGGGTGTCGGGCCATCTGATCGCCTTCATCCTCGGCGGATTCACTTTCGCCTGGCGGTACCGCCGGGCATAACGCTGTCGAACCCCGATTCCTGAAGCCGCTTCTGTTCAGCCGATGTGAGCGGCCGACACTGTCCTTTGCGGAGCCTTCCGAGCACGAGCGGGCCGAACTTCACACGCGTCAGCTTGGTGACCGGGTGCCCCACCGCCTCGCACATCCGGCGGACCTGACGGTTGCGCCCCTCCTTGATCACGATTTCCAGCCGCGTACCACCTGCCGCCCGTCCGAGCCGCCGGACCACGGCCGGCTGCGTCTTTCCGTCGCGGAGCCGGACGCCCCGGCTAAGCCGTTCCAATGCCCGATCGGAAACCGCGCCCTCCACCACCGCCCGGTACGTCTTTGGTACGCCATGGCGCGGATGCATCAGCCGGTTCGCCAGCTCGCCGTCGTTGGTAAGCAGCATCAGTCCGGACGAATCGGCATCCAGCCGCCCGACCGGGTACACCCGCGCGTCGCGCGGCACCAGGTCGATCACGGTCCGCCGGCCTTGCGGGTCCGTCGCAGTGGAGATCACGCCGAGCGGCTTGTGGAGCAGGTAGTAGCGGGGCGGCTGCCGGCGGACGGGCGCTCCGTCCAGCGTAACCGTCGCCCGCGGCGGCACCACTACCGCCGGATCAGTCACCACCCGCCCGTCCACCCGGACCTTCCCCGCTTTCACCAGCTCCACAGCCCGGCGCCGCGACGCGGCACCCGCCGTCGCGATAAACTTCCCGAGCCGCATCACACCGCTGCCGGCACCGGAGCGGCTCATTCCAGCACGAGCGCTAACAGCGCCATCCGTACGTACAGGCCGTTCCGGACCTCGCGGAAGTATGCCGCCCGCGGGTCCGTGTCCATCCGCGCGTCGATCTCGTCCACCCGCGGGAGCGGGTGCATCACCGCCACGTCACCTTTCGCCTTGGCGAGCGATTCGGGGCTCACCACATAACTGCCTTTCACAAGGTCGTAATCCGCCTGCTTCGCGAACCGCTCCCGCTGGACCCGGGTCACGTACAGCACGTCGGTGTCCGGCAGCACCGCCGCGAGCGATTCGTGCATCGTTACCGGCACGGAAAGGTCGTCCCGGACGGATTTCGGCAGGCCGAGCGACTTCGGCGAGACGAGGTTCAGCCGGATGTCGTACTGCGAAAGCAGCCGGGCCAGCGAGTGGACGGTGCGTCCATACTTGAGGTCGCCAAGCAGCGTCACGGTCAGACCGTCCGGACCGCCCTTTTCCTCGATGATCGTAAAAAGATCGAGCAGCGCCTGGGTCGGATGCTCGCCGGTACCGTCGCCAGCGTTGACGATCGGCACGTCCGCGATGTCGGCCGCCCGCTGCGCGGAGCCGCCCTCGGGATGCCGCAGGACGATCACGTCGGCGTACTGCTCGAGCGTCTTCACGGTATCCTCCAACGTCTCTCCCTTGGTCACCGAGGACGACTTGATCTCGTTGATCGGGAACACCTTCCCCCCGAGCCGGAGCATCGCCGCCGCGAAAGACGCCGAGGTCCGGGTGGACGGTTCGTAGAACAGGTTCATCAGGACCTTCGAGCCCAGGCGGTCGAGCGAGCCGTGTTCCTCCACGGCCTCACGCATCCGGCGGGCCTCCTCGAACAGATGCACGCAGAGCTCGGGGGTGAACTGCGAGGCGGTCAGGACATCGGTACCGGAAAGCGGGTTCTTCGCGGGGTTCATCGCCCGAACCTCACGAGACGAGCCGTCCGTCCTCGACGACCGTTTTACCGTGCAGCACTACCGTTCGAGGCTTCCCGCATGCCGTCCAGCCGTCGAACGGCGACCACTTCGCCTTGGACTGGAACGCAGCCGGATCGATCTCGTACGGCTCGTCCGGATCCAGCTCCACGTACGTGTCGGGTTGCTCGGGGATCGCGAAGATCTCCCGCGCGGCGTCGTGGAGCAGCCGCGGGACGTCATCCGCGGCGAGTTTGCCATCGCGGACCGCCTTCCAGAGGAGTGGCGCGGCCGTCTCCAGCCCCGGCACGCCGAACGGCGGCGGGTCGCCCTGCTTTTCCTCAAGGGTGTGCGGCGCATGGTCCGTTTCCACCAAGTCGATAGTCCGGTCCGCCAGACCCTCCCAGAGCGCGTCCTGATCCCCTTGCTCGGCCAGCGGCGGTTTCATGATTGCCTGCGGCCCGTGGGTTTCTCGCGCCTTCCCGGTCAGGAAGAGGTGGTGCGGGCAGGCGCCCGCGGTGACCGCCTGTCCTTTCCGCTTGGCCGCCCGGACCAGCTCCACCTCTACAGCCTGGCTGATGTGGCAGACGTGCAACCGCTTGTCGTAGTAGTGCGCCAGCGAGAGCGCCGCCGCCAGCTGGACTCCCTCGGCATGCACGAGCACCGGTTTCGCCGCCGGCCACGCCTCGAAGATCCGCCTGAGCACCGCGACGTCCTCGATCAGCATCTCGCCCGTGGTGTGGTTGAGGTAGATCTTCAGTCCGAACACGTGTGGATCCTTTGCCGCCGCCACGAAACTCTCCAGATTCCGGCCGTCGGTACCGTAATGGAATCCCAGCCCGCAGGCCGCCTTCTCCTCCGCCAGCCGCTCCTTTTCCTGCAACCGTTCGAGCGAGACGGTCGGCGTCGGGTTGTTCGGCATGTCGCAAACGAACGTGAACCCCCCGGCCAAGGCCGCCCGGGTGCCGGTCGCGAAGTCTTCTTTCTGGGTCGCACCCGGATCGCGCAGGTGCACGTGCGGGTCGATGAAGCCGGGGAAGCGCTTGGTCGCCATTCGGAGCCAGTATACCGCGAGGCATTGTACAAAACACCAGTGACCGGTCGCCTGATTACGGTATGGTGGAATCGTGCAGAAGTTCACCGGTGCCATTCCTGTTCTCCTGATCGCCGCCGTCATCGCGATCGGCGCGGTGATACTGACGCGTGATTCCGCTGATCCCGCCACCACGGCTACCGCGACCCCGACGGCCTCCACCACCGAGATCGTCGCCGAAGGATTGGAAGTACCGTGGGACATCGCCTTTCTTTCGGATTCGCGGGCACTGATCACCGAGCGACCCGGCCGTGTGCGGCTGCTTGAGGATGGCGAACTGCAGGAAGAACCCGTGCTGACCGTCGAGACCGCCCAACGGGGCGAAGGCGGCCTCCAGGGCATGACGCTGGATCCTGACTTCGAGGAAAACCGGTTCGTGTACCTCTACGTGAGCGAAGGTTCGGGTGACGACCTGACCAACCGGGTCGTCCGGTACCGGCTGACGGACGATGACCGGCTGGCCGACCCGCGGGTGCTCCTCGACGACATCCCCGGCAACAACAACCACAATGGTGGCCGGCTCCGCTTCGGACCGGACGGCAAGCTCTATGTGACGACCGGCGATGCGCAAAACCCCGATCTGGCGCAAAGCCAAGGCTCGCTCGCCGGCAAGATCCTCCGGATGAATCCGGACGGCTCCGCACCGGCGGATAACCCGTTCGGGAACCTGGCCTGGTCGTACGGGCATCGCAACCCCCAAGGCCTGGCTTGGAGCGAAGACGGTCGGCTCTTCTCCACGGAACATGGCCCGAGCGGTGAGTTCGGCCTCTGCTGCCGTGACGAGCTCAACCGGATCGAGCGCGGCGGCAACTACGGCTGGCCGCTGATCACCGGCAACCAGACCCGCTTCGGGCTCGGTACGCCGATTCTCACCAGCGGTAACGACGACACCTGGGCACCCGCTTCGCTCACGTTCTGGAACGGGAAGCTCTACTTCGGCGCGCTACGCGGCGAGCATGTCCACGAGATAACGCTTGAGAACGGCGGGGTGGCCGCTGACCGGGAGCTCTTCGCGGACGAGTTCGGCCGGATCCGGACGGCCGCGGTCGGACCGGACGGCGCGCTCTACCTGTTCACCTCGAACCGTGACGGCCGCGGCGAGGTGCAGTCCGGAGACGACAAGCTGATCCGGGTGAACCGGCTGCCGTAAACCGGGCGGCTTAGAACAGCTGGTTGTCGCCGGCGAAGATCTCGGAGACCGACCCGTCTGTGCAGATCGAGCGGATCGAGTTGGTCAGGATGTCCGAGACCGTCAGGCGGTGGATGAAGTCGGGCGTGTTCAGACGGGCCGGGATCGTATCCGTGACGATTACCTGTGAAAGCGGCGACTTCCGGAGGTTCTCGTAGGCGTTGCCCGAGAACACGCCGTGGGTCGCCAAGGCGAACACCTCGACCGCCCCTTCGTCGATTGCCATCTGCGCCCCGGCCGCCAGCGTGCCGCCGGTATCGATCATGTCGTCGACGATCACCACGGACTTGCCGCGGACGTCACCGATCACGTGGCCCATTTTCACCTTCTGTTGCTCGGGCCGGTTCTTCTCGAGCAACGCGTACGACACGCCGAGCTTCTGAGCATACCGCCGGGCAAGCTTGGCCCGGCCGGCATCGGGCGCCATGATCGCGATCTCCGCCTTCGGCTTGAATTGGTCGGAGAGGTACTGCGCCAGCGCGGGCATCGCCGTCATGTGGTCCACCGGCTTGGTGAAGAACCCCTGCACCTGGCCGGAGTGGAGGTCCATCGTGACCACGCGGTCCACCCCGGCGGTCTCGAGCATCCGCGCGACGAGCCGCGCGGTGATCGGTTCCCGCGGCGCGGACTTCTTGTCCTGGCGGGCATAGCCGTACCATGGCGTGACGGCGATCACTCGCCGCGCCGACGCGCCCTTGGCCGCCTCGACCATCACCATCAATTCCATCAGGGCGTCGTTGACCGTCAGCTTCTCTTCTTCGTTGTCGCAGATGGACTGCACGACGAAAAGGTCCGCTCCGCGGATCGAGGTGGTGTACCGGCAGTAGACCTCCCCGTCAGAGAAGGTCTTGAGACCCGGGTCGATCAGGGTGACCCCGAGCTTATTCGCGATCGTCACCCCGAGGTCACGGCTCGCTCGCCCGGCCGTCACCATCAGCTGCTTCGAGCCGTCGTCGATGGTGAGCGCTGCCGGCAGGGTCTGCGCGGCGATGGTGCGTGCGGTAGCCATTCGCGCTCATCATAGCAAAGCATCGGGCTATAAGAAGAAACCCTCTGAATCTGGAATGATCCAAAGGGTGCCTTCCGGCTTCAGTGGGTGGCTGACCAACCAAAGCGCTCACAGGTGTGGCGGTAGACGCGTGGTGCCGGACCGGCTCCTGTCTGTAGCCAATCGAGGACCTTGTGAATCAGGAACGGCTTGGCCTTGAGCAGGCGGCCTATCACGAATGCCAGCACGATGGCGATCGCCACGTTCCGTACTCCAAGCACGTGCAGGAATGGTGCCATGACGGCTCCGTAGATGACATACGAAGCGGTGCCACCGATGGTAGTCAGGATGACCTGGGTTACCGCCCGGAATTGCCAGATCGCCATTACGGCGAGGGCAAGCAAGGGTCCGGCCGGGAGCACGCAGATCGGAATCACGACGACGACCCGCCAGCCAGGCCGTACGGCCTGTGTCATCCAGCGCCCCCAACGGGATTGTTGGAGTTTATGCAACTTCCTGGCGATCCAGGGTATGTGGCTCAGTCCGACCAACAGGCAGGCAATCGTGAAGAAGAACGCGGCGGTAAGCGCGAGGGTGTGCCAGTACGGCATCCCGGTCGCCTCCGCTACGACAACTGCATTTTGCCGACCGATCAGCAAGGCAATGAGGAACGGCACGACCGAATCCATCCGGCCACCCCCTTTCTGGTTGTTTGAGGTGCGTTTGTCCTACGTCGTGATTCATTGTACCCCGACAATGGCCGTCTGCGTGCCCGCAAAGTACTATCCTTGACCTGAAGGGGCAATTGAAACGAAACGAAGGGCGGGCTACATAAGAAAAAGCCCTCATGATCATGTGTTGTAAATTGATCATGGGGGCGAGTAGCGACACTCGGTCTGCAAGGTGTGTCGCCAGTGGTAATACGTGCCGTGCCACGTCTGTTGTCGGATTCAGCCCAGCCACCATCGAAACTGCTCCTGCCAGTCACGCCAACCGCGCCGTGTGGTAAACCTCGGCTGACCGAGGGTGTTCGTCACGGTGCGGTGCAGGTGGTTGTCCCCACGGGTGATGATGATGTCGGTGGACTCTCCCGGTCCCAGCAGCACTCCCTCCTGGCGTTGCTGCGGGGTAAGTACCTTTTGGGAACCGATGATGTCATAGAAATACATCCGACGGTCGAACAGCTGATGGACTACGAAATGCTCATCCGGCACCCGGGTCCGGTCCGGTGTCACCATCTCAGTGCCTCCGTGCCCGCGGGCGCGGACGCGTCACGAGCAGGAAGATCGCCAGGCATACCACGCCAACCATCAGCGCCAAGCTGATCGGGACCCGCCAGAGATCGGCTAGGCCGGGTAGCAGCATCACTCCTATGCCGGCCGGAAACAGCCAGAACAAGGGACGACTGATCAACCCGAGAATGAATCCCGCGGCTGCTATGACCACTCCGACTTGAAACATCGTAGCCGCCGTGTCCTGTGAGAATGCGGCCAGGATGAACAGTGCTACCACGGAAATGCCGACCCAGCGTGGCATATTGCTCCTCTCGATAGAAGTTGAATGAGCCGGTCCTGGAGCGGACGACCCATGCTGACGCTGCTTCCGAATCCTCCCCTGGTTGTTAAGGATGTAGCATCATATCATACAAAAAGTGCCTTCGTGAGGCACTTTTTTGCGGGGACGACCGGACTCGAACCGGCGACCTCCTGCGTGACAGGCAGGCGCTCTAACCAGACTGAGCTACGCCCCCGAGAAACACTAAAGTGGCAAAGGTGCTCCGGCACACATACGTCCCGGCTACGGACGTACCGTACCAGTATATCGGGATTTCCACCCGCAAGGCGAGATGCTCAGGACGCAGGGCTGGGCTGCGCAGCAGGAGACGCTCCCGGCACGCCGGTCTGGGCCGCGCCCGGCTGCTCGGGCTGCTCCTTGGGTTGGACCGTAAAGAGCGAATCGTCCCACACGAGGCCCGGCGCCAACACCCACACGAGGGTGTCAGGCAGGATTTCCTGGAAATGCGTGGCGACGGACTTGCCGAGCACGGTAATCTGCTGGAGCTCGACCGAATCCTCATCGCGGTCCTGGACCCTGATGATCACGAATCCCTGGTCGGTCTTGATCACGTCGCTCACCGCACCGACCTCGATCTCGAACGCCACTTCTTCGATCGCAGGATCCATCTCACCGCGCCTGATGTCGCCGAGGGAACCGCCTTCCGACGCGGCCGGGTCCTCGGACACGTCCTCGGCGACCGCCGCGAAGCTCTCATCTTCTCCCAACCGTTCGCGTGCCGCGTCGGCCTTTTCCCGCGCCTCACGGTTCAGGTCCTCGTCTTCCGAGATCCTTTCGTTAAGCGCTTCCTGGATCAGGACGTTTTCTCGCAGTTCGGTCTTGTACTCCCGTACCGACCAGCCCAGCCGTTCGCGAAGCAGCCGCTTGAGCTGGTCTTCGCCCTGGACCTTATCGGCCTGCTCCTGGTACGCTTCTTCGACCCGACTGGCCTTCACACGTACGCCGAGCTTGGTCGCCTCCTGCTGGGTAATCACGGATGCGATCTGCTGCTGGAGCGCCTGCGCCTTGATCGTCTCTTCCGGCACGGCAGGCAGGCCCTGTGCCTGTTCCTGGCCACTCTGAATCCGTTCAAGCGTCTTGACCCGCTCCAGGAACGAGCCGTAGCCGACGGCGACTTCGGTCACCGGCGGCAGCCAGAGCTGCGAGACGGCTGCGAGCACCGCGATCACGCCGAGGATACCCGCTTTCCGGAGACTCATTACCCTGCCGGAGAAGCCGTACCAGACGAACTTTGCGAAGACGCCGACGAAGGCGATCGTCGCGAGCAAACCGCCGATCATCCACCAGAGATAGTCGGGGGTGAATACCTTGGCGGCCGGATAGTAGGCGAAGTTCGAGACGAACCGTGTCAGGCCGTCGTTTCCACCCGTGGTATAGAGGATGACCGCGTAGACCAAGTACAGCAGGAACAGCGCCAGCACGACGCCCGCGACGATCCTGCCGGAACGTGATTCGGGGACACGAGGGCGCGAGATCCGGAATTTCCGAATCCCCGGAACCCGCGAAGCCCGCCTGGTCCGTGCACTGCTGTTTTTTGCTTTTCGAGGAGTCATGCTTACTCGACTTGAGTATACGGCTGGCCGCAGTAAGACTGCAACTAGCGGCGCGGCCGCCGTGCGGCGTGCCGCTTGATCTGTTCGGAAAAGACGGCGGCAGTACGCTCGGCGGCGGTTTCCCACGTGTAGTGTTTCGCCCAGTCATGACCTTTCTCGACCTTCCGCTCGTCCGGTTCGAGCACGGCCTTCCGGAGCGCGGTCGCCAGTTCCTCGGTATGGTCGGGACGGAACGGTTCGTACGCGCCGGCGAAGAGTTCATGGATCGGCTCGATGTCGGATGCCGCGACCGGCGTGCCGCCGGCCAGCGCCTCCAGCACCGGAAGGCCGAACCCCTCCGCGAGGGAAGGATAGCAGAATGCGTCCGCGCCGCTCAGGAGCGCCTGCTTCTCCGACTCGGACACGAACCCGATGGTGCGGACCTGGCCGTTCACCTTCGATTGGGCGATCAGGATCGGAAGACGATGGAAGTCCTCATACAACGCGGAAGACGGCGCGGTGAGCGCTCCGGCCAGGACCAGGTCATGGCCGGCCGGCAACCCGGACTCCGCGAAGCCCCGGACCAGCCCGCGGATGTTCTTGCGGTAGTCATACCCTCCGACGTAGAAGACGTACGGACGGACCAACCCGTACCGCTTGCGTACCGCGGTCACCGTGCGGGAGGACGGGACCGTGCGGTATTCCGGCTCAAGCCCTTCATACGTAACGGCGATCTGTTGCCGCGGCACGTCGACCGCCCAGCTGATCGCCTTCGCCGAAGCACTGCTTACGGTAAGCAGATGGTCCGCGGCGCGGATACCGCGCTTGATCCCGCGGAACTTCACCCGCGAGCGGATCGCCCGGCGGTACCGCGGAAGCTGCCAGGGAATCACGTCATGGACCGCCATCACCACCGGAACGTCGAACGGGTTGCGAGTCGGCGGAGCGGGATACGGCTGGAAGATCAGATGGGCCTTGCACTGGCCGGCGGCCACCCCGAGGCGACTCCGCTCCCAGTCGTCGAGCGCCTTGCCCCGCCCGAGGAGCGAACGCTTCGGCGGTACCACGACGGTACGGATCGCGCGCGGGAGGTCCACCGCCACCTTCTCCGGCACGAACGCGACGAATTCCGCGCCGCGCATCGCGGCCGGCAGGGAGCGGAGGAGTCCCAACGTATAACGGCCCATGCCGGTGTGCGGCCGGGTCAGGAACAGTCCGTTGACGGCGATCCGTGCGTTCATCACTTCTTCCGTTTCTTCACCTCGTCCATCTTCCGCTGGACCTCGGCCTGGCGCATCTCCTTGTCGGCCCGCGCGATCTTCTCCAGGTCGCGCCGGTGCTTGCCGAGCAGCTCGATCAACTCCTTCGCCGTGAGGTCGTGGTCCTCGTCCTCCAGGTACGCCTGCTGCGCCTTGAGCAGGAACAGCGCCTGCTGCTGGGGTTTGGCGATGTCGTTCAGATCGATGTTCGGGAGCGAGCCTGCCGTCTGCACCAACACCGTCCCGAAGTTGAAGAGCGTCGCGAAGACACCGGAGACCTCGTGGCTGACGTCCTGGATCTTGCCGAGAGTCGCTTCCGCGAACTTCCGGTGGAAGAAACCGCGCTGCTCCACGTCGATGATCCGGTAGTTGGTGAGGATGTAGACGTCGCCCCACCAGCTGATCCACTCGTAGGCAGCGTATGTCGCGACCAATGCCAGGATCACCAGGTACAGCACGAACAAGAACGGACTCGCGAGCATCGAAAGCCCGGTAATGAACAGGAGCGCGATCGGAATGATCGCGAACGCCAGGACCTTTAGGACCGGTCCGACCAACGTGATCGGGTGGTGACGCCAAATCCGGACGATCTCCTCGTCCTCCGCCTGGTTCTGGATCGTGACCTCGAACGGGTTCTGCATGGCCCGATAGGATTACGGCTGCGGCGGAGCCGCGGTTTCCGGAACCGTTACCGGCTGCGCCTGGGACTGCGTCTGTACCTGCGTTCCCGGGTTCGCGGCAGGCGGTGGCGTCGTTTCCGGGCCGGAGACCGGCAGATACAGCAGGAACGTGCTGGCTCCGAAGAGGATCACCAGCACCCAGATGATGATCAGGTTGATGCGCTTTTTCGTTTTCGCTTGCACACCGCTATTCTACCGCACTGTTCCCAAGATGCACCGAGCTGACGGGGATCCGGTCAACCCCGGGGGTGGTATGGAAACGGGCTATGACATGGTCTGCCGACCAAAAAATCGCGGGGGATGTGAGGTTCTGATAGTTAGAACGGTTCTCGCAGAGCCCCCGACTCTCATCCATCACGATCATGTGCCCGTCTCGATGTGGGTCCATCCCATCTTCTGAGCAACGAGACGCTGGACCTCATTAAGTGCTTTGTTGGGAACAAGGACCAGGGTGCAGTCTGACGGCACTCCGACGATTTTCGGGTGTAGGCACCGCTCGGTCGTACTGAAGCGATGTCCGTTATTGCAGACATATCCGCGACGGACCTGCTCATCATCAGCAGATCTCCTGGTCTCGAGCACGCGCGCGGTACTACCACAACGAGGGCAGGTAAAGTTGGTGCTGGGCATTGTCACCTCATCCTTTCAGGGGCTACCAATAATCATGAAGGATCGGCAAACCATGTTTTCAATGAACGGCCGTGCGATGACGGACAATCATAGCCCTTTTGCAAAGCCCCTGCAATCAAAAATAAGGATACGCAAGCATACACCTCGCCCGGTTCAGGAATACCAGTGGACGCTGAGGCCCTGGAGGGATTCGAACCCCCGACGCTCTCCTTAGGACGGAGACGCTCTGTCCACTGAGCTACAGGGCCAGCCTACTTATTGTAATCCCGGAGCCAATCGACTGCTTTTTGTACGGCGGCCTGACGATGGGTCAGTACCGAGGAGTCCGGTTTTTCTTCCAATTCGCCGAGTAGTTTGCCCGTCTCGGTCACGAACAGGCTCCGGAACGGGAATCCCGGGACCCGGACTGGCGCAGACTGTTCCGCGATCTCGCCCCGAAGCGTCCCATCGAAAAGTTCTTCGGTGCCGTCCGGCAGCGCTAAGACGATCACCGTCCGGAATTGTGCCCCGCGCTTACCTCCGGGAACTCCTTGTAGTCGCCGCAGGCAGTGTTCGATGATCTGCTCATCGGTCATCTCGGTCCGGCCGTCCCGCCAGCGCCGGACCTTTACTCCGGGTTCCCCGCTGAGCGCATCGATCTCCAGGCCGGTATCGTCTGCCATCATGATCATGCCGGCCGGCGCCACTGCGCGATACGCCCGCGCCTTGAGTAGCGCATTCTCTTCGAGCGTCGCGCCGGTTTCCTCGACCTCGACGTTTAAACCCCGGTCCTTCGGCGATTCGATCGGCATCATGCCCCCGAGGAACGCCCTCACTTCTTCGAGCTTGCCCGGGTTGCCGGTCGCGTAGAGCAGTTCAGGACTTTCCGGCATCGGATGACTCCTCCTGTCCGGGCGATTCTACCTGCCAATCCCCCGCATGGAACCGGTTCTGGCCTTTCGCATGCCAGTCATGAGGGTCCGACGCATAAATCTCATCCCACAAGTCTGCCGCCGCTTTGGTGTGAAGCTTTTTGCGGACGACCTTCCGGCGGTCCTCTTTCCAGAGCCGCTCCATCGGGACGCCGAGAGCCGTCTGTTCGCGCATTTCCATGTCCTGGTCCAGAATGTCGGCATCCTTCACGATCTTTGCCTCGATCGTTTCCCGAAGCTCATACTCTTTCCAGAGCTTCATGAATTCATCAGCCAGGGTGGTGTCCTTGAAGATATCCACGGCGGCCTTATCCTCGTTCCGGTCGACGTACTGCCGGCTCAGATAATCCACGTCGGTCGAACGGCTCTCCACCGCATCGTGCACGAGGGCCAGCTTCACGACCTTGCCGGTGTCACCGGTTTTCTCTCGGGTCGCCAGCACCAATGCGATCCACGCGACCCGGAACGTGTGCTCGGTGATGTTTTGGAAATCCGCCGCGCCGAAGAACCGGGACCATTGCCGCGGCATCCGGCGCAGCGCGCCCATTTCAAACAGAAGCTGGGTGTCGCGGTTCATACAGTTTATTGCACAATGCTTTTCTCTAGCAGGTCGTCAATGTAATACTGGATCGACTTATCGATGACATCGATATCCTTGACCTGCCTCCGGCGTCTTCGAAAGTACGTCGCGAGATAATCCCCCACCGCCTCGATGTCATCCACGATGGCGTCGCAGGGAAGTTCCACGAAAGGATGGACGTAATCGTTGTACTTCTTCCCCCTGATCTCAGCTTCTGATTTGCGGAACTTACCGTTTACCGGAGCGATGCCCAACAGCAGTTTCTTGAAATACTTCGCGATGAGCATCTCTTGGGATCCCCCGACGCTGATGTCGTCCGTAAGGTTCACTACCACCACGTCCGATTGCTGGATCATGAAGCAGTCACGCCCGAACACGGCCCGGGGGTCGCCTTCGTCTACCTCATACGTGGTCGTGCCACGCGACGGGTTAAGGTTCTGGATGTCCAGGCCGGTACGGTCACTCAGTATTTGGCAGTATTCCTCCCGCCATGATTCGCCTACGTGTGGCGATCCGGGACTCACTTTGCCGGCCAGATATGCTTTGATCCGCTTCATCGCCCTTGCAGTATAAACCTACTTAATCCATCCGTTCGCCTGCATCGCATCCACGAAGTAAATGTCCGTGGGATCGAGCGGGAGTGCTTCCTTCGGCGTCCAGCGATGTTCGACGTGCTCGCTGCTGAGCTGCACCTCGCCAGCGGCACGGACCACGTAGGTGATGCGGACCACGTGGAGTTTTGGGTTAAACAAGATGTCCTGCACGTGGAAGATTCCCTCCACCGACGTAACATCAAGCCCGGTCTCCTCTTTCACTTCCCGCTTCAGCGCATCGAGCAACTCCTCGCCGGCGTCGATGCGTCCCCCGGGGATATCCCACTTCAGGACGTCCTCGCCATGGAACGGCTCGCTCCGCTTCAGCAGCAGGACGCGGCCTTGCTCGTCGGTAATGACCGCTTTGACGCCGACCTGGAGCTTGCGATCCTGATCGCCGCTCGAGGCCATTAGAACATCGCGGATTCTTCGGCGCGGACGTATGAGTGCAGCTCGTCCTTGCCGAACCAGAGGGCGATCTCGTTCTTCGCCTCTTCCGGCGTTTCGGACGCATGCATGATGTTCTTGATCGCCCGCTTTTCCACGTTGGCGACCGCCGGAGAATCCACCGAGTAATCGCCACGGATCGTGCCCATGTCGGCGAAGACGGGCAGCGTGTGGCCGGCGAGCTTGCGGACCATGTCGATGGCGTGGATGCCTTCGATCACGACCGCCACCACCGGACCGCTGGCCATGTATTCGAACAGGCTTTCCTTCACGATCTTCCCGATCTCGACCTTGTCATCGGTGCCCATGTGCTCCTTCACGTCGATCTTGTACTCGGCGAAGGTCTTGAGTCCCTTCTCACCGAGCCGGGCTACCCAGCTTTCCTCGCTCGGGAAATGCCCCTCCAGATGTTCGCGGTCGACCTGCACCATCTTCAGCGCGATGACCTTCAGCCCGCGGCGCTCGATCCGCTGCAGTACCTCGCCGGTGAGCCCGCGCATCACTCCGTCCGGCTTCACCAATACCAACGTCCGTTCCTGCTTGATCTCTTTCATACGCTCCAGTCTACCCGAACGCCTACTCGAACGTCAGCACGTCCTTGAACTTCCGATCCTCGTGCGGACCGATCACCGCGGCGCTCAGGCCCCTGTCCGCGACGATCTCCTTCGCCAGATCGATCACCTGGTCCCGCGTGACCGCTGCGATCTCCTTGAGCCGGTCCTTGGTGGTCTTCACGTCGCCGACCAGGAGCTGCTGTTCACCGTAGAATTCAGCCAGCGCCATCGAATCCTCCCACCTGAGCGCCAACCGGCCCATCTGGGAATCCTTGTGCATCGCGAGCTCGTCCGCCGGGAGGTCCCCGTCCCGTAGCCGCTTGAGTTCGGTGATGATCGCCTCCAGCGCGTCGTGCGCCTGCTCGTTCTTCACGCCGGCCGCGACCACCAGCATGCCCGTGTCGGTCAACTGGTCGGGAAGCGCGCGGACGTAGTAGGCCAAACCGCGCTTCTCGCGGACTTCGGTGAACAGCCGCGAGCTCATGGTCCCGCCGAGGAGCTGTGCCAGTACCCCGAGCACTGGCGACGCGGCGCGGTCTTCCAGCGACGGCGCACGGAGCGTCAGGCCGATGTGGGTCTGTTCGGTCTGCTTGGTCTTCACCCGGAGTCGCGGCTCGGTCTGGGAAACGACCGCCCCTTCTGGCTGGACGTCGCTGGTGCCGGAGAACCGGCCGAGCAGTCCGTCGAGCTTCGCCTCGTCGAGCCCGTCCACCTTGCCGGCGATCACCAGCACGCAGCGGTCCGGCGTCTGGTGCCGCCGCTCGTACGCGCGGAAGTCGTCCGGCGTGAACCGGCGGATGTTCTCCTTCGGCCCGAGCGTGGACCGGCCGAGCGGATGGTCCGGGAACGTCACGGCTTCCAGTACCTGGTAGATGTCGGCGGCCGGGTCGTCCTCGTACATGTTGATCTCCTCGATGATCACGCCACGCTCCTTGTTGAGCTCGTCCGGATCGTACGCCGTGGCGGTGAGCACGTCGGAGAAGACGTCGGCTACGTCGAGGATGTGCGCGGCGCGGG
Source organism: Patescibacteria group bacterium (assembly GCA_040902515.1). Classification (GTDB taxonomy): domain Bacteria; phylum Patescibacteriota; class SICC01; order SICC01; family SICC01; genus JALYJZ01. The sequence continues at coordinate 195,676 of JBBDXB010000006.1, forward strand.
TCTTCGCCCAGAAGCCGGTCACCTCCGCGCCGGTGAACGCGTTGGACACCGCGCCGATCTTGTCGAACGCCTGGGTCACCGCCCGGTAGTCCGGATACCGCTTGCCTCCCTTGAACGCCAAGTGTTCGTTGAAGTGCGCGATGCCGTTGGTCTCCGGCGTCTCGTACCGGCTGCCACCGCGGAACAGGAAGCTCACGGTCGCCGCCTCGGTGCCGGGCCGGGGAACGGTCACGACGGTCAGGCCGCTCGCGAGCGTCCGCGTCCGGAACGCCGGTCCCTGCCCTGCCTTTTGGCCGGCCTCACTCATCGCCGCCCTCGGGAATCACAATGATCTGGCCGACGGCCAGGTTGTACGGATACGGAATGCCGTTGTATTCGGCGAGTTCCTCGAAATCCATGCCGTTCGCCTGGGCGATCGAGCTGATCGTATCGCCGGGCTGGACCTCATACTGGCGGCCGGGCTGGACGGAGGCCTCGCTGTCGGATGGCACTTCGTCACCGTCCGAAGCCGGCGCGCCGCTCGGCGTGGGCACCGTTGCGGTCCGTTCTTCGGACCGGGGAAAGATCTCCTTCGAGAAGAGCGGTTGCTCGGAGAACCAGGCCAGGCCGTACCCGACGATGAAAAGCCCCATCGCGCTGACGAAGTAATAGAAAGAAAGCTTATTCCGGGATGCCACGGGAATTAGTGTATCATCCGGGCGCATGGCAAGAGTTCCCAAAAGACGTGAGTTCGGGCTGGTGAAGCGCCTCCGATTGAGCCGGGTGAACCACCGGCAGCGCAGCAAGTTGGTCCGGGGGCTGACGATCGTAGCCGGGGCGTTGGTCACGAGCTGGGGGTTGTTGCTGCTGGCATTGCCCGGTCCCGCGTTCGCCGTGATTCCGATCGGCCTCTATCTGCTGGCGCTCGAGTTCCATTGGGCGGAACGGCTGCTCCAGCAGGCACTCGAGCACGCCGACCGTGCCAGGGACAGCTCGTTCACCCGGGCCGTGGTCCGGTTCGTGCGCCGCCGCCCACGCCTCTCCGCGTTCCTACTGGCTCTGTTCCTGACGTTACTGGGCGCGTTCATCGCCTCGCTCTTCGCGCTCGACCTGATTCCCGACCGGTTCCGGCGGTAAGGACTCAGACCGTCATCGCCGCGCCGCCGCGGCGGGTATCGCCATGGCCGGTCAACGTACCGGTCCGCGGATTCCGGGCGGCGGCCTGCACGCCGCCGAAGAACAGGTTCCGGTCCTTCCACAGGTTCACCTGGTAGCCGTCCGCGGTGAGGCGCTTGGCGTGTTTGGAATCGATACCGCCTTCGATCTCCGCCGAATCTCCCTCCACGTGCACCCGCGGCGCCTCGACCGCTTCGTCCAGCGGCAGGCCGTCATCGAGCACCCCCAGGATCGTCTGCAGGATCGCGCTGCGGATCCGGTTGCTGCCGGCCGACCCGACCGCCAGGCGGACCTCGCCGCGATCCAGCACCAGCGTCGGGGCCATCATCGACGGGATCCGCGAACCGACCGGATGCTTGTGGAATCCCTGCGGGTTCAGGTCCTCCTCGCCGAGCATCGAGTTGAGCTGGATGCCGGTACCCGGCACCTGCACGCCAGAGCAGGCGCCGTTGGAGTTGGTCATGCTGACGGCATTGCCGTCGCCGTCGATGACCACGCAATGGGTGGTATTGCCGAGTCGGTTGGTGATCCCTTGGTGGTCGTGGACGACCTGCTCCTCCGCCAATAGCCGCTCCAGCACGTCCTCGTCATGCCGGTGCGCGTCGAACCGGACACGGCGGACGGTGTTCGTCGCGAGCTGCGCCTCGACCACATGCCGAAGCCGTTCGTAGGAATCGCGCCCGAGTCTCGCCAAATCGAAGTGCGAAAGCAGCCTGAGCGTGTGGGCGATCAGCGCGCCGCCGGATGACGGCGGCGGGTTCCCCACGATCTCCGAACCGCGGTACTCGATCCGGACGGGTTCACGCTCAATCACTTCGTACGCCGCCAGGTCCGCAGCGGTGATCCGTCCGCCACCGGCCGCCGATTCCCGGACGATCCGCTTCGTGAGCGCGCCACGGTAGAACGTGTCCGCGCCCCCGTCCGCGATCTCAGCGAGCGTTTCGGCCAGCTCCGGGTACCGGAACGTGTCGCCTTTCCGGTAGGGCCCGCCGTCCTTGGCGAACCGCCGTTTCGAATCCTCCGTAAGCGTCAGGATGTTGTGCAGCAATTCGAAAAGGTAGCTCTGTTGCTCGCCGACCAGCACGCCTTCCGTGGCGATCCGCTGCGCCGGTTCGAGAAGCCGCGCCATCGGGAGCGTCCCGGACCGTTCGTGTGCCGCGTACATCCCCGCCACGAATCCCGGCACGCCGTTGGCAGCATGGCCGGAGTGGAACATCTGCACGGTGCTACCGAAGTCGACCGGCGTCGGCGTGAGTTTTGCGAGTTTCCGGCGCTCCTTCTCGAGCCCCTCGCCCGGCATCGCCACGAAGTAGTCGAGCAACGTCTGCCGGCCGGTCGCGGCGTCGTGGGTCAGCATGAACCCGCCGGCCCCGAGCGCGATCAGGTGCGGCTCAGCGGCGCAGGCCGCGAAGGCGCAGGCGATCGCCGCGTCCACCGCCGTGCCGCCGGCTCGCAGGATCTCCGTACCGGCCCGGACCGTTTCCGGACTGCCCGCCGCGACGACGCCTCGCGGGATCAGCTTTTCCGAGCTTCCTTTCGGACCGGTCACGTCTTTGAACATCGGCGAGTACCCCTTTACGCTCCCTACCTTACAAGAGCGTCAGCACGATCACGCCCGCCAGTGCCAGGCGGTAGTAGGCGAAGGCATCGAGGCGGTTCTGCTGGAGGAACCGGAGGAGATAGCGGATCGTGAAGTAGCCGACGACCGCCGAGGTCGCGAGTCCGACCAGGGTGATGCCGATCACTCCGTCGCTTCCCTCGCTCAGGGTGTCGAAGAACTTCTTGCCACCGGCCGCCACGACGATCGGCACGGAGAGTAGGAAGGCGAAACGGGCCGCTTCCGCCCGCTTGAGTCCGAGCAGCATGCCGACGACCGTGGTGGAGCCGGAACGGGATACGCCGGGAATCAGGGCGAACGCCTGGGCCAGGCCGATGATCAACGCGTCCAGGACCGAAGCGTCGCGGACATCTTTCCGCGCCGTCGCCACCCGCTCGACGACCAGGAAGACGACTGCGCCGGCCGCCAGGGCCGTCGCGATCACCACCGGATCACGCAACGGTCCTTCGATCAGGTCCTCGAACGTGAGGCCGGCCAGGCCGGCCGGGATGCTCGCGATCACCAACGAATAGCCGAGTTTTCGTTCGGCGGGCTTGCGGAAACCGGTCACCACCCGCCAGAGGTCTTTCCGGAAAAACCCGACGACCGCCGCCGCGGTGCCGAGGTGGATCGCGGCGTCGAACTGCAGGCCGAACCGCGACTGGTCGAGCCCGAAGAGGTCCTGCGCCAACGCCAGGTGCCCCGTCGAGGAGACCGGCAGGAACTCGGTAAGCCCTTGGATAATGCCGAGGACCGCGGCGTAGACGTACTCCATACGGATTCCAGACTACCGTATGCGATGGTTTCACGCGCAAGAAAAAGACGGCAACCCATCATCCGGTCGTTTCGAATCGTGAGATTGAAACGGGGATGACGGATCGCCGCCTTAAGAAGGTCCTTCGTCCAAGGCACGCCGGATCTGATCGTTGAAGAACAGGATCATCAGTACGATCGCGGCGAGCACGGAGACGCGGAGCAGGTTGAGCAGGAACGCCGAACCGGTGAGGAGCGAGACGATTCCTGCGATGAACGCAAGCCCTGCCGGAACGAATGCCATCGGGATCAGGATTCCCCAGTCACGCATGACTGCCCTCCTGTGACGTCTCAAGCGAGGCCGCGGGGGGAAGTCCCGCGCTGCCACGAACACAGACATAGACAACAGTAGAACGGGAGATGTCTCCGGGAACAGGCCGATGGTGGCACCCACCGTAGTGGCGAGACCGGTGATCCTTCGGAATCGCTTCATGAACCCTCCTTTAGGACGATCTCCGTCCGGGGTTTAGCGGGCCGGTCGTTGTCCTTCACGTCGCTCTGGATCAGCACGGCAAGGAACAGGATGAACGCGACGACCAGGACAATGAACCAGAATATGCCGAGCAGGCATCCCCTGGCGAAGCGCGACCCGAGCAGGGCCGCGATGATCAGCAACAGCAACAGAAGCTCCACGGCTCCTCCTTCCGGTCGACAACGGTATGTGAAGGTGACCGGTCAGTGTACGCCTAGCGCATTTCCTTGGCCAGCCAACGGCTTTGCCAGGAGACGAGTTTGGCCAGCCCGAGACCGAGCAGTGCGCCCGCGATCACGTCGCTCGGGTAATGGACGCCAGCGACCACCCGGGCGATCGCAACGACCGCCGCGACGGTCAGCAGGGCGATGCCCCACTTCCGGTGGTTCCCGATGAAGTAGACCGTTCCCGCGAACGCGAAAAGGATTATCGCGTGGCCGCTCGGGAAGGACTGCTCGAGCGGGTCCACGAGTTCGACGTAGTTGAGTTGGTGCGTCACGAACGGCCGGTCGCGATGGAACACCTCGCCGATCAGCCAGTGCGTCCCGATCGCCAGCAGCATGGCGCCGACCGCGGCGATGACCGCATCCTGGCCCTTTTCCTTCTGCCGCTTGGTCCGGCCGCTAAGGAAGATCCAAACGGCGGCCGCGGTGAAGAAGTACGGGAGCAAATCGGCGGCGAAGTTCACTATCTCGGCACGGAGCGGGCCGGTTCCGCCGATCTCCGTGGCGGCCCGTGTCAGTTGGTAGTCGAGGTAGCCAAGGAAGTCCACGTCACCAGCTTAGCGCGGCGGAGGCCGCTCCCCCATCCCTATCTTGTAAAAACTGCTCAACTATGGTACTTTACTGCAGACGGCAGACGCTGTCTCGTACCCCAACAACAAGGAGGTGGGAGCTTTGGGCTCTCAGACCAAGATCGCATGCACCCTGCTCGGCCTCGCCGGGGTCGTCCAGCTCGTGCTGTTCGCGAGCATCGGGACGACCTGGGCCATGCAAATCGACAACGACGGTGGCGCGGTCATCCCCGACTACTTGCGGGACACCACCGTGCTACTGCTCGACGTCGGCACAGTCGAGATGCTTCAGTGGGCCATGATCGGATTCCTGGCCATGGGCATCGTGATGGCGGTGGATGGTCGGAACTACGCGTTGGCACTTGGCAGCGGCGCAGTCGGGACCATCATGGGCGGCGGCCTCGGGCTGTTGCTCTACGAGTTCCAGGACACCATCCTGCCGTACAGCATCGTCTGGGCTGGCTTCTGGTCCGCCATCGTGTACATGATCGACCACGTCTTCGTGGCCAAGCGGAAGCGCAACCTGTCGCCAGAGGACGTCACCGGCCAGTCCGGGGAGGACACGGATCGGAACCGGTTCCGTGACGTACCGTCTTTCGACGTGCCGTCCACTGACGACCCCGCGCTCCTCGCCGAGCTCAACAGGCTCAGCCCCGAGGACCGCGCAGCGGTAAGGGATTTCGCCAGATCCTACAGTCCGCAGCGGTAGCAACTACCACCACGGCCCGTACCCCCGCACTCAACATTGAGTGGCCGCATCGCATCGGCGATGTCCCGGGCGGGGATTTACTCTGAAGAGAGAAACCAAATTCATCATCCATGGATTTCTCCTCTCTTTTTTCTTTTGTCGCGAGAAATAAGGCAGCATCGATGCGGGTGCATGCCACCTGCTCGCTTTCCGTGACTAAATGTCGCACAATATAGTACATGGCAGAAAAAGCGACATCTGGCCGAGCCTCCTCCGCGGATGAAAAACAGCCTGACGCGAAAGTGCTTGCGAAGGCGGCATCAAAGCCCCCGCCCCGCCCGAAGACCGAGCTCGCGGAATACATCACGCAGTTCCTGGAGTACTGCGAAGTGGAACGGCAGCTCTCACGGCTCACGCTCCGGAACTACGACCATTACCTCAGCCGGTTCGCACGCTGGGGCGCAAAGCACGGCGTGACCGCACCGAAGGACATCACGATCGACGCGGTCCGGAGCTTCCGGCTCTGGCTGAACCGCCAACCGAACCAGAACGGCGGCGAGCTCGGACGGCTCACGCAGAACTACCATGTGATCGCAATCCGAGCGATCCTCAAGTACCTGGCCCGCCGCGACGTGAAGACGCTCTCCGCCGACAAGATCGAACTCGGCAAGACCGAACGGCGGAGCGTCGAGTTCCTGACCGGCGAGGAGGTCGAACGGCTCCTCGAGGCGGCCGGCACCAAGGACACGTTCACGAGCCTCCGCGACCGGGCGATCCTGGAGCTCCTCTACTCCACGGGCCTTCGCGTGTCCGAGCTCTGCGCGCTCGATACCGACCAGGTGAACGCCGAGCGCGGCGAGTTCATGGTGCGCGGCAAGGGCGACAAGCCGCGGATCGTGTTCCTGAGTGAGCGCGCCGCGGGATTCCTGGCCGCCTATCTCGGCAAGCGCCGAGCCGCGATGCGGCCGCTCCTCACCCGCTCAGCCGAACCGGCCGGCCGCGAGGCGGACGGCAGCGACCTCCGGCTCACGTCCCGCTCCGTGCAGCGGATCCTGAAGAAGTACACGGCGGCGGCGGGCCTGGTGAAGGATGTGACGCCGCATACGCTCCGGCACTCGTTCGCGACGGGGTTGCTCCGCAGCGGCGCCGACATCCGGAGCGTCCAGCAGATGCTCGGCCACGCCTCGATCACGACCACGCAGGTCTACACGCACGTCACCAACCCGCAGCTGCGGGAGGTGCATAAGAAGTTTCACGGGAAGTCATGAGAATCACGATTCTCGGCCACACCGGTAGTGGCAAGACGACATTAGCGAAAGCGATTTCCAAACAGTACGGCATCCTGCACATCCAGATTGACCGGTTCTGGTTCCGGCACGGTGGCGGAAAACTCGAGCCCGGTGATAACTGGGCGGAGGTCAGGAAAAAGGTCCACGCCGATGTACGAAAGGCGATTCACCAAAAGGACTGGGTAAGTGACGGCATTTACCGACGCGCGCAGCCGGAAATCCTAAAGAGAGCGGATGTCGTAATCTACATGGATGTGCCATTACGAGCTCGGTTAGTGAATCACGCGAAGCGGATCACCAAGAGACATAATCGTCATGGCGAGGTTTCGTTTACGGATGACTTAAAACATTTCGTAACGATCATTAAAAAGACCCCAAAACATCGGAGTACAATCCAATCACTAATCAAAAACCATCCCCAGATCATCCTATTGCGTGGGCGAAAAGAAGTTTCCAGATTTCGCGAAAAACTTCCTGAGAGTTTGGATAGAACCCTATCCAGTTAGGACCTTAGTACACCTTCCCACCCAACGGCACGTCCGCGTCGGGCGTGAGCAGCACGCATTCGCCCTGCGCGTCCGGCACGCCGAGGGTCAGGACCTCCGAGACCGCCGGACCGATCTGCCGCGGCGGGAAGTTCACTACCGCCAGCACGCGTTTGCCCGCGAGCGACTCCCGCGGGTAGTTCGCCGTGAGCTGCGCGCACGACCGCTTGGTGCCGAGTTCCGGCCCGAAGTCGATCGTCAGCTTGTAGCTGGGCCTGCGCGCCTCCGGAAACGCCTCCGCCGAGACGATCTCGCCAACCCGGATGTCGATCCGCTGGAAGTCGTCGAAAGAAACCATGCGTTCAGTGTACGATAAACCTGCTGCTTCACATTTCGTTTCGCTCCCGACCAAAGGAAGCGATGTCCGTATCGTCGATCAAACCGAAGTACCAAAGGTTGCTGATCCTGACCTATGGCCTCTTGGCGGCAGTGTTCTACACGTTCGCTACCGCGGCTGTAGCGTGGGATATGCCTCAAATCGGCATTCCCTGCCTCATCCTGGCATTCATCTGCCTCTACCGGAGCGGCCTGGAATCCGGCAGGTATCGCAGCCGGTAAGCGTCCCCGATCGAAAGGAGCGCCATGCGCTCACTGCCGCTGTTTTCCGTACCGGAGTACCGCGCGGTGCTCTGGAACGGGTTCTGCTGCCTCGGCCCCCTGCTGGGATCAGCGATCGCCATCCTGCTGTTACCGCTGATCTTTCCCGAGACGCCGACAGGTGCCGGATTCCTGCTCGTCTTCGGTTCCCTCATCGCTCTCGGCAGCATCGTGCTTTCCGCCATCAACCTGATCGCGTTCAGCGAGGCGGTGGGAAACGCGATTGGCCATTACCGCCGTTACGGCTACGACCTGCGGGAATGAAGACCAAACGGGCCGGACCCTTCCTCGATACTCGATGAAGACCGGCCCGTTTTTCCTATCCACCGATTGCTACTTCCGCTCCACCGTCCAGCTCGAATGAGGAGCCTCGCATTCACCCGGGGATTCGCTGTTGCTGTACATGATGGAGTCCTTCTGCGGCGAATGACAGAACCCCAGATTGTGGCCGATTTCATGCTCGGTAATAGTGGTCAGGCGTTCATCCGAACTCCCCTTGATCTCGTCAATCCGATATTCGATATAGCACGGTTCAGACAATTCCGGTGACAGCGGAGCTACCGCGGCGGCTTTCGGGCTGGACAGCCGATTGGAGCCCCAGAGCTCGATGTCACCGCCGCACGGAGGGTCGTAGCCGCGTTCCTGCCATCGCTCAAGCGCCTCGCTGACCGCCCGCTCCACTCTCGGAGATCCCTCCAGCCGGGTGGAAACCGTAGGAATCTGCGCCCGTTTCTGCGGATCGACAGGCAGAGGCGTGGGCCCGTAGATCTCTTCGGCGATGATCTCCGCCTGGAGCATCGCCGCCTCACGTTCCCGGTCCAAACCCTCCAGGTAATCCAGCTCCAAGTGGCTGAGTCCGTGCATGATTTCCGGTAGCGGGAGAGGCTCGTCGGCCATCTCAGCGCTCATCCGCCAGCCCAGGTAGTCGATCACGGAATATCGCGGAAAGCCTTTGCTGAGAAAGAATTCCTCGATTCGCAGCTCGGCATCCACGGACGCTTCGAGGGGGCCACGCAACTCGGCAGGCACCAGCGGAAATCCCAGTTGGTCCAGGTCCCATTGGTCGATTTCCCGTTCGATCTCGAATCCGCGCGCGATCCTGGCATCTTCGAACAGCTCCCGGCCAATCCTGTTGACCCTCATGGATCGATACGACGACAGGCCGCCGTAGTGCTCGACCGGGCGGCTCTCGGCTACGTGTGGAAGCTCGGGAGCAGCCGGAACGGGCGGCTCGAATACCGGGCGCGGCGACCGGACTTCATTCATCTCGGGTGGTGCCGAGGGGCCGCCACACTTCGAGAGAGCACCCGCACACGCGAGGCCCAAGACGGCTTTCGTGACCCGCGAGGACCGCATGCGATCAAGGACCGAGAACTCGGGCTGCGAATCGTGATGGGAACTGGCTTCGCTGTGCATTGTTGATACCGTTTCGACCCGAACTTCCCGGATCTCATCAGGCGCTAGGCGCGACGGCGACCGACGGGGTGTTACGAAAAGTGATTTCATAACAGGCCCGTCGGTCAACCGGGATGCAGCTAGGCGGCGGCGAGGACGAGGTCCTGCGCGGACGTCTGGTCGGTCATGGTCGCAGGCGGGGTCTCGTACCGGCGCCAGCGGCCGCGTACCAGTCTCTCCAGGCGGTAGTCCGCCTGCATCTGGCTGCCGCGAAGCTCCTTGGTGGACTGGCCGGTGCGGGAGCTGGGCCGGAGCCTGATCCCAATCAGTCGGTCCAGCTCGCGGAGGTCCTTCCCCTGCCAGAAGGGCTCGGGGCTGAACGTCATCTGGCGACCGCCGTCGCGGACCGTCAGCACGCGTACGGCCCTGACCTCGGGGAGTGTGGCGAGGGCCTCGTCGTAGGCCTTCGTGTACCCCCAGCACGTCGCCGTCAGTCCCTTCTCGTTCTGCTCGACCTCGAGGACCAGCCCATCGCCGGGTCGCGGCAGCTTCAGCTGCGGCCAGTCCGTTCCGACCACGACCACGCCGTCCTGGATCAGGACCTGACCGCCGGCGGCGAGGCGGAAGAAGACCTTCCGTCCGTTGTGGATTTCGGCGAAGCCGTACAGACCCTTCTTCTTGTAGTACTTGACGATGCCTCGCAGCATGACGATCACTCCTTGGTTGTTGCGATTGCGGCGTACCTTGTGGCAGCCGATCCACCCGCCACCGACGGGCATATCGGCTACCACAAGACTGCATCCCGGAATGGTAATGAACCGTGCCGCGGGCATTCCGCAGCCTGACTTTATACCACGGTTAAGGTATTTTATCAAGCTCCGGAGAGTCCAGCGCAGAAGAAAAAGGCCACCAGATATCAAAAGTAAGATATATGATGGCCGCTCCCGCGACATGACTGGGTTCAGCCACACGGACCACAAGGCGCGGGTTCGGGGTCCGTTAAATGTTTCAAATGTCTGCTGGCGTGCGTTGGCGATGAAGCGCCTTAAGCAGAAGGGTCGCGATCAGGCCGAAGTATCCCCCGACCACTCCTCCTACCAGAACAGCAGCTCCGATCTCCTCACGGCGTTGATCCGGAGGTATCCGCTTCCAGCCGTCAGACGTGGCGGCCAGTGTCGCCAGGGCTGTTCCTGCCGGAATGCCGCCCATGACGGCGCCTCGCAGTGCCGCACGGACGACCGATGCAGGCCGGTTGATCCACCCCAGCAGCACCACGGGTACAGCGATGATCAAGCCGATCAACGTGCGTTCGGCGTTTATCTTCATGCATCCTCCTTGTGTTGTGGTTGGTCGCCGCTCAACGGGTTCTGAGCCTGTTAGGGGCCGGGAGTGACCATCGGCGCGTGAATGCCGCGATGACGATGCAGAGCAACCCGAGAATCGTCATCATGTACGGCCCTTGCAGCTCGATCGCGATGCCGGTGAACACCAGGCCGCAGTAGGTGAACAGCGCCCACAGATACTTCGGCGCGATGATCAGGCCGCCCACCAGCACGCTGAGCGCCAGGATGCCCCAAATGTCTGCATCCTTTGATGCGGCGGCCCAGATGCCGAGGCCGACGATCGACATCAGGACCACGGCAAGTGTCGCGGTCCGCGTAAGCGGGTTCTTGCAGTCCATGGTCATCGAACGGATGACATCGCTGTCGTAGATCCGTTGCATGTGAACCCCCTGATGGGTCGTGTTTTCCGGAAACGGTAAGGTGCGGCAGACTTAGGTAAATCATACCAGTCCGCCGCACGGAACCCCTTTCGACCCGAACTTCCCGGGTCTCGTCAGTCGCTAGGCGAGAGGGAGCCGAGAATGAAAACTGGAGTTACCAGAAACTATTCTCGGCGGGCAAGCAGAAAGGATGATATGTCCTGATTCTTGCCGTGGTTTTTTAGGGTGGTGCTACGGGTGGATTCTCACCAGCTTTCTTGCCACCTTGCACCAGTCGTTCTGTGGTCCGGGCATAGCGGCCCTGTAGAAAGGTACCGTTCTCGGATATCCCTTCGGCCCGACCAGCCGTGCCTCGAACAGATTCTGCTGGCGGCGGTTGTACTCCGCACGGATATTGCGGAACGTTGATGAGTACGCGATCGCCGTATCCTCTACGAGGGTCGGATCCACCGACGTGCGCTCACCGCCGTCACCTACCTGGCAAGCCGTCTCGGCTGCTGAGATCATATCCTCCCAGGTGCCGATGATCGCCGTGTGCTGGTCCCGGACGTTGTCCGGTCCGGTGATGCGCTGGGCCTCGCCGCCCCAGAGGGAGATGAAGCCGATGGCCTGACCGAGCAGCCCGATCGCGAGGACCAGGGCCAGTAGGGACACGAACCACTTGAACAGCGTGCGCCCCGGTCGGTCGGCCAGGTTTCCTGCCTGCCGCTCCCCGAAACTCGAGGTGCGGCGCTCTAGACGGTCGTAGCCGTCCGGATCCCGATCTCGTGACATAGTTACCTTTCTCTGCGTCGTGAGGTGGTTCGGTCCGCGGGTTACCCCGTGGCGCCAAGCGCCCCCTCAAGGATTCGCTGCGCCTCCTGACGTGCCGCCCGGCACTCGCCGGACTCGGGATCGTCAGCGCAACCGCCAGCCTGCAGTGCCTCCTGGGCCTGACCCTGCGCCGTCCTGACGCCTGAGTCTATGCTCAGGGACACCTGGGTGACTTGCCGCTGGAACTTCGTGAGTGCGGTGGTGCAGAACGTCGGCATGTTGAAGAAGTCGACGTACTGCCCGCCGGGTGTGAAACCGTACCGGTACGGCGGCGGTGATCCGTGGAACATCCCGTCCACTGACGGAAGCTCTGGGTAGTAGGTGCCGCTATTGGAGTACTGCTTCACTACCTGATTCGGGAAGAAGCTCACGCTGGAGCTGGTCAGCTTGCCGGCCACCGGGACGGTGACGATCGGCGCTGACGCGTTACCCCAGGTCGTCGAGCACCAGATGATGGTGTTCGGCGAATCATAGAGCTTCTGCGCCCGGTTGTAGTTGTTGTACTCGACGTCGTTCTTGGGCTCGTAGGCCGTGCGGTTCTGCCGCTTCCGATCGAGCTTGCTGAACTGCTGGTCCTGCTTGGTCGTCTCACCGCCGCAGGCCGCGAGACCCACGATCAGGCTAATCGCCAGGAGACCGACGAGCAGCTTTTGTACGAAGGACAAGGGTACCCCCTTCTCTCGATTTCCTGGTGATGGGTATCACCAAGGCCGTTTCCGGCGCCCTGAAGTCATCTGCTCTGATAACTCCGTGGCGCCGGAAACGTCACTGACTTGTTAAGGTCGCTCTTGTGGCACAAAAGCTTGTAACCATAGCATTTTTTAATAATCTGCGTCAATGGCGCCATAAAATCCTACCACATCAAAACGGCCGGTAGTGACGTTGTGCTCTGCTACGCTATTTACATGTCCCTCTCCATCGGTATCGTCGGGCTTCCGAACGTCGGCAAGTCCACGCTCTTCAACGCCCTGCTCGAACGGGCGCAAGCCGAGAGCGCCAACCGGCCGTTCACCACGATCGAGCCGAACGAGGGCGTGGTCGACGTCCCTGATCCGCGGCTCGCGAAGCTCGCCGAGCTGGTGCAGCCGGAGAAGACCATCCCGGCCACCGTGACGTTCACCGACATCGCGGGGCTGGTCGGCGGTGCGAGCAAGGGCGAGGGCCTCGGTAACAAGTTCCTGTCCCACATCCGCGAGACCAGCGCGATCGCGCTGGTGGCCCGCTGCTTCGAGGACCCGCAGGTCACCCACGTGGCGGGACGGCTCGGTCCGGTGGACGATCTGCGCACCGTCCTGCTCGAGCTGATCCTCGCCGACCAGCAGACGTACGAGAAGCTCCTCGGCTCGCTGGAGAAGGAGGCCAAGGGTAATCCCGATACCGCCGAACGGCTGGAACTGTTGAAGCGGATCGGCGCGGCGTTCGACGCCGAGAAGCCGGCACACAGCGTGACCTTCGACGCCGACGAACGGAAGGCGCTGGCAAAGGGCGCTCCGCTTCCCTTCATCACCGCCAAGCCGATGCTGGTGGTGGCGAACGTCGGGGAAAACGACGTAGCCAAACCCGGGACCAGTTCCTTCTACCAGGAGGCCGAGCGCTGGGCCGAGGAGCAGGGCTTCGGCATCGTCGCCGTCTCCGCGAAGATCGAGGCGGAGATCGGCGTGCTCCCGCCGGAGGAACGCGCGGCGTTCCTGGAGTCGGTCGGCCTCAAGGAGCCGAACCTGAACCGCTTCATCCGCGCCGGCTACGACCTGCTCGACCTGATCACCTTCTACACCGCCGGACCGAAGGAGGTCCGCGCCTGGCCGATCCGTCGCGGCAGCAGTGCCCCGCAAGCCGCCGGCACCATCCACGGCGATTTCCAGGACAAGTTCATCCGCGCCGAGGTGATCGCCTACGACGACTTCGTGACCGCCGGCAGCGAGTCAGCCGCCCGCGATGCCGGTAAACTCCGCGCCGAGGGCAAGGACTATACCGTGCGGGACGGCGACGTCATCCACGTCCGGCATGGGGCTTAGCGGCGTCCGGCGGTATCGGGATCGATCAGCCCCGCCCGCAACCCGTATGCGACCAGCTCGGCCCGAGCATCTACTCCGGCTTTCCGTTTTGCTTCAACCAGGTGGTGCACGACCACGGACGTGCTGATACCCAGCGCTGCGGCGATCTCGTCATTATCGTCCATGAGCCGCTCGACGACTTGCCGTTGCCGCCGCGAGAACACGTCCGCAAAGCGGGGATCGATCCGGTTGTCGATGTACCCCTCCCTGAACGTGTACGCCACCAGCTCGTTCATGTTCGAGAGTCCGAGCGTTTCATACAGACGCACATACCGGTTTGAGATCGTGCTCTTGCTGTCCCCGCTCTGCGCCACGATGGTGCCGTACGAGCGGTCGGCCATCGCCAACATCTCTTGCTCGAGCGGGGTGAGCACGGGTTCCATTTCCGGTGTCGGCAATTCATCCAAATGGCACTGGCCGTTGGCCAACCCGACCAAGACCAGTTCTCCACGAGTCCGGGCACCGGTCTTCCGGTAGCACTGGGAAAGGGCGTTATTGGCAGATTTGATCTCTATTCCCAACTCTCGAGCCATGGGCGCTATCTTGAGATGTGCCAAGCGCAATACGGAGGACTGCAAAGGTGAAAGCCTGACGTCCGGACGACGCCATGTTTCCAGGTCGGGATCCAGGAATCCCTCCTTGAGCCCCAAGACCAGAAGCTCCGTTCGGTTGGCCAAGCGGCGTGGACGTAGGACGTCCGTTATCTTTGTGCTTATATGACCAGCACTGATTCCTAAAGCTTCTCCGATCTCGGCACTCGGCAGCCAGATGCGGTCGACGAACACCAGCTCGTCGTCCGAGAAGTCACGGCGCGTGATCCGGCCGCGGCCACGCAGCGCGGACTCGATCCGCGGGAGCGTGCCGAGTTCATCCGAATGCACGTCACGAAGCACTAGGTAGGTCAGGCGCATTTCACCGTCAGTCTCACCGATGCCCAGCGCGTGACGGTGGTTCTGGTAATCCGCCGGATCGATCCGCATCGATTCAAGCAGCGAGACCGGACGGGCGAAGACGTGTGCGGTCCCGGCGTTCGTATCATGGCGGCGATAGTCCCAGTGGGTGTCAGCCAACACCCGTTCGATCGTCTCGTGCTCCACTACGCCGCCCGCTACTTCCTCGAGCATGTCGGGCGTCACTGGCCGCGACATGGTTTCGCGTTCGGAATCCATAAGGGAAGTCATAAGGAGGTTCTCCGAAGAGCCCATTATCTTCGCAGAGCGGGTCGGGTTTGACAAACGCCACTTAGCAAGCTACCATATCAATACGCCGCTCCTTGACGCTCCGGGATCGCGACCGTAGACTCAGAGTTACGAGCTTTTCTCCCGGGCGACCGGGACGATAGTCCACGAGAAGCATGAGAAGTTACGAATTACTCTTCGTCGTCGCCGGTGACAAGACCGAACAGGAGGCCGCCAAGGTCGCCGATGCGGTCGGTGCCGTGCTGCTTGAGCTCGGCGGCAAGGCCAAGGAGCAGAACCCGCTCGGCCGCCGCAAGCTGGCCTACGATATCGCCAAGCAGGATCACGGCTGGTACACGCTCCTCCACTGCGAACTCCCGGCCGACCAGGTGAATGAACTCACCCGGCGGCTGAACGTGATGGACGAGATCGTCCGCACCGTGCTCCTGGCCGCGGAAGAAGTCCCGGAGCCGGGACAGGTCACCCAGGTGACGACGGCCGTCGAGGAAAGCAAGGAGGCCGCCAAGGTGAAAGTACCCGAAGAGATGCGGAAGACGGCCAAGCCCTCGGTGAAACCGGCTGCGAAGCAGGACACCCCTGCCGACACGGACAAGGACGCAGGGACCACGGAGCGGAAGCCCGCCAAGAAAGCGGCGACCAAACAGGAACTTGAAGCCGCGCTTGAAGCGCAACTCAAGGATCAAGAGGATTAATTAATCGGAGGCACCATGGCCAAAGATCTCAACAAGGCGATGATCATCGGGAACCTGACGCGGGACCCCGAACTGCGCAGCACCCCGAACGGGCAGCAGGTAGCGAACTTCGGCGTCGCGACCAACCGCCAGTGGAAGAACCAGCAGGGCGAAACGCAGGAGGCGGCGGAGTTCCACAACGTCGTCGTCTGGGGCAAGCTTGCCGAGATCTGCAACCAGTACCTCGCCAAGGGCCGACGCGCCTACTTCGAGGGACGGCTGCAGACGGATACCTGGGAAGCCCAGGACGGCTCGAAGCGTTCGAAGACGCAGATCGTCGCCGATGACATGATCCTGCTGGATTCGCGCGGCGGACAGGGTGGCCAAGGAGGCGGCGCGGCGGCGGGCGACGCGGCGGCCAGCCAAGCCCCGGCCCAGCCCACCGAGGCTGAGGCATCGCAGGCGGATGGTTCCGGCAAGGACGACGGCAAGCAGGCCGCCAAGAAAGACAAGGACGCTAAGGATGCGTCGGGCGAGGACCCGTCGCTGGATGACATTCCCTTCTAATGGCAGCCGAACGACCGAAGCATAAGCGCTGCTTGTTTTGCAGCAAAGGACTGGACGTCATCGACTACAAGGACGTCCGGCTGCTGTCGCGGTTCGTGAGTCCGTACGGGAAGATCGATTCCCGCCGGCGCTCCGGCAATTGCGCCAAGCACCAGCGCATGGTCGCGCGGGCGATCAAGCGCTCACGCCTGGCCGCGCTGATGCCGTACACCTCGCGCTGATGCTCGGAATCACCGACCTCAAGACGAATACCAAGATCGAGCTCGACGGCGAGCCGTACGTGGTGCTGTCCTACCAGCACTCCAAGATGGGACGGGGCGGGGCGATCGTCCGGACCAAGCTCAAGAACCTGAGGACCGGAGCGACGCTCCAGAAGACGTTCCAAGGCAGCGAAAAGGTGAAACCGGCCGTACTCTCCACCCGGGCCGGACAGTTCCTCTTCCGCCGGGGCGATATGCTGACCTTCATGGACACCGGCTCCTACGAGCAGCATGCCGTGCCGGCCGAGACGCTCGGCAAACAATCCGAGTTCCTCACCGAAGGTATGGATACCGAACTGCTGGTCCACGGCGATTCGGTGATCGGCGTGGAGCTGCCGATCAAGGCGACGTTCGCCGTAACGGAAACCGATCCGGGCCTGAAGGGCGATACGGCCAGCGGCGGATCGAAGCCGGCGACGCTCGAAACCGGCGCCGTCGTGAACATCCCGCTCTTCGTACAGCCGGGTGACCGGATCCGCGTCGACACCCGCACCGGCACCTACGTCGAACGCGCGTAACGGGACCGGCTGCCAGCGCGTGTAGTCCGAGCCGCTCCCGCGTAGAATGAACCTGCGAGGGGCATATGACACACAGAGAATTACCGCGCTGGAAGAAAGTCATGTATGGGATACTGGCTGCTTTGGTGCTAGCGGCGATCATCGCCGGCATCCTCTACCTGCGCGGCCGTCAGCCTGAACCGGTGCCAACACCAACCCCTGCACCGGAAAGCACCGAAACGCCGCGCGGTCTTTCGAATGAACGGTTCGGGCAACGTGCCCGGCCGCTGGCCACGGCCAACGTGGACGTCGGGGTTCTCACCGTCCGGATCAGGGAGCAGACCCCCGGACCGTCTCCGGCCGGCCGGACCGACCTCCGGAACCGGCTCGGACCGATCGCCCAGCTGGCGCCGCCGGAGTCCGTCCAATACCCGTCTCCCGTCGCGACGGCGGAGAGCGAATCGTTGCGATCGGTCCCGACCGCCCTGCCGTCTGCTACGCCGACTCCCGAACCGCTGCCGTCCTTCGAACCGCCCCCTGACGCCCCCGCACCGGAAACCCGCGAGTTCGCGATCGCGTACGCCAAGGGCGACATCGGCAAGCGGCAGATCTACCTCCGCTCCGTCGAGCGTGACCGGGACGACCAGCTTGTCAGCTCCGTCTTCGACGACTACGGGGTGGCGTTCTCCAGCGCCACCCAGAAGATTGCCTTCTATTCCAACGAGGAAGGCGCTTCCGACGAGACGCGCAACCGTTCCAAGCTGAAGGTCGTGGACATCGCGACCCGGAAGGTCGTCACCATCGCCTCGAACCTCCCCGGCACCTGGCCGGCGGCCTGGTCGCCGGACGGAAAGCGTCTGGCGATTCCGGCCGAACGGTCGATCTTCGTCGCCGATACCACGAGCGGCGACGTGCAACGGATTGCGGTACCGGAAGGTCCCGGCGGGCTGGTCTGGGCGCCGGACGGGGTCACGCTCTATTTCCAGATCGAGGTCGCGGAGGGTAATCACGACATCCACGCCGCCAACGCGGTCACCGGCGAGGCGAAAGCCGTCGTGAGCACGCCACGCAACGAGTATGATGCCTCCCTTTCCCTGGACGGCTCCCGGCTGAACTTCCTCCGCGCGCAGGATCGCGGTGGCGCGCTGCTGGTCATGCGGACGCTGGAGAACGATGAGGAACAGAGCTTCGCCCAGACGCAGCCGGCCCATTCCTACCTCGTGAACCGGGACTCTGACGCGACGGTGTTGGTGCGGGGCAGTAAGCCCGCGCTCGTACTCTTCAAGGACGGTACGGTGAAGACCTTCGGTTCGCTCAAGAATCCCGTCCTCGCCGGATGGGATCGCGATTACGGACACGTCCTGGTAATCGCGGACGACGACCGCGGCCGGGCGCTGTTCTCGGTCGAGCTGGGAAGCGGCGACACCCAGAAACTCAAGGCCGGCGTGTCCGATACCGTCCCCGTCTCCCGCCGATGAAGAAGCGCCGGGCCGATGCACACGTCGCGGAAACGCTCGGTGTCAGCCGTACCAAGGCCCAGGCGTTGATTATGGCCGGTTCCGTGCGGGTCGGTGATGCACCGGTCCGCAAGCCCGGGCAGCCCGTCGACGCGACGGCACCCGTGGCCAGTGACGAAAAACGTCCGTACGTGAGCCGTGCGGCCGGCAAGCTGGCCGCCGCCCTGGACGCCTGGCCGATCAGGATCGAAGGGCGCATCATGCTCGATGTCGGTGCCTCGACCGGCGGCTTCACCCAATTGGCGCTCGAACGCGGCGCCCGGAAGGTCGTGGCCGTGGATGTGGGTACCGGGCAACTCGACTGGAAGCTCCGGAAGGATCCCCGCGTGACCGTGCTGGAAGGAACCGACATCCGGAATCTCCGAGAGCTGCCGGAAGCGGCGGACCTGGCCGTCATCGACGTCAGTTTCATCGGCCTTCGCGGCGTGCTGCCGGCCACGGCCGCCCTGCTGCCGCCGCAAACCCCCGTGGTCGCTCTTTTCAAACCGCAGTTCGAGGTCGGGCGGGCGGAGGCCAGCCGCGGCAAGGGAGTGATCAGGAATCCGGACACGATCATGACCGCACTCGGAGACCTGACGGCGTGGCTGTCGGAGCATGGTTGGACCGTCGAGGAGACCATGCCGTCCCCGGTCCGGGGCACCAAGGGAAACCGGGAACAGCTGCTCCGATTGGCGACACCGGGCGGATCCTGATCCGGATGGCTGCCCCGGCCACCGTAACCGATACAATAAGGGCATGCTGTTCCTGCTTACCGACATCATCGGACGGCCGGTAATCGCGATGCCGGACGGTACGCCGCTCGGCACGATCGACGAGCCTGTCTTCGACGCCGCACGCGGCAAGATCGTGGCATACCGTTTGAAGGGACGGCCGAAGCACTTGCTCTCGACCGTGGATGTCTCCTCGTATCCCGAGGACGCGGTCGGTGCCAGTGGTGCGGATGTCGCACAGACCGCCGATGACCTGCCGGCGATCAAGCCGCTGCTCGAACGACCGGTACGGCTGCTCGGCACCACCGCGGTCTCGGAGTCCGGCAAGCGGCTGGGACGGGTCAAGGAATGCACGGTCGAAACCGAGGGCCACTTCCTGGCAAAACTGCACATCGTGCCGCCGCTATGGCGCCCCGCGGCACGGGAGCTGATCCTTCCCCGCGAGGCGGTGCTCCGGTTCGAACGGAAGCGGGTCATCGTGCGATATGATGGAAAAGTTCGGCCGGCCGAATTCGAGCCGGAAACCGCGCCGTAACCATGAACATCGCCATGCTGACCCAGGACCGACACGCCCGCCAGTTCGTGAAATTCGTACTGGTCGGCCTGATGACCACCGCCATCAACTTCGCGGTGTACGGTGCTCTGCTCTGGTTCGGCGTCTTCTATATCGTCGCGGCGATTATCGCCTTCGTCGTCGCCACGCTGAACAGCTATACGCTGAACCGGATCTGGACGTTCCGGGCGGGGGTCCACCGCGTCCGGAAGCTCGCCAAGTTCACGGCGGTACAGACGATCGGACTCTCGCTCAACCTGGCCGGACTGGTGTTCCTGGTCGAGGTCGTCGGACTGCACGCGTTTCCCGCGCAGGTGATCGCCAACGGCCTGGTCGTGCTCTCGAACTTCGCCGGCAACAAGTTCTGGACGTTCCGCATATGAACCGCTGGCCACGCCGGATCACCCTGATATTCGTCGTCTTCGCCACCACGGTCATGCTGGCAACGGTCGGGCTGGGCTGGTTCATCGCGCCGCGCGACGAGCTGCGAAGGACGGACGCGATCGTCGTGGTATCCGGCGGAGAAACGGAATCGCGGGCGGAGACCGGCATCTCGTTGTGGCACCGGGGACTGGCGCCGCGGCTGGTCTTCTCCGGCGCCGCTGCCGACCGCGGGACCTCGAACGCCAGGGTGATGCAGCAACTGGCGGTCGAGTCCGGAGTTCCCCCGTCCGCGACGATCATCGAAGAGCAGTCGAGCACGACGAAAGAGAACGCCGAGTTCCTGAAGCCGACGTTCGAAGCGCAGAACATCCGTTCCGCGATCCTGGTCACGTCGCCATACCATGCCCGACGGGTGAAGGTAACGTTCGAGGATACGTTCGGTGATGAGATCTCATTCCTGACCTATCCGGCGACCGACAGCCGCTGGGCCCGGCGTTCCTGGTGGCACCATCCCGACACGATCCGGCTGACGCTGTCGGAGGCCGGTA
This sequence comes from Patescibacteria group bacterium, assembly GCA_040902515.1. GTDB lineage: Bacteria > Patescibacteriota > SICC01 > SICC01 > SICC01 > JALYJZ01. Next base: position 216,516 of record JBBDXB010000006.1, read on the forward strand.
AGACATTCTACGCCACGTTCCTCGATTAACCTGGGCTCGAAGAAGCTGCCGGGTATAATAATGAGGTTCGTCGCACCTCGGGCAATTAGCTCAGTCGGCTAGAGCGCCGCATTCACATTGCGGAGGTCGCTGGTTCGAGTCCAGCATTGCCCACACCGGAACACACCGGAACCGCTCGAAAAGAATAAAGGCCCGGAAGGTATGGCTGCATGTGCAGACACCTTCCGGGCCTTATGATAGGTCGACTAGGCAGCGGATGTTCCGGAGAGCTGCCCGGCATCTTCGGTGACGACCGAAGTCTCAGCCAACCATTGCCGGATTTGCTCCTGGCTCGGCTCCTGTACGTCCCAGACGAATCCGAGTTTCTCGAACGCCTTGATGACGTACCACGAGAAGTCGAGCTGCCCGGGAAATATGCCGTGCCGGGCAGACCGGGAATCCTGGTGATGGTTATGATGCCATCCCTCCCCCCAGGCCAGCAGGCCGACCACCCAGTTGTTGGTGCTCCATCCGGTCTTCCGGTTGATTCCGAACGGACGGCTGCCGAACACGTGGCAGACCGAGTTCACCGACCAGGTGATGTGCTGGGTAAGCGCCAACCGTACCGGACCGGCCCAGAACGCCGTCCGCAGCCCGCCGCGCACGGAGCGCTTACGCAACGCTCCCACCGTGAACGGGATGGCGAAGAGGCTCAGGAACGAGATCTTTCCGAAATGGCGATCGACTGCCATCACCTCCTCATCCTTCAGGATGTCCGGAGCGTGCTTCTCGATCGACGACTGGTCCATCGAAAAGAGCCAGCCGACATGGGCATGACCCATTCCGGCCGCCTTGCCCAGGATGCCCGGGAACGAAGAGAGGTGCGGACTGTGCGGATCCCCCTCCCGGTCCGTGAATGCATGGTGCTTCCGATGATCACCGACCCAGTGGCTGGGTTGTCCCTGGACGGCCATCGAACCCATCACGGTGAAGAGATTCCGTAGCCAGGGACGTGCCTTGAAGCCCTGATGAGTCAGCATGCGGTGATAGCCGACGGTGATTCCCAGTGAGCCGATCACGTGCATGACCGCCAGCATGGCGAGGTCCGTACCGCCGATCTTCTCCCGTTTCCAAAGCCTTCGGATACCGGTAGCGAGGGCGACCGGGGGTGCGACGACGAATACCGTCAGCGCTGCCCGGTCCGCGGACGTTTGATCCCCGGCCAGCCCATGGTCCTGTGTCTGCATATGCTCCTCCTTGTGAGCCGGCCGAACGGCCGCGATGAACGAAGAGTTAAGCTGCATCTCCAAACTAGCCTGACGCTGAAGGTTAGGCCAGCATTCGATGATACTATTGATGCATCCGGCGACCAACCTACGATTGACGGCCGGTACTTTGCATCATGAGAAAGCCCCGGGCAAATCTTCGGCAGATGTTTAGAATAAACGGTGACCAGGCGCGCGCGGTCGGGCGTCGGACGCTTCGCAATCCGGTCATCACCGCCGCGTTGATTATCCTGGCCGCAGCATTGATTACCCTGATTACCGTGATACTCACCACCCCTCCCGAACTTACCGACGAAGCCCGGGTAACGGTCCGGATAGACCGCGCCGAGGTACTGGCCGAGGTCGCCGCCTCGGCGGAAAAACAGGCGCGAGGACTTGGTGGACGGGAATCGCTCGGCAACGGCGAAGGCATGCTGTTCGTGTATGCCGAGGCCGATACCCCGAGTTTTTGGATGAAAGGGGTGACGTTTCCGATCGACATCGTATGGATCCGGAGAGACACGGTTACGGACGTGACTGCCGAAGTGCCGCCCCCGAAACCCGGTACGCCGGATGCGGAACTACCAAGATACCGTCCGCCGGGACCGGTGGATCGGGTACTCGAAGTGAACGCCGGATGGGCCGAGGAGCATTCGATCCAGCCGGGCGATCCGGTCAGGATCACTCGCTGACCACCAGCTCGTCCAACACCGTACGCACCGTAGCGTAGTCGTAGCCGCGGCGGGTCAGGAACGCGCCCACCTTTCGCCGTGCCTCGTCGGGCGGGATGCCGCGGAACCGATCCAGCCTCCGCCGAGCGAGGGTGGCGGCGGTTTCCGTCTGGTCGGATCCATGCGCACCGAGCGCTTCCGTGATAATCTCGTCGGCAACACGGCGCTGCCGGAGTTCGGCCGTAAGCAGGCGCGGGCCGCGGGAGATACCCCTGAAGGCTATCCACTGCCGGGCGAATGACCGGTCGTCGAGGTAGCCCAGTCTTTGAAGGTGGACACAGACTTCCCCGACAAGCGCGGGCGTGAATCCACGTTCTTTCAGTTTGCGGGCAAGCTCTCCCGTGCTGTGCGAGCGACGTATCAACAACCGGTATGCCCGGGTCAGTGCTTTGGCAAAACGGTCGCGCTGCTCAAGGTCTGTTAACGCCTTCTTCGTCAGGATGTCGCCTTCGGAAAGCCCCGCTTCGGTCACCACTCCGGCATCGACCGCAATCAGGAATTTCCCGTCGGCATGCAGATTGTACCGGTCCCGCTTCTCCTGCTTCTCGATCTTCGTTATTTGCATACCCAGACCCTCGGACCATCCTACCGAAAACGCTTTCTCCCGGGTTTTCCAAAAGAGCGAGTCGCTGATTCCTGGATCCTAAGCGTTTTCATGCAGGAGGTCCGAGGGTTCAGCCTGCAGAAGAACTCGCGGCATCGTTGCGGATTTTCTTCTCGATCTCGGCGGCAACCTTCGGGTTGTCCTTCAGGAACTGCTTCGCGGCTTCGCGGCCCTGTCCGAGCTTCTGCCCGGCATACTCGAACCAGGAGCCGGACTTGGCGACGATTTCCTGGTTCACGCCGAGGTCGAGGATGTCTCCTTCGCGGGAGATGCCGGCTCCGTACATGATGTCGAACTCGGCCATCTTGAACGGCGGAGCCACCTTGTTCTTCACGACCTTCACCCGCGTTCGGTTTCCGATCACGTTCTCCCCGTCCTTGATCTGTGAGATGCGACGAATGTCGAGCCGGACCGATGAGTAGAACTTGAGCGCGTTGCCGCCGGTCGTGGTCTCGGGGCTCCCGAACATGACACCGATCTTCATCCGGATCTGGTTGATGAAGATGACCGTGGTGTTCGAACGGGAGATCACGCCGGTGAGCTTACGGAGCGCCTGGCTCATCAGCCGGGCATGAAGCCCCATGTGGGAATCGCCCATGTCGCCTTCGATCTCGGCGCGTGGCGTAAGCGCGGCTACCGAGTCGACCACGATCACGTCCACACCGCCGCTCTTCACAAGCGTCTCGGCGATGTCGAGCGCTTGCTCGCCGGCATCCGGTTGGGAAATCAGAAGGTCATCGATGTCGACTCCCAGTTTCTTGGCATATTCCGAATCGAACGCGTGCTCCGCGTCGATGAAGGCCGCCTGACCGCCGGTCTTCTGTACCTGCGCGATCATATGGCTGGCCAGCGTGGTCTTGCCGCTGGACTCGGGTCCGTAAATCTCGATGATCCGACCCTTGGGAATGCCGCCGACCCCGAGTGCCAGGTCGAGCGCGAGGGAGCCGGTGGGGATGGTCTCGACGACTATCTTGGAATGCTCGTCGAACCGCATGATCGCGCCCTTGCCGAACTGCTTCTCGATCTGCGCCAACGCCATATCCACCGCCTGCGCCTTTTCCTTACGCAGCGCGTCGTCGGTTCCGGGTTTGGCGTCTTTCATCTTGGGGGTGGGCTTCTCAGCGGCAACTGTTGCCATGATACCGTGCTCCTTTCAGTCGGTTATTGTTGGTTTCTAGCATACTATGGTCGGTCGCTTACTGCAAGCAGCCATAGCGCTATCGGCTTGTATGGATAGATAGTATACAGATGTATACTATCTGTCAAGGATGGCGGAACCGAGCGTCAATCCGCTTGGGGGCGCGGGGACGGCGAGGACTTCACGAAGTCGCTGACCAGGAACTGCACGCCGCGCCGGAATTGTCCTTCTTCGCCGAGCGTACCCCGATCTTCGCCGTTCACGACCATTCGGGTACTGCCGCCATTCGAGGTGGTCACGAGCACCCGCTCGCGCGCGGTGAACGTCTGGGTGGTATTGGGCGTCAGCAACCCGCTGAACGTGTTCTTACCGTCGACCTGGAGCTCCACGAACGCACTGTTCGGGCCGACCCGGAGGATGAACAGCGCCCCGGCGACCTCCGGAGACGAAGTGGGGTTCGGTCCGGGGGACGCCGCCGCGACCACCACGGACCGTACTTCCACCCGCTCGCGGCCGTTCGGATCGCGGGCGACGATCCGGAGCGAGTTGGTGCCGGTCGGAAGCGTCACGATCTCGTTAAAGGAGCCGTCGGTGTCGGTGGGGATCGGCTGGTCGTTGATGAAGACCTGCGCGTCCGGCTCGGTCTGGCCGCGGACTTCCACGCGTTCGTCGTCGACCCGGGCGTCGACGGCCGGCGCAGCCACCTCCAGGTTCGGCGGCGACGCGAATCCCGTGATCTGCGAGATCAGGTAGCCGACCACGGAGAACAATAGCACCGCGGCAGCGGCATACCCCAAGGTGCGCGGCGTGATCGTGACCCGCGGCTGCTCGACCGACCGCTTCGGCAACGACAATGCCGGCGGCTGCCGCCCCGAGATACCCCGCTCCCGTTTGTACTGCGTCAGGACCTCGTCCTCGGGGAATCCCAGGAACTTGGCGTAGTTCTCAAGGAAGCCACGGACATAGACCTCCGCCGGCAGCTCCTCGTACCTGCCGTTTTCCAGCGCCTTCAGGTACTTCTGCGGGATTTTCGTCTCGCGCGCGATCTGCTCGAACGTCAGCCGGCTCGTCCGCCGGACGGCCTTGATCTGCTCCGAGAGCGACTGGTCGCTTTTGAGTTCCCGTTTCTTGAATTGCGGCATACATCACTAGGATATCGCATTCCACAGTGGCGACCGCTAGGCCGCTTGGTTCGCGTCGTGGTACTTCACGAAAAAGGAAAGGCCCGGCGAACGTTGGCTGTGAAATGAATCACGGTAACGTCCGCCGGGCACATGGTGGTCAGGGATTTCGGTATACAAGAACCGAGAAAGGGGCCTCGGGTGGGGTCCGCTCATCGACGAGCTCCGACACAACGAAGAGCAGGATGAGGCCCCCGATGCAGGTGCCGACGAGTCCCATCAACTTCAGGACCCAGGGATCCGTGAGAATCTGGCCGACCCAAACGACCCGATGATCAAGTATGAACTCCCCGATGGCCATGAAGGTTGTCGCGATGCCCACGACAGCCGCCACCGCCACCATGCCGACGATGAACGGAGCAACGACGTTCGTCACCACGTTCACCATCCAGGCGAAGACGTTCCAGATCGAGTTTCGGATCGACCTCTTGCCAAACAACTTGTACGCCCCCACGGCGACCGCATAGGCGTACACGCCGAGAAGGGCGGACCCGGCTCAGGGCTCAGCATAACTTCCTTTCTGTCGAAGGTCCCTGGCGTTTCTCGTTCGAGTACTTCAGGACTGAGAAGTTCCAGACCTCCCAACCATCGAGCCAGTAAGCGACCTCAGAACAAAGGCTAAGGACGCTGAAGAAGAGGCCGAAACCCGCAAAGACAGCCAAGTAACCCCAGGGGTCGGCGTAAAATTCACCCAATGTGGTGAACTCCTGGTGAATCGCGAGATCTACGACGCTCATCAGGCCCAGTGCTCCGAAAACCCCGATCATGAGAACCCAGAAGGTTATATAGAGCGTCGGCACAATGACGTTCGCCGCCGCGTTAACCATCCAAGCGAAGGTGTCCCAGGCCGCCTCCCGAAATTCTTTGCTGAAAAGCAGCAGTCCTGCGAGAATCGCGAGAATGAACAGCACGGGACCGGTCGGCCACTGCACGACGTCCAGTACATCCATGACTTCCTTTCTGTCGAAGGTGCGATCGCTAACGAGCAAACACCAAGCCTGGAATCGCTAGCCCACAATCGTACCCTTGATTGTACTCGTGCGGTACCGGGCTGAGGAAAACGCCTGAAGAAAAAACGCCCGGCGAATGTCGGCTGTGTGATGAGCACAGTGATATTCGCCGGGCGCAGTTACCGCTGAACCCGCAAGGGTTTCCCTTGGCGCTCAGTCGGGTTGAGAACCGAAAGCATGAGACAACGCCAGGGCGAACAGTGCGGCAGTGGCTATCAGGAGCGTTCCCAGGAGCCAATTCGCGAGCCAACCGCCGGTGTCCCAGTCGCTACCGGCGAGACTTTGCCCCAGCAGGTACCCCATTCCCAGGGCTACGGCCGAGCAGACGAGGGCGACGGACAGTCGCCACGAAAACCTCCGTCGCGCCGTGCGCTGCTGGTGTACCCTGAGCTCATTGGCACTCAGGGTGTGGCCGCAGTCGATGCACCAGGGCTGCTCCTCGCGACCGGCATAACCATCGATAGTGCGGACGTCCCCACCGCCACGCTCGAGGCGCCGTGCTACGTCCTTGCTAATCGTGGTGGTCGTGGGATGAGCGCACGGTTGTGCGCCTCTGGCCCGGGTCTCCCGGAGAACCGCCCGATCGATACCCATTCAGTGTTCCTTTCTGTCGAAGGTGCGTTCGCTAGTCGAGACTAACAGGTCATTTTATTCCGACTCATCGGTATCCACCAGCACCTGGCGCGGCTTGGCGCCCTCGCCGGGGCCGATCACGCCGTTCTCCTCGAGCGCGTCGATCAGCCGGGCGGCCCGGCCGTAGCCGATCCGGAGTCGCCGCTGCAGGTATGACGTCGAGGCCTTCTTCGCCCGGACCACCTCCGCCTTGGCCTCCTCGTACATCGGATCGTCGGAACCCTCGCCGTCCCCGCCGCTCTCGGCTCCGGCCGCCGGACGCTCCGTCACCGATTCCTCGTATACCGGCTTGCCCTTGCCCTTCAGGAAGTCGGTCAGCTGGTTCGCCTCGCGGGTCTCGACGTACGCCCCCTGTACCCGGACCGGCTGCGGCGTGCTCGCCGTCATCATCAACGAGTCGCCTTTGCCAAGCAGCTTATCCGCGCCACCGGAATCCAGAATCACCCGCGAGTCCACCAGCGAGCTCACCGCGAACGCGATCCGGCTCGGGAAATTCGCCTTGATCACGCCGGTGATCACGTTCGTGCTCGGGCGCTGCGTCGCGATGATCAGGTGGATTCCGGTCGCCCGCGCCAGCTGCGCGATTCGCGTGACGGCGCCCTCCACCGCCTTGCCCGAGACCTGCATCAGGTCCGCCAGCTCGTCGATCACGATCACCAGGTACGGCATCTCCTCCTTCTTGTGCGCCTTGTTGTATTCGATGATGTTCCGCGCGCCAGCCTCCTGGAACACCTGGTAACGGCGTTCCATCTCGGACACCACCCACTTCAGCGCGTTGACCACCTTCGGCGGGTCGACGATCACCGGGGCAAGCAGGTGCGGGATGTCGTTGTAGTTGGTAAGTTCCACGCGTTTCGGGTCGACCAGCAACAAGCGCAGGTGCTTCGGTGAGTGCGTGAAGAGCAGGCTCATCAGGATCGCGTTGATCGCCACGGACTTCCCCGAACCGGTCTGTCCGGCGATCAGGAGGTGTGGCATCGCCGAGAGGTCCGTTACCACCGGCTGGCCGGACACGTCGAGGCCGAGCGCCAGCGGCAGCGCGCCGCCCTTCTTGAACTGATTCGTCTCGAAGAGCTGGCGCAGCCGTACCGTCGCGGCCTTCCGGTTCGGCACCTCCACGCCGACCGACGACTTGCCGGGAATCGGTGCCTGGATCCGGATCGGATGGGCCGCCAGGGCCAGGGCCAGGTCGTTGGTGCGCTGCGTGATCTCGGTGACCTTCACGCCGGGTGCCGGCCGGAGCTCGAACTGCGTGACGGTCGGACCGATCCGGGCACCCTCGACCTTCGCTTCGATGTTGAAGTTCGCGAGCGTTCGCTCGACGATCGTCGCCATGTGCCGGGTATCGCCGGCATCCGCCTCCGAGGTGTCGTCCGAGAGCAGCGAGAGCGGGGGCGGTTCCCAGGCCGCGTCCACGACCCGCGGCGTGAAATCCGCCGCCGGCGCGGGATCCCCGGCCGAGCGCGGTTTCGGCGCCGGAGGCGCCGCCGAAGAGCGGACCGACTCACGGCGCGGGAGAACGGCGGGTTCTGAGCGCTGGGGAATCACCGAATCGTCGGCGCGCTTACGGTTGGTCATCACGAGCAGCCCTACCGCGAACAGCGCCGCGAAGACGATCAGCGTCACCAGACCGCCGACCGCGTAGGCCGCGGTCTCGGTCAACGCGTAGCCGAGAAGACCGCCGAACTCGCCGCGCAGCGCGACTTCGAGCTCGTCCACTTTCACGAAGAGATGCAGCAATGCGGCCAGCGCGACGAGCGATATCACGAATCCGACGACCGTATGCCGCGGGAGCGACTCATGCCGGTACAGCCGGTAACCGGCGTACGCCGCGGCCGGCGGCAGCAGCCAGGCCGAGACGCCGATCGCCTGCGTGCCCCAAAGCGCCAACGCGGAGCCGGCGGGACCACCGGTCCCTATCAAGGCGAACGCGAGTACCGCCGCGAAAGCCAGCAGCAGCACGCCGGTCACCCGGCGGGCCGTTTCCGGCTCCAGGAGCGGCTGCCTCGGTTCCGGCTTCGTGCGGCGGGATCGCGAGCGGGCCGGCTTCCTGCTTCGTGTACGTTTTGCGGTTCTCCGTGCCATGGGCATTCCCTACCATGGTAGCCGAAAGCGTCACGATGGCCGAACGGTCGGCGCCCGCGGCGGCCAGGGAGCCTAGTAGTCGTCCGCGGAGAGCGGGTGACGGGCACGGAGGATCAGCAGCCGGGCCTCGGGCAGCTTCAGCGCGAAGGCGAGCATTAGGTAGACGCTGGCGCCGACCAGTGAGGCCAACGACGCCTGGATCAGGAAGAAGGCCACGGTCTGGGTGCTTTGGATGTCCTCGATCAGGTAGGCCACCCCGTACAGCGTGCCGTAGATCGCCGCGCCGGCCACGAGTGAACAGAACACGATCCGGGTGATGGCCGACAGCATCGCCCGATCCTCGATCGCCGGGATCTTGCCGGAAAGGAAGAAGAACAGCAGCGCCAGCTGGATGATCGACGCGAACGAGAACGCGACCGCCAGGCCGACCACCCCGAGCTGCGCGGCCAGCGGGAACGCCAGGGATACGTTCACGAGCATCGAGATACCGGCGATCACTACCGGCGTCTTGGTGTTCCGGATCGCGTAGAACGCCTTCGAGAGCAGCGGGATCAGCGCCTGGGCGAACAGGCTCACGGCCAGGATACCGAGGATGCTGGTCACGAACCGCGTGTCCTCGAAGTCGAACTGCCCGGCGCCGTAGACCAGGCGGACGATCTGGGCGCGGAGCAGCATGATCGCGATGCTCACCGGGATGATCACGAAAAGGATCTTCCGGATCACCGTCACCAGGCTCTCCACGTAGAGGCCCGTCTGCCTGGTCGAGGCCGCTTTGGCCAATACCGGGAAGACGGCCGTGGCGAAGCTCGCACCGACCACCGAGACCGGCACCATCGAAAGGCTGGTCGCGAGGAAGAATTGTGAGAGTGCGCCGTGCTGGAGCGTGGAGGCGACGATCGTCTCCACCAGGTAGTTGATCTGGAGGATCCCTGCGCCGATCGTGGTCGGGATCATCAGCCAGAAGATACGGCGTACGCCGGGATGGCGGAGATGCAGCGACGGCCGGAACGAGAAGCCGGTGCGGAGCCCGGCGATCAGCTGGATCAGCATCTGGAGGAACGCGCCGGCCGCGACACCCCAGGCAAGGTAGATCAGGCCCAGCTCCGGCGCTACGATCGCACCCCCGATGATGCCGAGGTTATAGAGGAGCGGCGCGGTCGCATAGGCGAGGAACCGCTGGTGCGAGTGGAGGACGCTCCCGAAGATGCCGCCGATCCCGAAGAAGATCGGCGAAAGGAGCATCACGCGGGTGAGGTCGGTGACCTGGCCGAGTTGCTCGCCGGTGAAGCCGGGCGCCACGAGCGGCGCTATCTGCGGCGCGAAAATCCAGGCGAGGCCCGCCGTGACGAGCAGCAGGATGGTCGCCGCGGTCAGTACTGTCGATCCGACTCGGTCGGCGACCCGCTTCTGTCTCTTCGCCAGGTAGCCGGCGAAGACAGGAATGAACGCGGCCGAGATCGCGCCGAAGATCAGGACGTTGAACAGGAAGTCGGGGATCCGGAACGCGGCGAAGTAGACGTCGAGCTCCGCCGAGGCACCGAAGCCGGTGGCCAGGATGCGGTCGCGGACCAGGGCCAGAAGGCGGCTCACGAAGTACGCGATGCCGAGTAGCGCCGCCGCGCCGCCGACGCTGGCGGAAAACCCGAAGAACCGCCGGATCGTACTCCGGACCTGTCGGCTGACGTGATTAGCGGTTTGTAGTGTTGATGTGACCATGCGCTCCCGGGGTCATCACAAGTATACATTCTGTCTAAAACGCCTTTACATAGCTATTTTCATATGATACGGTCGCACGTTCGCGATACAACCGACCAAGGGGGTCATTAACAATGAGAATGCGAATAGTGGTGCTCGTCGTGCTGGCCCTGATGGCCTCCTTCGTGACGACCGGATGTGGTGACGATCCCGATGAGCTTGAGACACGGATCGGCAAGATCGCCGATACGCTAGAGCGTGCCTGCACCGCCAAGCTTGCGAATAATCGCAAGGCGGTGATCAAGGCGCGCAAAGACTACGCCAAACAGGCACTCAGCTACAACGGTTTCTGGGGTGCTGCAGACGAGTACGATCGGGCATCGTTCCCCCGATCCTTCGAGTCGTTCGACAGGGAGGTGCAATTCATCTGCCCGGGATCTTTTCCCACGCCGGTGCTGCCTCCGCCTTCACGAAAGAACGACTGACGAACACCGATCAGCTTGCGATCATTCGGCTACCAGCCATCCGGCCTGTCCAGCAAGCATCTCATCACGAGATTGGACAGGCCTTTTTTCTTGCTCCGGTGTCACTATCGTACCCGGCGGGCTGCTTTCCGCTTGGCGGCGCCCTTCGCTTTCTTCGCTTCCTTCATCCGCGGAGCGTCGGGAAAAAGCTTGTCGTATTCCGCGCCCTCGATCGTCTCCTCCTTGATCAGCTTCTCGGCGAGCATGTCCAGCTTCTTGCGATGTTTGCGGATGGTGGACTGTGCCATGGCATAGCCGGCATCGATCAGTTTCTTCACCTCGGCGTCGATCTCCGCCGCGACTTTCTCGGAGTAATGCTTCTGCTCATGGAGCTCGCGTCCGAGGAAGACCATCTCCTCCTTCTCCCGGTAGGCGACCGGGCCGAGCTTGTCGCTCATGCCGTAATCGACGACCATCCGGCGGGCAAGGTCGGTCGCCTTCTGGATGTCGCTGGACGCGCCGGTGGTAATTTCCTTGAAGACCTCCCGCTCCGCGGCGTTACCGGCCAGCATTGCCGCGAGCTGGTCTTCGAAGTCCGGCTTGGCATTGAGCAGGCGGTCCTCGTCCGGCAGGTACCAGGTGTAACCGCCGGCCGACCCGCGGCTGACAATACTCACCTTGTGCACCGGGTCGGTCCGCGGGAGGTAGGTCGCGACCAGCGCGTGTCCCGCCTCGTGGTAGGCGGTGACCCGCTTTTCACGGTCGCTCATCACGCGGCTCCGGCGTTCGGGACCGAGCATGACCTTCTCGATGCTCGCGGTCAGCTCATCCTGGCCGACCTTCTTCTTGTCGCGTCGGGCCGTCAGGATCGCCGCTTCGTTGAAGAGGTTCTTGAGATCCGCCCCGGCGAACCCGGGCGTCTGTTTGGCGACGGTCTGCAGGTCCAAGCCCTTCTCGAGGGGCTTGCCCTTGGCATGGACCTCCAGGATCTGCTTGCGTTCCTTCACGTCCGGGCGGTCCAGGAGGACCCGCCGGTCGAACCGGCCGGGCCGGAGCAGCGCCGGGTCGAGCACGTCGGGCCGGTTGGTCGCCGCCATCACGATGACATTGGTGCCCTGCTCGAAGCCGTCCATCTCGGTGAGGATCTGGTTGAGCGTCTGCTCACGTTCGTCATGGCTGCCGCCGAGACCGGCGCCACGCTGGCGGCCGACCGCGTCGATCTCATCCACGAAGATGATGCAGGGCGCGTTCCGTTTGGCCTTGGCGAAGAGGTCCCGGACCCGGCTGGCACCGACGCCCACGAACATCTCCACGAACTCCGAGCCGGAGATCGAGAAGAACGGCACGTCCGCCTCTCCGGCGACCGCCCGGGCCAGCAGGGTCTTGCCGGTACCCGGGGGACCCACCAGTAGGACGCCCTTGGGAATCTCTGCGCCGAGCTGCGAGAACTTGGCGGGGTACTTCAGGAACTCGACGACCTCCTCAAGCTCCACCTTGGCCTCCGATACCCCGGCCACGTCCTTGAACGTCACCTTCGACTTCCGCTCGGCGTTGAAGAGCCGCGCCTTGCTCCGCCCGAACGAAAGCGCCTGGTTGTTGCCGGACTGCGCTTGCCGGAGCATGAAGAACAGGAAGAAGCCGATCAGCAGCAGCGGTATCATGAAGCTCGCCAGGTTGATCCAGACGGAATAGTCGGATGCGCTCTCTTCCTCGATCTCGACCCGGGCCAACTGGCTTTCCGTCACGCCGAAGCTGGCGAAGTATTCGGGCAGCGATTGGCCGGTATACTGCGATTTCACCGTTGAACCGTCGGTCAGCTTGACCGTCAGTTCACGTCCGCTGGTTTCGATACGATCCGCCTGCCCGGTCTTCACCTGTTCGACGACCCGCGTAATCGGCACCTCCTCGGTAGCGGTCTGGCCCGCCCCGGAAGCCGAGTACACCAGGGCGACGATCATCACCGCCCCGATCAGGTAAAACAGACTGCGCAGGCTTCGATTCATACTTTCCTAGCGTACCGCAGGCGCTGGCGTGCTGCACTGGAACATGCCCCTGAGGATACTGCTGGGGCGAAAAGAACCTGCACTGCCGATCACTCCGGTTCGGTTACGGCAAGGTGTTCGAGATTCGGAGACCCGCCCGGATGGACCACGTCGAACAAAGCGTCATACGCAGGACTGCCGTCCACGCCACGCCCGCTGCCGACGAATCCGATTTGCGGCGGTACCGGCTGTCGTACGTCCACGAGATGGCCGAACGTATCGAACGGCAGGGTTACGGTTTCCGCGCCGTCCGGTCCGTAGTAAGACACCGTCAAGGTCTCCCAGCCATCGGCCTTCCCGAACCCGGCGAACTCGATCGGAACTACCTGGACGGCTCCTGACTCGCTCTCCGGATCCCGCACCCAGAGGAAGAGCTCCGCTTCTCGCTCCGCATGCTCGGGCAGCACCATTCCATATTGCCCCAGCAAATCCGGGTGCTTCATGGCTAATTCGAATGCATGTTCCTCGCTCATAGGACTGCTCACTATAGCATGTAGGGCAACGCACAGAGGCGCCAAACAAAGAAGCACCCAGAAAGGGTGCTGCCGGGGCGAAAAGAATCTCAGATGAGATTAAAGAACTCGTGGTTCCCCAGTTCAGTGCTACGAATTCGCTACCTCCTTACATGTCCGGCTTTCTAGTACACGCAGCTCGCGACCCACGGATTTCGGCTAGGGTCGCGCCTCCGACAACAAGGAAAAAACCAGCGGCAAGGAAAACAACGGGGAGGGCGCCGAACGTCGACTCGGCGAGTACGACGGAAAAAGGGGCGCAGATCATCAGCAGAAAACCCAGCACCACGACGTACGCACTTCTCCCCAGGATCTCGACAAGGACACGCATCGCATAGCTCCTTAAGGTGCGAGGGCAGAAAGACCTTTGCATGGTACCGCCTTGAACCCAACAATTGCTACAGAAGCCGCAGCACGACCCGGGCATCGCCCCGTTTCGGTACGAATCGCCGGTCCGCGCGGTAGCCGGCAACCCAAACGACTTCTCCGCGGCGGCCCCGGCCGCCCGGCTTCACGACCACCGGCACCCAAGGCCGCTCGTCGCGCGGCACCTTGGCATCGGTGAGCAGGTCCGAGACGAGCTTGCTGCCGCGCATGCCGACCGGCTTGAACCGGTCGCCTGCCCGCGGTGGCCGTACGATCAGCCGCGATCCTGTCGCCGGAGCGCCCACGACCGCCGTCCGGTTCGTATGCTCCGGCCGGGCGCGCGAGACCGTCTTCGCCGACACGACCCTGTCTCCGAACCGGATTTCGCCGGGAACCCGCAACGTCACCTGCTTCGGCGGAGCGGTCGGGGCACCCGTACGGAGGATGATCTCATCATACTGCCGGGTCGCCGTCGCGCCACGCGGCAAGTGTGCCCGGCTGCCGGTCTGCCGGCCGAGCAGGTCGTCGAGCTGCTCGAAGTGCCGGAGCGCGAAACCCCGGAGACCCCCGGCGAACAGCCGGAGCGCCTCGCGCCACACCAGGTGCCGGACCGCCCGGTCCAGCTTCAGCAGTTTCCGACGGGACAGTCCCCGTTCCGTACCGGTGACCTTCGTGGTCACCTGGGTAAGCTCCCGCGCCGCCAGCAGCCGGACCACCTCATACTCGTTCGAGAACACGCGCATCGACTGGCTGACCGTCTCGACGAGCTGGGGATTGATCTTCCGGAGGCTCCGGACGACCTGATGGCGGATCCGGTTCCGGGCATGCCGGACGCTCCGGTTCGACGGATCACGACGGTAGCGGAGCTTCCGGCGGCGGACGTAGCGGGCCAGGTCTTTCCGTGGCACGTGAAGGAGCGGACGAAGGATCCGGCCGGACAGCAGCTGCATGCCGGTCAGGCCGGTCAGGCCGGTGCCGCGGGTGAGGTGAAGGAAGAGCGTCTCGACCTGGTCGTCGGCCTGGTGGGCCGTGACGATGAAGTCGGCATTCCGGCGTTTCCGGACACGCTCGAGCCAGCGGTACCGGGCCTCCCGGGCGCGGGCTTCCTCGTTCGGGCCGGGCTTCAGCGCCAGCTTCGTCGCGGCAAAGGGAAGACCGTGTCCCGCCGCGAGCTCCCCTACGAACTTCGCATCCCCGGCGCTCCCGCGCCGGAGGCCATGGTCGGCATGAGCCACGACGAGCTTCAGCTCCAGCGCGTCCCGCAATCCGACCAGCAGGTCGAGCAAGGCTGCCGAGTCGAGGCCGCCGGAGACCGCGACGATCAGCTTCTTACCGGCGAACGGCCGGAGCGTCTCGCGCAGTCTCGATTCCAGCGCACCGCGCGGCATCAGCCCGTGAACTCCTGCGAGAACATCTTGCCGCGGATCCCGGCGTCGGCACAGCCGATCCCGAGACGGGTGAAGTCGGACTTGAGGATGTTGGCACGGTGGCCAGGTGAGTTCATCAGCCCCGTATGCGCGATCTCCACGTTCGGCGCGAATGCCAGGTTCTCGCCGGCGACCGTGTACCTGATGCCGGCCTGGGCCATCCGATCGAACGGATCCTCCCCGTCGGGATTCACGTGCGAGAAGTAACCCCGCGCCAGCATGTCCCGGGAGTGCCGAAGCCCGACGGCCCGAAGCGCATCGTCCCAGGTGAGCAGGCCGAGGCCGCGTTCGGCGCGTTCCTCGTTGGCCCGGTCGAACAGCGCCCGGGCATCGTCCAGGCATTCCGGCCCGGACGTGTCCGTGAAGCCCAGTTCCGCTGTTTCCGTACTGTCGGTCTTCACCGTCTTGAACGCTAGGGTGTCGCGGAGCGCCTCGCCGAAGAGCCCGTTCACCTGTTGCTGGAACGTGGTGCCGAGTGCCAGGAACGTCTTGCCGAACCGCGACTCCGTGAACGGTTCCTTGGCACTGGCGGGAATCGGGGCGGTCGCCACGATCAGCAGCACGATCACGACCAGGGTGATGCCCTTGGATACCGCCGGCGCGATGCCGGTCAGCCGATTAGCGGGATGCGCCGAGAGGTCGGCGGGAATGCGGGGGGACAGCTTCTTCCACCCGAACGCGATCGCGAATTCGATCAGGCTCCAGATGATCAGGAACGCCCCGAGGTCCAGGAGGCCGCGGGGAAGCTGGAGGAATCCGGCGGCCACACCGCCGAGCGGTTCGGAGAGCAGGAACGCGACCGCCAGGCCGAGCAACAACCCGAGCAGCTCAGCCGTACTGCTGATGAACCCGCGGCGGTACCCGACCGCGGCATACGCCAGCAGGATGATGACAATCAATGCGTCGATCACGCTTCCAGTGTACCTGCCCGGGACCCGGGTTGAGTATGGAGAGGCGGGACTGCCGGCCGGTCAGTCCGTGACGGTCACGTCGGTGTAGATGCCGTAGTCCTTCAGCCAGTACCACCGTTCGGCGACCAGGCGGAAGTATTCACGATAGGTGCCGGGCGCGACGTCCCGGGCATCGAACGCCACGGTGAACCGGGCGACTTCGCCGGGCGCGATCGCCGTCGCGGTCTTGTCGAGCGTGCCGCCATCCAGAACCTTGCCGACGAACGAACCGGTACGGTTCGCGGCCAGCCAGTTGTCCGTGTCCTGAGGCAGCGCCGGCGTACTTCCGCCGCTCAACCCGAACGTCGCGAAGGCGCTGGCCCGGTCGCGGTCACGCTCGGTGCCGAGCCGGACCACGTCACCGGCGTACCAGTTGAAAGTGCCGGTGTTCCGGAGATCCACATGGAACGATCCGACCGGGTTATCGGACTTGTCGATGGTCGGGTGCGGCGCCTGCCCGACCCAGGCCGCCTGGTAGCCGCTGCCGAGCACGACCGGCCAGTAGATGCCCACGTCGTTCATCCAGGCCAGGCCTTCGGCGAGCGGCCGGACGTATTCCTTGATGTTGATCCGGCGGTCCGGCATATGCGCGGTGAAACTGAACCGGGCGGTCTCGTTCGGCTCGACCGTATGGACGTTGCCATCCGCACCGCCGCCGGACTGGTCATCGAAGGTGGTGATCCGGTTCGGGCCGATCCAGGAGCTATGGTAGAGGCTGCCGCCGCGGTCCTGCGGACGATCCGTGCCGAGCCGGACGGGATTCGCGCCGTCGTTCCGCCAGGCGATGTTCCCCACGTTCTTGATGTCGAGCGTCAGGTCAGCGGTCCGGTTGGGGTCGGTCGGGAGATCGTTACTCTGCGTGACCCACTGGTACCGGTAAATGTCCGGCTCCACCGTGATCCGCCAGTAGACGCCGATGTCGCGCGGGAACCAGGCGATGCCTTCGGCGACCGGTAGGAAGTATTCCTTGTAGATACCCGACTTGGTCGGTGCCGTCACCGTGAAGCTGAATCGGGCGGTCTCGTTCGGCTCGACCGTGTGGACGTTGCCGTCCGCACCGCCGCCGGACTGGTCATCGAAGGTGCCGGTCCGGCTCGGTGCCAGCCAGGTCGCGGCGAACCCGCTGGCGCGGTCTTTCGTGCGGTTCGTGCCGAGCCGGACGGGATTCGCGCCGTCGTTCCGCCACGTCTTCTCCCCCTGGTTCTTCAGATCGAGATAGAGCTCGGCCGTTTCGCCCGGACGGAAGCTCACGCTGCCGCCGGACGATCCGTCCACGCCCTGGCCGACGTGCGAGTAATCCCACTGGCTCTGCAGGCCGTAGAGGATCGCATAGACGTCGGCGCGGTCACGCACCGAACCCAGCGCATTGTAGAGGTTGCCGCCGGGACAGCTCGTGCTGGTGTAATTGCGGTGCCCCGCCAGCCGCCGCTGCGCCCTTCCTGCTTCGTCGGTATACCAGGACCAGGGCCTTAGGTTCCGCTGGCCCAGGTTGTAGCCGGCGATCTTCCCGATGTTCTCGATCAATGAGCTCGACGGGCCGTGAAAGCGGAAGTCACCGAGTGCGGCGATCCCGATACTGCGGTCGTTGTAGCCGAAAGTATGCCCCGCTTCGACCACTACCTTGTTTTCCTCGACGTAGTTCTTGTCGAAGTAACGGCCCTGGAAGATGTGGCCCGACTGGTCGACCAGATAATTGTAGCCGATGTCACCCCATCCCAGCGTGTTGGTATGGTAATCCCAGATCGCCCGCACATTCGCCGCGCTGCCGGAGAACGACGTGGTCGCGTTCGAGACGGTGTGGTGCACCATCACCCGGTCGAGCTTGTAGTACCGGGCATGCCAGCCCGGCGAGTTGCTCGGGCCGCCCCATTCGGTGCGTGAATACACGCGGGGATCGGAGATCGCCGACGCCGTTCCGCCGAAGAGCCTGCCGAGCAGGGTGCGCTTCGTCGGGTCCGGACCGACGGTCGCGTCGATCGCAGTCAGCCGGGGCTTCGAGAGCTTCACCGTACCGTCCTCGGCCTCGACGATGAACCGGTACTGTGCTCCCGTGGCCTTCGCCGTCAGGAGAATCGCGCTATGCACGGCCGGGTCGGCAGTATCCTTCTTATCTTCGGCGCCGGGCACGGTCACCCAACCGCTCCAGCCGTCATCGTGCTTGGTCCGCACCTGCAGGACAGCGGCATGGTCATGGTCGTGTCCGCCGCCTTCCTGCCGCCAGGAGATGCCGATCGCGTTCGTGCGCGGCAGGCCGGTTTCCAGCTGCGCTGATTCGTACGTCAGGAAGGAGTCGGTCGCCAGCGCGTCACCTGGTGCGGTATCCTTTCCGGCCACTACCGTGCCACCTGAGAACGTCGTAGCGAGATCCGCGGTCTTGATCTCGGTCTCCGGCTGGCGCGTATCCTGCCAGAGGAGCATGCCCCCGCCGAGCATGAACAGCGCGGCCAGGGCCGGCTTGAGTTTCGATGTGTGTTTTCCCTGCATCCCGAGTATCCGTAAAATTATGTCAACTTAGCACTTTTTTATGCGTTTGTCAAGCCCCGGGCGGACTGTGTGGCAGTGGCAGGATTCGAACCTGCGACCAACAGCTTATGAGTCTGCTGCTCTACCGCTGAGCTACACTGCCGGAGGCTCGCATACAGTATACGAGTAACAGGCATGGCGGGTACATGCGGCACGAGCATCAATCGGATTGTCGCACACCCGCCCGGAAGCACAACGAAGCGACTACAGGAAACGACGTCCGGAATCGTCCCTCTCCCTCAATGCACCTCGGCGAGATGCGCTCAGGGGGTGCCTACTCTCAATCCTGATGCGCTGATACGCGGATCAAGAGTAGGCTTGGTCAGCAATCCGTCAGCCAGAAGCCATTGCCTCCTCCCAGTTGTACAGTGTTGGCTGGTACGGCGAGCACTCCTCAGTGAAGAGGAGAGTCATGAACGTGATGACCGTGAACGCCAGTGGCATCGTGATCGACGAGAAAACAGCGATTTGCGCGCCGGAAGGATTCTCTTGGGCGATCATCGGAATGCTGCAAAGCCAAACGATCACCCCGATTACGAGGAACATGATGATGCTGCCGACAAGCCAATTATCCGGGCGGGCGTGCCACTGGAAGAGCACCGATACGACGAAAACCCACAGGCCGGCTTGGAACAAAAGGACGGGGAGCTCCCACGTGACGCCAACCGAGACACAGATGCTGGCCGCGATCCAAAAGCCCAAGCAGAACCAACCCGAAACCTCCACTGCCCGATTGAGGGCTGTTTTGCTCACGACCTACCTCCTGTGGTTTGTAGTGTGCCGCGTGATTTGAACGTGCTGGCTCCAATCTAACAAACTGCCCCGTCCGTGACAGGGCATCCTTGTAGCGGGGGCAGGATTCGAACCTGCGACCTCGTGGTTATGAGCCACGCGAGCTGCCACTGCTCCACCCCGCAATGCAAGTAATAAGTATAGGTTCCGATCCGAGGGACGGTCAAGGCGCGATGGCCACGGCAGCTGCACCTACCACACCGGCCTGTTCCAGCTTGCTCACGGATACGGTCACTTTCTCCCACGGCCCCTGCATCGCGCGGCGACCGGCTTCCTGCATCGCCAGGTCGAGGTACAGGTCGGCTTCTTCGGCCAGCCCGCCGCCGAGCACGAGCTGCCGGGGTTGGAACGTATTGACCGCATTGGCGATTCCCACGCCCAGCCTGACGGCGAAACGCTCGAAGACCGTCACGGCCGTCCGATCTCCCGAGCGGGCGGCCCGGGCCACGTCCAACGCGGTGATCGAACCCTGTCGCTCGAGCAGACCGGCCAGGTACTCCTCCGCTTCCGGCGCCGCTGCCGCGGCGGTAGCCTCGGCCACCAGGCCGTTTCCGGACACGAGATCATGCAGCCGCCCCGGATTGTAGCTGGCCGCCGGACCCTCGTAGTCATAGTCGATGGCGCTGTTACCAAACTCGGAACCGAGACCGTCGGCACCGCGGAACAAGGCCCCGTCGATCACTACGCCCGTCCCGAAGCCGGTGCCGAGCGTGAACATCACGAGGTGCCTGGCCCGGCGCGCGCGGGCTTCGCCGAAAGCCGCGCAGTTCGCGTCGTTCTCAAGCCGCACCGTACCGCCGAGTTTCTTCTTGAGATCCGGGAGTAGGGCCGGGCCGGAATGCGGTAAATTGCTTATTCCGTACGGCATGCCGATCCCGACAGCGGACGGGGCGACTCCCGGAGCGGCAGCCGTCACGGCTTCGGCGATGGCATCCACCAGCGCTTTCTTCGTCTCGTGCGGAGTAGCCCGGACGGTCAGGTTCCGGATCCGGGTACCGGTCACCGTGCCGGCCGCGATCTTCGTCGCCCCGACGTCCACGCCCACGACCGGTCTCCTAGGCGTCAAAGAAATGCTCCCACCACTGCTCCGGATTCGAGGGCGGCGTTTCCGGCCGCGCCCGCTCCCCCGGTTGGGTGATGCTTACCAACTCCTCGCTCGGCGGCTTCGGCACCACCACGACCCGCTCCCCGGGCCGCTGGTATCCGAGACGGGCCCGCGCCTCCTTTTCCTTGTACGCATCGGTCCGGTAGTACGCGAGCAGACTCCGGAGCTCGAGATTCCGCTGCTCCAGCTCGTCCAGTTCGGCGGACAGCAGCTTCTGGTCCTGGTGGACGCGGTAGTTCTCGTAGATCAGCTTCCCGGACCCCAGCAGGAGATACCCGAACACGAAGAGGCCGAACACCACGATGGTGCGACGCTTGACCCATTCCATACGATCCGTCATGTCCCCAGCTTACCGCTAGTAGCGGCACCCTAGTAGCGATAGGCTGAGACGGGGCCCGTAGCTCAGCGGTTAGAGCACCCGGCTCATAACCGGGCGGTCCTAGGTTCGAATCCTAGCGGGCCCACCAGGCTATTCTTTCTCCGGTACCATGCGTGGCCGCGCTTCCGATTGCGCCACGACAGAGGCGACGAGCCCAGTGAGCAGGGAGACGAGCAGGATGCCCCAGGTTACCGCACCGCGGGCGATATCGGTGCCGGTGGCATTCGAAATCACGTATCCCCCGGCCGTGGCACCCGCGATTCCGATCACCACGTTAGTCAGCAGACCGCCGGGAAGCCGTTTTTTCGAGAACAGATACGTCAGCAGGCCGGCAAGACACCCGGCCACGACCCAGCTGATCGTGAGCTCCGACATCAGGAGACGTCCTCGGCCTCGATGAAGATGGTTTCCTCACGCAGCCGCGAACTCAGCGTAGTATCGTTCTCGGGCCATCCCGGCTCGTTCTTCCAGGTCGCCAGCTGGTCCTGCAGCTCGGTCACCGTGCCCTTCACGGTCGCGGTCCCGGACGGGATCTCCGCATCCGTGTGCACCCACAGGAAGCTGCCGTCGGCATCCACGATGACGAAGCCGACGCCCTGGTGCTCGCTGGAAACCTTACCCGTCAGCTCGACCGTCTGGCCGACATACGCTTCGGGATCCTCGTTGACCCCGCTGATCGTCAGCGACTGAGGGGCCGCACTCGGCTCGGGGGTCGGCTCGGGGGTCGCCAGGCGCTCTTCGATCGCGGCCAGCCGTTCTTCCACCCGCTGCAGGTCACCGCTACCGGCCACGTCGCCGCGGATCAGGACGCCCAGCAGGAGCGCACCCACGACGCCGAAGCCGGCTCCGATCAGGAACGCGTTCCTGATCCGGTTGGGTGATTGGTGCAATACGGGATTGACGGCCATCGTTGCTCACTATACCCAACCAAAGATTGCCCGCAACAGTTCCGGGCCTTTCCGGCCGTTTTCAGGCGCGGTGGGATGTCCTGCCGGGCCGTCCGCGATCTATACACAGGAACATTCCACATTTTGTGGAAAAACTGTGGATTGACCCACTATATGTTGATGGCTAGAGTGTACCTAAGCTTGCCTTGTTTTTTATGGAGATAAGCACGGTCACGTTCTTCCCCAGGCACACCCGGCTCACGGTCAGATTCCGCCACTCGCTCTACAGCTCCCAGGTCCAGCGTCTCCGCACCAACCTCCTCGACATGCTCCCCTCCCTCCGGGAGCATATTTGCGAGAACCGGAACGGGCTTTCTTTCCCAGAG
This sequence comes from Patescibacteria group bacterium, assembly GCA_040902515.1. GTDB lineage: Bacteria > Patescibacteriota > SICC01 > SICC01 > SICC01 > JALYJZ01. The sequence continues at coordinate 238,670 of JBBDXB010000006.1, forward strand.
GAGCTGGAAAACACGGAACTCGGCCACGTCTTCGAACACGTGATGCTGGCCGTGCTGGAACAGCGCGGCCTTCGGACCAGCGGCCAGACGACGTGGAACTGGCACCGGGACCCGATCGGGACGTTCCACGTGACGATCAGCACCGGGAAGAAGTCGCTGGTCAAGGAAAGCCTGCTCGTCGCCCAGGTGATCCTGACGAACCTGCTCGTGGGTCCGGTGCTTCCGATCCGGATCGCCGGCGACGGGAAACCGGCGTCGCAGCAACCGCTTCCGGTCTACCGCCTCACGCCGGTACGGAACGGCGCGCCTTCGGACCGGCTGCTCTTCGCGGCGGAACCGGCCCACGCCGCACCGGCTCCGATATCCTCGGAGCCTCGTCGTGCGGCTGACTGATGGAGTCCCGTAGGTGCAAAGCCCTATAGTGTCCAAGGTGGTCCCTGCCCCGGCATCCCACGGGATGACGGGAGCAATGGGCCTAATGTGGTGAGACTGTTGGAGGTGCCCTCGGTGACTCGTTGTGAATGGGTCGGTCGTGTGACCGGACTTACACGATAGCCCCCGGGAACGGCCGCGACGATGGAGGAACCGCCAAAAGCGCCCGGGGGCGTGCGCCGGGGCTTGGACAATCCGCTAACCGGACGGGGATTACTGGGACTGGCGTCGGGGACGCCGGGCCGTGACATGCGGCCGGGCCGGGCCACGCTTGCCGGCCTTGCCGCCGAGCCGGCCGATCCGAGCGAAGTAATCGCTGCCGCGTTGGGCGGTCGCCTTGCCGCCGGACTGGCCGATCATCGCCATGTCGTGGGTCCGGGCGGTCTTCTGACCACCACGGCTCGCGACCTGACGGACCCGGGTGGGGCTCATCGAAGCAAAACCTCGTCGTGATGTACCTTTTTTAACCATAATCCTTGAAGCAGTCGAGTGTGATGCGAATGCAACAATACCATAGCACGGCATCGCGAGCGAGCATTGGATAAAGATACAAAAATGACGGTCAGGAGAGGTCGAGCAGCGTCAACGCCATCTTGAGCTGCACCGCGTCGTCAAACGTCTCGGGGTCGAGGCCGATCAGATCCTTGATCTTCCCCAACCGGTAGATCAGCGTATTGCGATGCACGTGCAACGCCTTGGCCGCCTGGGTCAGGTTGAGGTTGGCATCGAAGTAGGCTCGGAGCGTCTTGGTGAGGTGTTCGTCCTGCAGCAACGGCGCCAGTTTCCGCTTGGCGAACATCACCTGACGGTCGCGCGGGACGTTCCCGAAGACCACGTACAGTCCCAGGTCCGCGACCTCGTAGACCTTGCCCGGTCCCTGGAGTCTCCGGCCCAACCGAAGCGCCGACTCCGCCTCGGAGTATGACGTCTGCAGTCCGGACACGCCAAGGTAGAGCCCTCCGATGCCGGCCGTGACATCACCACTGTCGAGATTGCTGAGGATCCGGTCGCTCTTCTTCCGGAAGAGCTCGAGCGTCTCCGCCCCCCGGGACGCGTCCTTGAGGATCAGGAAGTCGTCATGACCGAAGTAGGTGACCGCGTTGTCGCCGGTGGTCGGGAACATCGCCGTCAGCTCGCGGTCCAGGCGCTGACGGATCCGCTCGATCAGCACCTCCTTGTCCTTGGCAGCGGCCAGCTGGTCCGCGAATCCCGTGACTGAGACCAGCACCACGAACCGCGGCTTGGTCAGGTCGAGACCGAGCAGGTTCGCTTCTTCGATCAGCCGTTCCCGTTCGGCGTCGCTGGCGGCGTTGAAGAACTGCCAGAGCAGCTGGTCGAGGTTGCCGGAAAGCCCCTGGTCCGCCTCGCGGCTGATCAGCAGCTCCACGAGGCTGCGGGTCATCGGGATGAACTCGCTGACCGAAGCCGGCTCGGCATGGAGGATCACCACGCCGACCGGTTGGCCGTCGTACTGTACGGCGAACGCCACTCCGTCCTCAAGCTGTACCGAATCGGTCGTCTCCGCCGCCTTACCGACCTCGACCGTATCCGACACCCGACCCGGATCGAACGAGGCCAGGACGGTCCCCGCCGTATCGGCCAAGGTCACGTCGCGACCGAGCAGGCTCATCACCTGGTTGACGATGTTCCGCGCGAACGGCGGCGAGAAGCTGAACGGAGCAGGCATGGTACCTGACATCATACGCCTGGTCGCCCCCTCGACAACTTGTCAGAAACGGCATTGACGATTCACCAGGAGTCCCTATCATAGGTGGTTATGTCAGAAGCATCCGGCCGTATCCTCCTGATCGAAGACGATCCGATGCTCACCGAGCTCTACCAGGCCAAGCTTGAGCTTGAGGGATTCGACGTGGATATCTGCACCGACGGCAAGGAGGGATTGGCCCGGACCAAGCGATTGAAACCCGATCTGATCCTGCTCGATATCATGCTGCCGGAGATGAACGGGTTCGAAGTACTCAGGAAACTCCGCGAGAATGCCGCCACCCGCCGGATCCCGGTCATCGTGCTGACCAACCTCGGCGGCGAGCAGGCCGACAACGACAAGAAGCTGGCCCTGTCGCTCGGTGCCAAGGAATTTCTCGTGAAGACGTTCCATCTGCCGGACGACATCGTCGGGAAGATCAAGGCGGTCCTCAAGAACCAGGCGGCACACGTGAAATCCGCCCCCTCAAAGTAGCGCCGCCGGGCATGCCGGGCAGCGCCCCTTGACACGGCCGGCAAGCGGCCTATAATTCGGCTCACCCCTCTTTGGAGGGCCGAAGGGAAACAGACACATCCGTGTCTGTTTTTTTGTCTCCATCATGAAGACGATCTACGTCCAGCATCTGCTCAAGGTCCTCCTCGAAGAATACGAGGATATTGATTACATGCTGGAGACCGTCGCCGCGGAAAATCCGACGCGGCGCGAATCGGAGAAGATACGACGCCTCCTGAACCGTCTTTCCCAGCAAAACGAAAAGCTGCTGCACCGCTTCGAGGGCTGAAGCCGGCCGGGTTGTCGGCGAAGTCGTCACGTCATCCTTTTTGTTGACAACCGTAGTGTTTCTTGCTACGCTGGCTGGCTTCTGGAAATCGCACACTTCCAGAGGCACCCGCAGCGAGCGATCGGACTTGCCCCCTTGGCCCGGTCGCTTGTTGCTATATGGAGGCAGCGTATAGTGAACGCATGAAGCGAGCGTTGCTGGCACTGGTCATCTTGCTGCTCGGCAGCTTCCTGGCGGCACCGTCGGCTTACGCGGCAACCGCCCGGGCCGGCGATGCGATCACCGTCCGCGAGAACCAGGTGATCCGTGACGACCTCTACAGCGCCGGGGAAACCGTGACGGTCTCCGGCACGGTGGAAGGCGATGTGGTCGCTGCCGGCGGTGAGGTACTCATTGCCGGCCGGGTGACCGGGAGCGTCTGGGTGGCCGGCGCCACGGTCCGCATCACCGGCGAGGTCGGCGGCTCGCTCCGTACCGCCGCGTCCGAGATAACCGTAGGCGGGCGGGTCGGCGGTGACGTGATCGCTTTCGCCGGCACCGTGGAGCTGACCGAAAGAGCGGCCATCGGGCGCGACCTCGCGGCGGCGGCTTCCGAGATCACCGCCGAAGGAAACGTCGGTCGGAACGTCTGGTTCAGTGCGGATCAAACAATCGTGGACGGGCGTGTCGGCGGTGATATCCGCGGCAGCGCAGGCAGCGCGTTCCGCCTCGGGTCAGCCGCGCGGGTCACCGGAGACATTCGTTACTCGGGGTCCCGGGAGCTGAGCCAGGCGGACGGTGCGGCCGTCGGCGGTACCATTGACTTCACCCGGCAGACCGAACAGCGCGAAGACTCCTTCACCGACCGGTTGAACGGGCAGGTCTACTGGTTCCTGGCTTCCCTCCTGCTGCTCCTCGGCATCCTCCTGTACGCCCGGCGCGGCGCGATACGGGCGGGCGAGCTGATCAGGCAACGGCCTGGCATGAGCCTGCTGGCCGGCATCGCCTTCCTGCTGGTCGTGCCGTTCGTGGCCGGCATCCTCCTGATCTCGGTGGTCGGCATCCCGCTCAGCCTCTTCACGCTCTTCGGGTATGCGCTTGTCCTGTACACCGCCAAGATCTTCGTCGCGTTGACGGTAGGCTTGTTCGTGATTCGAAGGGCTTCGGGCGCCTTCTGGCCGACGCTCGGGGCGGGAACTCTCGGGCTGGCGCTCTACTATGTGCTCGCGATCCTGCCTGTCGTCGGGCCGATCGTCACGATCGCTACGCTGCTGACCGGTACCGGCGCCCAGCTCCTGCTCTTCCGCGAAGTCTACCAGGTGAATCGCAAGAAGTACGGTTCCTAAGAAGCCCGGCTACAGCAGGTGCGCGTAGAGGGTAATCAGCCCGTCGGCGTGACGGATCATCACGTAGTGCCCGAAGCCCGATCCATCGTTCTGGGTATCGCGGATGATCGTACCGTCGGCGGCCGCCCGAACCGGCTTGCCGCAGCCCTGCACCACGTCGATGCCGTTGTGGATGTTACCGCCGTAGACGCCCCGCTTGGCCCACGCCGTCCAGCCGTACGGTTGCACCAGGGAGCCGTCCGGCTTCTTGAGCTTCGTCCAGAATACTTCGGGGTTGTGCCAACGGCCGTCCTTGATCACTGAGAAGTGGGTGTGGCACCCGGTGGAGAAGCCGGTGGAGCCCTCGAAGCCGATCACGGCGCCTTGCTTCACGCGCGCGCCGTCCGAGAAACTGCCCCAGATCGCATTGCCGCCGGCCTCATCGAGCAGCTGGCTTTGGACCAGCTTGGCACGTGCGATCTTTTCCTGGAGATACGCCGCTTCCCGGGCCCGGTTCTCGAGCAGTTCTTTGAGTTCGTCCCGCTGCGCGGTGATCGAACGGTTCAGTGATTCGACCTGCCGTTCGAGCAGCTCCAGCGAACCCTGCCGCGATTCGAGGGCGGCCCCCCGTTCCTGGAGCGTATCGTACGCCGCGTCGGCCTCGCGGGCCAGGATGTCGAGGTGCTCCTCCAGCACCGCCGAGTACTTCAGTTTGGCGAAGGCATCCGAGACGGAGCCACTGGCGGCCAGCAGTTCGATCGTTTCGGGAGCCGTGCTGCGGTAGTCCTCACCGATACTGGCGGCCAGCAGTTCCTGCTTCCGCTCATAATCGGCGCGGGCCGCTTCGAGCGCGGGCAGGAGCCGCCGCATGTCCTCCCGGACCCCTGCGAGTTCGCCCCGGACGGAGGCCTGCTTCTGCCTCGCTTCTTTCAGTTGCGACTCGACCTGCGGGATCCGCTCCGCGATGGACGTCAGTTCGCCGTCGAGAGCATGGAGGCGCGATTCATCTTCGGCGGTGTCGTGCGCATGAACCGGGCTTTCCTCGGCCCGGACGGACGACACCGGCAGGATTCCCGCGCCGGTGACCAGGACCGCCAGCAGCAGTGCGCCAGCCTTACTTTTTATATGTTCGTGTTGCATTTCAAGCGTCCGGGCGATTTCCAAAAATTAGGAAAGCATAGCAAAAAACGCCCTTCGTGTCAAGGTTGGGGGTGGACCTACCGGTTGACGACGATGCCCTTCGGGCGGCTCATCGCCTCGAGGGCGAACCGGATGCCTTGCGCGCCGATGCCGGAGGCCTTGTGCCCGGTGAACATGAAGTTGTCCGGCGCCCGCTGGTCGGGGCCGTTCAGGTGAACGCCGCCCGCTCCGAGCCGCGCTCCAATCTCCCGACACCGTTTCTCATTCCGCGAGAAGACGGAGGCTTGGAGTCCGTACTCGGAATCGTTGGCGAACCGCACGGCCTGCTCGGCGTCCCGGACACGGACGACCGGCAGGATCGGACCGAACTGTTCCTCGCGGACCACGCGGGCCGAATGCGGTACGCGATCGAGCACCGTCGCCTCGACGTGCCGACCGCGGACCGTCCCGCCACGGATGACCCGGACCCCACGGCGTTTGGCATCGGCCAGGAGTGTCCGCAGGTACTTGGCCTGGTTGTCGCTGATCACCGGGCCGACCGGGTGCTCCCGGGGATCGCCGACGGTCCCGAACGTTTCTTCTACCTGTGACGCGATCTTCTTGACCAGCCGGTCCGCGACACGGTCCATCACGTACACCCGCTTCACCGCGGTGCAGCGCTGGCCCGCCAGCTTGAACGCCCCGCCGGTGATGTGCTTCGCCGCCAGATCGAGGTCGGCATCGGCCAGGACGACTGCCGGATCGTTGCCACCGAGCTCGAGTAGCAGTGGGATCATCCCGGTCCGGGCGGCGATCCGCTGCCCGACCGCGGTGCTTCCGGTCATCGCCACCATCGCGCACCGCGGGTGCGTCACCAGATAGTCGCCGATCTCGGATGACTTGCCGGTGACCATCCGCAGGAGGTCGCGCGGGAATCCCTCGGCATAGAGCAGCTGGAGCAGCCGACGGCAGGTGACGGCACCCTGCGTCGGCGGTTTCCAGAGGACGGTGTTCCCGAGCGCCAGCGCCGGAGCCACCTTGCTGATCGAAAGGTTCACCGGATAGTTGAACGGCCCGATTGCCAGCACCACGCCAAGCGGCGTCCGTTCGACGATCTGCGCGCGGCCGCGCGGGAAGCCGGGAAAGTCCTCCGCACGGATCCGCTCCGGCTTCAGGCGACGGGCCTCCCGGACCGTCTCCTCGACCAGTTCGGCCGTCCGGACGATCTCCCCCTCCGCCTCGCCGGGGGTCTTTCCGATTTCCCGGATCAGCAGGTCCGCGAGCTCCCGGCGGTGGCGGCGCAGCACCTTCGCGATCAGGCCGACCGTACGGATCCGCTCGCGGAACGGGGCGGTCGCCCACTCCTGCTGGGCCGTGGCCAGACGCTTGTAGGCGGCATCCACGTCGGAACGCCGCTGACGCGGGATACGGCCGACCTCCCGGTCATCGATCGGGGAACGGACGCTGATGGGTCGGGAAGGCATCGTTCAGTTTTGTTTCCGCGTACTTTTCTGCATTGTAGCACCGCGGCGGCGGGCCGCGACCGGCCGGCTGCGCGCGAACGACACGATCACCGTCGTTCCTTCTCCACGTCGGGACCTCACCTGGAGCGTCCCGCCCTGCCGCTCGACCAACTGCTTGGTAATGAAAAGTCCGAGGCCGGTGCCGCCGGCCGCGGCGGAAAGCTCCGTGTATTCGCGAAAGAACTTATCGAAGATCTTATCCAGGTTCTCGGCATCGATCCCGATGCCCCAATCGCGGATCCGCACCTGGACCATCCGGTCCCGCGCCCGGGTGGTGACCGCCACGCGCCCTCCGGTGGGCGTGTACTTGATTGCGTTGTCGAGGATATTCCGGAGCACCTGGCAGAACTTCGTCCGGTCGACGCGGATGACATCGCGCTTGGTGAGCTCGCCCTTCAGAGTCATGCGTATCTGCTTCCGATCGACGGCCGTGCGCAGGTCATCGAGGATTTCCTGGATGGCTTCGTCCGGATGGACCACGGTCGGATGGAACGGCGTACGGTCTTCCTCGATGCGGGCCACCTGGAGCAGGTCCTCGACGAGCGTGGTGAGCCGTCGGGATGCTTTGTAGGCCCGGTCCACGAACTCCCGGCTCTGCTCGGGATCATCCGTGCTCGTGGCCAGAGCAAGGTAGCCGGTCAGGGCGGTAAGCGGCGTACGGAGTTCGTGCGAGGCGATCGAGATGAACTCGCGCTGGCGCCCCTCGACCGAATCCCTGAGCTGGTCGGAGGTGCTGCGGGAGCGGCTCGTCCGCGTGGTCCTTCCCCCGGCTCCGGCACTTCGCTTGGATGGTTTCCTAGCCATATGAGGCCGGCATTATACAACTGGAAAATCGCACTGTCTAGGTATAAAACGCGTAATGGACACCCTCCGGGCGACATCATGGGCGGTGTCGTCGGGAGGGCGGGGAAGGTTCGTCGTAAAACGAAGGTCTTCCCCTTTGCCCGCACCCTGCATGCCGAAAGCAACCGGTGATTCGTAGGATTGCCGCAGCGATTACTGCAACCGACGGAAATTCCTGGGATCGATGGCGATGCGGACGGTCTTGGTCGGCATAACCTTTGAACGACCCCATTGCAACGCACGCGGTGGTCGACCCATCAGACGACGGAACAGGTTACCGAGCTTCCAGGTGCCCAGACGGATACCGTGACGCAGTGCCATGGCGATTCCTTTCGTTGGTGCCACAAAGCGTTAAGGCGCACGTCCACCATGCGCCCCGCCATTCACGTGGTCAACGTGTCCGTCTCCAAACTGTCGGGGCGGCGGGATTTGAACCCACGACCTCATCGTCCCGAACGATGCGCGCTACCAGGCTGCGCCACGCCCCGATGCCCTATACACTAGGTACTGTTACATTCTACGGGGGAACTCCATGAAATTTCACGTCTCACCGACATATCCCAAGAACCTCGACGCCCTGGTGCTGCACGTGGCCAAAGGGCAGCGTCCGCTGCCGCCGGCCACACTGGAAGCCGACAAAAAGCTGAAAGGGTTCCTGAGGAAGGAAATCGCCGCCGCCAAGTTCAAAGGAGACCTCGGCCAGACCCTGGTCGTCCATAACCACGACGCGCGGGCCCTGCCGGTCCGGAAAGTCATCCTGGCCGGGCTCGGCGCCGAGTCGATCGAGCCGGAGGCGATTCGAAAATCGATCGCGGCGGCGGTGCAGCAGGCCCAATCCTGCCACATGACCAGGCTGGCCCGGCCTGTGCCGGACGGGCGACGACTGGATCCGGAAACGGTCTCGCGCGCGATCGCCGAAGGAGCGCTCCTGGGATCGTACCGTTTCACCAAGCATAAGTCGGAAGACAAGACGGCCGCTCTCTCCTTGACGTTGGTCGGCGGCGGTGCTCCCGTGCGTCGGAAGGTCACGGCGGGCCTGCGTCAGGGCCAGGCGGCCGCGGAAGCCCAGATCCTCGCCCGCGACCTCGCCAACGAACCGCCCTCGCATCTCACGCCGAAGCAGTTCGCCAAGGAGGCCCGGACCGTGTCCCGGAAGAACGGGCTTGGCATTTCGGTGCTCGGTCCGGCCGAAATCCGGCGGGCTGGCCTTGGAGCGCTGCTCGCCGTCGCCCGCGGTTCCGACGAGCCACCGCAGTTCATCAAGCTCACGTACCGCCCGCGGAAGACCGGTCGCGGCACGCAGAAGCACATCGTCCTGGTCGGCAAGAGCATCACGTACGACTCCGGCGGACTCAACCTGAAGCCTTCCCGCGGCGGGATGCTTGAGGAGATGAAGCTCGACATGTCCGGCGGCGCCGCGGTGCTCGGCGCGATGAGCGCCCTGAAACGACTCGGCGTGAAGCACAAGGTCACCGGCTACCTCCCGGCGACCGAGAACCTGCTCGGCGGTTCCGCATACAAGCCGGGAGATGTGGTCCGGATATACAACGGCAAGACCATCGAGGTCGGCAACACCGACGCGGAAGGGCGGCTCACGCTGGCGGACGCGCTCGCGTACTCGACCGACAGGGACAAGCCGGACGAAATCATCGACTTGGCGACCCTGACTGCCACCGACATCAGCCTCGGGCCGGCATATGCCGCGATCTTCGCCAGTCAGCCACGGATGGAAGCACGGTTCAAGGAGGCCGGCGAACATGTCGGCGAAAAGGTCTGGCCGTTGCCGTTCCCCGAAGAGTACGACGAGATGACGAAGAGCGCGGTCGCGGACTTCTCGAACATCGTATCCGGCCGTGCATATACGCTCTCCGGCCCGCTGCTGCTCAAGCATTTCGTGGGTAAGGTCCCGTGGGTCCACCTCGACATCGGCGGACCGGCGATAGCCGGCAAGGACAGCGGGTATACCCGGAAGGGCGGGTCTGGTTTCGGTGCCCGGCTGCTGCTCGAATACCTTTCGGATTGAGGTACGGGACCATGTCCACACAGCCTATGCCGGAACAGTCGTTCCGTAGTCAGGTCGAAGCCATCGTTGCGCGGATTCCGCGCGGCCGGGTAATGACGTACGGCCAAGTCGCGACGCTACTTGGCCACCCGCGGCGGGCGCGGGCGGTAGGGTTCGTAGCGCACTACGGCGACGCCTCGATCCCCTGGCACCGGGTCGTGAACCGCCACGGCCGGGTCGCGCCCGGGTACCCCGGCGGCATGCCGGCGCACCGCGCGGAGCTGGCGGCCGAAGCAGTCGAGATCGGAGACGACTTCACCTGCGACCTCGGCCGCTACCAGTGGTGGCCGCCGGATTCGCGCTAGCTATCCAGGGCTTCCGCGAAAGCTTCCGTCAAATAGTCAGCGTCGTGAGTCTGACCGATCAGATCCCGCACTTCTGTGGCGTCAACATGCTCAAGGATCCGATGCATCCCGTCCACCGCCAGACCCTGTTCCCTACCCTGGCCACTTAAAGTAGGCAGTATTTTGAGTGCCCGAATCCCTTTGCCGTTTTGTGCCCAGGCTTCTGCCATATCAAGCACCAGGGCATCACGACGCGCGACCGATTCAGTGGCCTCCGGCTTAAAGCCGATATGGGAAAGTCGGTAGTCGGCCCGAGCCATTTTCGTGCGATCGCCGCTTCGGATCTCGGATGCGATCAAGTCGAGAACGGTTACCGGTCGTTCCGATTCAGGGGTGGAAGATTCTGCTCTGCTCATGCGAGTAGTGTAGGACAGTTAGGCCGATCAAGCCAGTGTACTGAGGGATTTTTTAAGCCCATCGACCAGCCGGTCGATGTCTTCGGTATCGGTGTAAACACCCCAGCTCGCCCGCGCCGAAGCGGGAATGCCGAGCCGTTCGTGGAGCGGCTGCGCGCAGTGGTGACCGGAACGAATCGCGATGCCTTCCTGGTCGAGCAATGTGGCGAGGTCGTGCGGGTGGACGTCCTCGACAGTGAACGAGACCAGGCCGACCCGGGCCGCCGGGTCGGCCGGCCCGAGTACCCGCAGCCCCCAGATGCCGGCTAGCCGCTCCAGCACATAAGTATTGAGCGACCGCTCATGCGCGGCGACCTGCTCCATCCCGATCTTTTCCATATACCGGACCGCCGCTTCGAACCCCACCGCCTCCACGACCGGCCGCGTGCCGGGCTCGAACCTCCCCGGCGGATCAGCAAGCGACGCGTCCTCGAACGAGACCTGCTTTACCGCGCCGCCGCCGCCGAGGACAGCGTCCATCTCTTCGTATACCGACCGACGCGTCCAGAGCGCGCCGATGCCGGTCGGACCGTACAGCTTGTGAGCCGAGCAGACGTACCAGTCGGCACCGAGTGCGTTCACGTTCACCGGTAGCCGGGCCGCGGCCTGTGCGCCGTCCACCAGCACTTTCGCACCGGTATCGTGTGCCATGTTCGCCAGATCGGTGACCGGATTGATCGTTCCCAACACGTTCGAGGCATGCGCCAAAGCGACGAGCCGCGCGCCGTCCAGCTTCCGTTCGAAGTCCCCGCGGTCCAGCATGCCTGCCTCAGTAATTTTCGCGAACCGGAGTTCGAGTTCCCGCTCCTTCGCCAGCATCTGCCAGGGCACCAGGTTCGCGTGATGTTCCATTTCGGTCAGTAGGACGGCATCACCCTTCCGCAGGTTCCGGCGGCCCCATCCCATCGCCACCAAGTTGATGGCCGCCGTAGCGTTTCCCGTGAAAACAATCTCGGAGGGATGGGCCGCGCCAAGGAATGATGCGACCTTCTCCCGCACTCTTTCGTACCGCTGCGCCGCCTGCTCCGCGAGTGCATAGATACCCCGGCCGACCGATGCGTATTCCTTCCGGTAGAACCGATCCATCGCCTCCAGTACTGGGGCCGGCTTTTGCGCCGTGGCCGCCGAGTCGAGATACGTCAACGGCTCTTCGCCGGGCGCGCGAACGAGCAAGGGGAAGTCGTCACGCGAAACGAGCGGATCCATCAGCGGGTCCCGTGCCTATCGTCGAACGGCTCCTCCGGCACCACCGGCCGCCCCACACCGGGTGCCGGCTCCCTTGCATCGGTCAGGAACGTGAAGTGCATCTCCGGCTCGGACCACTCGCCGAGCAGCTCGGACGAGTTCCATCCTTCCACCTTGAGATCCACGGAGCCGTCGTTCCCCCCTTCGTATCCACCCATGAATACCAGAGAGAGCAGCTCCGCGGTTTCCCGGATGTCTCCCGGTGCGTACTCCGATCCGGGATAGAAGGCGACCGGGACCTCAGCTTGTGATGCCATGTCTCGATGCGGTTGCCATGTTCCCATCCTACCAGTGGCGAAATAAAACATGCGCCGCTGTCTCGATGCGGCGCATGTCAGACTGACGATTTCAGGTCAGGCGGGTTGTTACTCCTGGTAGAACTCGGGATACTCGCGCTCGAGCTGCTGCTGGACGTCTTCCAGCTCATTCTCGCTCTGCTGCAAGCCGACCGCGGCCAGGATCGCCGCACCGAGTACCAGCACCTGGATGATACCAAGCACGACCCCGGCGACGACCACGCCGGCTTCACCGCCGGTGAACTGGGCGCCCGTCGCCGTCCCACCGGTCTTCTTGTCCCAGTACTCGTTCAGCTTGTTTACCACGATGCCGTAGATGACGAATCCGGCGAGCGAGGCCAGCAGGCCGAGCGGCGGGACGAACGCCAGCACGATACCAGCGATGATCGGACCGAGCACGTACCACACGGCGGGGAATCCCGGGAGGCCCGCCTTGGTGCGAACCGTCGAGATGTCCTTGAACAGATAGTAAATGACGACGACCCCGAGGACCGCTGCCGCGATCAGGATCGGGATGCCGATCAGGATGATTGAAAGCAACGCACCGACGATGCCGAGACCGATCGGGCCGAACAGCTGGAGGCCCGGCGTCTGCTTCAGGGACCGTTCAGCACCGAGTTCCTCGTCGACCGCCTTCCGGGTGACGTAGAACCAGTACAGGTTGTAGAGCCCGAAAGTGATGACGCTCAGTCCGAGTACCCTGAGTACGCTGCGTTTGACGGCCGGTCCGTTAGTTTGTGACGACGTGTTGGGAGTGGTTTCCGCCATGGAACCTCCGAGTTAGTTATCCTGCGGTCACGATACCGTCCGAAGCAAGCGTGCGCAACCGGGTCAGCGGCCGCGGACCGCCGCGAACCGATCCTCGACCGCCTGCCAGTCCATGTTGGCGAGGAACGCCTCGATGTACTTGGGCCGCGCGGTCGAGAAGTCGGCGACGTACGAGTGTTCGTACACGTCGAGCGCGACCACGGGGAACGCGTTCCAGACGGGGAACGTGTTCTGGGCATCGCCGATCACGTTCATCAGCGTGCCGAAGTCCGTATCCCAGGCCGTCCACGCCCAGCCGCGTGCCGCCATGCCGGCAGCCGTGAGGTCGGCGATATAGTCGTCCCAGGAACCGAAGTCCTGCTCGACCTGTTTGCTGAACGCGCCGTCCACCGGCGAACCGTCGCCACCGAGATGGCCGAAGTAAATCTCGTGGTTCTTGATGCCGCCGATCGCGAACGTGAGGTCCGCCGCCGCCGCACGATAGTCGGAGAAGATCTGGTTCGCCTTCGACTTGTCGGCTTCCGCCAACCGCGCGGAGGCCTCGTTGTACTTGTTGCAGTACGCCTCGTAGAGCTTGTAATGCGCCTGGACGGATTCCTCCGAAAACCCCTTCAAGTCATCGAGTCGCGGGTCGTACGGCTTAGGCTGATAATCGGCCATGTGGTCTCCTTGGTTACTCTGCTTTCCAGTGTAACCCGTAGCTGCCTGCGTTCATCGGCGGAATGCCCAAACGAAAGCTCCCGCCGGAGCAGGAGCTTCCATGGCGTGACGAAAGGCTTATACCGGCCAGCCGCCGATGATGCCTCCCGCCACCAGGAACACCAGGAGGATGTAGCCTGTGTCGATGGCGTAGAACTGCAGGCTCTTCTGCTGATACAGGTAGTTGATGCCGGTCACGGTCGCGACGAAACCAAGCCACATCCACAGTCCGGCCAGGATGCCCTCGGTCACGTTGGCCACCTCGGCCAGCGCGGCCACATGGGCTAGCACATAGAAGGCCAGCAGGAACGCCAGGAACGATACGAAGTACGTCGAGGGGTCGGCCTTTTCGGCGTCTTTCTTGGTCAGGCCCGCGCCTTTCATCCACGGCTTGGCGAAGCTGCCGTACCACACGGCACCGATGACCATCGCCACGATACCGGATACCAGCACGGCCCAGTAGTTCACGTCGAGTTGATCGAGCACGAATTCCATTGCGATCACCCCCTTTCGGCGAGATTCGCCGTCAGTATGCTCTCTCGCTTCGTTCCCGTCTACTTGCGCCAGGTCTGTTCGGGAACGCCGGCCCGATGGTTGACCGCCCGGGCAAGGACGAACAGCAGGTCGGACAGGCGGTTGAGGTACATCAGGCTCGCCGGGTTCACGGTCTCTTCCTCACCAAGCGCGGAAAGGCGCCGTTCGGCGCGGCGACAGACGGCCCGGGCCAGGTGCAGCTGGGCGCCGGGCCCGGAGCCACCCGGCAAGATGAACGCATTGAGCGGCTCGAGCTCCTGTTCGAACGCGTCGATCCAGCGTTCCAGCTTGGCGACCTGCATCGGCCCGACGCGGAGCGCATCGTCGATCATCTTCTTCGCCTTCGTGCCCCCTTCGGCCGCTTCGGCGCCGATGTTAAAGAGCGTGTTCTGGATCTCGAGCAACGTCTTTTGGATGTCTTCGTCGGTGATTCCCGACAGCGCCACGCCGAGACTCGCGTTCAGTTCGTCGAGCGATCCGAACACCGCCACCCGCGTCTTGAACTTCGGAACACGCTGGCCGCCGTACAGGCTGGTCAGCCCCTTGTCGCCGGTACGGGTATAGATGCGGGTCATGCCCCCAGTGTAACGCCGGTCATGCTTCGTGAGGAAACGACCGTCACGGCGTCTTGAAGAAGGAACGATGCGGGACTAGGATGGCACCGTGAGAAACGTTTCGCAGCTCCTGCTCCTCCTTAGCCCGCCCACCCCGGCGGCCGGGATGCGCTAGCGCGAAAACGCTTCGAACCCACCGACCGCCGGGAGGCGGTTTTTTCGTATCCATAAGTAACGCAAGGAAGGAGGTGAGAGAAATGGCACGACCACACCCGGAATTATTCGGTCCGTCGTCGGTCGAGCGGAACGTCGATCAGACGAAGGCCGCTGCCGAGGCATGCATGACCGGACAGGCCGGAACAATGAGTCCTGGCACCATCCGGGCGCTGGACCGATACGCGGTTGACAACCTGGGACACGGCATCCCGCGGGAAGTCCTGACCGTCTTGGAACAGCACGCCGCACACCAGCATGGCCACGCGGACACCGGCGAGCCGGAGGACGTCCCGGACACGGCCGATCCCGAGCCCGAAGCCGCGGTATACTAGTCCGGTATGGACGCGCTCGCGATCAGCGGACTGGTGAAGCAGTATCGTAAGGGACCCGAGGCTCTCAAGGGCGTCGACCTGACGGTCGGCAAGGGCGAATTCTTCGGGTTGCTCGGACCGAACGGTGCCGGCAAGTCGACGATGATCCATTGCATCACCGGACTGGCCGTACCGACCGCCGGCGAGATCAAGGTCTTCGGCAAGGATGCGGTGAAGCAATACCAGCAAGCGCGGCAAGCCGTGGGACTCAGTCCGCAGGAAGTGATGAGCCTCGACTGGTTCCTTACGGTCGAAGAAACGCTTGATTACCATGGCGGCTACTATGGCATGCCACGACAGCGGAGAGAGCGACGAATCAAGGAACTGCTCAAGGCGTTCTCGTTGGAGGATAAGCGGAAAGCCAGCGTGCGGGCGCTGTCCGGCGGCATGCGCCGCCGGCTGGTGATCGCGCGGGCGCTGATGCACAAGCCGAAGCTCCTGATCCTGGACGAACCGACCGCTGGCGTGGACGTGGAACTCCGGCTCGAGCTCTGGCACTACATGAAGCGGGTCAATCGCGCCGGCACGACGATCCTGCTCACCACCCACTACATCGAGGAGGCGGAACAGCTGGCCAGCCGGATCGCCCTGATCAACCAGGGGCAGATCGTCGAGCAAGGCACTGTCCGGGAACTCAAACGGAAGTTCAAGAAGAAGACCCTGGAAGATGTGTACCTTTCGGTGGTCGGACGGGAAGAGCTCGGACGGAACGGTGCCAAGGCCGGGGTCGCCAGTAAGCCAGGCACCGCGGGGGCTTTCAAATGAGCGCCTGGCAGACCCGGTTCGGACTCGGTTTCCGCCGTGAGTTCACGCGGTACTGGAGCATCAAGCGGCAGACGATCCTCACGCCGCTCCTTGAGACATACCTCTACATCTCCGTGTTCGGTGCGGCGCTCGGCAGCCGGGTCGGTGAACTCGAGGGTGTGCCGTACATCACGTTCATCCTGCCGGGCCTGGTGATGATGGCCTTCGCCCTGAACGCGTTCGAGAACAACGCGAGCTCGCTGTTCCAGCAACGGTTCATGCGGGCGATCGAGGACCAGCTGGCCTCGCCGCTCCACAACCTGGAACTGCTCGGGGCGTACACGCTCGGCGGATTCGTGCGCGGCGCGATCATCGCCGGCGTCACGCTATTCACCGCGGGATTCCTCGTCGGTTTGCCGGTGGCCGATCCGCTGCTTCTCCTCTGGAGCTTCGCATCGATCGGCCTGTTCTTCGCGCTGTTCGGCGTGCTGGTCGGGGTGTTCGCCGAGGCGTTCGATAACATCAGTCTCTACCGCAGCTTCGTGCTCCAGCCGCTAATCTTCATCGGTGGCGTGTTCTATTCCGCGGAGCTACTGCCCGAACCCTGGCAGACGGTCGCCCACTTCAATCCGGTCTTCTACATGATCAACAGCGTACGGCACGGGTTCCTCGGGTACTCGGACGTGAACCCGTACCTGTCGCTGGGAGTCGTCACCGGTGGCGTGCTGGTGTTGTTCGCCGTCGTCTACTGGATCTTCCGCAAGGGCTATAAGCTGCGGTTCTGATCGCCCGCTACGCTTTCACCGGAAGTGTCGTCACCACCACCGTCCGTTCCCGCGGGCCGTCGAACTCGTAGAGCACCACGCGTTGCCAGGTGCCGAGCACGAGCTTGCCGCTGCGGACGGGCACGCTTTCACTGGTCCCGATCAGCGAGCTCAGGATGTGGTCCCCGACGTGCGACGGATCGTGGGGATGCCGGTAATCGAGCTCCGGAACCAGTGCACGGTACGCCTCAAGCAGATCCTGATCGGTGCCGGGATCAAGGTCGGCGGTAGAAAGCGCCGCGGTGGTATGCGCGACCGACAGATGTACCACGCCGTCCTCCAGGCCGGCGGATTCCGCGACCTGCTGTACTCGATCGGTGATGTCGATGACTTCGCTCTTGGCCGTGGTCGATATGGTCAAGTCGGGCATGCCCTGATTCTACAAGAGAAACGCGCCGCTACCGCGCCGGGTTCGTGGCCGGTTTACGGGAAGCTGAGGTGCGTTCCGGCGCCATCTTGTCCTCGATCCGGAGGCGGCCGAAGTACCGGATGCCGAGCACGAGCCAGGTCGTGAAAATGACCCCGCACACCGCCGTAAACACGGGCAGTCCCCAGGCGACGATCAACGGCATCGAGAGCGCCGTCACGAATCCGCCGCCCACGAACGGCTCGAACAGGAGCTGCTTGTAACCGTATCCTTCGACCGCGTTGGTCTTGTCCTCGGGATCGACCTGGTACAGGAACAGGAGTCCGGTGGCCGTCGTACCCATGGATTGGCTGGAGTCCACCAGGCCGCGCTGGAACCAATGCTCATGGAACATACGCGGGGCCAGGAAGAAGAAGGCGAAGAGGATCCAAACGATACCGGAGACGGCCAGGAGCGTGAACGTCGTCATGTGATTGGCGATGTACCCGAGCGACATCGTGCCGACCGCCGTGGCGATCAGCACACTGAGCGACACGGCGCTGATGATGTCGACGAGCGGTCGCGAGACGGTCAGCCCGCTCCACTTCCAGAGCGTATGCGCGATCATGCCGCCGAACATACAGAGCGGGAAGAGCGGGACGTAGCGGAAGACGCTCAGACCGACTTCCCGGGCCAAGGGCGTTTCCTCGACCGCGATCAGTCCCTGGTGCAGGATCCAGCCGATGCCCACCGCCATCGCCACGAGCAGCAGGTGACTGAGCAGCCGTCGCGGCGTCACCTGGTCACGGACCCGGACGCCTTCCTTGCGCAGATCCGTGAGGATCCGCCGATGGTAGGCGAGATTACGCGCCGTCCGGCGGGGCGCCTGGACGTGATGCTTCCGCCTTCCCCAGTTGACCACCAGGATCCCGCTGACCAGCGCGACGACCATGCTGGTCGTCGCCAGGCCGACCGCCAGGTCGCGGCCTTCGGAAAATCCCAGCTGGTCGAATACCGGCGCCAGGCCGGCCGCGGTGCCGTGACCGCCTTCGAAGCTGATTTCGATCAGGGCGGCGGTAAGCGGCGACATTCCCAGCAGCGGGACCAGCACGAAGAGTGCCAGCAGACCACCGATGACGTACTGACCCCAGGCGATCGTCTGCCCGAAGGCGACCTGTGGCCCGGCCAACGACCACATCCGCTTGAGGGGCAGGATCGGGCGGGCCAGGAACAGGCAGGCGAACACGATGTTAATCAACAGTCCGGGAAGCACCCGCCAGTCGTCGTAGTAGAGGCCCGGCAACTGCACGTCGGGGAAATGGATGCCCGCCACCTGCGGACTGAAGGCCAGCAGGAGCGCGCCGGCCGCCAAGGAGCCCGGCAGGAACAGCGAACGGACCAGCGGAATTCGGACCGCCGCGAACCCGGCGACGAGGAAAGCCCCGAGAAGCAGGAGCGAGTATCCGTAGTAACCGGCCGTCTGTACAAGACTTTCCAACATGTGGGTGTTCGGTTTCCGTTAAATTAAGAAAAAGTACCACATTTAAGGTACTTTTTCAAGGGTTACGGCAAAGTAAAAACTGCACACGTGTCCGGGTCTCTTGCGAGTCGGGCTTGGCGGACCAATCCAAGCGTGTGCAGTTTCAAAAGTCCGGTGCGTTCAGTAGTGCGCCACGAGGGCTTTCCGGATGGCGGCAAGGACGATATCGGGAGCGGCGTCCGCCGAAACCACGATGCCTCCGAGGAGCTTGCGCGAATCCACCAACTCGCCGTCCAGGGCGAACGCGTTGCAAGTGATGACCTCGAACGCGTAGGTGCCCCCGCTGATGTGAAGCCGGTCGACCGAGACCCCCGGCGGCATGCGCGGCCGGTCGAACTCGCCGAGCCGGGTGCCGTCGGTGATCCACTCGTTCGAGTCGTCCGGCTGGTGTCGCCGGGAGCCGGATACCTTGCCGTGGGCAAACCACCGGACCTCGGTCACCGGCAGCTCCAGCTGGTCCTGCAGGACAACGCCTTGGCGCGCGTTGACCTGGATACCAGCCTCCTCGAGCTGGTTCCAGAGATGCTCGTCTACCGAAATTGTCGTCGGGGTCATCGACCCTCCTCGGTACGCGGTGCGGATGCTGCCGACCCAGGTCACCGTCTGGAACGGGACACCTCTTTATAGCACTAGCAACGGCTTTTTTGAACCGCCTACTCGCGATTCAGACGAGTCCCGTGGAACAGCGCGCTCTCGTAGCGGCCGATTTCCGTCACCGCATCCCAGTAGGGGTGCGCCGTCCGCCGGTAATACACGGAGCGCGGGTCGGAAGTGCCGGGTTCGTCCTCGGCACGAACGACCAGGCCTGCTTCCTCAAGACGAAGCAGGATGCCCCTGGCCTGCGGCCGGGCTGTCGAACGCTCCTGGCGGCCGGGCTGATCGATCGCGTGAGCGACCTCCGAATCGCTGAACGTTTCGCCGAGCCGATACTGGGCGACCTCGACCGCAGTTTCCAGCGCGAGCTTGTTCCCGAACACGTGCAGTGAGAATTCCTGAAGACGTTCCCTCATGGACCCGATCCACTCCGTGTCCGGCGGCTGGTCGGCGATCGCCTGCTCAAGCCGCTCATGGAAATCGGGAAGTTCCGTTCCCTCAGTCATGAATTTCGCGACCTTGGCGCCGCCGACGGGCTGGCCGTCACCCGGAGCCACGATCAATCCCTCGTGAAACCGTGCGGTCACTTCGGATACGAGCACGTCGAGCCGCTCGCCGCCCTCCGGGCCGTCGAACGCGAACGGGTCTTCCCGGCGGCCTTGGGCGACCGCCTCGACAACCTCCAGCTTGAGCGCGGAAACGACTCCGGAATCCCGCGAGTGTTCGATGTACGTATCGAGATAGAGCTCCCCGAGCGGCTCTCCGTGTTCCGCCATTTCCGTGAGCTCGCGCAAGAAGTCGGCGCTCTCAGGCTTGGCTTCCCCGCGACGCCGGTTCGTCTCGCGCAGCCGGTCACGGAACTCGTCGCGTTCGCGATCATCGAGTCCCTCGATCCATTCGGAGATTTGTCGCTCGGTTCCCATGGGTTTTGTGGTATGGCCAATAACCATATCGCCGGTATTTCCCATTGTCAACGGAGAAACCGGCCCACAGGGCATCTGTTAATCTGACGTCATGTCCCATACCGAACGTCCCGGTCCCGAACGCCCCGATCGTCGTCCTCGACCGGAGCAGCTCCCCTTCGACGCTCCGTTAGCGGAAGTCGCGAGCATTTCGGGAGGCGGCGGTGTCGTCGTGGAGCGAAAAGAGGACCTGGCCGGGCTGGTCGAACAGCCCGCGCTCGCCGCTTGCCTGGCGCTGCACGAGAAAGGCATCACCACGTTCGGCGCATCCGCCTGCCGGAACGACGTACCGCACGGATACGCATGGATCCAGATCCGCTTCGACCAGCTATCCGACGAGAATCGGGCCATCCTCTCGGGATTGATCGACCTTGCCGACCCGATGGTCGACCTCCGAGCACGGCTCAGGCCGCAGCTCATGGTGCCGGTGACCGACCGGAGTACGGTGGGTGAGGTCGAGGCCGCTTTTCGGGAGCTGGCGGACCGATTCGTCCCGCAGGACGGTCCGGACCGGCCGGGTTCGCTGTACGTACCCGGCGAATCGGACGGGATCGGTCCTTCGGAAGAGCCGGCCTAGGAACGGTCGTAGTCGTCTTGCAGCCGGACGATGTCGTCCTCGTCCGAGGGGTGCGCTGGGTCAGTATGCGTCCAGATCTCTGCAATCAGGCCCCTGTCGTCGAGCCCGACAAGTCGGTGCCGTCCGCCTTGGGCAATCTGGATCTCTTCCCCAGCCTGGAATACATGGGGTTCGGTTTCCTGGTCACTGTCGCTCACCGCTATGCCGACCGGTCCCCACACGACCCGCCAATGCTCACGTCGACGATGATGGTATTGCCAGGAGAGACGCTCGCCCGGCGCGACCAGCAGGAACTTAGGGCTCATCTTTTCGCGGCGGTCCGGTTCGGGCAATGCCAAGTCCGGAAAGAAAGTCCTTGCGAACGCATCCAGCTGCGATTCTTCCAGCATGAATGAAGCACCCCACGGCCGCTCGGTATCCTGCGCGACGATATCCAGCCCGTTCCGACGGGCCAGTTCGTGTATTTCGTTCAGGGATTCACGTTCGATCATCGTTTTAGATTCAGAGGACGGGAACTATAGTAGTATAACCGGTCATGGACGAAAGAAGTCTTAGCGGGCTAGACCGGCGGCGGAGGTCGTCACCGCCGTGCACGACGTCACCGGCTGCAGTCCCGACAGGTTGCTGTCGAACTGGAAGCCTGACTTCGATAAAGAGACGATGCCTCGGTTGGCACTATGCGTCGTGCTGCTGGAAGACACGGACATGGACTATGAAGCGGTGGTCGGGCTCTTCCCCGAGGAAAACGGCAGGGGGCGTACCCAGGAATCATTCATAAGAGAGGCCGTGACACACTACTACACCAGTCTTCGCGGCAGTTACCAGGAGAGCCGACCGATCGTACAGAAGGTGCGGGAAGTGCTAGGAGTACGTCCCGGGGGACGCACTCCGCATGATTGGAGCACGGGAGAATAAGCGAACGATCATCGTTCCTTCGAGAATTCCTGCCTCTTGTTTTTGTCCGTCTTCCGCATCGATTCGATGAATGCCAGCGGGTCCGCAGCACTCCCCGGTCTTTTCCCGGGGGAATACGTCACGACGATAGCCGTATCACCGACCACGGCGCTTGAGACCGTCACGGTCTTCCGGTCTTCGAGGTAGATCGTCTCACCCGTGGGCATCGTCCCGGCTTTCCGGCAAACGAATCGGTCCGGATTCGTTTCCTCCCGGACGGATTCCCCTCCGGCATACGGGTATTCGTACGGACAGCCCGACTCGCGCAAACGGACGTATTCGGCCGTGAACTGCCGCACGAGGTATTCGGAACCCTCGACGGATTCGGGTCCGCCCGACCGGACATACCGCTGCTCGACGAACCTGACCGCTCCTTCGGGGTGCCAGTGGAAGCCGTTATCGGCGAACACGGTATCAAACGTCGTACTTTCCAATGCGAAGCCCGATGGACTATGGCTGGGCTCGTATAACGTGAAGTCCACCTTGTCGGGATCGGGTCCATGCTCCCGGAGGAACGTGTCGATAATCAAAGGTGGCACGATCAGGAAGGCGAGGGCAAGACCACTAAGCAACCCCACACGGCGCCACTTCCTGATGACAGCGACGACAAGCCCGAATGCGGCGACTGCTAGCGTGGCGGCATTGGTCGCCAGATAGAGGAAGCCCGGAACGAGGCCTGCCATCGTCCGGTCAT
Organism: Patescibacteria group bacterium; assembly: GCA_040902515.1. GTDB lineage: Bacteria > Patescibacteriota > SICC01 > SICC01 > SICC01 > JALYJZ01. The sequence goes on from JBBDXB010000006.1 coordinate 261,117, forward strand.
CCCGGTATTCTATCGCGGTGATCATGAAGAGGATTGCAGTCACGGCCAATACGGCCGCTAACGCGCCACCTGCTATGGCAAGCCGTGAGGATTCCTGCTGTTTCCCGACCAATATGGCGGCGGCCAAGGCCAGCAGAGGCGCTGCGAAAACGCTGGCCTGGAGGAGCACCGTTCCGATTCCTTCCATGTGTCGATACTACTAGCTTCCGGCGAACGGTGTCCCGAAGATGCCGACGCAATGACGGCCCGATATTTTGCTTTCCGAATCAGTCCACGGATCCATGGAACTCGCCCGCGCCACCCGTTTTGACCGCACCAGGATTTTCCTTGATCAATTCAAGTATCTTCCCTGCAGTATCGGGAGCGGGTGGCAAGTCGACGCTTTGTTCACTAACCAGCTCACCGGCCTCGCTAAAAACGTAGTTTTCATCGCCCGACGCCAAACGTCCCGGTTTGTCCATGCTGTCCCAGTGAAAGATCCTGAAACGCGAGTTCTCTTGGTCATCACCTACCCGACGCACGACGTAGCAACCCTCTCCGTCGGGGATAAGGGCTTCTGTCATATGGTTATCCTCGTCAACCGGGGGAAGTATCGTGTCTAGCCGCTGTCGCAGCTCTGAATTCGTAGCCGCCTGCTCCTCCGGACTCATTTCTGAATCAATAGTACTCATGACTTTCCTAATTTAATTAGAGTAGTATACCTGAGAATATTGCCTTAGTCAAGGGATTTTATTTCGATTCGGCTATATGTTCGAGTCAAGATTAGCGATCCTCCGAAGGTTTTTATGTAAAAAACACGTAAGGTAAGTCCTGTAATGACTACAAGAAACATTTCCGGCGGCACCGTTCACAACATGCCGGCGGATCTGCGCAAAGCACTGGCCGCCGATCCAAAGGTGCTCGCTCTGTGGGAAGACATCACCCCGCTCGGGCGTAATGAGTTCACCTGCTGGATTGAGAACGCCAAGCAGATTGAAACGCGGAACCGCCGCGTGCGGAGGACGTGTGAAGAACTCCTTGAGGGAAAGCGCCGGCCCTGCTGCTGGATGGGTTGCACCCACCGCACGGACAAGCCGGTAAGCCCTTCGGTGCGCTGGGTGCTCGAAAGACAATCCAAGAAACGCGATGCATCGCATATATAAAGTAAGCTTCGCGAGCGTCTATCCTTTCTACGTCGCCAAGGCAGAGAAAAAAGGACGCACGAAGTCGGAGGTCGACGAGATCATCCGCTGGCTGACGGGGTACCACCAGAAAGAGCTGGAAAAGCAGCTGGAAAAACAGACCGACTTCGAGACGTTCTTTAAGGAAGCTCCTTCGATGAACCCGTCACGCAGCCTGATTACGGGCGTGATTTGTGGAGTCCGAGTAGAAGACATCAAAGAACCGACCATGCAGGAGATCCGTTACCTGGATAAGCTGGTCGATGAGCTGGCGAAGGGTAAGGCGATGGAAAGGATCCTGAGGAACGGTGACTCCTGATGCATGGTTCCCAGGTCGGACTATGTTCGAACCAAGATCGCGGGGCTGTCACGCACGATTGTATCACTGCCTACGCTTAGCACCGTGTCAGGTTAGGTTTATTTATTGCTTAGCTTGTAGAAGCCAGTAGAGATTCTGAACTTCTTCCTGAAGGCTCAAGGTTGCCCCGTGACCCAACAGACCTAGGTACGATTGGAAAGTTGCTGGCTCCGGTGTTCGCCGCAGATTGCGCAACATCCGACGCTTCGTAGTCGTTCGAAGTACGCGGTGGTATGGAAAGTGAACCCATCCCAGGTAGTCGACACCCGAAGCAATCGTCTGCAGCACCACTTTGTCGGCGTGGATCGCTAGTTTCAGTTCTTGTTGCAGGAACGTCTGAATGACTGGTAGCTGCGCCTCAAGCCACCTCCGATCCTGGGATAGGAGTACGAAGTCATCCGCGTAACGCAGGTAGTGTCGAGCCTTCAGCTGATGCTTCGCAAACTGGTCGAACTCGTTCATATACACGTTTACAAACAGCTGAGACGTGAGATTGCCAAGCGGCAAACCTCTACCTGGAACTGTGGCGAAGCTCTCGATAATCGTTCCCAACAACTGTCTGATTGCTTTGTCTGGTATGTAGCCGGCCAGAATGTTTAACAGTACCTTCTGATCGATACTGGCAAAGAACTGCCTGATGTCCAACTTCAGAACCCAGCAGGTTTTGGTGTGGTTGCGACTGACTTGGTTCGCCATCTGATCGAAACGGTTGAGTGCTTTATGGGTACCTTTATCCCTGCGGCACGAATAGGAGTCTGGGATGAACGTCCGGTCGAAGAAAGGATAGAGCCGACGGTAGACGGCATGATGAACTAGCCGGTCTCGGACGGCGGCCTTGTGGATCCTTCTCGGTTTCGGGTCGGCAATCGTAAAGGGGAAATATCCCCCATGCTGGTACGTCTGACTTTCTAGCTCGTTGTGCAGGAGCCTGATGTTGTCCATTAGGTCTCGAGAGAACGCTTGGACATCGATTTTCCCACGTTTGCCTCGCACGAACTCCTGCCACGCCGCAAGTAGATTGTCGGTCGATATGAGCTGCGGATATGATAAAGGTAACTGCTTTTTCATTATGACTTCTAACGTGGGGGGGGGGGGGGGGGGGGGGGGGGGGGGGGGGGGGGGGGGGGGGGGGGG
>JBBDXB010000006.1:263778-638718 GCA_040902515.1 Patescibacteria group bacterium
AAGATAAACGGAACATCGTTTTTAATATGACATCTTACCCCCCCCCCCCCCCCCGACTTTCAACAACCTGCCGATTTTACAGAAGACTGTTGGTGCATATAAGCAATGGCACGTTTGGTTGAATGACTTCCCTCGTCTGTCACGCTATTCGCTCGGCGCAAAAATAGACTCACTGTTCACTGACACGATCGAACTACTCCTCCTGGCTGGATACGCCAGCCGGCCCGATAAGGTTGCACTGGTACGACGAGCCAGTGGCAAGCTGGACGCCCTGAAGTTCTTCCTGCAAGTCGCCTGGGAACTGAAGGCGCTGGATAACCGAAAGTACGCCCAGCTATCGGAGCAGTTGGCCGAAGTCGGCAAAATGCTCGGCGGGTGGCGCAAGCAGCTCACTCAGTAGGCAGCACGAAGAAGCTTGCGGACGGCCAGAAACCGGTAGTACGAGTACCAGTCATTCTCGTACCAGTTCAGGTTGAGGTTGCGCTTGTCGGAGTTGCTCCACAGATACGCCACGTTGCGGTTGCCGTTGGAGTTCACCCAGGACGAGCCGTCATAGTGTACGGTATGTCTTCCAAATCCACTGCCCATCGAGTACTCTCCGGGCTGTATTTCGTTTGAGGGTAGTCCCCACCAACACACCGCACCAAGTTTCTTCATGTTAAGAGCTGCTACGCTGCACGCTCTGCCGCACCGTAGTACTGCACATTCCGGCTTTCGTAGCGCTCTGGAGTTCAACCGCCTCAAGCCATAGCCGGAAGCTGTCTCATTTACTATCCGTTACCAGCCTAGCAAAAAACAGGCAAGAAAAAGAAGCGCTCGGGTGAAAACAGGGGTATTTTCAAGAGCGCTTCGGAGAAGGGGCATCGGATTGTTGGTAATCAGATGTCCGAGGGGGCAGCAGCGCTCGCCAGCAAGGAGTGCCGTCAACAAAGTCGGCAAACCAAGGGCGAGCGCTGCATTGGGAGGGATCGGGATTCAGATCCCACACGCGAGTCCAAAGGTCAAAGGGCACACAGTGCCAAGCGCCCCAGGGCTCAAGTGCTGCTACTTGCGGACGGCCAGAAACCGGTCGTACGAGTCCCAGTCACGCCCGTACCAGTCCAGGCGGAGGTCGCGCCCGTCGGAGTAGCTCCACAGATACGCCACGAGGCGGTCGCCGCTGGAGTCCACCCAGGACGAGCCGAGCTCGACCACCGGGAACTCACGCTGCACCTCGGGGTAGGCCTCGCCAAAGGCGAGCAACTCCTCGATGGTGGCCGGACGCAGACCGCGCTTGGCGATCTCTGCCTCAACCTCCGTGGTACTGGCGTAGCGGTCGAGATGAACGAGCACGCCTTCGCACTCCGCCGAGCCGCTTCCCTCGATTGGGAAGTTGTCGGCGGTGATGTTGTCGTTGGCGTAGTCGTAGTGACCCGCCTCGACCATCTCAACCAGGGTGCGGTCGTAGTTGACCGTGAGCTGATAGCTCTCCGACGTTCCCGACTCGACCTCGCCGACCATCGCCTGTGCCATCTGTGCGATGACCGGAGCGCCTTCCGAACGGGTCAGCCGGTGCCAGTCCTCGTCCGTACCGCCACGATCCCGCATCTCTTTGTCCAGATCCGTGAAGATCCGAGTGAGAAGACCGGCACCAGAGACGACACTTGAGACATCCTTCTTACTGCGAGCCATGAGTGGCTCCTTTCTGGCACGTCCCGCATCTCAGGCTGAACCCGAGACCGCAGACCTGCCATCGTGGATGGATGCTGGTGGCCGTGTTTAGCCGCAGCACGCAAGACACGAATGCTCATGTCCTCAGCGCCACGGCTACTTGCAAGTAGTAAGTAATGTTAAAGAACGTTAAATTATACCTCAATCAAGGAACTTTTTCAACTATCTGCTCCGGAGGTCGGATTCGAACCGACGACCTTCGCGTTAACAGCGCGCTGCTCTACCGCTGAGCTACTCCGGAGTGCATGTTCTATTTTGTCGCAGGGGACCGCGCAAGGCCAGCCTTAGCGGCACACGGACCATATACCGGCACACCCACCTCGGTATAATGTCCCTGTGCAGGAAACACACACCGGACAACACAACCAAAACCCGTACCGGCACTCCGGCCCAACGCCGGGCCGCAGACGCCCTGGCCTCAAGCGCCAGTACCTCGTGGTAGCGTTGGTGGCGGTCGGTATCTCGCTGCTACTGTCACCGCCGCGCGAACCGGTCCACCAGACCGAGGCCGCGCAGGCACTCGACGGCATGCCGAAGGTCGAGTCGCAGGAAGCGCTCACGATCCGGCTCGCCCAGAACCTCGGCGAAGGCCGGATCGGCATCGCCACCAAGGACCTGGAAACCGGGGAGGCCTTCGAGCTTGGTGCGGATGAATCGTTCGACGCCGCCTCGACCACGAAGCTCGTGATCGTCGGATTCATGTACCACGAGGCATCCAACAACCGCTTCGACCTGGACGAGGTCCTGACGCTCTCGCCGAGCGAGATCCAACCGTACGGCACCGGGGTCATCCATACCCGACCGGCGCCGCACCGCTACAGCTGGCGGGAGCTCGCGCGGTTGACCATGGAAAAGTCAGACAATACCGCCGCCTACGTGCTCGCCAACCGGCTCGACAAGACACAGCTCCAGCGGTTCGCGGATGGCCAGGGATTGGAAGATACGTCGATCGCCGACAATACCACCACCCCGGGTGACCTGGTGCACTACCTGGAGCGGCTCTACACGGGAAAGGTCGCCGATGAAATCCTGACCGAGGAACTCCTCGGCATCCTCGACGACAGCGACTTCGAAGAACGGATCCCCGCGCAACTGCCGCCGGAGACGGTCGTCTTCCACAAGACGGGCGACGCGTTCAACGGCGGCCAGCATGACGCTGGCATCGTCGTGTACGAGAACCACCCGTACGTGGTCGCGATCTTCACCGAGCACGTCACCGGCGACGTAGACCTGGCCCGGGCGAAGGTCGCCGAAGCGTCGCGCGACATCTTCGCGTACTACCTGAACCGGTAGCGTCCACGCCGGACCGCCGGACGATCAGGGCGAATCGCCCGCTTAGTCGCCGAGGTGTTCCGAGTAGAAACCCGTGATACTTCGCACGAACCGGTTCCACTCCGCACCCTGGAAGATGTGCGGGGCGCCCGCGTACGTCACGAACTCGACCGGCTTGCCGAGCCGTTCCAGTTCCGCCGCCAGTTCCACCGACCACTGGTACGGAACCTGCACGTCGGCGGTCCCATGATGGATCTGGACCGGCGCCCGGAAGTCGCGAAGATACGGCAGCGATGATAGCTTTCGGTAGACCTCCGGCGCATCGTCCGGAGCACCGAACCGGGCGTCGAACGGCGCTTTATACGACGGGTTCCAGACTTCGGTGATCCACCGGTAGTTGCGGACCTCGTCGGCGTGCATCCCGCCGTACGCCACCACGGCGCGATACCACTCCGGACGAGCGGCGACCGCTTTCAGCGTGACTTCGCCGCCCATCGAGTGACCCCAGATACCGATGCGGTCCGCGGCCACCACCGGATCCTCCCGGAGCGAGGCGGTCAGGTTCAGCACGTCGAAGTAGTAGCCCGGCCGGGTCAGGTACGGGTCGGGATACTCGTCCGAACCGGCATGGCTCCGATAATCCGGTGCCACGGTGAGGAATCCGCGAGCCGCCAGGTAGTCCATCTCCCGTTTCGTGCCGTCCCCCGGCTCATACCCTGGCACCGGATAGTATCCGTGGTTCAGGATCACGGCGGGGAACGGGCCGTCTCCCTTCGGCACGTTCATCAGTCCCGTGATCCGAAGTCCGTCGCTCGGGTAGCTGATCGCATAGGTCGTGTACGCGCCGATCTCTGCCAGCTTGCGCTCGCGGACGATCTCGCCGCCGGGGAAATCACGAGCGCGGGCGGTCTCGATGTAGAAGTCTTCCGGCGGCTCGAGCACCAGCGGGCTATCCGGTGACGGCACGGCGCTCGGCGTAGGTACCGGTGCGAGCGTCGCTGTCGGCCCGGGCGCCGGTGCATAGATGCCGGCGGTCCACACCGCCGCGCCCAGCAGGATGGCGCCGAGTACTACCAATACGGCCGGTTTGCGGCGCTGGAGAGCGTTTGGAAACCAGCCGGCCACTTAGCCCAGGTATTCCTTGAGCTTCTTGGCTTCCTGTTTCTTCTTGAGTTTGGCGAGCGCCTTCGCCTCGATCTGCCGGATCCGTTCGCGCGTCACCCCGAACTCCGAACCGACCTCCTCGAGCGTATGTGTCTTGCCGGAATCGAGCCCGAACCGCATCTTGATGATCTTCTGCTCCCGGGGGGTAAGCTCGCCGAGGACCTTCCGGATGCTCTCCTTCATCAGCTGGGTCGCCGCCAGGTCCTGGGGGGTCTCCGTATCCTCGTCGAGGATGAAGTCGCCGAGCCGCGAATCCTCTTCCTCGCCGACCGGTGCCTCCAGCGAGACGGTTTCCTGCGAGATCTTCAGGATGTGCTGCACCTTCTCGACCTCGAGCTCCATCTCAGCCGCGATCTCCTCCGGAAGCGGTTCCCGGCCGAGGTCCTGCACCAGGCGGCGCTGGGTCCGGACCAGCTTGTTGATGGTCTCGACCATGTGGACGGGAATCCGGATCGTCCGGGCCTGGTCCGCGATCGCGCGGGTGATCGCCTGACGGATCCACCAGGTGGCATACGTCGAGAACTTGTACCCGCGTTTATAGTCGAACTTGTCTACGGCACGGAGCAGGCCGGTGTTGCCCTCTTGGATCAGGTCCAGCAGCGGCAGTCCGCGACCGATGTATTTCTTGGCGATCGAGACGACCAGTCGGAGGTTGGCCTCGGCCAAGGCGTCGTGCGCCTTCTTGTCGCCTTTCTCGATCTTCTTCGCCAACTCCACTTCCTGCTCGGCCTTGAGCAGCGGCACCCGGCCGATCTCCCGGAGGTACATCCGGACCGAGTCGTCCTGGATGTCCGTCGTTTCTTCCTCCTCGTCGCCGATATCCTTCTCGGTGTCCTTGGCATCACCCTCTTCCTTGCGTTTCGACACCTGGGGAATCTCCACGTTAAGCTTCTTCAGCGAAGAAATGATTTTCTTTCTGATGTCATCGTCGTCATTGGTCGCCTCCTCGATGTCCTCGGCGGAAACGAACCCTGCGACCTGGCCGCGGCGGAGCAACTTCTTGATCTCCGGTCCGAACTCATGCTTGATCACGACTTCGGCGAAAAGCTCGGAGGGCGACTTCTGCGGTTTCGCTGGCGCTTTGTCCTTGCCGCGGGCAGCCTTCTTCGCCGGCTTCTTGGCTGCCGGTTTCTTTGCCGGTTTCTTCGACGCGGCCTTCGCCTTCGCCGGCGCTTTCTTCGGTGGAGCCTTCTTCGCCGCCGGCTTCTTGGCGCTCGCCTTCTTCACCGGACGTTTCGTTACGGCCTTCTTCGCCGACTTCTTGGCGGCTGGTTTCTTCGACGCGGCCTTCGCCGGAGCTTTCTTCTTGGTGGTGGGAGTCTTAGCCATGAACGGTGTGCTTACTTAAGGATAGGTATTCTTGCATGAGCCGGTTGCGGCGGTCGGTTTCCCCGGAGGCTTCGGCGCGCTTGATCGCGGCCATCAGCCTGGGCTGGAACCGCCGTACCCAGAGCGCCTTGAGCCGCGCGTAGAGCCGATCGAATTCCGCGGCGCGTGTGCGCTCGTCCATCGAATCGTATTCGGCAGCTGCCAAGGCACAGACATCAAGAAGCGGCTTGATCCCCTCGGCGGGATCGCTTCCTGACGTTGTTCCCTTAGTATAGCGAACTTTGAGCGCGTCAGCAGCCTCCCGATAGGGCCCGGAGAAAACCCGGGTATCCAACGCCGCCAGTTTCTCGCCGATCGCCGGCGTGGTCAAGGCCAACCCTACCATGCGCTCGGAAACGAGGTCCTCGGTAGTCTTCTGCGCCGGTGCAGGAAGGGAATCTTTCTCTGAGCCATCGCGTTTTGCCGGTCGGCGTACGGATGGTGCGCCGGTGCCGTGAGCGCCGGCCTTCCCAAGCTGCTCCTTGATCGATGCCGGCTCCACGCCGAGGGTCATCGCGAGCTGCCCGGCATAGTAGTCCTGGTCCACGCCCGGCCGGTGGCGCAACGCGGGCAGGACGGCATCGAGGACGTCGCGGATCGCATCGCGGCCATACGGCGGCTGGTGGCCGGCCAGCGCCCGTGCCATCAGAAAGTCGATCACCGGCTGCGCTTCCGCGACCGCCCGTTCCCATGCCTTCGGGTCCTGCTTGATCAGCTCGTCGGGATCCTTGGCATCGCCGAGGTCGGTCACGGTGAGCTCGAGGTCGGTCAGGCCGGCCGCGCCGACCAGTTCGATCGCACGGAGCATCGCTTTGCGCCCGGCGGCGTCCGCGTCCAACGCGAACACCAGGGTCTTGGCGTAGCGGGCGATCTGCCGGAGCTGCTCTTCGGTGAGCGCGGTACCGGACACCGCAATCGCCTGTTTCGTCCCCGCCTGGTGGGCCGCCAACACGTCCATCTGCCCTTCGACCAGCACGGCCGCGTCCGTCCCGATGATCGCCTCTTTGGCCAGGTCGAGCGCGAAGATCAGCCGGCCCTTGTGGTAGATCGCCGTCTCCGGCGTGTTCACGTACTTCGCCTCCTTGGCGTCGGGGTCCAGCACCCGGCCGGTGAACCCGCGGATCACGCCTTGGCCGTCGGTGATCGGGATCATCACCCGGCCGCGGAACCGCGCGTAGGTGCCACGGCCCTTTGCGGCGAGACCGGCATCCACCAGCTCCTGCTCGGTGAAATCCTTCTTCTTGAGTGCCGCGACCATGGTGTCGAAGTCGTCCGGCGCGAAACCGACGCGGAATTGCTTCAACGTTTCTTCCGTAAGACCACGGTCCTTCAGGTATCCGCGGGCCGCCTTGCCGGTGTCGTGTGCAAGCACCGCCTGGAAGTACCGCGCGGCCGCCTCGTTCGCCTCGAACAGGCGCTGCTTCTGCTTGTTCGCCTTGGCGTCGAAGCCCTTCAGCTCCACGCCGGCCCGGTTGGCGAGCATCCGAAGCGCCTCGGTGAAGTCCGCTCGTTCGCGCTTCATCACGAAGTCGAAGAGGTCGCCGCCTTCGTCGCAGCCGAAGCAGTGGAAGCTCTGCCGCTCCGGATTGACCATGAAGCTCGGCGTTTTCTCGTTATGGAACGGGCAGAGCCCCTTGAAGTTCCGCCCTGCCTTCTTGAGCGGCACGGATTCGCCAATCACCTGGACGATGTCGAGCCGGGTCTTGATGTCGTCGACGTCACTCATCGGATGCGGTTTCGGTTGGCCGTGCGGTGGTCATGGTGGAATCGAGAAAAAGTGAAGAAATAAAAATACCCGTGCGTTTTGGGTATTCCTCATAAGTATACGGGACGGGGCCTCACATGTGCTCGTCCGCGTACCCGGTGAACTCCTCGGTGCGGACCCGCTGCTGCGGTACGCCGAGCGCGGTCAGTCCGGCGAGCGTGCGGCGGACCATCTCCGGTGGCCCCGAGACCATCCACCAGGTGTCGGGGTACCGCTCAAACCAGAACTTGAGCGGTTCCGGTTCGAACAGGCCGTACCGTGACTCGAACGTCCGCGTGTCCGCGACGGTAAGCCCGGCCAGATCATCAAGATAAGGCGCCAGCCCCCGGTCCCGGTTCCAGCAGAAGAGGCCCAGTATTCGATCCACGTGCCTCGAATCCCCGAGCATCGAACAGTACGGCGCGACCCCGATGCCGCCGGCGATCAGGGCAATCGGTGCACCATCGACCGGCACGGCGAACGTGCCGAACGGACCCTGGAGCCGCACCGGTGTGCCCTCCGCGATGTCACGAAGGTGTCGCTTCACCACGCTGTCCGAGTCCCGGTATGCGATGGTGATCCGTTCCGGTTCCTGCGGCGGAGAGACGATCGAGAACTCACGCATGCGATCGGGGATGTCGAGACGCCCGTGGTCCGGCATGATCACACTCAGGTACTGGCCGGACCGGAACGGCAGCGGCCGGGCCGAACAGTCGAACGTAAGCTCGAGCGTATCTTTCGCTATTTCCCGGCGGCGCAGCAGGAACGCTTCCACGTCGACGATCTCCGCGATCTCTATCATCGTTTTCCCCGTGACGATTCGTACAGCATGATGAATGCATCCACCGGCATCCGGGCCACCGCTTCGCCAATGACTTCCAACGGCAAATCCTCGAGCTTGCGGAACCGGACGCAGGACTTTCCCATGTCGAGCTTCTTGCCGGCTTTCTCGAATTCCTTCCGGAACCACGCCTCTTCGCCGGCGTGCCCATAGATGCACATGAGGTACACCGCCATGTGGTTTTTCTGCGGGGCGATCGAAGCGATCGCCAGCGGCTGGCCGTTATAGGTGTCGGGGTACCGTTCAAGCGGGATGAAAAAGCTGATCATCCCATACTGCATGCCCTCCTCGTATCCTTCCGGGAGATGTTTTCGGATCACATCCCGGACCGCACCGATCGCCTCCCGCCGGTCCGGCAGTAACCCGGCCAAGTATGCCTCGACCGTCTTGGCATCGCTGCTTACCATGCGGTCATTGTACCGCGGCGTGGCAAGGTATCCGTCCAATCATCCGACATGAGGGTGGTGGGTCGGGGGAGCAAAGGGCTATAAGCGCTTTGGGTTCCCCCGACCGGTCCACCATGACTACCTCGGGTTGTACAGCACCGCTGTCTTGCGTGAGCACCGCGGGGGCTGGTTCTCGCCGGGGTGGTGCTCGTTGTTGAAGAGCGGCAGGGTCGGGACAGGTACGTCTCGTGTTCCGGCCGTCATGGAAGTCGTGCAATTGCCCATCTCGCGAAGTGTCATGCGATTCCTGCGCGAGGCAAGGGTCACGACCTCCACGCTGGTGCAGTCCCGACTGATCTGGTGGCTGGCCGCGACGGGGCGACCGGTGTGGATCACCAGCTTGCACGCCATCTTGCGCTTTGCGGGCTGGGCGGGCTGTACGCCGTCGAGCAACGGCGCCGCGGTCCGCTGGTCGTTGGCCGGCTCATCATCGATGGCGGGAGCCAGGACGATAATCCAGAGTGCCACGCTAATGGCACCTGCGGCGATGTACTTGAGCATGTTGCTCCCTCCTTAGGGATTGCCAGGGTAGGTTCATGGTGGGTGGTTGGACGGATTGCTAAGGAGCGGACAGGGGCGAATGGTATCATCAAATAATACCTTAGTCAAGGCATTATTTAGCAATTTCTCCAACGATCGGCAGGGTCAGAGCCCCAGCCCCTGCTCGAAGTCGGCGATCGGGTCGTACCAGCCTTGGTCGAGGATGAATGCCTGGAGATCGCGGTCAAGGCCGAGCAACACGCCGATGCCGACGAGCAGGAATAGCGCGCCGACCACCTTCCTGAACGTGCCGTGCGGGTCGGCCGCCCAGCCGAGCTTCCGTACCGCACCCTGGCCGGCGTAGGCCACGAGCAGCAACGCCCCGGCCAGACCGATGGCGTACGCGACCAGGTATGTGAATCCTTCCCCGAACGAGACCGGCAGGACCGCGGCGACGATCAGCGCGTAGGTCGGGCTGCAGCTGTTGAAGACCGGTCCGAGCGAAGCGCCGAGGAGCACGTCGCCGCCCACGCCTCCGCGCTGCTTGGCACCGGCCAGCGCCTGGCCGCTCCGGGCGGACAGGTTCAGCCGCGTGCTCAGCCGTTCCCACCATGCCGGATACAGGAAGTACGTGCCCAGCGCGATGATGATCATGCCGGACAACACCTGCCGGGCTTCCTGCGGCACCCCGAGCAGCCCGGTCGTCGCCCGGAGGAGCAATGTGAACACGATCACCGAGACCGCCAGGCTGGCGCTGATCACCAGCGGCCGGCGCCATTCGCGCCCGGACCGTTCGTCGGCCCCGCGGACGATCGACCCGCCGACGATCACCGGCAGGAGCGGCAACACGCAAGGCGCCGCCACCGTCAGCACACCGGCGAGGAACGAAAGGACGAGCAGGGCCATCGCTTCAGTCCAGGAAGTTGCGCTTGACCGCCTCGAACGTCGGTTCGTCGTAGGCTACGTACACGTCGCCCTGCGGATCGCCGCTGCCGTCGACTTTCACGAAACTGGTCTGGATCCTGACCCCGTACTTCCGACGGAGATCCTGATGCGAATCGTAGTCCACCTTGATGATCGTGTAACCGTCCGGGACTCCCTCTGACCGGATGCCTCGTTCAATCGAACGGCACTGCGGGCACCAGGGGGCGTGGAAGAAGAGGACGCGCTGGCCGGCGGCCTCGCCCAGGATTCCCTCACGGTAATCCACGTACGTGCCGGCGACTCTCTGTTCAGCAGACCGGTCCGCCGCTTGGACGGGAGCAGCCGTGGCCGTCGAAGACGCGCTTGGTGTACCCGTCGGTGTCGGCGAGGGTTCGGTTGCCGTCATGTCAGTATCGCCACGGGTCGCCACGAAGATCCCGGACCCCACCACGAGGATGGAGAACAGACCGATGATGATTGCCTTGGTGCTCATGCGCTTACCGCTGCAGGCTGACTATATCACTGCCCGCTACCGTTACGAAGCCTCGGCTGGCTGCTACAATAACCCGTTACATCGACCATGAGGATACGCAGCGAAATCACGTTGGGCAGCATGGATTGGGCCGGACGGCCGGACCGTCCGGCTGACGATGCGGAAATAGCGGCGGCGGATTGTCCGGCGCCCGAACTCAACCGTGACCTGTACAATCCGGAGAATGCCGAGCAGCTCGCCCTGATCCGACAACATTGCATGGAACATCCGCAGGGCATCCTGTTGGACGTCTACCAAGCCGTCACCGAACTCGAACTAAAGCACCCGCCGGGAAGCCTGGAGGCCCAGCGACGGCACCTGAAGGGCCTTCGGGGCGAAGTGAAGGAATTGTCGGACGAACTGATGGAGGCCCTGATGAAACATCCGTACCACGCCATGGGGGAGGAGACGGAAGGTCCGGCCGATGCCTGGATCATGACCGTCCTCGACTACAACCGCCTTCGGTTCAACGACCTGGACGGCGAGCGGAAGAAACACATCCTCGGCGAGCTGGGCGACGTGCTGTGGTATACCTCACGCGTTGCCGCCGAGGCAGGCAGCAGCCTCTCGCGTTCGTTCGTGACGTTCCTGCGCGATGTGGAAGCCGGCAGGGTCAGGCAGAGTTACGATCAGGGCTTTGGTGGGACGATTGAAGAACGAGCCGGAGAAATCCTCGATGTCCGGCTGGTGCAGGATATCGCGTTAAGCCAGAAGAAAGCGTTCACCGTCCCGACGAACGAGGGAACGCCGGTCGAGACGCTGGCCACCATCGACAATATGCCGCACCGGCTGCTGGAGCGGATCTACGGCGACGAGCTGTACGCACGGTCGGGCGGTGACGTCTGGGATGCCGAGCGACCGTACGAACACCTACCCCATACGGAAGCGACCGTCGGCAAGCTGGTTTGGTTCGTCGCCTACACGTCGAGCTCGCTCCTGAACGCCGATTTCGCTACCGTCATGCGAACCAACCTGGAAAAGATCACGAAACGCAGCCAGCGCGGGACGATCTTCAGCAAGGAAGACCGTTCCGATGCCGACGAGGCCGAACTGCGGACAGCCCGCAATACCCGCATACCGATCGAGTAGTTCCGGCTTCAACCACTTATTGATGCTTGACATTTTGCCTCAATAAAGGTATAATTCTTCAATTAATCCTTTTAGGCATGAAAGCTCCTGACAGTCAGGGCCCCGATACACCCCTCTCGGAAACCGAGCAATCTGAGCCATCGGCTATTGAGCGCTGGGAGGAACAATCATGGAGATCCGCCCGAGGAGCGGAGTTTACGGCAGTTGATTCGGGTCCCGGACATGACTTGGCCCGGAGCCTCGGTAACCACTACCGTGACTTGGCACACCGATTCGGTGCTATCGCGCGAGAAGGTGCCCCCGAAGATCGTGACAGCGCCCAGAATAGTTACGAAGAAATATCGGGGGTCTCTCGAAGGTATCTTGCCGCCTCGGAGGCCGACGAGATACCGAGTGATCTGCAGGAAGAAATGGAACAGTATTGTGCGGACCTAAACGAGGTACTCGACGGACTGGAGGAAGGAAAGTCCGAACGCTGGGATCGACCGGACAATCCGCGTCGCGAAGAAATGCGAAAATCGCTCATGGAACTGGTTAGGATGCGCGACGCAAAGCGGAACGCCGCTCCCGAAAACCGATCCTCTGAGGTACCTGAAGATGAGAAGCGGACTCGCATGGCTGTAGCACATTCAGCGGATAGGATTAAGCATGACTTAATGCTTCGAATACCGCTCGATAGACTTGACTTACAGGCTGGCGACCCACGCTGGAAAACGCTCGCCGACGGTCTTGGCGAGATCCAGCGAGATCTTCGGAAGGACAGTCGATTGCCCGACGAGCGGAACCCTCAGTATGCCAAGCGTCTCAAGGAACTCCTGGGCAGTATGGCACCGGATCAAGACTCCCGGAATGCTATCGACAAGGAGCTTGAGAGCGGTTCCAGGGGCCGCAAATAATCCAACTAGGGTATCGCCCCTCGGGCATACGGGTCGCCTGAGCGTTTTATCTTGCGGAGAGGGAGGGATTCGAACCCCCGAGACCCTTGCGGGCCTGCCGGTTTTCAAGACCGGTGCCTTCAACCACTCGGCCACCTCTCCGTTTCTGACTGGTAACGTCCCCGTCCAGCTTAGCAGCCGGGCTGCTCCACTCGTCCAGAACTTGACAGAAGGGTTATTTTGTGCTTTAATAGAGCGATTATCAACTTTCGCACCCGGCGAAGCAGTATAGTCAGGACAGTACATGTCAAAGCAGAACGACACTTCGGGTCAGCCCGCTCCGACGCAACAGGCGCCGGAGGAAACAAAAGATGCGCCCACGACCCAGGCGGACGCCGAACGGCCGCTGCTTGCCTGGCAGACCAGGGAATTCCAGGAGTTCGACCGGAACCGGCGCTGGTATGTCATCGCGCTGGTATTCGGAGCGGCCCTCGTGGCCGGTGCGCTCGTGCTGCAGCAGTGGCTCGCGGCGGCGGTCTTCGCGCTGGCGACCTACGTAGTGGTCCGCCACGCCGACGACAAGCCGCGCCTGCTTTCGGTCGCGATCTCCAAGATCGGCGTGGAAATCGGCGGCACGTTCCATCCATACAGCGAACTCAAGACGTTCTGGATCATCTACAAGCCACCGGTGAAGACCCTGACGCTCCAAAGCACCAGCCGGTTCCGCCCGCTGATCAAGGTGAATCTGGAGGACGTCGACCCGCTGGCTGTACAGGACACGCTCAAGGACCATCTCCCGGAGCAGCAGAAGCAGACCGAAGACTTCATCGACAAGTTCAGCCGGTGGATCCGGCTGTAGTCGGACTACTTGGCCGCCGTGCATCCGGGCAAGGTACAATGGGACGCGTGTGCACACGCGCCTGTAGCTCAGTGGATAGAGCGTCGGCTTGCGGAGCCGGAAGTCGCAGGTTCGAATCCTGCCAGGCGCGCATGAGCATACGCTCGAATACCAAACCGCATGAATGAGATCCTGCTCTGGTCGCTGATCTTCCTCGTCTCGCTGGCGGTGATGCTCCGCGGCGCGGACTGGCTGCTGGTGAGCGGCGAACGGATCGGACGGGCCAAGGGGCTGTCGCCGTTCGTGATCGGCGTGCTGATCGTCGGCATCGGGACGTCCCTCCCGGAACTGATCTCCAGCCTCGCGGCGGTCCTGCAGGGCGCCACCGAGATCGTTCCGGCCAACGCGATCGGATCGAACATCACCAACATCCTGCTGGTCGTCGGACTCTCCGCGGTGGTCGCCCGGAAGCTCGAAGTCACCAAGAACCTCGTGGACCTGGAGCTGCCACTCCTCGCCATCGCCACGGCCATGGCCGCCGGTGCGATGGCGGACCGCTCGGTCAGCCAGGCGGAAGGCGCGTTCCTGGTCCTGGCGTTCGCCGTCTATGTCGCATACACGCTACTGTTCCGGGAGCACCCGAAAGCGACCGAAAAGCGACCGAAGACGAACGGCGGCACCGCGCTTAAGCTGATCGCCGGAGCGATCGCACTCGCAATCGGCGCCAATTACATAATCGAGTCCGTGGTCAGGCTCGCGGACCTGTTCAACGTCAGTGCCGGGTTGATCACGCTGGCGGCCGTCGCACTCGGCACCTCGCTACCGGAGCTGACCGTGTCGTTAAAGGCCGCGTTCCGGGGCGACTCGGCGGTGGCGCTGGGGAACATCTTCGGCTCCAATGCGATCAACGCCCTGCTCGTGCTAGGCCTTCCGGCGCTCTTCACGGGATTGGCCGTCGACCAACAGACGTTCTCCCTGGCCTTGCCGGTCTTCGTGGTGGTCACGCTGCTGTTCATCCTGTCGGGACTGTCGCGGCGGATCCACATTTACGACGGCGGCCTCTACGTGCTGATCTACTGCTGGTTCATCGGCCGGCTGTTCGGACTGGTCTAGGTCTAGCTGTTCGGACCGGCCCGAGGGCTTAATATAGAGGAGTACGTCCTTGTAGCTCAGTGGATAGAGCGCTTGCCTCCGGAGCAAGAGGTCGCAGGTTCGAATCCTGCCAAGGACGCATTGGGGCGACGCGCGGCGGTCCATGGCTACAAGGCACCGTGGGAATGCTGATAACCGCTTCGGTTGACAAACTTACTGTGGTTGGTAGGATGCTCTTGTCCTGAGTGACTGCAAGCCGTTTCACGGCTGAAGTACGAGCCGCCTGGCTTGTAGCTCATTCCCATCTCATCCAAGGAGGATCCAGATGCAGAAGATCACCCGGCTCCGCGGCCACCCGGCCACCGAGCCCACTGAGCCCACCGCGTTCTGCGACCACCACGGCACCGGCGACCTGACGGGCACGTAGCCCGCCGCCGCGCCTCCACGTGTCACGTATGCCCCGAACAATCAGCTGCGTGACAGGATGAGATGAGGAAACTCAAGCAGAGAGTTGCATGACGACCCCCGTCGCCCACCAACTCTCTGCCTCATCCTGCCTTAAGAACGGGACTTTGTTATCATGCGAACATGATCAGCCGAAGCAATGCGACGTTCTTTTGCTTCGCTCCGCCCCGCGGTGGCTGATTAGAGGTAGTTACTAAGCACTAATCGCCACCGGCCGGTGGCTTTTTTGATGAAAGGAGGAACATGTGTGAGCAAGAAAGGTCTCTCGAAGAGGTGCTGGGACCCGAGAGCGAATGCAGCTCCGAAAGCGGTGATGAAGAAACCTGCGCGGAAACCAAATCGGCGGAGCTTCCCGTGGAGTATCCTGCCGTGCAGCGGCCCCGGACGCCCGGCTACAAGGCACCGTGGGACTATCGGTAGCAGGAGGCTGCAGCACTTTGATACCGGCGGATTTACAATAGACTGGAGATACGGAGGAGTGCCGGAGCGGTCGAACGGGGCGGTCTCGAAAACCGTTAGGCCCGCAAGGGTCTCGGGGGTTCGAATCCCTCCTCCTCCGCAGGATAAAAGCGTCCAGGGCAACCCATGTGCTGTGGGATGGTAGGCTAATAGACCATGAATAAGAAGCCTTCGATCGAAGGGGACCCGGCCACCTTCCCTGATTCAACGGAAAGGGTTGATGAAGCAGGCGAATCGGTTACTGCGCTGGTGCCGAGAATCCTGGAAGGTCTGCAAATCACTCGATACCGCCTCAGGCGGTATGTTCCGAAAACAGGTGATGAGTTTGATGAAGAAAAGGCGTTTAGCGACGTTTCCGGCTTCCGAGCTAATGTTGGAGCAATCGGACGAAGCCACGACCCTCGGGCCCTGGTATCTCTTTCGTCCAAGGTGGAGGTCGTGGGAGATACTCGGCATTTACCATTACTGGATTTCTCAAACACACGAATACCTGATTTGGATATCTCTGATGTAGAAGAGGTGTTAATAGGGCTTGGTCAAAGGCGGGGTTTCATTCTTCATTCGGGAAGATGCTTCCATTACTACGGCCTTGATCTCCTGCGTGAGTCTGAATGGAGCGAATTGATGATGCAGTCCGCGGAACAGCCGGCGATAGGAGAACGGTACATTCAGCGTCAATTGTCTCGCGGCGCCTCCTACTTGCGGCAAAATACCGGCCCCACCAGACCCTGTTTACCTTATGTAGTTAAGGTATTGGAAGGCTGATAGGAGGAGCGGGCGGCCAAATTGCGTAATCTATCCACCTGTATTCCAGAATCCGACCTCTCAGAAACCCCTTGGAAGCCTTACAATAAAACCCGTCGGGGGTTCCTGACCCGACTGCTCCGCAGGTATCCTTAAGGTGTTCTCTTTGGAGAACGCTTAACACGGAGGGGTACCCAAGTGGCTTAAGGGGCGGGATTGCTAATCCTGTAGGTCGGCATTAGCCGGCGCGAGAGTTCGAATCTCTCCCCCTCCGCAGTGTCTGGAGCATATGAAGCAAGGAACCCGCCGATCGGCGGGTTCCTTCGTTAGGCATCTCTGCGGTTCCTAGGTAATATCCCCGCTGCTGCCATCACTGGCGTTCACCCAGGTGCCGTGTTGGCCACCCCGATAAATCCATCCCCACCAGTCGTAGCTGAATCCGTACCCCGGTTCGAAGTACTGGTCGATCCAGTTCACGTTGCCGGGACAGGAGCCGGCGATGGTGCAATCATGGTCGATCACGCCGACGTTGCCGCGAGTCGGCCAGGCGGGAACCGTAAGCAGGTCACCGCTGATGGTGGCGCGATAACCGCCCTGGAAGGTGCCGCCCTCATCACCGTCGAGCGGCTCGGTATTGCCCGGTGATTGCTGGCCCGCTTCAGCATCGAACTGACCCTGGTAGCTGACCACGGCGCAGTAAGTGCCGTCACCCTGATCCCACAGTTGGATCTGGCGGTTGTAGTCGATGAAGGCCCAGTAGCCGCCGAAACCGGAGTCGATCGAATTGACGACCTTGTGTGTGACATTCACGACGGGTTTGCCCTTCGTGTCACACTGTCCGGCACTGGTCTCAGGGCCCCAATTGAGCGTAGGCGGAGCTGCCAGAGCCGGCGTAGCCAGCAACACGAGCGCGATGACCGATATGAAGGAAATGACTGTTCTTATCATGCGCAGTTCACCTCCTTCCCCATGCAGTACGTCATGTAAGGCGGAGTATACCAGAACGTCCGCTGTGCTTGATATGGAACGGGCGAAACTCAGGCTTCTTGCCGCACCTGATGCGCCAGCAGGCCGATCAGTTCTTCCTCGGTATGCTCGCGTTCGTTGGCCGGCGTCTCATTGAACCGCCTGAGCTGCTCGATCGCGTCCTCGATCGGATCGTACTGTTTCACGTAGAAGTTCATCGCGTGGCCAATCCGTTGACGATCCGGAAACGGAGCACCCTTGTCAGCGTGTCGTTGAACGCCGTCCGGTCGCGCACCAGCGTCGACGTCAGCAGGTCCTCCAAGCGGAGGATGTTCCCCGCGGCAGCATCGCGCAACCCGCGGTCGTCCGGCCGCAGGTTGAGCTCCAGGAGCTGCCGGTACGGTACGTCGGTCAGCTGGCTCCACGCCTCTTCCGACACCAGCGACTGCAGCCGCGGATACGTCTCGTAGACCGCCTGCAGTTCGTCCGTGAGCCGGAGCAGATCCACCAGGTGGCGCTTCACGAACGCGTCATCGACCCGGAACGGCGGGTCGATCCCGGCCCGGCACCGCTTGGAGCCGGTCTTGGCTCCATTCGCCTTGGCTGATTTGGGGGTGATATCTCGCTTCATGGAAAACTCCATAGCTACCGAGAATAGGGACAAGAAACCCCTTTGTCAAGCTAATATTCGACCGCTAGCTGTAATTTCCGGCGTGCCCGTTGCATGGCATTATCAACGGCCTTGTGATCGATCCCCAGCACTTCGCCGATTTCCGTATAGTTATGCCCGACGTAATGCCCTATGATCACCCCCGACTCCACGTCGGTGAGGCGGGAGCGGGCTGCCCCGAATACATCCCTCACCAAACGCCTCTGTTCGATTATCTCATCCGGCTCCAGCACCTTCGAATCCGCGAGCACGTCCGACAAGGGTATTTCCTCCCCGTCCGAGTAGGTACCGACGGGTTGGCGGAACGACCTGGCCTCGTTGACCGGCAAGTGCTTGTCCCGCGTGGCGGTCTTCACGGCGGTGATGACCTGACGATACATAGCCAGCTCGGCGAATGTCACGAAGCCCGCTTTTCCCGAACGCCTGTAGTCCCGAACGGCCTTCAACAGCCCGTAGCGGGCCTCCTGAGCGATGTCGTCCTTGCTGAGACCGGGGGCGAAATACGTATGTGCCAACCGGTCGACAGATGCCTGCATCCGTTCGGCCAGTGCTTCGAACGCATCCTCGTTTCCTTCGAGCGCCCGCGTTACGAGCATCTCGTTACGCCGGTTGTCCGCAGAAAACCCGGCGTCCGGTACGGCCGACTTTCCGGGAGGAGCCTGGGTGGCTTCCTGCCAATGGCGCTCCGCCAAGTCTGCCAGCCTCGACACGTACCCTTCCGCCGCACCGCTTTCCGCCGCTTCAAGAACCATGTTCGGAGCGGCTTCGAGCACTTCCTGCTTGCTGACCGTCTCCTTTTTCACATGGTAATAGCCGACGATCAGCGGGACGCCGATCGCCGTGCGTACCAATTCGTTCGCGGCTTCCGGACTGCCCGCCCGGTATTCCCGGAGCGCGGCCTCGATATCCTCGTGTTCCAGCGCACCGGTCATGGACTTCCTGAGGAAGTCGCCCAGCGCCTTGTCAAAGAACGGCGCTGCCTTCTCGGGAATGAAAACCGGCTCCCCCTGCTCGACTTGGTCTGCTTGTGCTTTCATGATCCGTAACGGATGACTGGTTATTATGACACACCTTTCCCGGATGTTCAGGCGTGCCGGATCGTGCGCGTTTCGAACCCCTAAGCGGTACACTGGTAAGGTCATGCGAGCCGAAACAGAGATCTTCCGGGCATACGATATCCGGGGAATCGTCCCGGACCAGCTGGACGAGGCCGGTGCCGAGCAGGTCGGTCGCGCCTTTGCGGCGTACTTGCAGCCGAAGCAGGTCGTGGTCGGTCGCGACGTCCGCACGACCGGAGCGGCATTCCAAGCGGCGGTCATCAAAGGCCTGACCGCTTCCGGCGTGGACGTGCTCGACATCGGCCGGGTCTCGACGGACCAGTACTACTTCGCCTGCAGCCGGCACGCCGCTCCCGGCATCATGGTCACCGCTTCGCACAATCCGCCCGAGTACAACGGCTTCAAGATGGTACGCAAGATGCCGGAACTGGTTCCCGTGAAGGAGTTCCGGTCATGGGTACTCGAGAAGCGGTACGAGGATGCCGCAAAGCCCGGCGCCGTCACGACCGAGGACACGCTGGACGCCTTCGTGGGCCGAATGCTGGAGCTCATTCCTCCGGCCCGGCTGAAACCGCTGAAAGTCGTGGTCGACACCTCGAGCGGCTCCCAGGGTGCCGCCTGGGAAAAACTTCGGGAACGTCTGCCGCTTGAGATCGTCCCGCTGTTCTGGGAGCCGGACGGAACCTTCCCCGGACATCCGAACGACGTGATCCAGCCGGAAGCCAAGGAGCCGCTGCGGAAGAAGGTGCTCGAAGAGAAAGCGGACCTCGGCCTGATCTTCGACCCCGACGGCGACCGCTGCCTGGCGGTCGATGACGAAGGCCGGGACATTCCCGGCGACTACCTGACCGCGCTCCTCGCCAAGACGATGCTCAAGCACGCCCCCGCCAGTACGGTCGTATACGACATCCGAGCCAGCGACGCCGTCCCCGACGCCATCCGGGAAGCCGGCGGCACGCCGCTGGCCTGGAAGGTCGGGCATACGCACATCAAGCCGAAGATGATGGAACACGACGCCGTCTTCGGCGGCGAAGTCTCCGGTCACTTTTATTTCCGGGACTTCGGCTACGCCGACTGCGGCATCCTGGCCGGACTGGTCATCCTCGAGTACGTGAGCGGCCTCCCCGGTCCGCTCAGCGACGAACGGAAGCGCCTGGAGTCGAGCTACTCTCTGAGCGGTGAACTCAACTCGAAGGTCGCCGATGTGCCGGCCGTCCTGGCCCGGATCAAGGAACGGTACGCCGACGGCAAAATCGACGAGCTGGACGGCATCGCCGTCCGCTACCCCGACTGGCACTTCGTCGTGCGGCCGTCCAATACGGAGCCGGTGATCCGCCTGACGCTCGAAGCGGCATCCCGGAAGCTCATGGAGCGGAAGCGGGACGAGGTCCTTGCCCTGATCCGGCAATGAACGCCGGCGGCCTATCCCCGTCCGCACGGTACCTAGAAGCTCCCGCAGCTAAGCGCTAGGATAGAGTCTATGGTCAAGCCCCAAACCACCGCCGGCATCGATTACGGCATCATCGGCAACTGCGAGACCGCGGCGCTGGTATCCAAGGACGCCAGCATCGACTGGTTCTGCTTCCCGCGGTTCGATTCGCCGTCCGCGTTCGGGAAGCTCCTCGATGAAAAGCAGGGCGGCTCCTTCTCGCTCCGGCCGGTCGGCAAGAAGTTCTGGTCCAAACAGGAGTACATGGAGAACACGAACGTCCTGGTGACCACGTTCGTTTCCGACGAGGCCGAGGTCGAGGTGACCGACTTCATGCCGATCTTCGCCGAACCGTATCGCACCCGCCCGCTCCAGCGGCTCTGCCGCCGGGTGAAGGTGCTCCGCGGCACGGCGGACGTCGAGATGATCATGGAACCGGCCTTCGACTACGCCCGGATCCGGCCGAAGTTCGAGTTCCGGAGCGGCGTCTGGCTCGCCCGCGGCGAGGGACAGACGTTCATCCTGTCCGCCAGCACCCCGGTGGTAGACGCCTACGACGAGAAGCGTGACCGCCTGGAAAAGACGTTCAGGCTCAAGGAGGGCGAGCTGGTGGACTTCGTGCTCGGCTACCGCAAAAACCTCTTCGACGTGACCCAGTTCGACGGCAACGTCGACAACTCCGACGTGCTGGCCAAGACCGTCCACTTCTGGCGGCAGTGGCTCTGGAAGCTGGAATACCAGGGGCCGTACCTGGAGACGGTCCGGCGGTCAGCCCTGGCGCTCAAGCTCCTTACCTACGCACCGTCCGGTGCCGTGGTCGCCGCGGTCACGACCTCACTTCCGGAGGACGTGGGCTCCAACCGCACCTGGGACTACCGGTACTGCTGGCTGCGCGACGCGTCGTTCACCGTGGACGCGCTCTTCAAGGTCGGGCTGTTTGCCGAGGCGCTCGCGTTCATGCACTTCCTGCGCGAGACCATCTCCCAGAGCGGCCCGGAGATCCAGATCATGTACCGGGTGGACGGCGCCGAGGAGATGACCGAGCTCGAGCTCGACCACCTGGCCGGTTACAAGCACAGCCTGCCGGTCCGGGTCGGTAACCGCGCCGCCAACCAGCTCCAGCTGGATGCGTTCGGCGAGGTGATCGACGTGGCCGCGGTGGTCTTCGAGGAGAAGCACTACCTCTCGCCCGACATGTGGAACACGCTGAGCGAAGTGGTCGAGGTCATCTGCAAGTTCTGGCGGGAACCCGACAACGGCATCTGGGAATTCCACGACGAGAAGTTCAAGCTCAACTACACCGCCTCGAAGGTGCAGGCCTGGGTCGCGATGGACCGCGGCGTGCGGCTGGCCCGGCGGATGAAGGACGAGGAGCGCGCCGCCCGCTGGGTCAAGGTGCGGGACGAGATCAAGGACGACATCCTCACCCACGGTTGGAATGAGGAGAAGCAGTCGTTCACGATTGCGTACGAACGGGACGAACTGGATGCGGCGATCCTGCACATGCCGCTGTTCGGCTTCATCAGTGCCAAGGACCCGAAGATGAAGAAAACGGTGAAGCGGATGCTCAAGGAACTTTCCAGCGGCGACTTCATCCGGCGCTACAACATGATCGACGACCAGGGTGACACCAAGGCCGCGATGATCATCTGCAACCTCTGGCTAGCACAGGTGCTCGCGATGCAGGGCGAGGTGGACGAGGCCCGCCGGCGCTTCGAGCTGATCCTGGAGCACGGCAACCATCTCCGGCTGTTCTCGGAGAACATCAATCCGGAGAACGGCGAGCTGACCGGAAACTTCCCGCAGGCCTATACGCACATCGCGATCATCCAAACCGCGCTGACGCTCGAGGCGGCAAAGCCGAAGAAGCGGAAGAAGGTCGGCGTCACCGAGACCGGCGAGGGCCGGGCACGTTCGAACCCGGCGGTCTGACTACGTGGCGAGGTCGAATTCGAGGATCATCGGGAGATGATCCGAGATTGGCACATCCGGAACTTCGAACGAGCGGACCTGCACGCCCGGGGTTACCAACGTATAGTCGGCGAATCGATCCGATCTCTTGTAGAGCGCGCTGCGGGTAGTTTGAATGTCAAAATCAGCGATCAGATTACGGTAGCCCTGTTCAAGCATCCGTAAGCTTTCGGTACCCGGGTTGAGGTTCAGGTCTCCGCACAGTATCTTCTCGCCGGGCTGTGCATCGAGAAACTCCCGTATCCGGCGCGATTGAATCAGGCGTTCTTCCGTATCGGTTTTTCCGATGTTGGGCACCCAGAGTCCGTGGAGCGTGGAGATCGTGAGCGGCTTGCCGGACAGAGCCGGCTTCACATTCAGCAGGTGCTTGGTCTCGTGGTAGGGATGGTCCGAGCTGTCGTTGTTTTCCAGGAGCACCACATGGGAAAATTCCGGCTTCAGCGACGTTTGGGCGAAAATCGCACTGCCAAATGAAAGGTCATACGGTACCGGGCTGCGATCGATCGCAAACCCGACCTGCCCGGGAATGTAGTACGGCTCGAATGACGGGAGCGCCTGCTTGAGCTCATCAAGCAGGTTCAGTCGGAACTCGCCGTCGGAAACCTTGCCGGCGGAATTATTGAACACCTCCTGAAAGCAGAAAAGGTCCGTATAGGGAGCATGGGTCTTGATGAATTCGAGTAGCGGGTCGAGCTCATGTCCGCCCCACGCGTTCAGACAGACGAGCTTCACAGCAGGCCCATGGCCCGCTTGGCGTCGGCCAACGTGGCATCGGCGATCGGGCGGGCCTTTTCCGCGCCCGCGGTCAGGACGGCATCGATCACGCCGGGATCCTTTTCCAGTTCCACGCGTCTTCGCTGGATCGGATCCAGCGCGGCAACGATCGTTTCCGCCAGCGCTTCCTTGAACTCCTTGTAACCCGTGCCACCGAACTCTTCCTCAAGCTCGGCGATGCTCTTTCCAGACAGCGTTCCCATGATCGTCAGCAGGTTCGTGAGGGCAGGCTTGTCCGAACCGCTCACAATCTTGTCCCCCGAATCGGTCACCGCCCGGGAGATCTTCCGGCGGACGGCGTCGGCATCATCAGCCAGTTCGATCCGGCTGGCTTCGGAGGGGGCACTCTTCGACATCTTCTTGCTCGGATCATCGAGCGCCATCACCCGGGCGCCCTGTTCCGGAATCAGCGGTTCCGGCACCCGGAACGTCTCACCGAACCGGCCGTTGAACCGTTCCGCGAGGTCGCGGGTCAGTTCGATGTGCTGTTTCTGGTCCTCGCCGACCGGCACCGCTTCCGGACGATACAGCAGGATGTCGGCAGCCATCAGTACCGGGTAATCGAACAGGCCCGCGCCGATCGAGGCGTCGGCCTGGCCGCCGGCCTTGTCCTTGTACTGGGTCATCCGTTTCAGCTCACCCATCGTAGCGATCGTGTTCAGCAGCCACCCCAGTTCGGCGTGTGCCGCGATCCCGGACTGACGGAACAGCACGGTCTTGTCGGGGTCGATGCCGCAGGCTAGGTACGTCGCGACCGTCTCCCGGATCTGCGCGCGGAGCTCCTCCGGCTCCTGCGGAACGGTGATCGAATGCAGATCCGCGATGAAGAAGAAACACTCGTAGTGCTCCTGTAGCTCGATGAACCGGCGAAAAGCGCCGACGTAGTTACCGAGGTGAAGGCTGCCGCTCGACTGGATTCCGGAAACGATGCGTTTTTTACTCATGCGTCCAGTGTAAGCTGAGGTGGTGAGCGAACAAAAGCCGCCGATCGAGTGGTGCGTGGCCGGAACGCTGGCCTGGTTCGGGGTACTGGGCCGCGCCCTGACCGCCGCCGACTTGGAGCGGTTGCTCCTCAGGCGCTCGGCCGATCACGCGGAGATCGAAAAGACCCTCGGTCGCCTGGGCACCAAGGTCAGTAAACGGCACGATGCCTACCGCGTCCGAGGGGCATCGATCCGGCAGTCGACCACGAAATCCGACCGCGCCTATCGCTTCAAGTGGTGGCGCGTCCGGGTAGCGGCATCGCTCCTCCGCCACGTTCCGTTCATCCGGATGGTGGCCGTCGGCAACACCCTGGCGGACCGGACCGCCAGTCCCGAGAGCGACATCGACCTGTTCATCGTGACGGACCGGCGGCGGCTCTTCACCGCGCGGACGGTCACCACCGCCCTGCTCCAGGTCTTCGGTCTGCGGCGCCACGGCCGGAAGGTCCGCGACCGGATGTGTCTCTCGTTCTGGGTGACGGAGGAACACCTCGACCTGTCCGACATCGCCTTCGCGCCGTATGACATTTACCTGGCTTACTGGATCGCGGAACTCCGGCCGGTACTGGATTCGTCCGGCGAGACGTATCCCGCCTTCCTGGCCGCGAACCGGTGGGTCCGGGAGTTCGTGCCTCGCTATGACACGGTCCGGTTCGAGGCGTCCGGACTGTCCCGGGTCGCCCGACGGCTCGAACGGCTGCTCGACAGCGGGGTCGGTGACCGGATCGAGCAGCGGCTGTCCCGCTGGCAGCTGAAGCGGATCGATACCGGCGAGCGGCAGGATGCGCCCGACGTGAAGATCGTCGCCGACCGGACGATGCTCAAGTTCCACGAGAAGGAGCGCCGGAAGGCCTACCGCGACGAGTGGGAACTGCTGATGCGTTCACTCGACTTCGACCCTAAGCGGATCATTAAGTAAGCTTGCCTGATAAAATGGGTGCATGGTGTTCTCTCGACTGGTCGGCATGGTGTTTCCGTCCCGCTGCGTCGGATGCGAGATTCCCGGCAGCTGGTGGTGTTCCGACTGTGACCGACGGATCGTCCCGGTCGGGATGGTGTCCGTTCCAGGACTGGACGGGTTGATCGCGGCCGGCATCCATCGGGAGCCCCTGACGCGCTGGGTGAAAGCGCTCAAGTACCGCCACGTGAAAGCGGTGATCCCGACCTTGGTGGAACGCCTTACGGTCCTGTTGGCAGACCTTCGGCGGCGGCATCGGGACCTCGTGCTCGTGCCCGTGCCGCTCCATCCCCGGCGGCTCCGCAGCCGCGGCCATAACCAATCGGCCCTGCTTGCCGGAGCGTTAGCCGCGGCCACCGGGCTGCCGGTATCCTCCGGCCTGATCCGCTGCCACCGCACGCGGACCCAGACCGGGCTCGGTCGCGCCGAGCGGAGACGGAACGTCGCGGGCGCGTTCGCATGGACGGGCCCTCTTCCGGCAAACCGGACGGTCGTCCTGGTCGACGATGTCTATACCACGGGCGCCACGCTGGCCGCCTGTGCCGAAGCCTGCCGCGAAGCAGGCGCCGCGCAGGTATACGGGCTCGTCGTCGGGAAGCGCTAAGCGGCCCGGTCCGATTAGTTCAGGCTGCGCTCGCCCGGCAGTGGGAAGGCCTTCCGCGGCTTGTAGCTCGAGTAGAAGACACGGTCGATCGGCTGCGGACCGCCATCCACCACGTAGCGGAACGACGCGGTGCCACCGCCTTCTTCCGTCGCGTTGATGTGCACGATCTCCGTATTCGCCTCCCGTCCGTCCGCGGTGCCGAAGAACTGGTACGTGATGCTCTGTCCCGAAACGCTGGTCTGCACCAGGATATGCCCCGGCGTGTTGTTGACGAACCGCATGTCGGGATACGGCGGATAGATCGTCGCATCCATCCCGATCGGCGCGTAGTAATGGACCGCATAGGAGTGGTTGGTGCGCGCGGTGATCGGCAGCCCCGTGTCCAGCGCGGCCCGGAACATGGTCGTCGAGACCTGGCAGAGACCGCCGCCGTACTGCGGCTCCGTCCGGTTCTCCAGGATCACCAGTTCCTCGACGTATCCCGTTTCCGGACCGACTTCGCCGAGGGTGCCGTTGAACGAGAATTCCTCGCCGGGTTTGATCAGCGTGCCGTCGAACTTATCCGCTCCCACGCCGATGTTATACGTCCGGTCGGCCGAGCTGCCTTCGAACGTCGTCGTCGCGCTGCCGATCAGCGTCTCCAGCCCGAGACGATCCAGGTTCCCCGGACTGATCTGGGCAGGCTCCTCCTTGATCGGCAGCCGGGCGACCTCGTCGGCACGCACCCTGGCCGCGATCACCTCGACGGCCTTCGCGCGATCCACGACCACGCCGCCCCGCGGTTCTCCGGAGAACGTGACCTGGCCGCCCTCGAACGCCAGCCGGCCGTTCACCGGTGGACGATCCACCTGGTCGGCGAGGGTCCGGACGTACGTACCGACCGCGTCGCGGTCGTACGTGGCGGCCACCCGCTTGGCCGGCGCCTGGCCGCCCAGCTCCTCCGGGCTGATGGACACCAGTGACAGGAATGCCGGCACGACCGTGGCTCCGTCGATGAACGAGTTCTCCGCCCGCGCTTCCTCGGTCCGGAACCCGACCCAGCTCCGTACCGTATCGACATCCGGTCGGAACGTCCGGCCGCCGGCTTCGATCACCGCGGACCGCCCGGCCAGCATCCGGGCCTCTCCCAGCGTTCCGGACAGCTGGCTCCGCGTGATCTCCGGCTTCAGCACGGTTTCCTCGAGCACGATCTCCGTCTCGAAGTGCTCGACGGCGTGGTTGGCATCACGTATCGCCTGGTCCAGGTCCACGCCGAACCCGTCGGCTTCCGGCTCCGTCACGAAGTCGTCCCCGGCCCGTACCACCCGGGCATCCCGGGCGGGGGTCGTCACTCCGCTTACCCGGTCGAGCAGCTTCTGGCGGAGCGCCGGACGGTTCAACCGGTATCGCAGCGGCGACTCGTACTCCGCCATGCCCAGGACGAACGGGCTGAGCGCGTCGAGCGCGTCGTCACGGCCCGCCCGCATCGTGGCAGCGGCCGTCGCCTCCACGTCGACCGACAGGCCGACCTCCTTGGCGCCGAACGTATATTCCCGGTCCCGGTAACGGAACGTGAGCTCCTTGATGTCCGCCGTCTGTCGGGTCACGAACTCCCGCACGTCGGCTTCCGACATGCCTCCCACGTTGTGCCCGCCGACGGTCACGCCGGGCAGCGCCCGGTCGGCGTATACGAACTGGCCCGCCGCGACGATCGCCACGACGAATGCCGCCAGGGCCAGCCCGGCACGCAGGAACGGCCTCCCCTTGCGCTCGTTCATCGGCCTCCGCCGAGCAGCTCCTTGAGCACCGCCCGGGCTTGTTCATGACGGTCGGTGGCAGCCTGTGATTCGGTCATCAGGCGGACGATCATCGTGTCACCCTCCGATACCCGGGGCGCGGCCTCCCGCGGCCACTCGAACGTCTTCCCGTCCAACGACAGGACGATGTGGCGATCGGAGACCGATACGACGGTGGCTTGGCGATCATGTGCGTTCATTGTAGTACGGGTGCCTGGTGAGGACATCTCAGTATACAAGCCTCCGTGGGCCATATGCACGTCCGACTACCGGAGCGCCGATTCGTAGACCGCCAGCGTCTCCCGGGCGGTCTTCTGCCAGGAGTACCGCTTGACCCTGGCAAGGCCGCGGCGGCGGAGCGTCCGGCGGAGCGCCGGATCGAACAGCGTCCGTTCGACGACACGCGCTACGTCGGCGGTATTCCGGGGGTTGAAGAACGCCGCGGCGTCGCCGAGGATCTCGGGCATCGGCGGCGCGTCGGACGCCGCGACCGGCGTGCCGCAGGCCATCGCTTCGAGCGGCGGCAGGCCGAAGCCCTCGGTGAGCGACGGGAACGCGAAGGCATCGGCGGCGGCATAGTACCGGGGCAGGTCCTCGTCATCCACGAACCCCGTGCAGGTCACCGCCTCGGACAATCCCAACGAACGGATGGTACGGGGGATGATCGGGAACGCCGGGTCGCGCTTGCCGACCAGGATCAGCCGCACCGCCGGGTGCTTCCGCCGTAGCAACCGGAACGCCTTGAGCAGCCGGACGAGGTTCTTGTGCTCCCGCCACTGTCCCGTGTACATCACGAACGGGTCGGCGAGGCCGCGCTCCCGCCGGAACGCCGTGACCTCCGCCCGGGACAGCGGCTTGAACCGCGGCTCCACGGCTTCGTAGACCACTTCGATCTTCCCGTCGAACGCCCGGAAATCCCGGGCGATGATCTTCCGCTGGTACTCCGAGATGGTGATGATCTTCCGGCTGTTGCGGATCCCGGCCCGGACG
The DNA here is from genome assembly GCA_040902515.1 of Patescibacteria group bacterium. Classification (GTDB taxonomy): domain Bacteria; phylum Patescibacteriota; class SICC01; order SICC01; family SICC01; genus JALYJZ01. The sequence continues at coordinate 292,000 of JBBDXB010000006.1, forward strand.
ACCGCCCGCATCGGTCCGTGTTTCAGCTTGGAAAGCCGGCTGCGGCCCGCGTACCGGAGCAGGGTAAGGTCGTGGACCGTTACCACGAAGGGATCGTGGTAACGGATCGGCAGGTTGAAGTTGGTGAAGTGCATCAGGTCGAGGCGGGCCCGGGACAGCTCACCGGGAAGCAGCATCTGCTCACGGAATGAGTAGTGCGGCGTCCGGGTGACGACGGTCTCGAACCGCGGCCCGCGGTGCGGGAACGACCGGGCGTCCTCGGGGCGGAGGAACACCACGAACGTGTGCGGCGTCCGAACCGCGGCCAGGTGGCTGATCAGCTCGCGGGTGTACCGGGCCAATCCCGCCGAGCCAAGTCCGTGGAACCGGGCGTCGATGCCGATCCGCTTGCCCGCGGTGGCGGCGCGGCGAGGACTCACGCCGCCCTCCGGCGCGGGAGCGCGGCCAGCACGAACACCAGCATGAATATGATCGCGAGGTCGTTCTTGAGCACGGGCGTGTCCACCAGCCCGTGGGCGAGGATCGCGGCAGCCATAGCGGCCGCGGACACGGCCCAGCGGTCACGGCGGCGCCAGAGAACGGCCGCCAACGTGGTGAGGAGGCCGGCCAAGCCGGCTACCGTCGCGAGCCCCCATTCCGTCCAGGTGACCAGGAAGAGGTTGTGGGCATCCGGCGCGCGCGGCACGATGAACCGGCGGAGGTCCTCGTCGTCACCGACCCGGGCCCGAACCTCGTCCTGGAAATACTCGGGTCCGGCACCGAGCAGCGGCCGCTCAGCGATGACCGCGGCAGCGGTCTTCCACAGCACGGGCCGCGTCGAGAACCGGTCGTCGCGGTCGGCGTTCAGAAGGATTCCGGTGACAAGGAGCGCCCCGATGACCATGGCGGCGGTAATCCGCTTCCGCCAAGCCGGGCCGCTGCGCAGGAGGGCCAGCACCAAGCCGCCGGCCGCCAAGGCCAGCAGGCCGCCGCGGGATTGGCTCCCGGCCAGCAGCGCCAGGCCGAGCACGGCAGGGCCGAACCGGGCCAGCCGGGAAAGGCGGCCCGGCCACCCCAGGACCAGCAGGGTCAGCGGTACCGTCAGGTGGGCCATGAAATTCGGTGACTGGAACGGCCCGGCCAAGCGGCCGTCGTACGAGAGCGCCGACCCGCCGGCCGCCAGCACGGCTGTCCACGCAGCGGCCACGCCGATCGCACCGATCGCACCGTAGAGGAGCGGGCGAACCGGCTCGACCTTGAATACGGAGCGGGCAGCCACGAAGAAGACCGCCGGCTCCAGGAAGAACGCGCGCCAGAGGCCGAGGGCCTGTTTCGGGTCCGGTGCGAGGACCGCGGCCAGAAGCGAGCCCAGCACCCACAACGCCAGCCAGGGGTCGAACGGCGAGCGGACGGGGCGGTACCGCGGCCACCGGCTCAGCACGCCCAGCACCACCGCTCCCAAGATCAGCTCAAGCAGCGTGGTCGGCACGCCGAGCGAACCGCGCACCTGGTAGAGCGGCAGGGCGGCCACCACCAGGGCGATCCCCCAGTCCGCACGGCGGCGGGCGAGCAGGAACGCACCGACCGCGGCGGCGGCGATCGCCAGCCACCCTATCCCCGAAATCATGATCGTTTCCTCCGTGCCGATGAACCCGTTCATCGCCGGCTCCGTCCGGCCGGCAGCGTCACCGCCACCAGCAACAGCCAGGGCACCAGCAGGAGCGTGTAGAGCAGTACGTTATTGAAGAAGGAAGCGGCGATAAACGCGAGGGTAAACCACAGCAGTGCGGTCGCGATCCAGGCGTCCTCGCCTCTGCCGCCCGCCACCCCGAACAGTCCACGGAGGACCTGCACCAGGAATGCCAGCATGAGCCCTAGGCCGACCAACCCGGTCGTCGCCCAGATGTTCAACAGCGAGATGTCCGAGCCGTGGCTGGAATTGCGCCGTACGATTGTCCTGCCCTGTTCGTCCTGTTCCTCCACCGGGGCGAAGCCATACGCGTTATACCCCACGCCGATCACCGGATTCTGCAGAGCCAATTCGAAGCCTTCCTGGACGCTGCTGATCCGCGTAGAGCCGGTGGGATCACATTCCCGGTCCCTCCTTTCATCGCACTCGAAGCCCTCGTCGGAATACCGGGACGTATCGGCCAGCGAAGGTACGGTCTCGAACCGGTCGGACAGCCTGGTGGGAACGAACAGCGCGGCAACGAATACCGCCGCGATGAGAAAGGCGGCCAAACGGCTACGTTTCCAGGCTATCGCGGGAATCGCGATCAGTCCCGCGACCCAGGCACTGCGGGAATACGTCAGGTACAGCGCGAGCCAGCCGGCGGCGAACAGCACCAGGTACAGCCTCGCCCTACTCCGGTCCGGCTTGAAGCAGTACTTTGCCAACACGAAGCCCATTGCCAGGATCGCGAACATACCGAAGAGGTTCGGGTCATAGAAGGTGGAGAGGAGTCTTCCGATGTGGGGATCCCATCCCTCCGATCTCATGAAACCGAAGTGCGGGTACCGGAGGAGGATCAGGAACCCGAATCCGATCAGGGCAACGGCCGCTGCCGTGAACCATTCGTGCACGGGAACCCGGAATCGCCGGGCTTCGAATCCGAAACCCCACGCCAGGAAGAACGCGGCCGCCAGGCGCGCAAGGTATCCGGCCGCGATCAAAAGCTCCCGTGTCTCGTGTGCCGCTGCGTTCACGAGCAACACGAGAGTGGCCCAACCCAGGAACAACGCGCTCCACTTCCATGCCGGGTGACGCCATACGAACGCTCCGAACGCACGGAGCTGTTTCAAAGCGACCAGACGTATGGCAAATCCCGCCAGCACCAGCACTAGCGCGAGGTCTATCGGAGTGACCGCCAGCTGGGAGCCCGTTACCGGACGGAACTGCAGCGCCTCGCCGGTGATCAGGGAGCCGAAGATGATTACCGAGGCGATCACGGGCCAGTGTCGGGAAACGAACGTTCGCATGGTTCCCATGATACTGAACTAACGGCCCGCTGACCGACGGATCGCCTCGAGCGCCCGGTCCGCGGCAACGTCCCAGGAGAACTTCCGGGCACGGGTACGGCCGCGTTTGGCCAGACTGGCACGGCGCGGTGCGTTTCCGAGGAGCGTCTTCAGGCCGCTCCGAATGGAACGGGCGCTGCGCGGCTTGCAGTACAGAGCGGCGTCGCCCGCCAACTCCCGCAGCGCCGGCGTGTCCGATAGCAGCGCCGGCAGGCCGGACTGCATCGCCTCGAGGGCCGGCAGGCCGAACCCTTCGTAGCGGCTCGGGTAGCAGAACGCGAGAGCGCCGGCATAGAGTGCCGGAAGCTCGTCATCGCCGACGTCGTCCAGCACCCGGGTCGAAGTCGCCGTGGCACACGCCCGTTCGACCGGGCCGTATCCCCAGCCCCATCGCCCCACGATGACCAGCTCCGTCTTTCCACGGACCTCCGCCGGCAGCCCTTCGAACGCCTCGATCAGCGCGGCGAAGTTCTTGCGCGGCTCGATCGTCCCCACGGCAAGAAGGTAGCGCGCCGGCAGGTTCCGTCGCGCCCGGACGGCAGCCTGAGCCTTGGCGGAAACCTTCCGTCCGAACGCCGGACCCGCGGCCAGCGGCGCGACGGTCACGGGCGGGAGTTTCCGGTACCGCGCCGCCAGGTCGGCCTTGGTCGTCTCGGAGTTCACGATGACCCCGGCGGCCTTGCGGAGCGCCCGCCGGAGCAGGGCCTGTTCCATCAGCCGTGCCTTCAGGCCCACGCCGCCGGCCTTCGAGAACGCGATCAGGTCATGGACGAACAGCACGACGGGCTTCCGTACGAACCGGGACGTCAGGAAGCTGGTCGCGGCGAAGTAGACGTCGCAGGCGCGGTTCGCCGCCGCCGCCGTGCGCCGGTGCCAGAGGGGCCCTTTGCCGGAGACGATCCGCCAGCGGCAGTTCGCCGGCAGCTCCCAGTCGAAGCGGCGATCGGAGAACAGCAGCCAGGTGTCATCCGGCGAGCGGTCGGCCAGCCGCGGCACCAGTTCCGCGACCACCCGGCCTTTGCCGGCACGCCGCTCGGGTGCGGCTTCACGTACGTCGACTCCGATTACCATACGTCCTATTCTACGGCACCGGCGGGCGGTTCCGGAGTATCCGTCGCGGGCTTCGGTACCCGGACGTTGCCGAGCCCGAGCGCCCGGTAGTACGTGCCGAGCGTCTTCTGCGCCGTCCGTTCCCAGCTGAACCCCTTCGCCTGTTCATGTCCCGCTTCGACCAAGCGCTCCTGGAGCTTCTCGTCGCCAAGCACCCGTTCGATCGCCAGGCGCATTCCCTTCTCGTCGTCGGGGTCGAAGTAGAGCGCCGCCGTGCCGCCCACCTCCGGCATCGAGGAGGTATTCGAGGAGAGTACCGGGGTGCCGGAAGCCATCGCCTCCAGCAGCGGGATGCCGAACCCCTCGAGGTGGGACGGGAACACGAACGCCTTCGCACCGGCGTAGAGCGACGGAAGCTCCTCGTCGGGAACGTAGCCGGTAAGGATTACCCGGTCACCCAGGCCAAGCTTCCGGAGCAGCTCCTCGGTCTCGTCGAAGAGCCAACCGTGGCCTCCCACCACCACCAACTGCTCGCGGACCTTCTTGCGAAGCGCCGCGAACGCCAGCAACAACGTCTTCAGGTTCTTGCGCGGCTCAAGCGTCCCCACGGTAAGGATGTAATCCCGGTCGATGCCGTGCTTCTTGAGGATCCGGGAAAGGCGGTCTGGCTCCACGGGCTCGTGGAAAGCCGGGCTCGCTGCCAGTGACGTGACAGCGATCTTCGTTTGCGGGACCGAGAACGTTTCCACCAATGCCTCGCGAGTCGCTTCGGAAATCGCGATGATATGTGCGGCCCGCGCCAGTGCCTCCGGCACGAACCGTTCCAGATACCGCAGGTTCTTCGGTTCGACGTATTCCGGGTGCTCGACGAACGCCAGGTCATGGACCGTCACCACGAACGGCTTTCGGGTCGGCGGAGCCACGTAGTTGGTGAAGTGCCAGAGGTCGCAGGGCGGCCCGGGCAAATCCACCGTCGGCCAGCCGACCGTCTTCCAGACGAGCTGCCAGGCCCGGCGCTGCTTGCCGGTGAACGGGAAATTGTGCGCGTTCATCCCCGTGCCGGTGAGCGGCGTGCCCCACAGGTGATAGCGGTTGCCCCGGTCGAGCTGCAGCATCGCCCGGACGAGCTCGCGGATGTAGACGGCGGTCCCGCCCGAAGCCGTCCGCGATTCCAGCCACCGGGTATCGATGCCGAAGGTATAGGCGCTCACGGGATCAACCGCCGGCTATGAGCTTGCGGTCCGCGTCTACCATCAGGCGGATCAGCTCTTCGAAGCTGGTCTTCGGCTTCCAGCCGAGCTCCTTCTCCGCCTTGGAGTAATCGCCGACCAGCTGGTCCACCTCCGCCGGCCGTAAGAACTTCTTGTTGAGCTTCACATACTTCTCCCAGTCGAGACCGGCCTGGTCGAACGCCACCTGCACGCACTCCTTCACGGAGTGGGTCTCGCCGGTCGCGATCACGAAGTCCTCGGACCGGTCCTGCTGCAGCATCAGCCACATCGCCTCCACGTAGTCCTTGGCGTAGCCCCAGTCGCGCTCGGCGTCGAGGTTGCCGAGTTCGAGCGAATCGCGGACACCTTCCTTGATCGCGGCCGCGTGCCAGCTGATCTTCCGGGTCACGAACTCCAGGCCGCGCCGGGGACTCTCGTGGTTGAAGAGGATGCCGCTCGAAGCATGGAGGTCGTAGGACTCGCGATAATTCACGGTGATGAAGTGGCCGTACGCCTTGGCCACTCCGTAGGGCGAACGAGGGTAGAACGGCGTCAGCTCGGTCTGCGGTATCTCGCGGACCTTGCCGAACATCTCGCTGGAAGAGGCCTGGTAGAACCGTACCTCCGGACAGACCTCGCGGACCGCCTCGAGCAGGCGCGTCACGCCCACGCCGGTGAACTCGGCCGTGAGCACCGGCTGCGTCCAGGACGTGTGCACGAACGACATCGCGGCGAGATTGTAGATCTCGTCGGGCTTGGCCTCGCGGAGCGTGTCGCCGAGCGACCGCTGGTCGAGCAAGTCGCCCTGATGCAGGGTGATCTTGTCCCGCAGGTGCTCGACCCGTTCCAGCTTCTCGGTCGAGGAACGGCGGACCATGCCATGGACCTCGTATCCCTTGTCGAGTAGCAGCTCGGCCAGATACGAGCCGTCCTGGCCGGTAATGCCCGTGATTAATGCTCGTTTAGCTTTTGCCATACGTGTTCCGTGCGCTTTCCAATAGCTCCTTCAGGGTCTGTTCGATCGGTATCGCCGGCTCCCAGCCGAGGGCCCGGAGCTTGGCCGCGTCACCCTCGACTCTCGGGGTGTCCGACGGCCGGAGGCGGTCTTCGTCAACGACGACATTTATTGTAGCAGGTGACGTTTCCAGCATGGCTTCGAGCAAGTGCCCGATCGAGTGCGCTTCGCCGGACGCCACGTTGTACGCCTCGCCCGGTACGCCTCGCTCCATCAGGATCCGGTAGGCGTCCGCGACGTCCCGGACGTCGAGGAAGTCCCGGGCGGCGTCGAGATTGCCGACGCTGATCTCCCCGCTGCCGCGGGCCTCGATTTCCGCGATCTGCGTGGCGAAGTCGGGGAGCGCGAAGCCGCCGCGTTGGCCCGGCCCGGTGTGGTTGAACGAGCGGGCGATGATCACGGGGAGCCCCCGTTTGTCCCCGAACCAGCGGGCCAGCTCCTCGCAGCGGGCCTTGCTCTCGCCGTAGGGATCGTTCGGGTTGAGGTGTTCGGTCTCCGCGATCGGCTGGCGGTCCTCCGGAACGCCCCCGTACACGCCGCCCGAGCTGACCAGGAGGACCCGCGGCTTGGGATCAAGCGCGGCCGCGCCTTCGAGGACCGATCGCGTCGTCCCCACGTTGCCGGTGACGGCGGCGCCGGGATCTTCCCAGGAGTGGCCCGGAGACACCTCCGGCGCGGCAAGGTGGAAGATGCCTTCCGGTGCCGCGTCCAGGACCGCTTGCTGCGTCGCCGCTTCGTCGGCCAGGTCGCAGACGACCTCCGCCGCCCCCTCGATGCCGAGCGAGCCGGGCTTCCGCACCAGCCCGGTCACCTCATGCCCGTCCTTGAGCAGTCCCCGTACCAGGTGTTTCCCGGCGAAGCCGCCGGCACCGGTCACGAGGTACCGGCTCATCGGGATCCTCCGAGCACGTCACGATAGACGGCCACCGTCTCCTTGGCCGTCCGCCGCCAGGAGAACTTCCGTGCCCGCTGCCGGCCGGCCGCGGCCAGCTCTTTCCGGAGCTTCGGTTCGTCGGTGATCCGGACCAGAGCCTTGCTAAGCGCCGCCGTATTCTCCGGATCAACCGCCAGCGCAGCATCGCCGTATACCTCCGGCATCGACGAGGTATTTGAAGTCACGACCGGCGTACCTGACGCCATCGCTTCCAGGATCGGAATCCCGAATCCCTCGTAGTGCGAAGGGAAGACGAAGGCCTCGGCACCCTGGTAGAGCGCCGGCAGGTCCGGGTCGGGCACGTAGCCGAGGAACGTGACCCGGTCCGTGATGCCGAGCTCGCCGATCAGCCGTTTGGTCTCGTCGAAGTACCAGCCCTGGCCGCCCGCGATCGCCAGCCGGAGGTCCAGGCGGTCCTTTTGCGCAGCATACGCCTTGAACAGGGTCGCCAGGTTCTTCCGTGGCTCGAGGTTGCCGACCGCCAGGAAGTACGGGTCCCGCAGCTTGTAGCGGCGTAGCACCTTCCCCCGGTCGGCCGCGGAAAGGCGCCTCGAGAACCGCTCGTCCGCGGCAAGGTGGGTGACGACGATCTTGTCTTCCGGCGTGCCGTATTGTTCGATCACCGCCCGTTTCGTGGCCTCGGAGATCGCGAGCACCCGCTCGGCACCGGCGATCGTCTCCGGCAGGTACTTCCGGAGCCGCTTCAGCGTTTCGGCCTCCGTGTACTCCGGATACCGCTCGAACGCCAGGTCGTAGACGGTCGTGACGTACGGCCGGCGGGTCGGCATGGTCGAGTAGTTCGGGAAGTGCCAGAGGTCGGGATCGGGACCGAGCGTCCGCGGGGACGGCCAGCGCAGGAAGTGCCAGTAGTTCTCCATGCCCCACTGGAAGTAGCCGCTGAACGGGTGGTGGACCGTGCCTTTGATCATCCGCGGCGGCTTGGTGCCAAAGAGGTGGTACGCCAGGCCGGGATCGGCCTCCGGCAGCGCGCCGATCAAGCCCACCAGGTACTTGGCCACGCCGCTGTGCAGGCCGGCGAGCCAGCGGGTGTCGATGGCGATCGTGGGCTTGTCGCTCATCGGCGGATTGCACGAATCATTGCCGTACTGCCAAGCATGTTGCTGACCGGCTTCCGCGCGTCCAGCTCATACACGAAGCCGGCCTCGTCGAGAATCTGCAATAGCTCGGCAAGGCTGTTTTCTTCCACGTGATGGAACTCCAGTAGGATCGTTCGCACCTGCTTGAGCTTCGCCTTGGCTGCCCGAAGCACCCGGACTTCGCTACCTTCTATATCTACCTTGAGAATGTCCGCAGGTTGTTTCAAGACCGACGCCAGCGTGGTGGCCGGGATCTGCTGCGAGCGGATCGAACCTTTCGGCCCCAGCTTCTTGCGAAACGTCCGGTTGATCGACTGGGTGGTGTCGCCTGCGAAGTCCGGGTCGCCGTACAGCGTGACGGTTCCCGCCTTATCGGAGAGCGCCTTGCGGATAATCGTGGCGTCCTCGAAGCCGTTCGTGCGGAGGTTGTCCTCAAGGTACGTGGCGGTATTGCTGTCAGGTTCGATGCAAACGATTGAGGCCTTCGGATTCTGGCGAAGCAGGTACAGTGCGGCCAGACCGATGTTGGCACCCGCATCCACGATCCGTGGCGAGCGACCCTTGGCGCGCGCGCGATAATCGTTGGTCAGCAGTACCTCGCTGTACAGATGCCTGAGCAGCCAGAGCGAGGGGTAATACACCCGGAACCCGAACAGCTTGAGTGGTCGCTTGCGGCGCGGCCATACGGTGAGCCAAAACAGGACTTTCAGATATCCGCGGTAGAGCAGCCATCGGTCCGGGTTGCTACGGTCAGACAAGAAACGGGCGTAGTGCCAGGTGGTGGTGATTGCTCGATATGCCATTGCTCAAGGATACCTTACGTTTTAGACACCCGCTTCCGCAGCATGCCGACGAGCTCTTTCAACGTATCCTTGTCCACTGCCCGGAACAGAACCAGCCCGCCGAGATACGTCGTCGAGCCAGCCAGGAATGCCAGGAGGGGAAGGTGCATGAGCGGCAGCATCACCGCGACCATCACGACGGCCGCCGCCACTGCCCGCAGGGGAATGGCCGGGGACAGGGAGAAGCCGGCCAGCTTCCGCGTGTACCGATAATAGAAGGTGATCAGGAAGACCTCGGAGATAAGCGTGGCCACGGCGGCTCCGATGAACCCGTAAGGCGGGATCAGGAACAGGTTGAGCACGATGTTCAGCACCAGGCTGTACGTGCTGATCCGCAGCATCACCTTTTGCTTGCCGAGGGCGAGCAGCAATGAGCCGAGGGCGAGGACGCTGAACGTGAACGGCATGGTCAGCAGCACGACCCGTAGCGCGTCCGATCCGGCTACGAATTCCTGGCCGCCGACGATCCGCATGACGAAGGGGGCGATGGTCAGCGAGCCAGCCGCGATACCGAGTCCGCCGATGAAAAGGATGTTGAAGCTCTTCTGGGTGAATGCCCGGGCCTTGGCGGAACTCTCCTTGAGCCGCCGGTTAAGGATCGGGAACGTCGAGTTGTTGAAGAACCCGGAAAAGACCATGAGCAGTTCGAATACTTTGAAGACCGCGCCATAGATGCCGACATCCGCATTGGTCTTGAAGAAGGACAGCAGCAGGATGTCGACCCGGAAGTATAGCTGTACGACCACGAGCGTCAGTCCGTAGGGCAACGCTTCCCTGAGCAATCCTTTCCAGAGGATCAGGTCTTTCATCGGCTTGACCCGGACGTACCTCCGGACGAGCCAGGTCGATACCAGGAACGTCACGAAAGCGCCGAGGGACGCGGTCGCGACCACGGCATAAAAACCAAGGCCGAGTGCCGCCACCGCTATGACGGCGCCCAGCGCGATGGCTCGACCTGCTAAGTCGGCGATCGCGGCATACCCCATTACCAAACGCGACTGGAAGACGGCCATCATCGCCGAGTTGAGCAGGCCGAAGAGATGCGCACCGCCGGCGATTATGATGCCGATCCGAACATCGGGTTCATACGGCAACAGCCAGGAGACACCTATGGCAATCAGCAACACGATGACACCAAGGAGCCCGCGGAGTGCCAGGGTATTGGAAAAGATCTCCTGCGTGCGGCGGAGATTCTTGCTCATTTCACGGATAGAGATCGTGAACAGCCCCATGTCCGCGGCAATACCGAAAATCGAGAGGTAGACGAGGACTAGCGTAAACTTGCCGTAACCCTCCGCCCCGAGGTACCGGGTCAGGATGGCCACGGACACAAGGCCCATCACGATCACGAACGTCTTCGCGATCGACTGCACCAACGTGTTCAGTGCTATTTTCTTCGTAGCGCTTTGGTTCATGCAGAATTCATTGTATGCAATGAAGCAACGAACCGATATCTGCTAGGATAGTTTCGTTATGAGCGATCAGCTGAAAACTCTCACCGGTTCCATCGCCCTCGGCATCCTGGTCGTCCCCTCGACCGCGCATGCCTACATCGACCCGGGAACGGGCAGCGTGATCATCCAGGCGATCATCGGTGGCGTAGTAGCGGTAGGGTTCTTCCTGAAGACCAACTGGCTGCGGGTGAAGCAGCTGGTACGGCGCGTATCCGGCGGGAAGAAGAAGTAGCACTTCCATGAATGCCAAGAAGCTCGCAGGAATATCCCGCCGGTTCTTCGAGGTGCTTTCCTCCGAAGCCATGGTGACATCCGCGGTTCTTGCGAGCTTCTACGCATTGCCGATCATTCTCTTCACTAAGAAGAACATCCATTCCATGCCGATCTCGGAAGCGGTCGCGCTCTTGGTGGCTTCGTTGCTGTTGGGCCTGGCCGTGGTCGCGGTGTGCTTCCTGCTCTTGCGGAGCTGGATGAAAGCCGCGATCTTGGCGGCAGTCTTAGCCTTTCCCCTCCTGCAGTATCTCGATCTCAAGGGGTGGGTCACCTCTGCGCTGCCGATCGGGGATGCTGTCGCGGTCGGCCTTTTGTTCCTAGTTCTACCTGCCGGTGCATTCCTGCTGGTTAAACGGCTGGGATTCGAGCGGACCCGGATGCTGGCAAGCTACTTGGCGATCGTCGGCCCACTGATCGCAGCGTACTCCCTGGCCCAGATCTCGATTTCCTTGGTCAATAATTCCGGGACGACCGTGACGGTCGATAGCGAAGACCTGCGGAGTACCGCGGTGAAGCCGCCCGAACGGAAACCGGACATCTACTATCTGGTGTTTGACCGGTACGAAGGGCAGATCGGACTCAAGGAAAGCTTCGACTTCGACAATAGCGAGTTCCTGGATGAGCTTCGTTCCCTGGGATTCTACGTGGCCGATCAGAGTTTCAGCAATTACCCGACGACCCGACCATCGTTAGCCTCCTCCCTCAATGGCGGCGAATTAGTGGTGCATGGTTCGGAGCACATAAAATCAGCCAAGCCGCTCAACCCACTGTTTTACGAACCTGCGGTCGCCGCGTTCCTGAAAGACAAGCTCGATTACTCGTTCGCTGAGATCGGGTCTTGGGGACCGGACACGCAAACATCCCGGATCGCGGACCGGAATCCGCGGCCGGCCTGGCAGATCGACTTCTTCGGAGAGCATCACCTTCCGTACTATTCCGGGATCTTTCTGGTAGGCACCGCGCCGGGGAACGCGTACGACCGGTATGGCGGGACTAACTTCTCCCAGTACCAATCCCACGGCGACATCTTCCTGGACCAATTGGATGCGATCAGACAGCAAGCGAAGCATGACGAACCCACGTTCGTCTTCAGCCATCTCCTGATGCCGCATCCACCGTTGGTGTTCGACGAGCGGGGAGGCCCGAGCGACTCCGGTCTCCGAATGATCAGCGGTTCCTGAAACAGCTTCAGTTCACTAACAACCACATACTTGCCCTGGTCAGGGACCTGCTCGCCCAGCACAAGGATGATCCCCCTATTATCATCCTCGCGGCAGATGAGGGAGAGTACGAAAAACTCGGAGAGGATCAGGATTTATCTAATTTTTCAGCCGGAGCCAGCGACCAGGCGCTCAGGAAGAAAACAAACATCCTGGCAGCGTTCCGTTTTCCCGGAGAGCGACATGAAGACCTTTATCCGACGATCACGCCAGTCAACTTCTTCCGGGTAACGTTCAACGAATTCTTCGGAACTGACCTGGAGCTCCAGCCGGATCAAATCCGTACGGTACGGTCGAGCGACATGCCTCTGGGCTGGGTAGATGTCACCGAACGCGTGCGGCAAGACTCAAAGTAACTAACCGGATCGGCTAAGCGACATGCGCGCGCCGCGACAGCAACGCGCTCAGCAGCACCGCCCCCAGCAGTAGTCCCGGCACCTGGCTCCAGAAGAAGTGGTCGGCGGCGGCCATCAGCACGAAGGCGCCGGTGACGGAGAGCAGCATGAATTCGATGGAGCGCTCGCGGCGGTTCCGCGACGAACTGCGGTGGAAGCGCCTACCGAGCCGTGCCGCGAACCATGCCAACAGTGCCCCGCCGAGCAGGCCGAGCTCCGCGGTCGCGAGCAGCGGCACGTTATGCACGGGCTGGTACTGGTACGCCGGCCGGCCGGCATCGAGCAGGTGTGCCACCGGGACGAAGTTGCCGATGCCCGCGCCGTGCGGCTGGGTGGTGATCACCAGGGCCGCCTGGCGGTAGCCGACGGCGCGGTTGGTGATGCCGGTCTCGTCCCGCGACTCGAGGCTGGTGCGCTGCATCAGTGCCGGGGCCAGCACGAGCGCGACCGCGAGCGTCGCGGCGGCGGCGATTCCGGCGGCGGGCGGCAGCCACTGCCAGCGCCGCCAGGAAAAGAGCGCGACCAGCACGCCGCCCACCAGCGTGGCGATGATCGCCACCCGGGAGAACGTCACGAGCAGTCCCGCCCCGAGCAGGGCCAGGAGCAGCGCGAAGCCGAGCTGCCGCAACCGCGACCGTTCGCCGTTCTTCCAGAAGACGACCGTGCCGACCCAGAACGCGGCCAGGGACAGGTAGGCGGCCAGCACGTTCGGGTGCGGAAGACTGCCGTAGGCGCGGACCAGCGGCCCCTCGATCGTCGCGACCTTGGCGATGCCCGCCTTGTCCGGCGCCAGGCCGCTCTCGCCGAGCCGCCAAAGGCCGAAGTCATGTTGTGCCGCGTACTGCGCGATGCCCCAGACGGCCTGGAGCGCGGCGGCCGCGGTGAACGTCCAGAACACCGCCCGCAGGAACGCGCGGTCCCGGAGCTCGTACGCCAGCATGGCCGCCAGGGAGAACGCGACGGCGAGGTGGATGGCCCCTACCCCCGCCAGCAACGGCTCCGGCGCCCAAAGGATGGAAGCGGCCGCCAGCACTACCAGCCCGAGAAGCGGGGCTAGTAGGGAAGCGTTCTGCCGCAGCACCCTCCGGTGCCGGGCGTCCCGGAGTCGGAGGGCGCTCCATGCCGCGGCCGTCACCAGCACCAGCCCCTCGATCAGGTAAAAGACCGGCACGGCGAAGCTGTTCCGCGCTCCCGCGACCGTGGCGTTTGCCTCGGAGATGATCCAGACGCTTCCGACGGGAAGCAGGAAGACGGTGAGCAGCAAGAGCCCGCGGACCCACCGGTCCGACGTGCGTTCGCCCAAGCGCATCCAAGCAGCCTTCATGAGCCCATTGTAGAGGAGGTGGCGCACTACAGGCTCCCGGCTTCTTGCCAGAAGCACTATGTGACTGGGCTCAAGGACATGGTGGGAAGTGGTGTAGCTTTGGGGGTGCTTCGGTAAGAAGTCGGGAGCCTGTTTACTGCTCGACCTTCTTGATCATCACCCGCCGGCCACCGCCTTCGCCGATCGATTCGGTGGTCACCTCGGGATCGTCCCGCAGCTCCACGTGCACCAGCCGCCGCTCGTACGAGGTCATCGGTGAGAGCACGGTCAGCCGGCCAGTCTGTTTCACCTCTTCCGCCTTCTGCTTGGCGGTCTCCTTGAGCTGCTCCTGCTGGCGGCTGCGGTAGCCGTCCACGTCCACGATCGCGGTCGGCGAGCCGCCGGCGCGTGCGACCATCACCCGCAGCACGTGCTGGAGCGAACGGATCGCTTCGCCGCGGTGGCCGATCAGCGTCGCCGGATCCTCGACGTCGACGATCTCCAGCAGCGGCGGGTCGTCCTCGCGCTGCTCGACCGTGGCATCTATCCCCATCTTCGCCAGGAGTTCGGCGAGCAGCTCACGGGGTTGGGTGAGGGTCTGCGTCGTCATTTCCGGCCCTTGCCCTTACTGCCCTTGCCGCGCGATCGCACGGTCACCTGAGCGCCTTTCTTGCCTCGCTTTCCCCTGGCCTGCGTGCCTTTCGTTTTCCGCCCTCCCTTGCCGTTCACGGGGTCGGACGGGTTCGCCTCGTTCCAGTCTTCCACGGCAACGGCCCGTTCCGCCGACAGCGGATGCCGCCGGATGATGTAGTACTGCTGGAGGATCGTGAAGATGGTGGAGCTGGCCCAGTAGAGCGGCAGGGCGGCCGGCAGGGTGATCGCGAACACCAGCGTCAGCACCGGGAACAGGAACATCAGTTGCCGGCTCATGCCCGGTATGTTGCCGTCCTTCGGCATCATCATCCGCGCCTGCCAGAACATCACGCCCGCGGTGACCACGCCGAGGATCATGTTCGAAGGCTGGAAGCCGACCGTCGAAAGGTCGAGGACGCCGAAGAACGCGGTGTCGACCGGGCCGGGGTGCGGCACGAACGAATAGAGGTGGTCGAACGCCTTGCCGTCGATCACGTCCTTGATCGCGAAGAAGATCACGATCAGGAACGGGATCTGGACCAGCGTCGGCAGGCACGAAGCCGCCGGGTTCACGCCCTCCTTCTGGTAGAAGGCCATCATCTCCTTGGCCAGCGTCTCGCGGTCGTCCTTGTGCTTCTCCTGGAGTTTCTTGAGCTCCGGCTGCAGCGCCTGCATCCGCCGCTGCGCCTTGAACGCCTTGGCAGAGAACGGCCCCACCGCGAACCGGACCAGCAGCGTGAGGATGATGATCGCGATGCCGAAGTCGCCGGTCAGGCCGTACAGCCAGATCAGGGCGTTGAATATCGGGTCGAAAAAGATGGTCGAAAGCAGTTCCATGGTTCCTCGTTATCTCCTTACGGGGTCAAATCCGCCGGCGGCGCCGGGGTGGCAGCGGCCGATCCGCTTCATGCCGAGCCAGAGGCCCCGGCGTACCCCGAGCCGCTCCACGGCTTCCTTGGCGTATTCCGAGCAGGTCGGATGGAACCGGCAGGTGCCGTACGGGCGCCGGCCCTTGAGCCAGCCGTGATCCGGCGAGAGGGTCCGCTGGTACAGGACGATCAGGCCGATGACGGCGCGCTTGGTCATGTGCGCGCCTCCGACCGTTCCAGCCGCGCGAGCAAGGCGTCGAATTCGTCGGCCAGCGCCGTATGTCCGGCCGTAGCCGCCGGACGCCTCGCCGAAACGACGACCTCGGCGGTGCCGAGCCGGGGCCGGGCCGTACGCACGATGTCCCGGAGGCGGCGTTTCGTCCGGTTCCGGACGACGGCCCGTTCGCTGACGGACTTGCCGACCACGAACCCAGCCTTGAATCCGTCCGCCGGACGGAGCCGGACGCTGATCAGCCGGCCGTGCGCGGCCCGGCCTTCGCTGAATACCCGGTCGAATTCGTCGGGCTTCCTGAGCCGGAACATCCGCGGAATCATCATGATGAGCGGGGCCGCCGTCACGCCGTCACCGTCAGGCGCTTGCGTCCCTTGGCCCGTCGGCGCGCCAGGATCTGCTGGCCGTCCCGGGTCTGCATGCGTTTGCGGAACCCGTGTTTGCGGGCCCGGCGGCGCTTCGAGGGCTGGTATGTTCGCTTAACCACCCGTCCAGTGTACCGCATTTCGTCGCGCGAGTGACCGTCCCGCCGACCCGTTTCCGACGGGATCTGGGGATGTTTCTGCCGGAGTTGGGGATGATCGGGTGGGATTGTGTATGCTGTGGATAGCTCTGCTATCATGTCGGAGCACAACTTGGAAAACGTATTGATGGACCCCAAAAAAATTTGGCAGGCCGTTCTTGGTGAGCTTCAGGTGACGATCTCGCGCCCGAATTTCTCCACATGGCTGAAGCACACGGAGCTCCTGGAGGTCCAGGGCGACACCGCCCGGATCCTCGTACCGAGCGCGTTCGCCAAGGAATGGCTGAAGCGGAAGTTCAGCGACGATATCCTTTCCGCGGTCACCAAGCACGCTCCCGAAGTCTCGAAGCTCGAGTACAAGATCGGCCGGCCGGAGGCCGGAGCGCCCGTCGCGAATCCCGACGCGGAAACGTCCGGGTCCGATTCGGACGAAGCCTCCGAACCCGCCCCGACGGCGCGTCCGTCCCGGAGCGGCAGCAAGCCGGCGGCGCCCCAGGTCCGCTGCACGTTCGAGAACTTCATCGTCTCCGGCTCCAACCAGCTTGCCCACGCCGCCGCCAAGGCCGTGGCGAAGAATCCCGGCACCACGTACAACCCGCTCTTCATCTACGGGCCGGTGGGGCTCGGCAAGACCCACCTGATCCGCGCGATCGGCAGCGAGATCCGCCGCACCAGCGACAAGGAGGTCCTCTACGTCACCGCGGAGAAGTTCACCAACGAGGTGATCTCCTCGATCCAGGCCAACAAGACCGCCCGGCTCAAGAACAAGTACCGCAAGGTGGACGTGCTGATGATCGACGATATCCAGTTCATGGCCGGCAAGGTCCAGACCCAGGAGGAGTTCTTCCACACGTTCAACGCGCTCAAGGACGCCGACAAGCAGATCGTCCTCACCTCCGACCGGCCGCCGAAGGCGATCGCGACGCTCGAGGAGCGGCTGATGAGCCGCCTGACCATGGGCATGATCGCCGACCTCGGGCCGCCCGAGCTCGAGACCCGGATCGCGATCCTCAAGACGAAGGCCCAGGAACGGCGTTACGACGTGTCCGACGACGTGCTGGAGTTCATCGCCAAGGCGTTCCAGCGGAACATCCGCGAGCTGGAGGGGGCGCTGATCCGCGTGGCCGCCAATGCCGAGCTGATCGGTGAGCCGCTGTCGATCGAACTGACCGAACGGGTGCTCGGTTCCATGCTCGCCTCGCGCCAACACCGGAAGATCTCGAGCGACCAGATCCTCGAATCGGTCGCGAAGTTCTACGACATCAGCGTCGATGACCTTAAGGGCCCCAAGCGGGTGAAGGAGATCGTCCGGCCGCGGCAGATGGTGATGTACCTGCTCCGCCAGGAGTCGAACCTGTCCTACCCGAAGATCGGCCGCGAGCTCGGCAACCGCGACCATACGACGGTGATTCACGCCGTCGATAAGATCGGGCATGAGACGGAAATCAACGAGCCGCTCCGCCATGAGCTCAACCTGATCAAGGAGCGCTTGTACGGCTAACTCTCCGCCGTTTGTGCCTACATCTGTGGACGAAGTTGTGGAAAACTATGGGTATGTCCTGGGTATGGTCCGGGTGCGGCGGGTTCGTCGCTGTGTATCAATTAGGTGTTTTAGGCGGCCATTACGCGGAACGTCCGTGTTCTCTACAGGTGGTCCCCTGGGGCTGGGGACGTAGATTGGTTATGATAAAGACACTTTCTAGACGTTTCCCCGTTTCCCCAGGCCCTACTCCAACTACCAGTTATCTTTAATTGAAATCTACCCGCATTGTGTATGAACTAATCCCCATGGAATACTCCCGATGAAACTCGTCACTACCCAGGATCAATTAGCCAAAGCCCTCTCATCCGTCAGCCGGATGATCAATCCGCGGGGAACCCTCTCGGTGCTTGCCAATGTGTTGCTTGAGACTAAGGATGGACGGCTTCGGGTCTCCGCGACGAACCTCGAACTCGGCATCGATTACTCGATCGGCGCGAAGATCGAGAAAGAGGGGTCACTAACGGTGCCGGCGCGTCTCCTGACCGATTACGTGAACAATCTTGGTGAGGAAAAGCTTGAGCTGTCCTCCAAGGAACAGACGTTGGTGATCAAGAGCACCGGCGCCCAGTCGACGATCAACGGTATTCCCGCGTCAGAATTCCCGGTGATTCCGGAAGTCAGCGAAGGCAAATCGGTGACCGTTTCCGCGGCGGGAATCAAGGACATCATCCAGAAGGTCGCGATCGCGGCGTCGAACGACGAGACACGGCCGATCCTTTCCGGCGCCCTGTTCCACTTCAAGGATCCGGAGCTCAAGGTGGCGGCTACGGACAGCTACCGGCTCGCGGAACTCTCGATGCGATTCGAGAAGTCCGCGCTGGAAGAGCTCAAGGTGGTCGTGCCGGCCAAGGCGCTGGCCGAGCTGGGGCGCATCGTCGAGGCCGAAGAGGTGACGATCCGCACCGCCGAGAACCAGGTGCAGTTCGAGACCGAGCACGTGCGGCTGGTGAGCCGGCTGCTCGAAGGCGAGTTCCCGAAGTACGACCAGATCATTCCCGAAAAGCTCACCACCAAGGCGACGGTAAAGCGCGGCGACCTGATGAACAAGATCCGGATCGCGGCGCTGTTCTCGGAAGATGCCGGATTCGGCGTGAAGCTGACTTTCGCGGCTCCGGGCAAGCTCGAGATAGCCTCGGAAACCGCCCAAGTGGGAGACTCGCACAGCTCGCTGTCCGGCAAGGTGTCCGGCCCGGAGAACACCGTCGCGTTCAACGCGCGGTATCTCCTGGACGGCCTGACCGCGGTCGGCGGCGAAGAGGTGACGATCGAGAGCGACGGGAAGCTGAACCCGTGCGTGATCCGCGGCAAGGCCAAGGATTACCTGTACGTCGTGATGCCGCTGCGGGTGTGAGACGACCCTGTTTGCACCGAAAGCGCCCTCAAAGCATCGCCATTTGTACGCAACATAACTGAGCCCAGTGACGTTGCGCTTTCTTGGTGCAAACAGGGTTATTCATCCCGGGTTGTTGGCAGTGTGGCGTAGAATGGCACCGTGACCTTATTGCTGAAGCGGCTGGCCCTGCATGACTTCCGAAGCTATCGGGAGGCGGTATTCGAGTGGGCGCCGCGGACGGTGATCGTCGGGCCGAACGCGACCGGTAAGACGAACCTGCTCGAGGCGGCGTTCCTCTTCGCGGCCGGCAAGAGCTTCCGGGCCGGCCGGGAATCGGAGATGGTGCGCTGGGGAGAGACGGCCGCACGGGTGGAAGCGGCGTTCGAAGGCGAACGGTCTAACCATCGCGCCGCCGTCACGCTGGAATCCGGCGGCCGAATCATCAGGAAGTCGCTCGAGCTGGACGGCAAGGCGAAGCCGACCAAGGAACTCAGGCGCCGGTTCCCGATGGTGCTGTTCTCGGCGGACGACGTCCGGCTCGTGGACGGATCGCCCGGCCGCCGCCGCAAGACGCTGGACCTGGCGATCGGGCAGGGGTCGGCGTCCTACCAACAAGCACTGTCCGGATACAACCGCGCCCTGGCATCCCGGAACCGGCTCCTGGAACAGATCGCGACCCGCGAGGCGACGGAAGCGGAGCTTGACGCGTGGGACGTCCAGCTGGCCGAAACGGGCGCGGCGGTGATCGAAGGGCGCCAGCGGTTCTTCGCCGAATCGGCGGAGGCGTTGGCCGCGGCGTACGCCGCCCTGACCACGGCATCGGACCATGTGCACGGTAGGCTGGAGGTCGCGCACGAGCCGGGCGCGCCGGACTTCGCGACGGCGCTCACAGCGCGCCGCACCCAGGACATCGCGGTGGGTACGACGACGGCCGGTCCGCACCGCGACGACTGGAAGCTTCTGTTGGACGGCCGGGTGCTGGCCTCATTCGGTTCCGGCGGCGAGTTCCGGAGCGCGGCCCTGGCCTGGCGGCTGGCCGAGACGGATTGGCTCGGCCGGCAGACCGGCGTGCCGCCGATCCTGCTCCTGGACGACGTCTTCTCGGAACTGGACGCCGCGCGGTCGGAGTCGCTCCGGGCGGCGCTGCCGGACGGGCAGACGGTGATCACCACGCCGGAAGCGGCTGCCGTGCCCGCGGCGCTTCGCACCGAAGCGAAGCTGATCGAGATCCGCCCGAAGGAATCCGAGGAGGCCGGTGTTTAAGAACGTCGGCGACCTGCTTCCCGAGCGACTGAACCGGCTGCGCATCCGGCGGCCGGTCGAGGCCAGCGCCGTCTGCCGGGCCTGCGACGCGGCGCTGGGGGACGTGTTCGACCAAAGCGTCCCGATGCGGGCGGTGTCGTTCCGGAGCGGCATGGTGACGGTCGCGGTGGTGAGCCCCGCCTGGTCCCACGAGCTGACGGCCTCGGCTGACGAGGTCATCCGGAGCGCCAACCGGAAGATCGGCAAGGACGCAGTCCGGGATCTGAAAGCCCGCGTCGCCCCCGGACTGGCCCGCGGCGAAGACCAGACTTTCTGAGAAAGTCGGTCCTAGGGCCCTAGAGGCGCTTGAACTGGTCCACGTCGAGCACGAAGACGGTCGCACCGCCCACGGTCACCTCGACGGGGTCGGCCATGTAGAAGTCGCCCGGCCCGCCCATCGTGGGCGTCGGGGTCAGCGTCTCCTTGTGGCTCTTGGCGCAGGCGCCGATGATCTTCAGCACGCCGTTCACCTGCTTCGGCTCGGTACCGACCAGGATGATCGCGTTCTTCTCCTTAAGGAACCCGCCGACCGAATCGATCCGCGTGGCCCGGAAGTCCTTCTTGGTGAGCGAGGAAACCGTCTTCTCCGCGTCATCCTTGCTGACGATGGCGAGCACGAGCTTCATGGCCTTAGCGTAGCAAGGAACCTGCGAGGCGTCGAAGTCTAGAGACCCCCGGAGTTTACCATCCGTGTTTCGTAGTCGATGACATACGTCCCGTCGGGCTGCCCGATTTTCCGGAGGTACTCGATGACGTACGGTCGTTGCTCGGAGACCTTTTTCGAGGGATCTTCCCCGTCGGCGTAATAGACCGTGGCCAACAGCTTGTACTTGTTGCCCGCGCTACCGTTGAACGTCAGTTCCCAATGATCGTTCCCGTATGGAAGCGCCGACAACACCGGATTCCGATCACCCTCTTCCTGATGCTCTTCGAATGCTCCCGCATGCGGATCCTCATCCAAAGGAAGGGACGGGGAGAGGTCTGGCGTGGGGCTGGCCGGCGTAGTCCCGGGCTCGTCATCGGGCTCACTGCCGAAGAACACTACGGTTATCAGCGCCACCAGGACCAGCAGGGCAGCCGCGGCGATCAACAGCAGGCGCTTCCGGCTCATGGCGCCTCCCCGTGCCACTCGAAGTGCATCCAGTCCTTGGTGGTGCGGAAGTTGCCGCCCCAGAAGAAACCGTATTTCTCGAAGATCCGCACCCAGGAGTCGGGAATGTCATGCGTATCGCATTTACAGTACGGGTTCGTGTCCGGATTGATGTCGACCGCCGCGCCGTACATGTGGAAATAATACAGCGGGTCTCCCGGCCGGGGATGGTAGCCGCCGATCGACCGGACCTTGTAGTTATCCAGTCCCTTTTGCTTTATTTCCCGCTCGACGGCCTCCAGGCACGGCACGACCTTGCGGTGTGCCTGGATGTCGTGGCCGAAGAACGAGACCGGCTGCTTGGCCGCCGCACTGTTCGCCTTTCCGAAGACCTTTTCCCGATCTCCCACGTTGGATCCGGGAAGTCCGAAGGCGATCCCGTTCGCCGTACACTCGCCGGCCGGGCCGGAATCTTCCGGACAATCCTCCCCGGCATCGGCCGGCGCGCCCGTGTTGACGGCGCTGCGGACGATTTGTGCCAACCGCTCGTATCCGGCGGCATTGGGGTGGATGTTGTCCGCCATATCAATCCCCTTACCCTTGGTCTGGATGACCGTGACGTCTCCGAGGCCCCTGATCGCCTGGTTCTCGTTCGCGTAGTCACCCCGGGAGAAGATCTCGACCCAGTATATCGCCGCCGAGTCGTTCTTGTTCCTGATCTTATTCACCATCGTCTGGGCGTCCGCGGCAAAGCCGTTCGACTTATTAGTTCCGAGCTCGACGACTACGGCGTCGGCATTCTCTACTTTCGGCGTGTCGCTTTCGAGCGCGCTGATTCCGGCCGGGAGCGCGCGGCCCGTTTCGGCATTGACCGTATAGCGGTCGCCCAGCTTGTCCCGGATGCCCGTGCCGATGGAGTCGCCGACGAAGTAAACGGGCCCGTCCCCGGGTGCGGCTGCTTCGGCGACGCAGTCATCATCACCACCGCCGCCGAGCAGCGCCGCTGCCAATGCGATCGGCGCGATGATGACCATCAGCAGCAGGCCGATGATGAGAAGTCCGATGCCGAGGTATTTTCCCATGATCAGTCCGTTGCTACGTGTACGTGCTCGTTTCCGTCGGGATTGCTGCCGGTGACTCTGCCGTTATCAAGCACGCAGCCGGGGTTCGCGATACCGAAGAGCTCGTTGATCTTGTACGGATTGCCCTCCTTGAGCGCCGAATCACAGAGGAACTGGTTGAGTCTGTGGGGATTATCAGTGCCGACGCTTCCGATATCCAAGGCTTGGCCGGGAGGACAGTGGAACGACCCCGCCTTATGGGATGCGCACGCCGCCGACGAGATGGCCAGGTTTCCCATTCTTGGCTGCTTTGCTGCTGCCAGAACAGCCCGAAGCACGTTGTCCTTGACGTCACCGCTTCGGATTTCCGTCTTGATGACTTCCTTTTGGTACGTGATGTTCCGCTGGGCCAGGAAAGCATCGCGCAGCTCCTTGCCGGACAGGCCGATCTCTCCGGCTTCCACGCTCACTTCATCATCTCCATCACCGCCGGATCCGGCGATGCCGGCGACGGCGATACCGACGAGGAACACCAGCAGGAAGACTACGGCAAGTACGGCCACGACGACCCAGGTCCAGGGGTTCGCGAGCAGTGCCGCGGCCCGCGCCGTTTTCGCGGCCTTTGCCGCCTGACCGGCCGCTCCTGCGCCGGTCCGATCCTGCTGATCAGCCATCGTAGCCCTCCCGGTCATAATCGCTGATGTGGACGTCCGTCGCGCTCCAGCGCGAACCGAACCGCTGCCAGGTGATCTCGATCGTTTGTTCGAACGTTTCCTCGGTCCGGAGCAACGTCGAACGCAGCCGCACCTCCGCCTGTGCCTCTCCGGCCGCGGAGTCGCCCGTCACGTCAGTCCGCAGCGCCTCGCTCCTGACCGGCTGGAAAAACGGGGCCCGGTCCGCATAGCGCAGAGTGCTTCGGTAGTCCTCGTAGAATTCCTTCGTCAGGTACGGGCGGATGCTCTCGGCATACGCCGCGTCGGCCCGTGAGAAGGACTGGTACTTTACGGCCAACTCGGTTGACAGGCGCGCGAGCAGCTCCCGGTCGGCGGCGAGCGGGTCGGCGGTAGGTGTGGGCGAAGGCGGGGCCGTTGGCTCCGAAGTCGCTCCGGGAGCGGCGCGCCCGGCGGTCAGTACCAACAGCACTCCGGTTACCAGAATGGCAAAGATGACGAGCATCAGGATCAGCCGTTTTCTGTTCATGTGCCTCCCTCGACATCCTTCGCGAATCGCTGTGCCTGCAAGGTCACCGCGTATACGTACCAGTCTGCATTGTTGTAGGAATAGATGCCATTCCGCCAGTTACCGGGAGCGCCCCCGCCCAGGAGGTGATGGGCGGCTGCACAGGCGCCGTTCTCAACCGAATAGGCGGGCCAGGTGCGGGAGCCGGCTTCCCGGCACGGGGGATTGTGGTTGATGGCGAAGCCCTGCCAGCTTGGTTCAAGGAACTGCCAGGGGCCGCCCGCACCGGCAAAGTTTACGACCGAATAGCCGGTGTCGGCGAAACCGGTCTCGATGCTATGGATCCCCGCCAGGATCGACGGTCCGCAGCCTCCGAGCTTCTTCTTTTCGGAAATCTCGTTATAGATCGGAATGAACTTGGCGGGAGGTTTGTCGGTCTTGCCGGCGACGTACGCCTTCCCGGCTTCGGCACCGGCGGATGCGTCGCTGAAGATCTTATCGTAATCACATCCGCCCGAAAGGGAACCACCGGCGTCTTCACCCCCACCCCCACCGGTCCCGGCCAGGGCCGCGGCCACCAGCAGGATCGGAATCATCGCGAGGCTTGCCAGGAACACCCCGCCTCCGAGGATCAGCCACGGCGCACCGCTCGACTTCTTGGCCACTACTCCTCCTTCAGCCGGAGGCCGGCGTTCTCCAGCTCCTCAAGCTGCTGCGGGTTGGTGGTGATGATCTGGTCCTCGGCGTAGCTTGCTAGCACCTTGATCGCCACGTGGTTGAGCCCGGCGAAGAACAGCCCCTCGCCGACCTCGCTCTCCAGCAAGAGGAGCTTCTCGCCCTCGGTAAGGTTGAACGTGTCGGCCACCAGGTCGATCGATGCCGGCGATTGCCGGAGCAACAGTTGCAGCGAACTGTTCGTCACGATCGCCTTGCCGTAGCTGGAATTCAAGAAGTCCTCCACGTCCTGCGTCACCGTGGTCAGGCCGAGATAGTATTTTCGAGCCCGCTTCGCCAGCGAAAACAGGAACTTCGCCGAGTCTTCGTGCCCCATCATCTGCCAGGCTTCGTCGATTACCATCAGTCGGCGCTTCCGGTCCTTCCGGATCAAATTCCAGATGTGGTTCAGGATCATGTACATCGCGATCGGCCGGAGCGAATCTTCCAGGTCGCGGATCGAGAAGGTCAGGAAGTGGTTGTCCAGCGAGACGTTGCTCGGCTTGTTGAGGAGTCCGGAGAACGAACCGGTCACGTACTTCTGGAGCTTCGACGCGACTTCCTCGGCGCCCTGCATGTTGGTCAGCACCTCATGGAAGTCCTGGAGCGTCGGCGGTGCGTTCTTGTGCGATGCTACGTCGGTGGTGATGTCGCGGAGCGCGTACGTTTCCATCAGGGCCCGGTCGACCAGCGCGTCCTGTTCGGGAGTCAGCGAACCGCACATCAGGGCGATCAGCCCGTGCAGGTTGGTGATCGCCGAGCGCAGGATCGCCTCGCCGTCCGTTTCGTCGCCGAGCGCCGGTGGCAGGTCGAACGGGTTGATGTTGTGCTCCGAGTTGAGCGACACGTTCACGAACCGTCCACCGACCGCGGCAGTCAGCGCCTGGTACTCGTTCTCCGGGTCGATCACGATCGTCTCGGTGCCGAACATCAGCGAGCGGAGCAGTTCCAGCTTCACGGCGTAACTCTTACCACCACCGGACTTGGCGAAGATCACCATGTTGGCGTTCTCGAGCGTGAACCGGTCGAAGAGGATCAGCCCGTTGTTGTGGCGGTTCACACCGAAGAGGATGCCGTCGGACTGGGTAAGCTCCGAGCTCGTGAACGGGAACGTCGTCGACAGCGAATCCGTGTCCATGTTCCGGGTGACGCGGAGTTCGTCGGTCCCGGTCGGGAGCGAGCTGTTGAAGCCCTGCTCCATCTGCAGGTTCGCATACTTGGTGAAGACGAGCTTCCCGTTGAGGGTCGCTTCGAGCTGCTTGGTGAGCCGGTCCAGCTCGTCCTTCGACTTCGCGTAGAGCGTGAAGTAGAGGGCGTACTGGAAGAACTTCTCCTCGCCGCGCTGCAGGCGGTCGCGGAGCTCCTCGGCGTCGCCGAGCGCGGTCTCCAGCTCCGGATCGCGAACCTTGCCCTTTTCCTTGTTGAGCATCCAGGCCGATTCCATCTGACCGACCTTCTTGCGGAGGTTCTGCATGATCTCCTTGGTCTCGACCGGGTAGATGAACATCGAGATGTCCATCGTGATGTCGTAGTTGATGACCGGATTCAGCCAGTTCGTGTTGATGTACCGCGGGTAGGTGAAGACGAAGAGCGTCCGCACGAAGTAGTCTTCGAGCTTGAGGTAGTTGAAAGTGATCTCCATCGCCGCCGGAGCGATCAGGTCCTTGATCGTGGAGATGCCTTCCTCGTAGACGCGCTTGGCCTCCTCGAACTGCTGGGCCTCGACCTGTTGCTGGGAGCGCTCCGCCTGGGAAGCCTTCCCCTGCTTCCAGGCGAAGAACCGCTCCAGGAAGCTCGGCTTGTCGGAGCCGACGGAACGGCCGACGGCTTCGGCCGGTACGTCCGGCACGGGGGGTGCCTGCTGGTCCGGCTGGTCAGCCATTGCTGCCTCCTTCCTGGTCAGTCGCCTGCTGGTCCGGCTGTTGCGGCTGCGCCGGTTGCGGTGGCGCGGACTGGGGCTGCGGTGCATAAGCCGCCGATTCTGTCTGGGGTTCCATGGTGGCCGGACTCGGCGCGGGTGCCTGTCCGGTCGGTCCGGCAGGCGCTTGTCCGTGGTTCGGCCCCCGGACCGTCGCTGCCGTCAGCTCGTCCACGTTGACCAGGCGCTGCTTGGTGGCGGTCTGCGGGTTGTAGATGCTGTAGAACAGCTCCACCAGTTCCTCGGAGTTGAGCTGGGCGGCACGGACGCCGAGCGCACCTAGGCCGGACGCCACCGACTCGGTCCGCTGGAGCAGCTGGCCGCGGTAGTTCTGGAACGTTGCCTCGCGCTTGGCGACCTCCTTGGCCGGCTGGGGATTGGTGGCGAACAGCTTCCCGAGTCCCTTGGCCGGTTCGGTCGCCGGCGGGAAGTACGGCACGATCACGTAGAACCGCTTGTCCATGATGTTCGTGACCGAGATCAGCCGGGAGATGAACTCGCCGTACTCGATGGTCTGGAGCTTCACCAGCTCGATCGGCTGGTCGTCGGCCCGCTTCTTCAGCTTGTCGAGATAGTAGTCGAGGTCGAGCCGCCGCGAGTGGATCAGGATTTGTATCGGGAAGTTCAGCGAGTTCAGGAACCGCTGGTAGGCGTAGATCATCGCGTCCTGTTCCTCGCCGGACTTGAGCGCGAAGTTAACGGCGCTGGTCATCAGCACCGCGCGGAGCGAGCCGTCCTTCAGGACGATCACGCCGTCCTTGATCTCGGAGATATTGAGGTACGCCTGCGTGGAAGCCGCCTCCTGCTTCCGCTGCTGCTGTTGCTGGGTCTTGTCTTGCTTCGCCATGTCAGGCTCCTTGTCCCGTCGGTTTGGGGGCAACGTCGCGCTGCGGTGATCGCCGCGCCTGCCTTGCTATCTTCTGGCTCAGTACCTGGCCCAGGTCGGCGCTGGCCCGGTCGGACCCGGCCCCCTCTTCCTCGCGCTCCAGGATGTCCTGGGGTTCCTCGGTCTGGGCCATGAAGATGTTGAGCTTGGGCTTGGCTTCCACGTCGCTGGTGATCCGGCCGGTCGTCTCCGCCGCATCCACCTCGCTCCAGCCACGCGCGTCCACGATGTGGGACAGGCGTGCGAGCTTGGAGCGGACCTCTTCCTCCGACGGCTCTTCCTGCACGACCCTCGGCGGTGCCTGCCGATCTTCCAGCTTGATCTCGCCGAGACTGGGCATCCGCTTCCAGGCACGTCGCGACGGACGCACGTAGAACGAGAAGAACGAGCTGATGAACTTGGCGAACGGCTGGTCGTTCGGACGGATGAAGACGAATGCCCCCGCGATGATCCAGGTGAACGCGGTGACCATAAAGAACGCGGGCGGCGAGGCGGTGTAGAACGCGCTGAACGACACGAACGTCACCAGTCCGGCTGCCAGCAGGTAGAAGAACTGCTTGAGCGTGAACGGCCCGAGGATCTTGTCCTCAAGCTCGACGTTCTGCGGGATTTTGTAGCTGCTGGCCATGTTGGTTTTTATGGATACACTGTCCGCGAAAATTAACTAAGATTAACACTTTTTAGCTGAAATGTCAATGGTTTAAGGCGCCACCGGCTCATAGCGTGGGGTGGTCGAACGGAAGGCCGAGCGAGCGGCGGCCGTCCTGGTACTTCTTGACGACCGCGCTTTCGGTGCCCTGCTGCTTGGCTACCTCGGCCTGGTACTCGGCACCGGTCTTGAAGTCGGCACGGTTCACGCTGGAGCTGAGCAGTCCCTGCCGGGCCACTTCGTACGCCAACCGCTGCTTTTGGGCGGAGTGGAACTTGTTCCGGGCGGTGGCATCGGAGGCTTCGGACAACCGCACGCCGTCCAGGTTGCGCATGACGCGTAGGTAGCGGCCGTCGCCGCTCAGTGCACCCTGCAGCACGTTCGTATCCATGCCACGCAGCGTATCGGAGTCCATCAGCTGGGTCTTGATGTCCAGGGAACCGAAGTTGATGCGGTCGCCGCTGCGCTCGTACGAGGAGATCAGTGGATCGCCCTTGTGCAGCTGCTGGTAACCGGTCCAGGCGAGGTTCTTTGGCCCTTGGAGCATGTGTTCGTCGACGTACTCGGCCTGGGCCAGCTCCTTGAAGGCTGCCGCCGAGTTGATGCGGTTCTGGGCCAGCGCGTGCTCGGTGGCGTCCATTTCCATGCGTTGGTTCGGATCGCCGCTCGAGTGGTTGGCGAAGTATCTCCCGCCCTCCTGGACCGTTCCGTACTTGTAGCCGTGGGCGATCCGGTTCTTGGCAGAGATCGACAGCGGGATCATTTCTTTCTGTGCCTGGTTCACCATGGACTCAAGCGCTGCGACTTGCTGGCCCTGCGACATGCCAGTGAGCGTGCGGGTGAGTCCCGTGCCGCTGGGACCGAGCTGGTTGAACGCCTCAGCCATCGCGATCCGGTTGTGAGCGGCTGACAGCATGGCGTCTTGCTCCTGGCTGTCCTTGCGTTGCTTGAAGAAGGCCTTGGTCTCGCGGCCGCGCTGACCGATCGTCTTGCCGCCGGGGCCCGGAAGCATGCCGACGGCGCCCAGGCCGCCCTTGCCGCCGATGCCCCCGGCACGTTTGCCCTGGCCGGCGGCCATGCTGGCGACCCGCCCGCCGAGCGCCAGCGGCACGGCCACCGCGGCGATCACGATGCCGGCGAAGAAGAGTGCCTGGATGATCGCGGTCGCGCCTGACCGGCCCGTGTCCGCACCGGTCAGGATGGCCTCAAGCATCAGCGACCCGACGAATAACAGCAGGAAGGCGACCGGCGCCATGTAGACCCAGCGGATGTACGTCTGGAGCAGGTTCCTCGATTCACCGCGGGTGAACGGAAGCACCAGGAACAGGAACAGCGCGGGTGAGAGCACGGCCAGGACCCAGATCACTACCACGCGGACGATGAAGAAGAACAGGAGGACCAGGAGGGCAACGAGGATGATGATCGACGCCAACAGGAGGACGACGCCCTCTCCGAAACCGTCAGCCAGTCCGCTCGCGAACCCGCTTCCTACGCCCGACCAGGACTGGATCATGTCCTTGGCGTGTTCCGCGAACGGCTGGCTGAGGACGAAAGCCGTGTTGGCGAGGATGTTCGCGAACAGGAAGCTGAAGTTGACGGCCAATATGGAGAAGACGAGAAGCGGCAGGAGCTGGCGGACGTTATACTTCTGTGGCTCGATCCGGATGATGGACGAAAGCGCCAGGCCGCTCAGAACGAGGATGAAGATCAGGTTCACGACGTCACGGACGACCTTCCATCCCTCCGCCAGGCCCCGGTTCTCGTTGAAGTTACCGACGTCCATGGCCCACAGGAGGGCGTCGGTGACGCTGCCGGAAAGACTCGAGACGACCTCCGCCATCTTGGCCAGCGCCTTGGCGAACGGGTCATCCGAAGCCCGGTCGAGCAAGCTCGTCTGCTCCACGTCGGTCGCGGCGCCCCCTTCTTCCGCCCATGCGATGCCCTCCGCATTGGACCGGTCCTTGAGGAACTCGCCGATCGGTGTCTTATGGAAGTCGATCAGGTTACAGACCTTGTTGGCAGGCTCCAGGCCCTCGCCGGGCGGGCCGTCGACTACGTAACCGAAGCCGCCGCCGTTACCCGGGTCGTTCCGGAACAGGAACGTAAGCCCGCCGCTCCCCGTACCGTCCGGCTTGAAGAAGAAGTCCCAGCTGTCGAGGCCGCCGCCGCGGTCGTGGTGCTTCAGGGCATTGAACGTGAACGTGATATCGCCGACCGTGACGCCCAGGCTTTCGGGGCGGACCTTGTCGGGATCATCGGGGAAACTGCGCGGTTGGAAGCGGTAGTCCTCGGTCTTGCCGTCAGGGCAGGCAAGGGAATCGGCAGGAGCGGCACTAACCGGCTCCGCCGCCAGGCCCAACGAGAGCATGACGAACAGGCCTCCGAGGGCCGCCGTGCTGAGCCGTCTGATTCGTTCAGGAAACCGCATGTGCCGTATTTGGGAAAGACTTCATTGTACCGCTCTGGCCTCTTAGGGGAAGCTATGCCGCGTTTCGTGTCCGGCGTGTGTCCGGCGCCTGCAGGCACGGTTTGCTTGCTACCCAAAAAGCGCTCAATCATGGCATAATTGAGCGCCACGGTCAAGAGGGCCGAATCAGTGGATGGTGGCGTTGGGGTTGTTATGGGAATCCAGAACTGACCGGTTGGCGTTCGCGTCATGGAATCCGCCGGCGCCCGCGAACCGTCGCATGAGTTCACGCTGCTGATCCTGCGGCATGGAATTCCGATGGCCTTGGGTCACGGCGTAGGCAGCACGAGTCTTGTCCAGGCTCCCAAGCGATTCCGCTGCCGTGCGGTGGTAATCCGATGTTTCCCTTCCTTCGGCGTAATCGACCGCGGCTTGCAGGTAGGTACTGTGGTCCCACTTCTTCATGTCGTCGGGAGAAGCGAACTGCACCTTGGCATCGGCCGTTCCCTGGCGGTACTCACCATTACGGTCGACGGCTGCCTGGGCCGGGTCGGATACGTTAAGCTGCTGTAGCCCGCTTCCTGCATAGGTCTCCGTGAGGTCGTGGGTCGCCAGGCCGGCCTGGGAAAGTTCCGCGAACGCCGCTTCGGAGGCCTGGCGCTTGCCCGCGAAGTCCGCCTCGTCCGCGGTGAGCCTGCCGAGAGAGTTGTTTCCGCTATCGAAGACCTCGTCGCCCGCTTTCAAACTAGGATTACCATGCGCCCAGGCGATACGGCGTTTGCCAGCTGGGGTAACAGTGGCCATCTCCTTCTGGTACCGTCCGATGGCCCGCTGCTGGGCGATGGTGCGTTGTCCCGGCGTGGCTCCCGTGAGCTTGCCGACACCCTTGCCTCGTCCGGTCTGCTCCTCAAGGTGGGCCATCGCAGCCTTTTGGCGCAAGTCGCCACGAGAGCCTTCCGCGTATGACTTCGGCTTCTTCAGGCCGAGACCGTAGCCGGTCGCCCGGGCCCGGGTAGCCAGGGATGTCCCGCCCGGACTGACCCGGCCGACCGTCCCGGCAAGCGCGGCCCCGGCACCCTTTCCGCCGTACTTCCCGGCTTTCCCGGCACCTCTTCCGGCCGACTTGACGCCTCGGTATGCTTGCCCGACGACCTGGCCCCCGAGTTGGAGCGGGATCATCACCGCCGCCACCGCGGCCAGCAGGAAGAAGGCGACCTTCAGGAGAAAGTCGGGGCCGTTGATGTCTTCATTCCCCCGTCCGGCGGTACCGATCAGTTCGGCCGCGATAAACAGCAGGACGAAAGCGATCGGTGCGGCGAAGATCCACTTCAGCGCGTTCTGCCACCACTGGCCAGCCAGCCCCCTCGTCAGCGGGAGGACCATAAAGAGGAACACGAACGGCGACAGCGCGGCCAGGAACCAGATGATCAGCATGCGCAGGACGAAGAAGGCGAAGAGGATGATGAACCCGAACAGGATCATCAGCACCAGCAGTAGCGCGATGATGAATTGACCGATCCCCTCGCTCGGATCGATGATGCTTCCGGTCGCCGGCGGATTGGCCAGCAGGTCGAACGCCTTGCTTGCGAACGGCTGGGAAATGATGTAGGCGACGTTAGTAAGAATCTGTACCAGGATGAAGCTGAAGTTCACCGCGATGACTCCAAAGATCAGGCGGGGAAGGAGTGCCCGTATGCCGTACCGGTCAGTGTCGATGCGGAGGATGTTGGAGAAGGCGATCGTCACCATGACCAATATGAAGATGATGTTGACGAAGTCGCGCATGGTCTTCCAGGCATTGGTGAGTCCGCGGTTGTCGGTGAGGGTGCCGATATTGATCACGTTCAGAAGGGCGCTCTTGATCCAGTCGAGGACCGCACTGATAGCTTCCTTGATCGATTCCAACGCCTTTTCAATGGCGTCACTGAAGGCGCCGGTCGTCTTGTGACAGGCGTTGGCAGTGAGGTTGTACTCCTTGATTTTCTTTTCGGTCTCATCGCTTTCCGGATCATTTGGGATGTCTTCGGTTTGGTTGGGGAACTGACCCCGGTCGCCGTTCGGCACTTCCGCGATGATCGTGTCTTCGTTTTCGCGCACCGTTCCCTGACAGGTACCGGCGTACACGAACCGATCTATGTCCCCGGCATTGAGCTCATTGCCCTTCCGGGACCAGAGGATGATCGCCAGGTTCCGGTTGTACTCATTACGGAAGATCCAGACCACGCCCTTGGAGTGGCCCACACCGGTAATGTCGCTGGTGCGCGTCATCACTTCCGACAGTACGAAGCGCACGGGAATGCCCCCGAACTTTAACTGGGTGTCACCGACTTCATGATCCTTGTTGCTCCATACGAGGAACGGGTTTCCTTCGAACTTGAGGAATTCCCGGGAAGTGTTGCTCCGTGCCCGGAAGTCGCCGCGGTACACATAGTTAAGGTTTCGGTCCTTGAAGGTGTTTCCTTCGATGCCGAACTCCCGCATGGCTTCAGGGACGGAATTTATTTGCTGTAATTCGGTTTTTTGTTCCGCGCTACGCCGATTGTCGATTTCTTCTATCGGCACCAACGGGGGGATGTCCGGATCAGACTGAGGAGGATCCCCGATCGGTGCCGCGGGAGCGCCGGGTTCGAATGGATTCTGGTCGCTGAATTGCGCCTGGGCTTGTCCGGCGGCGAAAGGTGCGACCAAGGCGGGTACCAGCAACGCGCCCAGCACCATGCTGCTCAGCGTGCGGTGCAGCCAACGACGGATTCGAGGGCGGGTGAATGTCTTGGTCGCTTTCATGGCTCAAGAAAATTGGCTAATCATAGCAAAATCAGTGGGAAATGTCAACCGTGCCACCTGGCGGTGGCCGAGGTGCAACCGGAGCCTTCGCGGAACCAGCCCATAAGAAAAGAGGCCCGCGCGCGGGCCTCTTTTCAGGACAGGGCCGAGGTTACTCGGTAACGCGGAAGCCGCGTTCGACGCCCAGGTACTGCTGGATCAGTCGCGTCAGTACGAACGCGATGAAGATGATGATCAAGCCAAGGATGGCATAGAGGATGGTCTTCCGGGCTGCGTCGACCTGTTCGGGGTTGCCCGTGGAAACCACGTAGCGGAAACCGCCGATAATCAGGAAGAGCACCGCGACGGCGCCGGCGAAGAGCAGCAGCGCTTCGATGACGCTGGCGAGCACTTCGCCCAGCGAAGTACCGGACACCGGGTTGTCGATGTTTGGCCGGCGTACCTGCGCGAACGCGGTCTGTACCATGCCGAGCGAAAGCGCGAAGCCGGAACCGGTTCGGATGAGAAGTTGTTTCATGCGTATCACCTCCTTTCTATGTTTGTCGTTTACCCACGTGTCGCTTGGATAGTCGTCACCACGATAACATAGGAAAGGAACACCACCGCGAGCCCGATGACCGAGTACAGGATGGTCTTTCGGGCCGCCTCGACCTGGTCCTGGTTGCCCTGCGAGGTGACGTAGCGGTAGCCGCCGAGGATCAGGAACAGTACCGCCGCGGCGCCGCCGAACGCGAGGAATATCTCGAACAGGCGGGCAAGGATGCCGCTCGCACTGCCGGGTGCTCCCTGGATCGCACCGCCGATGCCGGGGGCGCGGGACACCCTGGTCTGCAAGCTCGCGTCCAAGGTCCGTTGGAGCAACACTACGATCGCATACGAACTGACCGTCAGGATGAACCCGGTGATCGACCAGGTCAGCCCCTGCTTGGCCTTTTCCACCTTCTCCGGGTTGCCTGCCGAGAGGATGTACTGGTAGCCGTTCACGACGATGAACAGGACGGCGACAGCGGCCGCGAACAGCATCCCGAACCGGATGAACTGCACCAGGATCCGGACGAGGTCGTCGAGTCCGACGCTGCGCGGCGTCTGCGGGATGTTGAAGAATCCGCCCTGGGCGCTGGCCGTTTCCGGAAGAAGCACGGCAGCGGCGACGGCCGAAAGCAGCGTGACCGGCAGGTACCGCTTCATATCCGGAGTCCCGAGTTAAAGCCGAGCGCCCGTGAGATCATGAAGATCACGCCGACCGAGACGATCGCGACGATCAGCCCATAGACGGCGTACAGCAGACTCTTCTTCGCACGATCCACCAGCTCGGGGTTGCCCTGCGCGACCATGTACCGGTAGCCGGCGATGGCTACGTAGAGGGCGGCGACGGTGGGGATGAAGAAGATCAGCGCGTTGAAGATGGCGCTGATCGGCTCCCCGAGGTTGTCAAAGCCGGTCTGGCTCTGGATGCGTCGTGGCCGGTTGCCCGGGTCCGGCAGCTGCGCGGCCGCCTGAGCGGGAACCGTCAGGAGCAGCGCCAGTGCCGAATAGCCGAACCGCCGCATCATCCGCCCGGCCTCGTGAAGTCGATGTCGCCGCAGCCGCGTTCTCCCGGCCGGCACGGGTCGGTGGTCCGTGGATTGATCGTACTGAGGATCAGCGCCGCCAGGATCAGCAGGGCTAGGCCGATCAGGGTCTTCTCCACGATGTCCTTGGCGTTCGAGATCTTTTCCGGATCGCCGTAGCTTCCCATGTAGGTGTAGCCCGCGTAGATCAACATGATGATCGCGAGGAGCCCCCCGATGAATGCGAACCAGATGTAGGCCGCGTTGATGTACTGCACGACGGACGTCCGCTCGACCTCCTGGCCGCTGACCGGGTCGATGTTATCGCCGTCCCGGTCGCGGGCTTGTGCCAGCGCCGACCCGTCGGCGGTCGTCCCGGCGGACGGAGCCGCTGATGCGGACGGAGCGGTCGTCACTGCAAGTCCGAGCGCGAGCCCGACGGCGAAAATGAGTTGGACGGTTCGTGTAATCATGGGCGATAGGGTAAGGGAGCTATCATAGAGCGGAAAAACGGCTTCGTAAAGGCGCTACTGCGTCGAAGCGTTCAGTTGCCGGAGTATGTCCGTCAGTTCGTTGGCCCCCCGGTCGATCACGTTCTGCGGATTCTCCCCGGCCAGGACCTGGTCGATCATCCGGGCGAAGATCGCATCGGCCTTGGCCGCGTCGCCCTTGTACCAACTGCGGGCGGTCTCAAGCTGCTCCTGTAATACGTCCAGCCCGCCGCTGGCCGGGACTTCCTTGCGGGCGGGAACGCTCTCGACCGCCTGGGTGTATTCGCGCATCTGGTCGCGGTTGGTGATGAACCGGAGGAAGTTCCAAGCCTCCTTTGGATGCTCGCTGCCCTGGGCCACGGTCTCGACCCAGAAGCTGGCATAGTTCACCGGCGAGGTCCCGGCGATCTGCGGCATCGGGGCGATCTCGTACTGGAGCTCGGGATTGAGCCGCTCAAGCTCCGGCGCGTGGTATGCATAGCCGAGCATGTACGCGACCTTGCCTTCGGCGAACGCCCGGACCGAATCGCCCGACTTGCTGTTCCAGGAATAGTTGCTGCTCCGCGGGTCGGCGAAGCTGGTGTAGAACTCCAGCGCGAGACGGCCGAGCGGCTGCTGCCGACCCTCCACGTCCTGCGTGAGGTTGAACGTGGCCTGGGTATTGTCATCGTTCGTCATCTGCGTGCGCTGCTGGAGCATCATCAGCGCGAGAATGTCGACGCTTCGGTTGACGGTGTTGTTGCCGAGCGCGATCGCCGAGCGGACGAACCGGTCACCCTGCCGCTGGTTGAGCTCCCGGAGCAGCCCGGGTCGGTCAGGATTGCCGGGTTCGCCGACCAAATCCTCCCAGGTCTTGGGTGCCTCGTGGGTTCCCGTCCCCCCCTCGAATTCCGCGTTGAGATAGAGCCCCAGCGAATCGATCGCCAGCGGGATGCCATAGATGCGGTCGTTCCGGACCGTTTCGAGCGCGGGCGGATAGAATTCATTCCGGTAATCCCGGAGGGCGTACTTCTCTGCCGAGATCGGTTCGATCTTGTCGAAGTAACGCGGAAGCCAGGTGTTGTGCACGGTGAAGATGTCCGGCCCGCGCCCCCCCGCGAGGGCATCCACCAACGTCCGTTCATACTCCTCGTACGTGAGCTTCCGGTACTCGATCTTCACGTCCGGATGGTCCGCCTGATACCGGTCTATCAGCGGTTGGAACTTGTCCTTGTCGTCGAACACCCGCCAGTACCGGATCGTGACCGGACCGGCATCGCCTTCATCTTCCGCGGATTGCTGCCGTCCCCCCAGGACCACCATGGCGATGATCAGTAACACAAGCACCCCGAGGAGCACGCCAACGATGATAGTGATGCGTCGTTTGTCCATGTTTGTTTCTAGCCAAATTCTACCCTAACCACCTCGATTGTGAAGCACCGTGTATACTCGACCTCATGAGTGAACGGATTCGCAAAGCGGTAATCCCGGCGGCCGGGTTCGGTACCCGGTTCCTGCCGGCCACCAAAGCCACACCGAAGGAGATGTTCCCGCTGGTGGACAAGCCGCTGGCCCAGTACGTGGTGGAGGAAGCGGCGGCAGCCGGCATCGAGGAGATCATCTTCATCACCGGCCAGGCCAAGCGGGCGATCGAGGATCACTTCGACCGTAACTTCGAACTCGAGTACCTGCTGCACTCGTCGGGGAAAGACGAATCCCTGGCCGCGGTACGGGATATCTCGGATCTCGTCTCGTTCGCCTACGTCCGCCAGAAGGAGATGAAAGGGCTCGGCCATGCCGTACTGCAGGCTAAGAAACTGCTTAACCAGGAGCCTTTTGCAGTCATCCTGCCGGATAACGTGTTCTCCGGGGCGGGGCCGGCAATCGGCGACGTGATCAAGACATACGACAAGGTCGGCACCACGGTGGTCGGGGTTAAGGAAGTGCCGGAGGAGCAGACCCGTCTGTACGGGATCGTGAGCGGCGAACCGGCCGGCACGGCGGCCGGCGAAGACGTACTCAAGGTGACGGGCATCGTTGAAAAACCGGATCCGGCCGATGCGCCCACGCGCCAGGCCGCGATCGGCCGCTACGTACTCAGTCCGGCGATCTTTGAAGCGCTCGAGAGCCTGAAGCCGGATGACGGCGGCGAGATCCAGTTGGCGGAAGCCATCCATAACCTGGCCGGGACGGAAGGCGTCCATACGGCGACCGTGTCGGGCGAGTACCACGATGCCGGGGACAAGCTCGGCTACCTGCAGGCGGTCGTCGAGTACGCGCTAGCACGTGATGACCTCGGGCCGGCCTTCCGGAAGTACCTTGAGGAACGCTTGGGCTCAGGAAACGACTGACGTAACGTCCCAGTGGCCCACCGTCCTGAATGCCACCGGCTTGCCCAGAAGCCGGCTCGCGATCTCGCTGGGTACGGAAGCATCTCCGCTGGTGAGGTACGACGTATTCCCTTTGCCGGCGGACCTCAGCGCGTCATTGTGAGCAAGGATGTGTTTCACCTGGTGCGCGACGGCGGTTCCGGGCTCAAGCAATTCGGCTTTTCCGTTGATCGCCGTGCGTAGCAGCTCGGTCAGGAACGGATAGTGCGTGCATCCGAGCACAAGCTGGTCCGCGCCGGCATCCAACGCGCGGCGCACCGGCCGCTCGACGGTTTCCGGGGCACGTTCGCCGGATTCGACCATCGTGACCCAGGAGGGGCAAGGAATGTCGATGACCTTCATGTTTTTGGCATGGGTGCCGCCCTTCAACTCGGCATATGCGGGGCTCCCGAGGGTCGCCTTGGTGGCAAAAACAGCTATGGTACCGGTCTTCGTCCGTTCGGCAGCATCCTTGACCATCGGCACGACGGCAACGAACGGCGTATCCGCGAACCTGGCACGAAAGAGGTCGATCGTGGTGAGGGAAGCGCTATTACAAGCTACGACGACGATCTTCGCGCCTTCGGCGATGAGCGTCGGAATCGCGATTTTCGTGAGTTTGAGGATTTCTTCAGGCGTCTTTTCTCCGTAAGGAACGTTCGCTTGGTCGGCCAAGTACAGGATATCTTCAGCCGGCAGGAGATGCCTGACCTGGCGGGCGATAGTGAGTCCGCCAAGCCCCGAGTCGAATATGCCGATCGGTGCCTGGGCGTTGGATTTCATGCTTCCATCTTACTTGATGGTAATTCCAGGCTGTTCCACGTGAAACAAGGGGCGTTTAACCGGACTTCTTTGATTCAGCCTGGTTTCGCTGTTGGCTGAACCGTTCAAGCGTCTTCTTGATCCGTTCCTCGAATCCGCGCGTGCCGGGCTCATAAAACCGTTTTCCTACCAGCTTTTCGGGTAAATGGGAGTGGGACACGGCCGCATCGTCCTTGGCGTGGGCGTACTCGTATCCTTTTCCGTAGTCTTCCTGCTTCATCAGCTTGGTTACGGGATTTCGGAGGTGTAACGGTACGGGCAAGGCCCCGGAATCCCGCACTTCCGCCCGGGCGCTCTCGATGGCGCGGTAGGTGGCGTTGCTCTTCGGGGCCGAAGCGAGGTACGTTGCCGCCTGGCTAAGGTTGATCCGTGCCTCCGGCATGCCGATCATGCGCGTAGCCTCGAACGCGGCGATGGCCAGCGGCAGCGCCTCCGGATCCGCGTTGCCGACGTCTTCCGAGGCGAAAATCACCATACGGCGGGCGATGAAGACCGGATCTTCGCCCGCTTCCAGCATGCGCGCCAGGTAATAGACGGCGGCGTCGGGATCCGAACCCCGCATGCTTTTGATGAACGCCGAGATGACGTTGTAATGCTCCTCGCCCTTTTTGTCGTAACCCAGCGCTTTCTTAGTGAGTACCTGCTCCAGGAGCGGCCGGTCGACGGCCTTTCCGGGTAAGGACCAGGCGGCCTCGACGGTATTCAGCAGCATCCGGGCGTCGCCGTCGGCGATGTCGAGCAGGAACCGCTTGGCATCCGGGGCCAGCTTCTTCTTGCCAGCGGCCTTTTCTAACTCAGAAATCGCTCGGTTGAGAATCTTTTCCAGCTCCTGGGGAGAAAGCGCCTCCAAGCGGTACACGTGGGCACGGGACAGGAGCGGCCCCACCACCTCGAAGCTCGGATTCTCGGTCGTTGCGCCGATCAGCGTAACCGTGCCCGATTCCACGTGTGGCAGCAGCGCATCCTGCTGCGCCTTGTTCCAGCGGTGGATTTCATCGATGAACAGGACCGTCTTGCGCCTGAGCCGGACGTTCTGCTCCGCGACGGCGATCGCGTTCCGGAGATCGGCGATGCCGCTGGTCACGGCTGAGAACGGCATGAATTCCGCGTCCGCCATGCCGGCGATCAGCTTGGCCAGCGTGGTCTTCCCCACGCCTGGCGGCCCCCAGAGGATGATCGAGGGGAGATGGTCGGCCGCCAGGAACTTGGTCAGCGCCCCGCCGGCCCCGACCAGATGCGGTTGCCCCACGAACGACGCGAAGTCCGTGGGCCTGAGCCGGTCAGCGAGGGGTTGGGTACGCATGATACGTGCAGTGTACGCTTCCTGCGCCCCCTCCGCCGGCCGTGGTACTACTCGACCGTTTTTACCTTAATCGTGCGCTTTTTGGCTTTACGGGACTTGGGGACTTCCACGGTAAGGACGCCATGCTTGAACGTGGCCTGCGCCTTGTCCACCTCGCACGGTACCGGCAGCCCCACGGTCCGCGAGAACCGGCCCCAGTAAATCTCCTGGACGTGGGTGTTCTCGCTCCGTTCCTCGTGTTCGGTCTTCCGCTCGCCGGAAATCGTGATCGAGTCGTCGTCGGCCGCGATCGTGACGTCTTCCGGGTCGACGCCTGCGATCGGTGACACGATGATGATCGCGTCCCCTGTCTCGTGCACATCGACGGCGATTTCGCCGCCCGCGGAGGTGTCCTCGTCTTCGTCCGGCGTGTTTTCCGAAGCCGCCGGCGCGTCGGTACGGTCGGTCAGCGTGCCGAAGAAAGGTGAAGCGGTCTGGTCGTCCGGTGCGGTCATGTCTACCCATTCACGCTACTTGGCAGGCAGGAGGCGGTCAAGCGAGCGTGAAAGGGGTTTGTTCGATTGACGCCCCCGCCCGCTACCGTTACGATAATTACCGCAGTTTGGCACTCAATATATTAGAGTGCTAACGAATTACGAATCAGTAATAATTGTTAATAACCCCAGGAGGTTCCCCATGGACATCTCACCACTAGGTGACCGCGTAGTCATCGAGGCGATCGAGGAAGACACGACCAGCGCCGCCGGCATCGTGATCCCTGAGACCGCCGACAAGGATAAGCCGCAAAAGGGCAAAGTGCTCGCCGTAGGGCCGGGCAAGGTCGGCGACGACAACGAGCGCATCGCACCCGAAGTGAAGGTCGGCGACGTCGTCCTGTTCACGCAGTACGGGCCCTCGGAGTTCAAGGTCGAGGGCAAGGAAGTCCTGATCGCTTCCGAGTCCGACATCCTGGCGGTACTAAAGAAGTAATCAACGTAATCAGCAGTAAGCAAGGAGAATCACATGGCAAAGAAGATCATTTCGGGCAAGGATGCCCGCGCCAAGCTCAAGGACGGCATCGACATCCTGGCCGACACCGTAAAGGTCACGCTGGGGCCGAAGGGCCGCAACGTGGTGCTCGACAAATCGTTCGGTTCGCCGACGATTACCAACGACGGCGTGACGATCGCCAAGGAGATCGAGCTCGACACGAAAGAGAATGACAACGGGAGTCTGTTCGCGAACATGGGCGCGCAGCTCGTGAAGGAAGTCGCCAGCAAGACCAACGACGTGGCCGGTGACGGCACCACCACCGCGACCGTCCTGGCGCAGTCGATCGTGGCGCAGGGGCTGGACCACATCGCGAAGGCGTCGAACCCCGTTTCGATCCGGACCGGCATCGAGAAGGGCACCACGGCGATGGTCGACGAACTCAAGGCGATGAGCCAGGACGTGAAGACCACCGACGAGATCAAGCAGGTGGCGTCACTCTCCGCGCAGAACGATGAAGTCGGCGCGAAGATCGCCGAGGCGATGGACAAGGTCGGCCGCGAGGGTGTGGTCACCGTGGACGAGGGGACGGGCTTCGGCTTCGACCTCGAGGTCACGGAGGGCATGGAGTTCGACAAGGGCTACGTGAGCCCGTACATGATCACCAACCCGGATCGGCTTGAAGCCGTGATGGATGATGCGTCGATTTTAATTACCGACAAGAAGATTTCCTCGGTCCAGGAACTGCTGCCGCTGCTCGAGAAGCTCGCGCAGGGCGGCAAGAAAGAGATCGTGATCATCGCCGAAGACGTGGACGGCGAGGCGCTGGCCACGTTGGTGGTGAACAAGCTCCGCGGTACGTTCAGCGCACTGGCGATCAAGGCGCCGGGATTCGGCGACCGCCGCAAGGAGATGCTCGCGGACATCGCGACGCTCACCGGCGGCACGGTGATCTCCGAGGAAGTCGGCCTGAAGCTCGAGAACGTCGAGGTGGAACAGCTCGGCCGCGCCGGCAAGGTCATCGCGACCAAGGAGAGCACTACGATCGTCGACGGCAAGGGTGACAAGAAGCATGTGGACGACCGCGTGGCGCAGCTGAAGAAGGAGATCGAGGCGTCCGACTCGGACTACGACAAGGAGAAGCTGCAGGAACGGCTGGCCAAGCTGGCCGGCGGCGTGGCGGTCATCAAGGTCGGTGCCGCGACCGAAGTGGAGCTCAAGGAGAAGAAGCACCGGATCGAGGACGCGCTGGCGGCGACCCGCGCGGCAGTCGAGGAAGGCGTGCTGCCGGGCGGCGGACTCGCGCTGCTGCGGGCCGGCAAGGCGCTCGACAAGGTGAAGGCCGAGAATGACGACGAGAAGATCGGCGTGGAGATCCTGCGCCGGGCGGTGGTCGAGCCGCTGACGCAGATCGTCAACAACGCCGGACAGGAAGGTGATGCGGTCGTCGCGAAACTCAAGGAGAAGGACGACGCGAAGACCGGCTACAATGCGCTGACCGGCGAGTACGTGGACCTGTTCGAGGCCGGGATCATCGACCCGACCAAGGTGACGCGCTCGGCGCTGCAGAACGCGTCGTCCGTGGGCGCTTACATACTGACTACCGAAGCGGCCGTGGCGGAAATACCCGAGAAGGACGACGCGCCGGCCGGCGGCGGTATGCCGGGTGGCATGCCGGGCATGGGCGGCATGGGGATGTAATCCCGTCCGCAACGTTCATCAGAAAACGCAGCAAGTCCCGTATATATTGAGTGCGGGACTTGCTTAAAAGTAACAGCGTTTTCTCGACGAAGTTGCGGACGTTTCCGTAGCCAATGCGGCGGGCTACCATGGAGCCATGGACAACATCCCATCGTGGTCGGATCTGGCGAAGTCGACGAAGCCCGGTCGGTATCAGCACTTCAAGGGCGACTATTACCAGCTGCTCAAGGTCGCGCGGCATTCCGAGACCGGCGAGGAGCTGGCGATCTACCAGTCCGAGAAGTATCCGGATCGCGTGTGGGCGCGGCCGCTCG
Organism: Patescibacteria group bacterium; assembly: GCA_040902515.1. Classification (GTDB taxonomy): domain Bacteria; phylum Patescibacteriota; class SICC01; order SICC01; family SICC01; genus JALYJZ01. The sequence continues at coordinate 334,412 of JBBDXB010000006.1, forward strand.
CGATGTTCTTCGACGATGTCCGGCGGGACGGGTATGCAGGCCCGCGGTTCCGGGCGGTCGAAGACTAACTGAAGTTACCTCAGCCGCATTCCCGCGTATGGAATAAGCGAGTCGTGTTCGGTTACTTAGCTGGCTTAGATACCGAGGTTAATTAGCTTCACCTCGTTGCCAAACGCTTCCAGGTTCCCTACGCGGGCTTTCAATCCCTTAGCGTCGGCCGGAATCTCATAAATCTGCACGAAATCACTCGGCACGTTCGGGTTCAGGTTGTCGAGGATATACAAGTTCTCACCGTTTGGAATGTAGAGGAACCCGTCATCAATGGGCGTAAACTGACGTTCCTGGGAGTCTTCCAGATCGACGCCGACGGTCGTCTTCATCTCTTTGCCTAGGTTCTCGACCTTGTAGGTGACCTGGATAAACTTACCGGCGGCCTGCTTCGGTTCCGTGAACCCGTCGCCCGCTTCGAGGGTCGTACCCCTGTTCTCGACCTTAGTGACTGTCCACTTCACGTCGCCCACCTGAACCGGCTCGTTCACGCCGTAGGTCTGTTCCTTTTCCTCGGCTTTCTCTTCGGACTTGGCTGGCTCGTCGGTGCTGACGCTGGCCGTATCGGTACCCATCGCGCTACCGATTCCAGCCAATACGACGAACGCGATTATGACCGTCCATACCTTATGCCGCTTGAACCAGTTACCTTTGTCGTGTTTTTCGTCTGCCATGTGAAACTCCTTTTTAGTAATTAAAAGCTATGGCTCCAAGTATGTAATATTGCAGCATAGCTGGCAAGCTATCCACCTACCCTTAGGGCATGGACCGAGGGGAGTTTTTTACTGAAGTGGCGCGAAGAATTGCGGTTCACCGCAAGGAAAAGGGGTACACGCAGGCACAACTCGCGGCGGAATCCGATCTAGCGGAGAAGCATATCGCCGCGATTGAGCAGGGGCATACAAAACCTACCCTCAGTACCGTCTATGCAATCTGTAGAGGTTTGGGGATAAAGACAGAAGATCTTTTCCGAGGACTCTAAGCTTTCCGACGGCTTTTTGCATTTCGCTACCCACGCATTGACACCCGGCCATATTTATGGTACGGTTCTTTAATTTCCCAATCTGCCACCGCCAACCCTCTCGGCGGAACGGGAAACAAAAAGCAAAACGAAAAAAGAACCGACCATGGAATTCCAGCCAGACAAGGAAGCGCTGATCAAGCTCCTCAACGGGACGATCGACGGCCACACGCGCAGCGGCCAGAAGAGCGTGCACTTCTTGGACGGGATCAAGCACGTGCGGGACCTCTTCGAGCAGACGTTTGACGACGCCGTGCAGCAGGAGGAACTCCTCGAGTTCTGCGTGAGCCTGATCTGCTCCGTCCAGCCCGAGGAGCCACGGCTGAATCGCTTCCTCTCCGAGCTGGAGAAGGGCATCCTGGCCGCCGCCTACTTCCTCTACACCGCGATGCACCCGCTCGAGTACCACCCGGCCAAGCGGTACGGATAGGAGTGTGATGCGGCGGACCCAGATCGTGGCGACCATCGGCCCGGCGTCGGAGACGCCGGCGGTCTTGCCGAAGCTGCTCGACGCCGGCACGGACGTGGCGCGGCTGAACTTCTCCCACGGTGACTACGCGGAGTTCGAGCGGATCGTCCGGGACGTCCGGCGCTGGTCGAGCAAGCACACGCGCAAGGTGACGATCCTCCAGGACCTGCAGGGGCCGAAGCTCCGGGTGGGTGACATGGGGGGCGGCGTGGAGTACCGCGCCGGCACGGTCGTGATGGTCACGCCCGATCCGGTCGCCGGCACGGAGAAGACGATTCCGGTCACCTACAAGCACCTCGCCGCCGACCTCAAGAAAGGCGACACGATCCTGCTCGCGGACGGCGCGGTGGAGCTGACCGTCATGGGCGCCAAGGGCCGCGACGTGAAGACGAAGGTCGCGAGTGGCGGGGTGGTGACGTCGCATCAGGGGTTCAACGTGCCGGGACGCTCGCTCTCCGTGCCGGCCCTCACCGACAAGGACAAGGAAGACCTTGCCTGGGGACTCGCGCACGAGGTGGACTGGGTGGCGCTCTCGTTCGTCACCGGTCCGGCCGACGTGACCCGCGTCCGCAAGATGATCGAGCGTGCGGAGCCAACCAAAGTACCCAAGCTGATCGCCAAGATTGAGAAGCACGAGGCGGTGGAACACCTGCCGGAGATCATCGCGGCAGCGGACGGCGTAATGGTCGCTCGCGGCGACCTTGGCGTGGAGATCGACCCGGCCGAGGTGCCGTTCGTACAGAAGGAGATCATCCACTACGCGAACGCCGCGGCCAAACCGGTGATTACCGCCACGCAGATGCTCGAATCGATGGTGCAGCGCCCGCAGCCCACCCGCGCGGAGGTCTCGGACATCGCCAACGCCGTGCTCGACGGCACCGACGCGGTGATGCTCTCCGAGGAGGCCGCCGTGGGCAAGCACCCGGTCGAGACGGTCCGCACCATGGCGCACGTGATCGACGATACCGAGCGCCTCTTCCACCGCCATCGCGAACGGCTCCGGATCCAGTAATCCGTCAGGCACCAACCGTCCACATAAGAACCACAGGAGAGCCGGAATCCCCTTTACTGTCAGGGATTCCTTTGGTAGGCTTTGTGACATCGTCGTACCTGAACATCCAGTAGCACGATAAATTCCACCAGCTGTTCCCGAGGGAAGGAGAGCAGTGGATCTTGCTGTGATGCAGGACTTTTGGGCGCTTCCCGACCGGGCGCTGTTCGCACTCGGCTTGTTGGGTGCCGTGAACCTTTTGGGGTTCTACCTGATTCGTTTCGGGACCCGCCCGCGTGAGTCACGTGCGCGGGCCTCACGCAGGTCGCCGTCGTCGGACCCGTCCTCGGGCCGGCCCGGTCGACCGCGCGGACCTCCGTGCGTGGCTTACCGAAGTGAAATCTCGTTCACCGCGGCAGCTCCGGCATACCGACAACCCCCATGGGAGTGAGGGAGTCACGGCCGGGGCTGCCGCTCTCGGCGGCGTAGCTCAGACGGTAGAGCGCTCGCGAGGAGAAGCCACAAGAGAAGGCGGAACGACATCCACCGGCATCGGGTCGGTAGCGAGGAGCGCGGGTTCAAGTCCCGTCGTCGCCATGCAACTGCGAACATAAGGAGGTACGCCTATAAGCCATAACTGAATCGCGCACTGCACGAGGGTTATCATCGCAGTACGGCACGCCCGTAATCCGAAGGGAGGAAGGATGTTGCCGGGGAGGTAGCTCAGTCCGGTAGAGCGCCGGTTAGACACGCCGGAGGCCGCTGGTTCGAATCCAGCCCTCCCGATGTCCAGTCCCGCAACGAAAGGGGGAAACATCGCAGTACCCGTGCTTCGGCACGGCCTGGTCCATTGAAGGAAACTGAGGTGATGCAAGTGACGCAACGCAGAGTGGTAATCGCATGACTACCACCGACACCGTACTGCCCTCTTCACGGGAGGTGAGGGAGCAGGAGGAGAAAGACGTCCACCGCGACGTTGTCAGCATCATTGGGAGAGGGGAGTTCACCCGGAAGTTCTGGAGGTTCTACTCTCTCGAGATACCGACCGCCGTCGAGACCGACGGCGAGGAGTGCAAGGAGTGGTTGGAGCGGAAACTGGAAACGCTTGTCGAGCTCAGTGATGAGCTCAGCGAGTTGATCCCCGGTGCCCGTTCCGACGTTCAGCGAAGCGCCCTCTACTGCTTGTACGTAGTGGTGGAGGTAATGATCGAGAAGACGCTCGAGACAGTTGTCGAGTTCTTCTTCCCGGACATGCCCTTCGCGTTTGTGGAGCAAACATGAGCAAGAAGGGACGAAACACCATCGAGCCCGCATCCAAGCGGGTCAAGGAGTTGCTCCAATCCAAGGCTAGTTTACCGGACCACGAGCGGATGCGGCTTGTCGCACTCAAGCAGCAAGGCTTGGAGACGAGCCCCGGCCTACGTTCGATCCGCCGCAAGCGGAAGTACGTGACCGAGCAGCTCAGCAAACTGGGGGTGCAGACCCAAGAGGTCTGACCACACTTCCGGGGGTACCGAACGAGTCGACCGTTCAAAACCCGGCGTTCAGTCGACCACTCTCTGAGTGTGAACGTCCGACCTGAAACGCCCTTGTGAGAAATACGACATCGATTGATACCACATCATTCGACATCCACCATTTCTTGCAAGGGCTTTTTCTTTTGGCCGGAATTCCCGCCGCCGGCTACACTGGGAATGTCCGGCGTGCCGGACGACATACGGAGAGGTGGCCGAGTGGTTTAAGGCGCACGCCTGGAACGCGTGTTGGCCCGCAAGGGTCTCGAGGGTTCGAATCCCTCCCTCTCCGCAGGATAAACGTCCCGTGCGACCCATCCCAATATCGGATATAAGGCAGTGAAGGGTCAAAAGTGGGTGTAGCAAGAGGGTTCATGACGAGGACAACAGTACCGCCACGGCAGAGGATGTCTAACGGTTACCGAAAAGAGCAGTGAGTGCTATCTTGTAAGCAAGGGGAAAAGAACTCCTTAATAGTCTGTTTTCTACCGGCAACCGCGAAAACTAGAGGAGCAGGAATGCTTAATCTGCCCAATTGTATTACCTTGTTGCGGTTGCCAATGATTGCCGGTGTTGTTCTCTTCTTGAGTATGGAGAGCACCACCAGTGACCGCGCAGCCGTACTTTTGGCAGTAGCCATCGTTGGATCGGACGTACTCGATGGATATATTGCCAAGAAGTACAGCCAGATAACCGAATTCGGACAGTTTATCGACCCCCTTGTCGATAAGCTCTTCATCGCTTCGGCCCTGTTGGCGCTTTTCGTTCGAGGCGAGGTAGCAGTTTGGGTGATAGTGGTAATCCTCGGTCGCGATCTGGCCGTGACGGCGTTGCGGGCCTATCTTGGTAGAAAGGGCGCGTCTATGCCTGCTGTTCGGGCGGCTCAACATAAGACAACCCTTCAGTCCTTGATGGTCATCCTTCTAATCGCAGTCAGCGGGAACCCGTTGTGGCTGCAGGGACTCATCTGGATCACTGTTGGAGTTACGCTCTATACAGGATTCAGGTATTTCCTCACAGCATCAGCACTTCTACAAGAAAGGAAAACTGCGAAGTAACCGGGGCAATCATCAGAAAGTAAATCAGTTGGTGGGTGCTGCAGAAAGCACTTTCGGCATCCACCAACCCTCGGCTTCCACAACTAGGACTCCAGTACCTCTGCTAGCAAGGATGCCTGTGTCTGTTTGGAGAAATTGTTTATGGGGATATGTTTGTGAAACCTGAGCCCCGGAACCATTGCCGCTGCAAAAAGTGCGAATCGTCGGTCGCCATGACGAGCTCGTTCCATAGAGGCGAGATATTGTAGCAGACAAGCTTTACTTTCATTTTCACGTTCTAATCCTTTAGCGCCGAGAATCAAGTGACCTGTAGCGTGATCGACACCGGCTTGCATGAATACTTCGGCCATGCGGCGAGGGAAGCTGGTCGCAGGAGAATCACTGTAGAGAATCGCTAGCGGTGTATCCATACCATCGAACTTTACTTCTACGGCCTGGACTTCTTCAGGTGCTGGTCGATCTGCCAGAATCCATCGGGCACTTTCTCTTACGCTTGTAAGCGTTTCTCGATCTACTCCAATCGATTCAAAGGTATCGAAAGAATCCTCGCGTAACTCGATGAATTGTTCCCAAGTCACGTCTATTTCGGGCAACCGGTCCACCATGTGTCGGATCGCCCGATGCAGTCGGGTGTTCGGCCGCGGGGGAGCCGCGTAGCCTACATCGTCTAATAATCGGTCAGGATCCTCAGGCAATAAATGTGGATTTCTAGATGATTCCTTTACTAGGATTTCTGATAAATCTGGTGAGGGCTCTGGCACTGTAGTTGGTTGTTACTTTTCCTTTAGTGAGACATCTCTTTTTATAGTGTCTCATTTGTCTCATTTTGTGCCTAGGAGGATCGTAGACCCACCTGTTCCGCAGGATCGGCCGTATCTGAACCCAGCCCGAGAAGCCGGCTTCTTTTCGTGATGCCCGGTTGGTACAATGAAGCGCCGACTGACATCAGTTGGTTACCGTCCAGGCACGACCTGGAGCAACGCACATTACAAGGAGGAGACAGATGACGGCAACGGCACCGCCGGATGTCATCGTGGTATCGGCCCAAGAGCTCGAGAAGTGGGGCTGCCCGCACTGCGGATTCCAATCGGGGCAGAGCCTCGCGTCCACGGGTGGCGGAACTTGTTGGATCTGCGGCGAGTGCGGCAGATTCAGCATCGTCCTCGCCGAGGGCCTCACCGAGTCCCCCATCGAGATCGACGAGGGGATCATCAAGGTCGGTGGCAATGCCCATGGCCCGACGCTCCAGGAGCACCCGCGCAAGGGAATCCCCAAGCATGGCACTCCCGACGAGCGGCCCGATCAGGACGGCGGTGAGCACTTCCGTGTCCGCGGCATCGGTCGCGACCGGACTCCCGGTTGCTTCGTCTGCGGGGGAGAGGAGGAGCTCTACCACAACATCGCCGCGTTCGTGCAGTGCAAGGCGTCCGGCGAGCGGGTCGTGGCGATGTTCGAGACAGGAGTTCGTCTCGACTACCGCGACTTCGAGCCCAACCGGGTGCAGGTGAAGGTGGGGGCGTGCGATACGCATCGCCCGAACTTGGACCGGCTCTACGAGCTGACCGGGGACGGCGTCATCAACGCGGAGCGAATCGAGACCGCCAGGTCCTGCTGAAGCACCCTGACTCCTCCATCGGCGTCCGCCGGCCTACCCTTTCATTGGCCGGCGGACGCTTCATCTTGCGCCTCACCTGTTTATGTCTCGATTTTCTTGACCGGCAGGGCGAGGTTGAGCCTTTCGGGGCTATCAAGGCGGTATTTTTTCCAGAGCTCCCGATACCGTGCTTGAACGTTCGGATTGGAGTGCTCCGCCCCTGAAAGCAAGAAATAGCTGGTCTGTCCCAGAAAACCTTCTGCCCTACGAGGGCCCCCTTTGGTGACTATCTGATTTACCAGGCCCTCGTAGAGATCCGCAGCGGCCAGGGAAACCTCAGGCAGCGGATGACCGAAAGGAATGTAGCGAACCTGTAATTCTATGTGATTATCCTCGTCAATCCAGCAGGCGAGGCGGTCACCCGCGGCTTTTAGTGCGCGCTTTGCGATTTCGGCATCTCTCATTTGTCCGGCTATGTTCAAGAGCTCGCCGGTGTCACCAGCGCTCTTTTCCCGCGAGACTGCAATCATGTGTTCAAGTGCGGCTACGCGCTCTTCCTTACTGAAGGCGGGGTTATATAGAACCATCCTTGAAGAGCGGTATATCTGCTCATCATCGACCACCTCTCCATCGGTCGCATCCTCCAGCAGCCGTTCATATGCGCGAGACGCGAGGTCTCGATCATGCTGGTCCAAAACTCGCAGAAGTTTCATTCTGCCCGCGTAATTGAGGTCATGATCATCGTCTTCGATGAGGACTAGGGCTTTTTTAAGCAACTGCTTTACACTTGCTTGGGACTCTGTGGACGTCTCACAGAAGCCTGGTTCGAACAGTTCATCAGCGGGTGGATGCTGGTCGGGCGTATGCCCCTCGGTGTGTTCTGCACTCATTAGCTCCCCTTGGTTAATTATTCGAGCTATCGAGTATCGCACGGATTCAAAAAAGTGTCAATGACAAGCATTTAATTTACTTAATATAGCTTTAGAAAGTGTCAAAATAGAGATTGACAAAAGTAAGAAGGCAAACTATACTCGCCGAATGAACACTGCGTTGCTCACGAAGCTTGGCCTTACCGACTCCCAGGCGAAGACCTATCTCGCGTTGATCAAGGCCGGTCGGCTCACGCCGCCGGAGCTGGCGGCGAAGACCGGCGAGAGTCGCACCGCTGCCTACATGGCGCTCGCCAAGCTGGAGGAGGTCGGCCTGGCCCGGCCGGTGGAGGGTGCACGCAAGCAGACGTATGAGCCGGTCAATCCCGCCGAGTTGGAGCGATACCTTGACCGCCGGCGCAAGGAGTTGACGGAGATCGAGGAAAACTATCGAGACTCGCTTTCCGGCATGCTGAGCTACTACTACGCGCACCGCAACGAACCAGGCGTACGGTTTTTCCAGGGCGAAAAGGGGTTGACCAAGATTTACGAGGATCACCTGCGGACTGGCGAGGACGTCTACTTCGTCCGCACCCCGGCGGACGAGCAGTACTTCGGCAAGATCCTTTACCAGTACATGACCAAACGGGCGCAGGCGGGGATTACCGCACACGGCCTGGCGCCATACAGTGAACGCGCCGCAACATGGGCCAAGCAGCACGACAAGCAGCTCAAGCGTGATATGACCTGGTACCCGCGCAAGGCCTACACGGCGCCGGTCGAGATCGCGGTGTACGGAAACAAGGTGTCGCTGGTTTCATTCGGCGATGAGGCGATTGGTACGATCATTGAAAGTCCCCAGATCGCACAGGCGCTGCGGGAGCTGCTCGGGATGGCGAGGGCCGGCGCCGGCGAGTTGATGCGGAAAATCCGCTGATCGTCTAGTTGTTCTCGCCGGACCGCTTCTTGGCCGCGCCCATTTGTATCCGGGCTTCCTTGCGGCCGCGCTTGATGCCATGCCAGACGAGGCGCCCCAGTTCCGCAGCTAGGCGGAACGGCATGGCGACGACCCATTTGGCGGGATTGCTTTTCTTATACGTCTTGATGATGCGCTGAATTGATCCCTCTACGGCCCGCATGGTCTCGGATGCCGGCTGCCCCTGCGCTTCGAATTCATGGATCTGGTCCTGCCGATGCTTCCGGGCGCGCGCCAGCCAGTCTTCCGTGATCTCCTTTTCCTTCAGTTCGTTCAGCGCTTTCCGGCGCTCCAGGTACTTTTCCCATGGCCACCAGCGCGCCCCCTGTTCGGATGTCCGATCGATGTGGTTTTGCACGTTGTTCAGGGTCTCTTCGCGGCGAAGCTGTTCCGCCAGGTCCTTGACCTCGATTTCATCACGCACATCCGCGCGATCGATGCGCCGCTTGGTCCGGCCCGAGGCGTTCTCGTAGGCAGCGGTCGCGTCCTGGGTGGCCGCCACAGTATCCAGTCCGGATTTAGTCGCGAAGTCGTACTCCTCTTGCTTCATGAAACGGCCCCTGGAGTCCCGCTTGGGAGTCTTGCGGCGCAATGTACTTTCCGCGTGTTTCAGTTCTCGTTCCTCGATATCCTCCGTAATCTCGACGCCCTTTTCGCTGAGCCGATGCAACCGGGCCCGCGTTTCCGCGAGCGCTTCCTCGCGTGAAGCCTCGTGGGCCTCCGAGTAGAGGCCCCAGGCTTCTTCCTCGGCTCTACTGACGATCTCGTCCTGCATCTCCGGCGAAGAAGTCTCGAAGAAGTCCTTCTGTCGCTGTTCGAGGTGCTCAGGACCACGTTTTGCTTCGTCCGGCGCCGGTTGTTCGCGTTCACTCATGGTATTTTCAAAATTGCTTAATGGTAGCACTAAATCGCTAAGCAGTCAAGGGGTTGCGGTCAGCACATGGCTTGAGCCCGGTCAGCCGCGGCCATGCTCTGCTACCGTTAAGGCATGATCGCCGTCCATAGTTTCGGCTCGCAGTTCACGCATCTGATCGCTCGGCGACTCCGGGCGCTGAACGTCCACGCCGAGGTATTCGCACCGGACGTGCCGGCCAAGGAGCTCGCCGCCCGGAAACCGTCCGGCATCATCCTGTCCGGCGGCCCCGCCTCCGTGTCCGATCCTGGCGCACCGGGCGTGGATCCGGCGTTGTTCGAACTCGGCGTCCCGGTGCTCGGCATCTGTTACGGCGAGCAGCTGATGGTGAAGCTCCTCGGCGGCACGGTCGGGAAAGGCGAATCAGGACAGTACGGCAAGGAGACGGTGAAGAACGCCGCGGACGCCGGGACGCTCCTTGGGGGACTGCCGGACAAACATGTCGTCTGGTTTTCCCACGGCGACCAGGTCTCGAAGCTCCCCGACGGATTCCGGGCGATCGGCCGCACCGCCACCTGCGAGTTCGCGGCGATCGCCGATCCGGACCGCCGACTCTTCGGGCTCCAGTTCCATCCCGAAGTGGTGCATACCGAGTACGGCACCGACATCCTCCAGAACTTCGCGCTCAAGATCTGCGGCGACCCTGCCGACTGGACCATCGGGCATGCGCGGGAAACGATTACCGCCGAACTCGTGAAGCAGCTCGGTACGGAGGGCGACGTGATCGTCGGCGTGTCCGGTGGCGTGGACTCGATGGTCGCGGCGACGCTCCTGAACGAACTCATTCCGGACCGGCTCCATGCCGTGTTCGTGGATACCGGCCTGCTCCGCCAGGACGAGGCCGGGGAGGTCAGCACGGTCTTCGCCGAGCGGGGCTTCCGCGACTTCCGCCGCATCGACGCGGTGGACACGTTTCTCGGGAAGCTCGCCGGGGTCACCGACCCGGAAAAGAAACGGAAGATCATCGGGCACACGTTCATCGAACTATTCGAGGCGGAGGCCGAACAGATCGAAAAGGACGCGCCGGTCCGGTTCCTTGCGCAAGGCACGATTTATCCCGACCGGATCGAATCGGCGCAGCCGTCCAAGCACGCCGCGAAGATCAAGAGTCACCACAACCTGACGCTGCCGGAGAAGCTGAGGCTCGAGATCGTCGAGCCGCTGGGTGAGCTTTACAAGGACGAGGTCCGGGAGCTTGGTTTCCAGCTGGGTCTGCCGGCGCACCTCGTGGGACGACACCCGTTCCCCGGGCCGGGCCTCGCGATCCGGATCCTCGGTGACGTCACGCCGGAACGCGTCCGGACCCTCCAGGCCGCGGACGCGATCTACCAGCAGGAGCTGCGGACCAGCGGTGAGTACGACAAGATCTGGCAGGCGTTCGCGGCGCTGCTGCCGGTCAAGAGCGTCGGGGTGATGGGCGACGCTCGCACGTACGAAGACATCATCAGCCTGCGCGCGGTGAACTCGGTGGATGGCATGACCGCCGACTGGTACCGGTTCCCGCCGGAGGTGCTGGAGCGGGCCTCGTCGCGGATCGTCAACGAGGTGACCGGCGTGAACCGCGTCCTCTATGACGTGACCCAGAAACCGCCGGGCACGATCGAGTACGAATAGACCCCGCCGACGCTCCCCAGCACTTGACTGGTTGCTTTAAAAGTGCTAGGATTAGGCAATTTTAAACAAACCCAGTGATTGAACGAACAGACATGGACAGTGCCGCGGAAGCCGCCCAAGAGGAGGCGTATCATGCCGCGGCCGCCAATCACGAGACGGTAGGCGCGGCGGCGTCCCCGCAAGCTACGGCCCGCGGATTCCGAATCCGCAAGCCGTTCGTCATCGGTGGCACGGCACTGGCCGTCCTGGTGGCCGGAGGCGTCGCGGCGTACATGTACCTCTACCAGACGCCCGAGCGGATCATGGGAGCGATGTTCGAGCGGCTCGAGGACGTCGAAGCGTTCGAGTACGCCGGCGAAGTGAAAGGTGAGTACCGTACGGAACCGACGGAACCGGCGGAGGGAGCCGTCAATCCGATTCCCGCGTCTCCCGTCCAGGAAGGTGACTTCTCGTTCCGGTCCGAAGGAACGATTGACGTAGGAGATGAAGACGAACCTAAGTTCCAAGGACTGCTCGCGATCGCGTTCGGCACGGAGGGATTGGATATTACCGGCGAAGCGGAGGCCCGCAGTATCGGCGATACCAGCTACTTCAAGTTGAACGAAGTGCCGACGTTCGGCATCATCCCCTTGGAGGAATTCAAGAACCAGTGGTTCGAAGTCGACCCGGAATCCGTGAAGAGAGAGACCGGCGTGGACATTACCGAAGAAAGCCAGGAATGGCTGGACCGGGACACACAACAGCAGATCAGCGAAGCCTTCCGCGAATCCGACCCGCTCATTCTGGAAAAGAAAGGCAGCGAGGAAGTGGAAGGCACCGCGACTCATCGGATCGGCTATCGGGTGGACGAAGGGAAGTTCAGGACATTCGTGGCAGAGCTGTACCGGATCGTCGAAGACGGGGAGATGAACGATGACCAGCGCCAGGAACTGGACGACGCGCTGGAGGAGGTTGAATTCAAGCCCGGCGACCTTTGGGTCGGGAAAAGCGATTACCTGCCTCGGAAAATCACCGGCGGTTTCTCGGGGAAGGATGGAACCGGAAGCACCACGCTGACCATCGAGCTTTCATTCAAGAACTACAACCGGGACGCACCGGATATCACCGCACCGGAAGGCGCCAAGCCAGCTTCCGAATTGTCTTCCCTGCTCGGAGGCGGTACGGGTGCCGGTGAAGGGGAGGATGCCGACCGGGACGGTCTCACGGACGCCGAGGAATCACTTTACAAGACCGATCCTGGGCGTGCCGACACCGACGGTGACGGGCATACGGACGGTGACGAGGTAGAGAACGGATACGACCCCCTCGGTCCCGGCCGCCTCAGGCCCGGCACCCAGCCTGCCATCTGACCCGCGTTCGCGACGAAGATTGAAAACCCCTGCCCGCTCTGCCATGATGGGCTTTTTCAGCATTGACAAAAACGTCTAAAAATGTTATGGTTACGTAATTTCCATGTCACATGAACTCACACCGCGGGAGCAGGCAAAGCTTGAGGACTTCGTCCGCAAGGGCTTGGGCGGTACCGCGGATACGCCGCCGTCTCCGAAGGACGAGACCGGTTCATCGCTTCGGGAACAGGACGAGGAACAGCGCGAGAAGCTGTCGCCCGTAAGCCCGTCGGTCAAGAGCAGCAAACGGGTCGTGCAGGAGTCGGGCTCGGCACCCTCGAAGCAGAAGAAGGATGACGATGACGATATCGACCTGTTCGCCCGCGGCAACGTGAGTCGGGTGGTCGATGAGTTCAGGGCCGAGAAAGTCGAGAAAGAGCAGCGGGCCGTCGCCAAGAAGGCCGGCCTGCCTTTCGTGCGGCTGATGGGATACCCGATCAGTCCGGAGGTGCTCGCCCTGATCCCACGGGAGATCGCCGAAAAGTACGGCGTGATCTCCTACATCAAGGTCGGCAACAAGGTGCGGGTCGGTGTCCGGCATCCCGGCACGAAACAGACCGCGCAGGTACTGGAATCGCTCAACCGGGCGACGGACCATGACTACCTCGTGTCGGCGATCGGTGAGGATTCCTATCGTTACGCACTCAAGCTGTATGACGAACTGCCTGCGGCACGCGCAGCCACGTCGGATGTCTCCGTGGACGAGAAGGAAAAGAAATCGTTCGAGACGGACATCCAATCGTTCCTCGATCTCCGGTCCCGGATCAAGGACGTGCCGACCACCAAGGTCGTCGACACGCTCCTGACCGGCGCGGTAAAGGTGGGCGCCTCCGACGTCCACATCGAACCGATGGAGGAGGGGGTACGGATCCGCTACCGGATCGACGGCGTGCTGCACACCGTTGCCGACTTCAAGACCGACATCCTGCAGAGCCTCCTATCCCGGCTGAAGTTCCTGGCCAAGCTCAAGCTGGACGTGAACCGCCTGCCGCAGGACGGCCGGTTCACGATCACGGACAAGCAGCAGGACCGGAGCGTCGAGCTCGACGTCCGGGTGGCGACGATCCCTTCCCAATACGGCGAAGCGATCACCATGCGGCTCCTGAACCGCGATGCGACGGGTATCACGCTCGACGCGCTCGGCCTCACCGGGGAAGCCCGCCGGAAGGTGCTGGCGGCGATCGATCGGCCGCAGGGCATGGTGCTGGAATGCGGTCCGACCGGTTCCGGTAAGACCACCACGCTCTACTCGCTGCTCACGCGGCTCAACGATCCCGGCAAGAAACTCGTGACGCTGGAGGATCCGGTGGAGTACCGGCTGCCCGGCGTGATGCAGTCGCAGGTGGATCCCGCCCACGGGTACGATTTCGCGGAAGGATTCCGCTCGGTCCTCCGGCTCGACCCCGACGTGCTGATGATCGGTGAGATCCGTGACAGCAAGACCGCCGACCAGGCGGTGCAGGCTTCCCTGACCGGCCACATCGTGCTCTCGACGCTGCATACCAACGATGCCCCGACCGCGATCCCGCGGCTTACGGACATCGGCGTCCGGCCGTTCCTGCTCGCCAACGCGATCAACGCGATCATCGCGCAGCGGCTGGTGCGGAAGATCTGCATCCATTGCGCGGCCGAGACCAAGCCGGACACGGCCACACTCGAGGCGGTGCAGGAGGTGCTCAAGGCGTTGCCGGAACATGCCAAGGACAGCCTGCCGCCGAAGAAAGAATGGCTGTTCATGAAGGGCAAGGGCTGCGCGCAGTGCAACGGCACCGGCTTCTCCGGCCGCATCGGCATCTTCGAGGTGCTGGTGATCAGCGACGAGATCGAGCGGTTGGCGATGAACCGCGCGCCGATCAGCCAACTCCGGCAAGCGGCCCACCGGACGGGTATGATGACGATGGAACAGGACGGCTTGCTGAAGGCCTTGGCGGGCGTTACGACGATCAGCGAGGTCTGGCGGGTCGCACGTAACGTCTGAGCGCGGCACCGTGATACGAATACCCAACCGAACCAGAACGCTGATGATGATCGGGCTGCTCTGCCTGGTGATGACGTTCGGCGTGGTGTACGGAGGGCAGGCCGCTGCCCAGGACGGAGCGCAGGACGAACTCAGCCAGGCGCGTCAGGAAAAGGCGTTCTACTCGTCGCAGCAACGGCAGCTCGACGGAGCGCAGGCGGCGTCCGAAACGGACCTTGCGCTGGCACGGGCCGAGCTGGCGAAGCAACGCAAGGTCGTGGAGCTGAGCCTGGCGAAGGTCGAGCGCATCAATCGGGACCTCACCATCTTGAAGGCCCAACGCGGCCAGGCGATGGAAGAATCGTATATCTCCTCCGGCGGTGATAACACGCTGCTTTATGCGCTGGTCGATTCCGGCTCTCTGAGCGAATTCCTGCGACGGGGGCAGTACACAATCTTCCTGGTCGACCATGCGGAAGGGCTGGTGGACCGGATCGATGGCGAGATCCGGGCGCTGGATGACGAACGCCGCGACCTGATCACCAAGAAGAACGCGCTGGAGGCGGACATCGGCGCACTCAGCGAACGGGTCGCACTGCTCAAGCTGCAGCTGGAGGCTGCGGGAGAAAACCTGGAGCGGGCCGCCGCGCGGGAAGCGTACCTGCTCTCGGTCGCCAGCTTCCTGGAGGAAAACGATCGTGACTTCGTGAAGCGGAACGAGCCAGTCGGCGGACGGTTCGCGTTCGGCGGCGGCGGCACCGAGCACGGGCTCGGCATGTCGCAGTACGGCGCCAAGGGTGCGGCGGAACGCGGCCGGAACTACAAGGAGATCCTCTCGCACTACTACCGCGGGACGTCGATCAAGAAGGTCGGCAGCTTCGAGGTAGCTGGGCAGGGAGAGTCCGAGGCGTACGTCGCCCGGGTGGTAGCGGGAGAGGTGAGTGCCAGTTGGCCGATGGAGACACTCAAAGCCCAGGCGCTGGCGGCCCGGAGCTATGCATATCGGAACCGCGGGAATCAGGACTGTACGCCGCAGACGCAGGCCTGCGGTCAGCCGCGCGACCGGATCCGAGAGGCGGTCGAAGCTACGCGCGGTCAGGTGCTGACCTACGACGGCCAGGTCGTCCCCGCGTACTATCATTCCACGTCGGGTGGCTGGACGGAACACAACGAAAACGTCTGGGGCGGTACGCCGCTGCCGTGGCTTCGGGGCGTGTCGAGTCCGTGGGAAACGGACTCACCCCACTGGTACTGGGAATCGAAGCACTATTCCCGGGCGCAGATGGAGGGAATCTTGAAGCAGGATCCGCGGACGTCGGTCGGGCGGCTCGAGACCGTCAAGATCATCGGGCGGGGCGTTTCGGGCCGGGTGACCGCGGTGGAGATCCGCGGATCGGCTGGAACCAAGACCGTGTCCGGCCCGCGCTTCAAGGCGATCTTCAATGCGTACTCGCCGGCAGACGAGCCGGGCCTCCGGTCAACGTTGTTCGGGTTCAGGTAAGCCAAAAGTAAAAGCCCCCGCGGAATCTGAAATGATTCGTTGGGGCGAAACCCGCCAGATCGTCGGTGCCTGGCGGGGGCGGATGCCTATGCTGGGGTTATCGGGGGTGCATCACCCGGTCGACGCCATGTGCCTCGTCCCACCAGTCTATCCACACCTCGAGGTGCAGAAAGTTCTGATGGATCAGCGGTCCGTAGACAATGAGGGCGATCGTCGTGATGACGACGCTCGCAACCGTCTCGTGTGCCTGGTATGCCAGCAGGCCGCCGAGCACCAGCCAGACGATTCCCGAGCCGTAGAGTACCAGCGGGACATACCCGGTGTTCTTCCGCGGCTGGATGTAGCCGAACTCGACGACGAATACCACGGCGAGATAGGCGCTGATGACCCACCACGGGAGCACGCCGGCGTTAGCCAGCCAGAACGCAGCGGCAATCTGGAGTCCCAGGCTGAGGAACACGGCGTCGAGGGCGTGCCAGATTCCCCGATCCTTCGGAGAACCCCACGACTCGCGTATCGTGAGGATCCGCTCCGCCAGCGCCCCGTCGAGCCCGTGGCTCAGGAGACCGGCGATGTACAGCCAGAACGCCTGCTCCGCGCTGACCGACACCGACGAGATTACCGGCAGGACCAGCAGGATGATGACGGGAACACGCACCAGCGTGATGATGTTCGGCAGCCAGTGCATGGCCGCACCTCCTTGTTCTGTGGGTGGATGAACGGCGGTCAGTTGGTAAGGTCCGACCGGGCAGTATATCGCCGGAGCGACGGCTTAATCAAGTGACGGTCGATACCCGAGCAGTTCCGAGCGCTTAAGGTACTCGGCCGTCTTGTCCGCATCGCCATCCAACCGTGCCAGCTCGGACTTGAGGTACCAGGAGTAGCCCCAGCCGGGATCCAGTTCGGTGGAGATATCGATGGCCCGGGCGGCTTCATCCCGCTCACCGAGTGCCAGCGCCGCCGCCGCCCACAGGTTCCAGGCATCGCGGTACTCCGGTTCGGTCTCGCTGGTGCGCTGCCCGATGATCCAGGCAGCCCGATGCTTGTCGAACTCGTACAGCAAGACGCCCCGTGCGACCCGGCGGCTGGTCTCGCCGGACATCCCGGCCATCCGGTCGAATGCCGCGAGCGACTCTCGCACGGCACCGTCCGGCACCTCGGTGAGCCGGTCCAGGAACGCGGCGACCACCGGGTCGGGGTGGGAAGCGGCAGCCGGCGTATCGGCGACGTCCCGGAGAATCCGGACGCTTCGCTTCGGATCCTCGACCGAGTACGCTACCGCCAGCGGATATGCCGCGATGACATTCCCGGCCGGTTCGTCTGCAAGCAAACGGATGACCGTGCCTGGGTCGGCGGCCTGGAGCGCGGCGTATGCCAGGCCGATCCGGATCGTCTGATCGGAGGGAACGCCGATCCGGTCGCGGGCGTCTTCATACTCCTCGCCGGTCGTGGACGCTGCTTCGCCGAGCCGTGCCAGTTCGCCGTCCGCCCGCGCGAAGTGGCCGGTGGCCTGATCGAACTCACCGCGGAGATACGCGAGCACTCCGAGCGAGAGCGCCCGGTCGGACGCCGGAGCGATCGCGTGGGCGAATCGTGCCTGCTGGTAGGCGGTGTCGAGGTCACCATGGTCGAATGCAGCCCGGGCCTCGGTATCGAATGACTGCGCCTGTTCCGTCCGCCAGCCGGCCGAGGCGAACCAGATCGTGACAGCAAGTACGGTCATGGCCAACACCGCGGCCATCAATACGACCAACCAGCGTCGTCCGTGCCGGCGCGTCCGGGCCGCGGGCCGCAGGCCGGCTTCAGCCCTGCCGGGATTCGAGTTTCGCGAGCGCGGCTTCGGCTTCACGGAGCTTCGCTTCGGTCTCGGTGACGATGTGCTTCGGTGCGTTCTCGACATAATCCTTGTTGGCGAGCCGCCCCTTGAGCCGCTCAATGTCCATCTTCGCCCGCTCCATCTCGGCCTGCAATCGCTGGGCCGCCGTTTCGGAGGTGAGTCCGGCTAGTGGCACGACCACCGTCACGTCGCCGACCACGGCCGTCGCCGCCTCTTCTTTCGGCGGATGCTGTCCCACGCGGAGCATGCTGAGCCGGGCCAGCTTGTTGATCGCGTCCCCGGCCTCGGCCAGCCAGGCCGACCCGTCCGCTACCAGGTACGCCTGCACGAAGGACTTGGCGGGGGTGCGGTGCTCCGCCCGGATCCGGCGGATCGTCTCGATCACCTCACGGATCCTGTCGAACCGGTCGGCGTCCTCCGGCTGGTCGAGGTCCTCGTGCACGACGGGCCAGGGACTGGTGATCAGCGGTTCCCGCTTCCTCAGCCCGTCCTGCCAGACCGCCTCGGTGACGAACGGCACGAACGGGTGGAGCAGTCCGAGGACGGTCTCCAGCGCGTATTTGAGGATGATCGCGGTATTCTGCGCGGTCTCGGGATTACGCAGTTGCACCTTGGCTATCTCCAGGTACCAGTCCGCGAAGTCGGACCAGACGAATTCATACAGTGCGTTGCCGGCGAAGCCGAGGTCGTAGGGCTTCGCGAGCTGCCGCGGCCGCGATTCCGTCGGGACGTCCCCCGGTTTGTCATACGCGGCCGGGTCGTGGAACGCTGCCTCCACCGTTTGTGCCGTCCGGTAGAGCTTATGCAGGATCCCCCGGTCGAAGGTGGTCAGCGTCTCGGCCCGGAGCAACTTCAAGTCCGCCTCACCCTCGACGGTACCGGTGATGAACCGGCTGATGTTCCAGAGCTTGTTCGCGAAGTTCCGCGACTTCACCAGACGGTCTTCGTCGAACTTAAGGTCGCCGCCCGGCGAGGTCGAGGTAGCGAGCATCCAACGGAGCGCGTCAGTGCCATACTTGCCGATCATCTCCAGCGGGTCCACGCCGTTCCCGAGCGACTTCGAGAACTTCCGACCGCGGGCATCGCGGACCAGGCCGTGCAGATAGGCGGTGTGGAACGGCGGCTTCAGCTGGCCGGTCTTCTCGTCCTTCACGTCGAGCGCCGCGGTCATCAGCACCATCCGCGTGATCCAGAAGAAGATGATGTCATAGCCGGTCTCCAGCACGTCGTTGGGGAAGAAGCGCTTGAAGTCGGCGATCTGCTTCGGCCACCCCATCGTCGAGAAGGGCCAGAGCGCGGAGCTGAACCAGGTATCGAGCGTATCCTCGCTCGGCTTGTAGCCGGCTTTCTTGGTGAGCGATACGTCGCCTTTGTCATTGACGAACGCCGGCACCGGATGCCCGAACCAGATCTGCCGCGAGATGCACCAGTCGTGCAGGTTCTCCAGCCACTGGCGGTACGTCTTCCCGAACCGCTCCGGCACGAACTTCAGGTCGCCGTCCTCGGCGAACCGGATCGCTTGTTCCTTGATGTCGGACACCTTCACGAACCACTGGTCCGAGATGCGGGGCTCGATCACGTCGTCCGATCGGTAGCAGCGGCCGACCGAATGCTTCATCAGCTCTTCCTTCTTGAGTAACTTCTTGCGCTTGAGCCATGCCACGAGCTTCTTGCGGGCCTCGAACCGGTCCAGTCCGGCCAGCGCCTTCCCGGCGGCGGCCGTCATCGTGCCGTCCTCGCCGATCACTTCGGGTGCATCGAGTTTGTGACGCCCTCCGATCGCGTAGTCGGTCCGGTCGTGGAAGGGCGTGACCTTCACCGCGCCGGTCCCGTACTCGGGGTCCACCGCGTCGTCCGCGACCACCTTGATCTTCCGGACACCGCTGATCATCGGTACCTCGACAGTCTTTCCGACGAATTCCTTGTACCGCTTGTCCTTCGGGTGCACCGCCACCGCCGTGTCACCGACCATCGTCTCCGGCCGGGTGGTGGCCACGGTGAAGGGGCCGTACGCGAGGTGGTAAAGCACGCCTTCCTGCTCCTGATGCTCGACCTCGTCGTCGGCAAGCACCGTCCGGCAGACCGGGCACCAGTTCACCATGTAGCTGCCGCGGTAGATCAGCCCTTTCTTGTAGAGCCGCCTGAACGCTTCCTGCACCGCACCGCGCCGCGGCTCGTCCATCGTGAAGGCGTTCCGGCTCCAATCGCAGGACGTCCCCATCGCCCGGACCTGCTCTTCGATCGTCCGCTTGTTCTCGAGAGCATACCGCATGGTCCGTTCCTCGAACTTCTTACGGCCGAGGTCGTGGCGGCCCTTTCCCTCCTTGGCGAGCTGCTTGTCCACCATGCTGGCGGTTGCGATCGCGGCGTGGTCGGTACCCGGGAGATACAGTGTGTCGAAGCCCCGCTTCCGGTGGTAGCGGATCAGCGCGTCTTCCAGCGCCAGCATCACGGCGTGGCCGCAGTGCAGCCGATCGGTGACGTTCGGCGGCGGCATGATGATCGTGTACGGTCGCCGGTCCTTGTCAGCCCGCTTCCGGCCGTCCGATGCCGGCTTGAACGCACCCGACTTTTCCCACGCCGCATAGATCCGGTCTTCATACGCGGTCGGATCATAGGCTTTGGGGAGCTCCTTCGGCTGTTGCGGTTTCGGCATACGCCCTCATCTTAGCGGCGCGGGTGCCGCCCCGGCTATGATGGACGGGTGATGAGGCGAATCAAGCAATTCGGTTATGAGCGGCTCGCCGCGTACGCGGTGTTGGCGGCGGTCGGACTGATGATGCTCTGGGCGGTGTGGCCGTCATTGGGGGGCAGCGGCTACCTGGCTGCCTGGGACGCCGGCGGGCATTTGCTCAAGGCGGAGTACTTCGCCACGGAGCTGCTCCCGAGCCTGCGGCTCGACGGCTGGTTCCCGACCTGGCATGGCGGTTTCGACCTGTTCCAGTACTACCCGCCGCTGCTCTACTACCTCCTCGGTCCGCTGACGTACGTGTTCGCGCCGGAACTCGCGCTCCGGGTCTTCACCGCGGTGCTCTGGGTCGGCCTGTTGCCGGTGACGTACTACCTGCTCCGGAGTTTCGACCTCGGCCGGCTGCCGGCCGCCCTCGGGTCTGGCCTGCTGCTTTCGCTGAACGCGTCGTTCGGCGTGGGGCTCGGCGCGTTGTATGGCGTGGGGCTGCTTCCGAACGGCCTCGGCTTCATCCTCGCGATCTGGGCGCTCGGCCGGCTCAAGCGCGATCTCTTCGACCTGCGGCCGGCGTCGAAGGTCATCGTCACCGGCGTGGTGGTGGGACTGCTGCTGCTGGCGCACACGTTCTCCGCCTACTGGTTCGGTGCCGCGTCGATACTGCTCGGTGTCGCCGCGGCCTGGGGTCGCCCGCCCGGTCCGGTGGTCCGTCGTCTCGCCGTAGTGTTCGGGATCGGCCTGGCACTCTCCGCCTACTGGTGGCTGCCGCTGGCTGGCAGCTTCTCTGCCATGGGGGAAACGGGGGCGATCCAGGGACAGTCTCCCGGGGCGGCCCTGAAGGGGCTGCTATTGGCGGAGGATTCCGGTGGCTGGGTAATCAGCCTGCTGGCGGTCATCGGACTCGTCTACCTTTGGTTCCGCGGCCACTATCGCGAGTTGGGATTCTTCCTGGCGATCGGCGCGCTGACCCTGCTGCTTTCGATCAACGCGATCAACGCGATCCTACCGTTCGGTGACGTGATCGGTTCCAGCCAGTTCATCCGGTTCCATGCGTTCTTCGCCCTGCTGCTCACGGTATGGGCGGCGCTTGGGCTGGCCGGGCTCTGGCATGTCGTCGGGCGATTGCCCCGGCATCGCCAAGCGCCGGGTACGGCCGCGTTCGCCCTGGCGCTGGGATTGATCATGGCCTTCGTGGTCCTGCCCACGCTCTCCCAGAAACGACTGTTCATCCGGGTGGTCGAGAATGGACCGACCGCCGAGCTGCAGACGCTTGCCGCTGAACTGGAACCCCGGCTCCGCCCCGGCGACTTCGTCCTGTCCGAATTCAATTGGGAATCCCGTTTCCTGCTCGGCTCGCCGCACTTCGTGAACCAGCGGCTTCCGTGGGAAGTGCCAGGGCTCTGGGATCTCGACGGCAATTTCCCG
Source organism: Patescibacteria group bacterium (assembly GCA_040902515.1). Lineage (GTDB taxonomy): Bacteria > Patescibacteriota > SICC01 > SICC01 > SICC01 > JALYJZ01. The sequence goes on from JBBDXB010000006.1 coordinate 356,273, forward strand.
GAAGGCACGCGCGGTTCCGCGCGGCCGGTCCTGATCGCGTCGGCGATGGGAAGCGAGGGATTCCTGGCGTCGCAGCGGGATTATCTCGAGGGGCGCGGGGTGCGCTTCATCATCAGCACGCATCCGTCCACCCGGGTCGTGCTCGACGCCCAATCCTGGCTCCGGGAAACGTGGAGCGGCACGGTCCTGTCGCTCTATGAAGTAACGGGATTCGACCGACCGTTCGGACTTCCCCGGGGTGTCGGTGCCCGGCTCCAGGATGTCTCTTTTGAAGACGGCCGATACCGGCTGGCGTTCGACCGGCCGGTGACGCTGCCGGCCGGGACCGCCTTCGCCGTAAGCCACCACCCGTGGCTGCGGGCGGAGGTGGACGGGGAGCGGGTCCGCACGGCGAGCCGTAACGGCCAACTTGTCCTGGCGGAATCCGCCAGGACCGGCTCGCTCACGATCCGCTACGCGCCGCCGGTAAGGGCCTGGGTCGCCCGGGCGGTCTCGCTGGCCGGCGTGGCCGCGGTGGCGCTCCTCGCCGCACGGCACCGGGGTGTCACGGCGTGGCTGGGGTCGCGAGCGCGAGGCCGGGGTCGGCGGAAACGCGCAGCCGCGCCGCGTCGGTAAGGGCCTCGTCCCGTTGCCAGTAGGCGGCCAGGCCGATCATCGCGGCATTGTCGGTGGCGAGCTCCGGTGGTGTCAGGAGGAGCGGGACGGGAAGCCGCCTTTCCAGCGTTTCGCGCAGCAGGCGGTTGGCGGCCACCCCGCCGCCGAGCAGCACCACATTCGGCTGGTGGCGCCGGACGGCCCGAACCGCCTTTTCGACGAGCGTGTCGACGACCGCCGCTTCGAACGAGGCGGCGACGTCATTGACCAGCGCCGTGGTAATCTGCCGATCTCCCACGGCCTGGCGCACGGCAGTCTTGAGGCCGGAGAACGAAACGTCGAGATTGTCCTGGTTCAGCATGGGCCGGGGGAAGTCGAACGCCGAAGGGTCGCCCTGGACGGCCCGTTTGGAAATTTCCGGGCCGCCCGGATACGGCAGCCCGAGCAGCCGGGCCACCTTGTCGAACGCCTCGCCGCTGGCGTCGTCACGGGTGGAACCGACCAGCGCGAAGTCACCGTACCCGTACATCAGTACGAATTCGGTATGACCACCGGAGGCGACGAGCCCGAGATACGGGAACCGGAATACCGACTCGTCGGCAAGGCAGGCATACAGGTGACCCGCCAGGTGGTTCACTGGTATGAGCGGTTTGTCTTTGGCCAGTGCCAGTGCCTTTGCCGTTTCCACGCCGACTATCAGGGGGCCGATCAATCCGGGACCGCGCGTAACCGCGATTGCATCGATGTCCGGCCACTCCATCTTCGCGTCGTCCATTGCCTTTTCGAGTACCGGAATGATCGTTTCCGTCTGGGCTCGTGCGGCGACCTCCGGAACGATGCCGCCGGTCACGCGGTGCTTCGCGATCTGCGAACTCAAGACGCCCGACCGTACTTCACGGCCGTCAGTGACCACCGCGGCGGCGGTCTCGTCACAAGATGATTCGATGGCGAGGATGTTCACGTTCCCAGTCTACTGTAGGCCGGGGCGCGTACACGGTAAGCTGTAGCGGTATGCAGGTGGAAGACCTCAGTAATGCCAGGGGGGCATGGAACAAGTTCGCACGCGCGAACCGCGGTGGCGTGCTCCAGAGTTACGAGTGGGGCGCGTTCCGAGGGGAGCTGGAGTGGGAGGCGCGATATCTAGGCGTCCGTGACGGCGACACGCTCCGGGTTCAGGCACTGGTCCTGAAGAAGGGACTCCCGGGTGGGTACGCCTTCTACTATTGCCCGGAAGGACCGGTCGTGCGGGGCGGCGACTGGCACGACGCCAGGAACCGGGAGGCGGTCGAGGTGCTGGTCCGGTATCTCGACGATCTGGCAAGCGAAGAGCGCGTCGTGTTCCTGAAGATCGACCCCCACTTCGCTGCGGAACAGTTCCCGGTGGATTGGCTCGGTGAGGCCGGCTTCCGTGACAGTCCGGAGGATATCCAGGCCGCGATCGTCAGCGAAGTGGACCTTACCCCGAAGCCCGAGGACATCTTCGCGGGCTTCAAGCAGAAAGGTCGCTACAACGTCCGCAAGGCCGTGAAGCACGGCGTGAAGGTCCGGAAGAGCACCGCGGCGAAGGATCTCGACGTCTTTTACGCCTTGCTCGAGGATACGGCGAAGCGCCAGGGCATCACCTACCGGAAGAAGTGGTACTACGAACAGTTCCGGAAGCACCTGATGCAGGAACACGACGACGCCTGTTTCTTCATCGCATCGCACGGCGGAGAGCCGGTAGCGGCAACGCTCTGTACGTTCTTCGGCGAGGAGGCTATTTACCTTTACGGCGGCTCGACCCAGTCGGACCGTAACCTCTATGCGAGCTACCTCTGCCAGTGGGCGGGCATGGAGGAAGCGAAGCGCCGCGGCTGCAGCTTCTACAACCTCACGGGAATCGCGGCGACCGACGATCCGAACGACGCCTGGGCCGGTCTGCGCCAGTTCAAGCTGAAGTTCGGCGGCGGCCAGACCGACCTGGTCGGGGCCCGCGACTGTGTCTACCGGCCGATCGAGTACTTCCTGTTCACGAACGCCGACCGAGTACGGCGGAAACTCGCCAAGCGGTCGGGGCGGTAGGCGTTAGACTGGAAGCATGGAACGTCTCCTCGCACCGGTCCGGCGGCTGATTCCTGACCCGCTCCTGAACGCGATCCGGGTGCCGTACCACTTCGGTTGGGCGCTGCTGGGAAACCTGATTTACGGGTTTCCGGCCCGGAGGCTCACGGTGATCGGCGTCACGGGTACCAAGGGGAAGTCGACGACCTCCTACCTGACCGCCAAGATCCTGGAAGCGGGCGGCCATCGGGTCGGCCTGATTTCCGGCGTGATGCTGAAGGTCGGCCCCGAAGAGTGGCAGAATCCCACCAGTCTGACGACGCTTGGCCGGCTCTCCAATCCGCGTCTGCTCCGGCGGATAGTGAAAGCGGGTTGCACGCACGTGGTGATCGAGGTGACCTCGCATGCCCTGAACCAGTTCCGGGTGTGGGGCATCCCGTTCAAGACGGCGGTGCTCACGAACTTCAGCAAGGATCACATGGACCTGCACGGATCGATGGAAAACTACCGCGCCGCGAAGGGAAAGCTGTTCAAGAAGCTGCGTCACGTCGAGCAGAGTACGGCGGTGGTCAACGGCGACGATCCGGCGGCAGCCTACTTCCTCGAGTTTTTCGCGGATACCAAGTATGTCTACGGCACCACGCAGCAGGCTCGGAACATCCTGCCCTTGGCCCGAAGGGTGATTGCCAAGGACATCAAGCTCACGTCGGACGGCAGCACCTTCACCGCCAGGAATGACGAGACGGTGCCGGTCACGCTAGGCCTACCGGGGGCGTTCAACGTGTCCAACGCCCTCGCGGCGATCTCGGTCGGCCTGGCCCATGGCGTGAAACCGAGGCAGATTGCCGACGGAATCGGAGCCATGCGGACCGTACCTGGCCGGATGGAGCGGGTCGAGGCCGGCCAGCCCTTCACGGTGATCATCGACTTCGCCCATACGCCGAAGTCCTATGAGACGGTCCTCAAGACCTTGCGCGAGATCACCAAGGGGCGGCTGATCTCGGTGCTCGGCGCATACGGCGACCGCGACTCGAGCATGTTTCCGAAGATCGGGAAGCTGGCCGCGGAGTACTCCGACCGGCTCGTCGTGACAGAGGACGATCCCGGTACCGAGGACCCTGAAAAGCTCACGGAACTGCTGTTGAAGGGGGTCGCGCGGGGCGGCATGACTACGGATGACTACGAGATCGAGATGGACCGTCGTAAGGCAATCAGCCGGGCCCTGCGCCAGGCCAAGCGAGGTGATACCGTCGCATTGCTTGGCAAGGGCGCGCAGCTGGTGATGCGGTACGGCAGCGGCAACCGGCCGTGGGACGAGCGGAACGTCGCGGCCGAGGAGTGGCAGAAGCTCGCCAAACGGTAAGCTTGGCAGCCCCGGTACCGGAGAGTAAACTCGAATCAAATGAATATACACGGGCCTGATTCAGCCCCCGAACACGACGGCAACCGACCCGCTCCTGGCGGGTCTTTTTTAAAGCCGAAAGGAGATACCGGATTCATGACCCCGGCGGAAGCGGCGACGTACGACACCTGGCGGGGAATCGTGCAGGGAGGCGAAGGAGCTCCTGCGCGCTGCTACAGCGGTTTCGGACAGCGCCGGGGCCGGTTCGAACGGTACGCCCTGGTGCCTCGCGCCGCTCGTTGCCAATCGGGTCAGGAAATCATCACGGCAATGGCAGACCGGCTGACGCCGGGCGGCCGGGTCGTCGTCATCGACGGGCACGACTCCGTCGAAGTCGAGGCTGAGGCATTCGCTACCGCCCTGCCGCCGGAGCGGCTGCACTCGATCCTTGAGTCCGCCGACTCGGCGCATCGCGAGGAAGATCAGACCGGCAGGCTAATCACCGAAGTCCTGCGGGCGGTCGAGGAAACACGCACCGATCAGGAACTCGCCGCGGTGCGGCGGGAACTCGAGACTTCGCTCGTCGCGTAATCGACAGGGGTGGTCGGGCGTAGAACAATGGGAGCATGGCCGCTTCGTCCGCTCATCGCAAGAAACTCGTTCTGATCGACGCCCACGCCCTGATCCACCGGGCGTTCCACGCGATCCCGTTCCTGGCCAAGAAGGACGGCGAGCTGATCAACGCCGTCTTCGGCTTCACGGCCACCGTGCTCTCGGTGCTTAAGAATCTCAGGCCGGAATACGTGGCGGTGAGCTTCGACCTTCCGGAACCGACGTTCCGGCATGAACAGTACGCGGACTACAAGGCGACCCGTCAGAAAGCACCGGACGAACTCCGCTCCCAGTTCGGCCGGGTCCGCGAGGTCGTGGAAGCGCTCGGCTTCCCGGTGTTCGAGCAGGCAGGCTACGAGGCCGACGACGTGCTCGGGTCCCTCGCCAAGCAGTTCAGCCAAAAGCATGACCTCGACGCGTACATCGTCACCGGCGACAAGGACGCGCTCCAGCTGGTGGATGATCGCGTGCGGATCTTCACGCTCCGGAAAGGCATCAAGGACACGGTGATCTACGACCCGGCCTTGCTCAAGGAGGAGACCGGCCTGACCGCGGACGAGTTCGTCGAGTACAAGGCGCTCAAGGGAGATCCGTCCGACAACATCCCCGGCGTTCCGGGCATCGGCGACAAGACCGCGACGATCTTGATTCAGAAGCACGGTACGCTCGAAAGGCTGTACGCGGCACTCGACGAGGACCCGTCGAAGCATCCGGACATCAAACCAAAAGTCCGCGAAAACCTCGCCACGTTCAGGGATCAGGCGTTTCTTTCCCGCGACCTTTCCCGGATCAAGACCGACATGGAACTGTCGTTCCACCTGCCGGACTGCGTGATCCATGACTTCGACCAGGAGCGCGCCCTCGCCCTCTTCAAGGAACTGGAGTTCAGTTCGCTCGTTCCGCGGCTCAAGGAGGCAATGACCGTGGAATTGCCGATCGTTAAAGCCGCGGCTCACGCCGCCGAAGCGGTCGAGCGCGACTTTTCGAAGAAGGACTATCGGATCGTGGCGACCATTGCCGACTTTAAGGCTTTCCTTGCCGAACTGAAGCGGCAGGAGGTCTTCGCGTTCGATACCGAGACCGACACGCTGGACTCCGTGAAGCCGGTCCTCGTCGGCCTGTCGTTTTCGTGGCAGGCGGATATGGCCTGGTATCTCCCGGTCGGCCATGCCGAGGGCCCGAACCTGCCGCTCGTAAAGACGCTGAAGACCCTGACGCCGGTGCTTACCGACGACAAAGTGGGCAAGGTCGGCCACCACCTCAAGTACGACTACGCGGTGATGCGTGCAGCGGGGATCGAGCTCAAGGGACTGCACTTCGACACGCTGCTCGGCTCCTACCTGCTCAACCCCGGCGCGCGGACCCTGAACCTCGACAAGCTCGCCTACCAGGAACTGGGATACGAGATGCAGCCGCTCACGGACCTGATCGGCGCTAGTCCGGCCAAGAACCAGAAACCAGTGTCCGCGGTGCCGGTAGCCGATCTCGCGAACTACGCCGCCGAGGACGCCGACGTCACCTGGCAGCTTTACGAGAAGTTCCGCCCGGAACTGGAACGGCTGGGACTCACCAGGGTCCACGACGAATTCGAGCTGCCGCTGGTGCCCGTGCTGGCGAAGATGGAGCAGCGCGGCATTCGGATCGACACGGCGTTCCTGGCCGAGATGGGAGGGCGGTTGGGAAAGCAGTTGGCGACCATCGAGCGGAAGGTCGAGAAGCACTGCGGCCATCCGCTCAATCTCAATTCGCCGCGGCAGCTGGCGCAGGTCCTCTTCGACGAACTCAAGGTCGGTAAGGGGACGCGTACCCTCGGCGGCGGGCATGCCTCGACGGCGGCCGACAAGCTGGAGAAGCTCCGCGACGCGCACCCGGTCGTGCCGCTGGTCCTCGAGTACCGTGAGCTCTCGAAGCTGAAGGGCACGTACCTCGATGCCCTGCCGAACCTGGTCCGGAAGGAGACCGGCCGGCTTCACACCTCGTTCAACCAGACCGTCGCGGCGACCGGCCGGCTCAGCTCCTCGGATCCCAACCTCCAGAACATCCCGATCCGGACCGAGGTCGGTCGGCAGATCCGGAAGGCGTTCGTGACCGACCGCGGGATGCGCCTGCTCGCCGCTGACTATTCCCAGTTCGAGCTCCGGATCGCCGCGCACATCTCCGGCGACGAAAGGCTCAAGGAGCACTTCCGGGAGGGGCGGGACATCCATACCGCCACGGCCGCGGAAGTGGCCGGCGTTTCCCAGTCGAAGGTCACCCCCGAGCAGCGCTACGCCGCCAAGGCCGTGAACTTCTCGATCCTCTACGGAGCCACCCCGCACGGCGTCGCGCGCAGCACCGGCATGAGCGTCCCCGACGCACGGACATACATCGAGCGGTACTTCGAGACCTACCCGAAGCTTCGCGAATACATGGACGCGATGGTCGCGAAGGTCCGGACGGATGGATACGTCGAGACGCTATTCGGCCGGCGACGCTACATCCCGGAGATCAACTCCAGTTCGCACCCGATTCGGGAAGCGGCCAAACGGATGGCAATCAACATGCCGATCCAAGGCACCCAAGCGGACATCCTCAAGTTGGCGATGATCGCGCTTGACCGGAAACTGGCCGGGACGTTTCCCGACACGCATCTGCTGCTGACGGTGCACGACGAGCTGGTACTGGAGGTCCCGACCGCACGGCTTGTCGCCGCCGCCGCGCTCGTCGAGGAAACCATGCGCGATGCGTACGAGCTGTCCGTGCCGGTGGCGGTATCGGTCACGGCAGGCAGGAGCTGGGGCGACCTGAAACCGGTACGGGCCTGAGGCTTACGCCGGTATACTGACGGAGTGAACGTACGCCGCGAACGCCACCACTATGACCCCCTGATGCCATCCGCCGGAAAGGCGGACGTGCATATGCATACCACCGCTTCGGACGGCGCCATGACGCCGCAGCAGCTCCTGGAGCATGTGGAGCACCGGACCGACCTCGACGTGATCGCGATTACCGACCATGACACGATCGAAGGGGCCCTCGAGGCGAAGCGCCTCCACGAAGAAGGAGATTACAGTTTCGACCTGATCGTCGGACAGGAGGTCACGTCGTCGGACGGGCACATCCTGGCGCTGTTCATTGAAAAACCGGTTCCCAAGGAACGCTCGGCGGAGGAGACGGTCCGCCGCATCCATCAGCAGAACGGCCTGGCGGTGGCGGCCCATCCCTTGCTGGTGATGCGTTACATCGACCCCGACATGCTCACGGCCAACGGGGTGGGGGCCGACGTCCTGATGGATACGCCGTTCGACGGCGTGGAGATCGTCAACGGCGGGCCGACGATGAAGGACGAGAACGCCCGTGCCCGGCTGCTCAACCGGACGGTATTGCTCCGCGCGGAGACCGGTGGATCGGACGCCCATATCCTCGATGCCGTCGGGAAGGGGTATACGTTGTTTCCCGGCCGTCGCGCCACGGACTTCCGGCGGGCGATCCGCCAGCGGACGGCGGAAGCGGTCAGTTCGCGGTACCGGGTCCGGGAGCTTCTCCGGTACCTTCGTTTCTTCCTGAAGATGAAGATCCGGGAAACCGGAAGACGCCTGTTCTCGACGGTGCGCCGGAAGGAGCGCGGGTCGCGCGGCGCACGGCACGCCGCCAAGCGGAGGGAGGCCCGATGACCGCCGGCGGTGCCAAGACGCTTTGGCTGGTGACCGTCGGTCTGGCGGTGCTCTACCTCGGCGTGTGGGCGGTGGGCACGGAAGGCGATTCGGTGGTTCCCCGTCAGACGGCCCTGCCCGCGGCTGCCGAAGACGCGCCGGGTCGTTCCGCCGAACAGCGGACGGTGTTGGAGGAATCGGCATCCGCCGATGCCGCCGATCGCGTGGATTCGCGGGCGACGCTGGAAGTGACCGGCGTGAAGCCGAAGTTCTTCAGCGGTCCCGACCTGCAGCCGGTCGCGTTCGCCGCGCAGGACGCGAAGGCGGGCTTCGAGATCACGATCCTGGCTCGTGTGGACGGTGAGCCTGTCTCGAAACTGACCTACCATGCCGTACCGCCGGACCGGGTGGTGTTCGTCCGCCAAGAGGAGCCCTAGGCCTACCGTGCCTGAACTGCCGGAAGTCGAGACGATCCGCCGCGGCCTGGCCGGGGTGTTGCCCGGGAAACGCATCAAGCGGTTCAGCGTGACGCTGCCGAAGCTCTTCTCGGCCGAGGCGCCAGCGAAACGGATCCATCTCACGGGGGCGACGGTCCTCGACGTCGAGCGACGGGGCAAGGCGCTGTTGATCCGCTTCTCCGGAGACCGGACCCTGGTGATCCATCTGAAGATGACCGGGCAGCTGATCTACCGGGAACCGTCCCGGAGGCGCGCGCCCGGGAAGATCCTCCTGGCTGGTGGTCACCCGATCCCCGCCATCGGTGGGGACGGGATGCGGCTGCCCGGCAAGGTGACTCATGCGACCATTACGTTCGACGACGACAGTCGCCTGTTCTATAACGACCTCCGGCAGTTCGGCTATCTCAAGCTGGTTTCTACGGAACAAGCCGGCTCGTTGCCGTTCATCGCGGCGTTGGGGCTGGAACCGCTGGAGCGTTCGTTCACGCTCGGGAAGTTCGAGGAAGTATTGCGCCGCTGTCCGTCCGCGAAACTGAAACCGCTGCTCCTGGACCAGACGGCGGTCGCCGGATTGGGAAACATCTACGTGGACGAGGCGCTGAATCTGGCCCGGCTGCATCCGCTCCGGACCGCCGGATCGCTTACGAAACCCCAGCGTGTCGTGCTGCACGCAGCGATCAAGCGGATTCTCCGGGACGCGCTCAGGGCCGGCGGCACCTCCGACAACACGTACGTGACCATTCGCGGCGAGCGCGGCGATTACCTCCGGCGAGCGCGGGTGTATCATCGAACCGGAGAACCCTGCCGCCGCTGCGGGACGCCGATCGAGCGGATCGTAGTGGTAGGACGGGGCACCCATATCTGCCCGCGTTGCCAGCGCTTCCCGCGTGCGGCGAAGTGACCGGACAGCCGTCATCATCCGACATGCTACTCATCATCCACGGTTCCGAACCCTACCTCGTCCATCGCAAACTTGCGCAGGCGATGGAGAAGGCGCGTACGCAGGATGCCTCCGGCATCAGCCGGCTGCCGGCGGATACGTCGGACATCGGGGCTGCCCGGGAGGCGCTCCGCGGCGGTTCGCTGTTCAGTGAGCGTTCCGTCGTGGTCCTCCAGGACTGGTTCCGGGAGAAGCCGGCGGAAGAGGCGAACGAGCTGGCCGAACTGCTCGGGACCGTTTCGGACGACACCGTGGTGATCGTGGCCGAAGCCGGGGCGGTGGACCGCCGCCGCAAGGCGTTCGCCGAGCTGGTGAAGCGCGCCGACAAGGCCTGGCGGTTCGACACGATGGATGAGGCGACGGCCGCCCGCTGGCTCGTGAAACGGGCGGCGGCACACGGGGCCGAGCTACCTCCGGGGACCGCCCGACGGATCGTCGCGACGCTCGGCACCGACGGCTGGACCTTGGCTACCGAGCTCGACAAGCTCACGGCGGCGGCCGGCAAGGCCGGCACGATCACCGATGCCTTGGTGAACGACCTGGTCAGCCGCACCGGCACAGCGACGATCTGGGAACTGGTGGACGGGGTGGCGGCCCGGGACTTCCCGAAGGCGCAGTCCGCCCTGAAGAGCCTGCTCGACTCCGGCGAACCGGCGATCCGCGTCTTCGCGATGGTCGTCCGGCAGTACCGGATCCTGCTTGGGGTCCACGCCGCCGCGGCCGAGGGCGGCAGTGACGCCGCGATCGGCAAACAGCTCGGGGTGCATCCGTACAGCGTGAAGCAGGCGCGACGCCAGGCGGACCGCTTCAGTGAGGCGGAGCTCAAGAAGATCTTCGCCGAACTGGTCGAGCAGGACGTGGCCACGAAACGCGGCAAGCGCGATGCGGCCGAGGCGCTCGAACTGTTCGTGGCGGAACGCACGCAACCCGCTGCCGCGGCGTAAGGCCGCACGGCATCGCGCCGTGCTTTGCATCGCGACGTCGGTCGGTTATGCTCGGGGCGAAGATGAAACACAAACGAATCTGGAAATCCTGACGAGTATCGCGGTCCCGTGCCGCGGCCATGATTCCGTTTGCCATCTCATCGCGAAGCTTCCCAGCCTCCGCCGAACTTGAACGCCAACCGTCACCGTCAGGATGACAGCCCAGCGTTCACCGAACCGCACCTCGCGAGCGCGAGGATGTGGGGCCACCCGGGACGGACGCGCGACAGGTTCTCAGAACCTCTCCCATTCCGAAAACCGCGAACACCGCGCGTCCGTCCCTGCCTCTTCCGCCTCCTCAGGAGGTCTTTTTCGTGGTTTTCGCCGCTGGCTTGGTAGCGGCCTGCTTCGCCGGCTTCTTGGCGGCCGTCTTCTTCGGCGCGCTCTTCGCGGTACCCTTCGTCACCGGCTTCACGCCAGCTTCTTTCAGGGCTTCCGCCAGCCGGGCCTTGTGCCGCGCCACCGCCCGCGGATGGATCGCGCGGGTCTTGCCGGCCTTGTCGAGGTACTTCTGCGTAGTCGGGAGCTCCCCGGCGGCCTCCGATCCCTTCCCGGCCGCGATCAGGGTACGGATCCGCTTCACGGCCGTGCGGGCCCGCGTACGGTGCAGGTTGTTTTCCCGGCTTTGCCGGGCCGCGACCTGGACGCGCTTCTTGGCTGACTTGATTTGCGGCATAACGAAATCCAGCTTACCCTGCGCGCGCTTCCGCGTGAAGCCTTGGCTCTCCCTCGGTACTTGACTATAGGGCTAAAAAACACTATAATTAAGCAATTTTGCGGGCTGCCGTCATTGACAGTGAGCGACGTGCCCGATACGCTATACAGTCAATTTTCACCCATGGAACTCAGCCCCAAGCAGCAAGTCACCGAACTGATCCGGAAGTTTTCGAACATCCTGATCGTCACGCACGCCCGGCCCGACGGCGACGCCGTCGGTTCGGCGCTGGCGATGCAGCATGTGCTCGAGGCGCTCGGCAAGCACCCGACGACGATCATCCTCGACGAAATCCCCGAGATGTACCGGTTCCTGCCCGGCCTGGACAAGGTGACCACGCAGCTTTCCGGCAGCCGCGACCTGGTGCTCAGCGTGAACACGACGCACACCAAGGTCGACAAGCTCAAGTACAACACGACCGAGGACCGACTCAACGTGGTGGTTTCCCCGAAGGAGGGCCAGTTCGCCGAGAAGGACGTGGAAATCCGGCAAGGCGCGTACAATTTCGACCTCGTGATCGTCCTCGACGCGCCCGACCTTGACCGGCTCGGCAAGCTCTACGATGAGAATCCGGACCTGTTCTACGAGGCGCCGGTCGTGAACATCGACCATCATCCTTCGAACGACTACTTCGGCGCGGTGAACCTGGTCGACCTGACCGCCACCTCCACCGCGGAGGTGCTGGTCGGCGTGATCGAAGCACTCGGCGAATCATTGATGACCGAGGACGTGGCGACGCTGCTGCTCACCGGCCTGATCACCGACACCGGCAGCTTCCAGAACGCGAACACCACGCCGAAGTCGCTGACCGTGTCCGCGCAGCTCGTGGCGCAGGGCGGCCGGCAGCAGGAGATCATCCAGCATGTCTACAAGACCAAGCCGCTCTCGACGCTCCGGCTCTGGGGGCGGGCGCTCACGCGGCTGCAGTATGATCCGGAAACGCGGCTCGTCTGGGCCAGTCTCTCGCACCAGGACTTCCAGGAGACCGGCGGTACCGCGACCGAAGCCAAGGGCGTGATCGATGCGCTGATGAGTTCGGCACCGGACGCCGAGGTGATCCTGCTGCTCCGCGAGAACGCGGACGGCCGGGTGGACGGCTCGGTCCGGACCACCAAGGGCGTGGACGCCACCAAGGTGGTCGGCTTCTGGAACGGCGGCGGTCACAAGGGCGCGGCCGGGTTCGACGTGGACGGTCCGCTGGAAGAGGCGGAGCGCTCGGTGGTGACCCAGATCAAGAAGTGGCAGGCGGAGCGGCTGGGCGTGCAAGGCCCGACCGCCACGACGACCTCGCGCCGGTCGCAGACGGCTAACGCGCCCAAGGGGCCTTCGGAGCCACCGAACGGTGCGCCGGGAGCGTCGATCCGACAAGGGGCGAGCGTGTCTTCCGATGCCCCGCCTCCCCCGGGTCAGGATCGACAAGCGGGATCACCGCCACAGCCGGACCGGCAGCAGAACGTACGGCCGCAGTCGCAGCCGCGGCCTGACCAGCCCCGGCGACCTGAATCCGGACAGCAGCGACCGCAGTCTCCAAGGCCGCAGCCGCCACAGCGACCACAGCAGCCCCCGGCGAATCAGCAACCCGCCCCCCAACGGCCGCTCTCCGACGAGGAATTGGATGCCTACTTCAAGAAGACTCCGGGTGCCAAAGGACAGGTAATCGACCAGCGCCCGGATAAGAGCCGGGGGAATGATGGCACCGCCTGACGGTACGCCTGAGGGAAATCACCGGGAGCGCATGGAAGCACTTCCTGATGCTGAAGCGTCCGGACTTTCAAAACGGCTCGAACGCTGCCTGGAGGGACACCCGCACGTCGTACTGAAGCTGGACGACATGGAACACGGGATCCAGGCTCTCCGGGATGACGAAGGTGACGATGAGATCACCATGGACATCATGCGCGGCCAAGGGGGGTTTGAAGGTATCGAATTGCGGATCCGTCAGGAGCTGGGCAGCCTGGGTGGTGCTCCTGAAGATACGAAGTACGAAAAAGAACACATCGTATTCCTGGGATACGGCGGACATACCATAGACTCGGATATCCATCCCATCAGGGACTCCGGTGACGGTGACGATAGGGATGTGCGCGAGGACCTGGACGCCGAAGTCGCGGCCCTCAAGTTCAAGATAGAGCAAGGCCTGTCCGGCCGGCCGTTGCTTCGCGCGGAAGCCGACGATATAGATTTCCTCCTCCGCCACGGTCGGAAGGTATCGCCGAAGTGACCGTCGGTTCACCGAAACCCTTACAATGATCCTGATGGATGTTCCGGGATTCTTATTGGTGGACAAACCGGCCGGCTGGACCAGCCACGACGTGGTGGCGAAAGTCCGGGGGATCACGGGGGTCAAGAAGGTGGGGCACGGAGGCACGCTGGATCCGATGGCGACCGGACTGTTGGTGCTGGGGTTCGGCAAAGCCACCAAACAGCTCGAGCGGTTCATGCAAGGGGACAAGACATATGTGGCCGAGGTAACGCTCGGTGCCACGAGCGACACGGACGACGCGGAAGGTACGGTCACGCCGGCGAAGCGGCCGGCACGTCCGACCGGAACGGAGGTGGAGGTGACCCTGGGATCGTTCCGCGGGGATTTCCAACAGCTCCCGCCCGTCTATTCTGCGATCAAGACGAACGGACGGAAAGCCTACGCGGAAGCGCGGAAAAATAGGACGGTGGAACGGAAACCACGACCTGTCACCGTCCACGAGATGGTCTTGCTGGACTATCGCTGGCCGTCCATCCGGTTCCGTTGCCGGGTTTCCAAGGGGACGTACGTCCGATCGATCGCACGCGATGTGGGGGAAAAACTGGGCACCGGCGGTTACCTCAGTGCCTTGCGACGTGAGGCGATCGGGAGCCTGGAGGTCGAGGCAGCGGTCGGTATCGATGCGGTTACGGAACAGTCCTGGCATGGTCTGGTCATTCCGTCGGAGGATGCTATGATTAACCCGAATCCCGCATAACCATGGCCCTTGCAGAAGCCAGTCCCGAGTATTCCCAGGAAGAGATATTCCTGCCGGTGCGAGCCACCGTACTACATCTGGTCAGGGGTGATGATTACGATCCTGAGCACTCCCCGGCGGCTATCGCCGAAGGATTTGGCGTTGGCGCAGATAATGTTAGGGAAATTTTCAGCGGTTGCTTCGCACGAGGAGAGATCGACCGGGCCCCCACCGAAGACGGTTCCATGTTGGTCATCACGGCCGACGGTGAACGGAAACTGGCCGAGATAGAGGAGCGCCTCGCCGCGTAGACAGCAGTCCGTCCACCTGCTAGACTGCACCTCGCTATGCTGACAGCTGAGCAGAAAAGTACGGTCATCAAGAAGCACGCCACGTCGAAGAACGACGTCGGCTCTGCGCCGGTGCAAATCGCCCTCCTGACGGAGCGGATCAACGACCTCACCGGCCACATGAAGACCCATAAGAAAGACCTGCACAGCGAGCGGGGGCTGGAACTCCTGGTCGGCAAACGCAAGCGGCTCCTGGCGTACCTGCAGCGGGAAGACCCGAAGCAGTACCAGGAACTGGTAAAGACCCTTAAGCTACGTAAGTAAGTAATTAACGGCACGGAGCGTGTCGAGATCCAAGCGCCGAGCTGGCAGGCTCGCCTCGGCATTCGGACTTCTACATGCTCCTCGCCACAGAAGGAGGAAGCATGTTCAACGTGCACACCGCAGAAGGCGTTTTCGGGCGCGAAACACTCAAGTACGAGACCGGCAAGCTTGCCGGCTTGGCCCATGGCGCCGTCACGGCGCGGTACGGGGATACCGTCGTCCTGGTGACGGCAGTGGTCGGGGACCAGAAACCCGGCTTCGACTACTTCCCGCTGATGGTCAGCTATGAAGAGAAGATGTACGCGGCCGGCAAGATCTCCGGCGGTTTCTTCAAGCGGGAAGGCCGTCCCAGCGAAGAAGCGACCCTGACGTCCCGGCTGATCGATCGCCCGATCCGCCCGCTCTTCCCCAAGGGCTGCCGCAACGACATCCAGGTAATCGCCACGGTGCTGTCCGTGGACGGCGTGCACCATCCCGACATCGTCGCGATGAACGCCGCTTCGGCAGCGCTGCATGCGGCGGGTTCGCCGATGGTCGAGATGATCGGTGGCGTCCGGATTGGCATGGTCGACGGCGCGTTCGTCGTGAACCCGACCGAATCGGAACGTGAGCAATCCACGCTGGACCTGATCGTCGCGGGCACCAAGGACAAGGTCATGATGGTCGAGGCGGGCGCCAACGAGGTTCCCGAGGAGAAGATGCTCGAAGCGTTCGAGCTGGCATTGTCCGAGATCAAGAAGGCGATCACCATCCAGGAGGACTTGGTCGCCAAGGTCGCGCCGGCGAAGCGGCAGACGGCGCTGGCCGAAGTCGATCCCGACCTTGAGCGCGAAGTCGCGGAGAAGACCCGGGCGAAGCTCCTGGAGGTCACCCTGAACTCCAGCCAGGAGGAACGCGAAAAGAAGATAGCCGAACTGACCGGCTGGCTGGCCGAGGAGCTGATGCCGGAAGAAGGCGCTGAGGATCCGAAATGGACTCAGGGCCAGGTGAAGGATGCCTTCACCAAGGTCGAGCAAGAAGTGATCCGGGAATCCATCCTCAAGCATGAGGTACGTCCTGACGGACGGAAGCTCGAAGAGATCCGTCCGATTTCCTGCGAGACCGGCGTCCTGCCGCGGACCCACGGCTCCGCCCTGTTCACGCGCGGCCAGACCCAAGCGCTCACGCTGACCACGCTCGGTACCCCGGGCGACCAGCAGATCATCGACACGATGCTCGAAGACACCAAACGGCGCTACATGCACCACTACAACTTCCCTCCGTTCTCGGTGGGTGAAGCGCGTCCCGTCCGCGGCCCCGGCCGCCGGGAGATCGGGCACGGTTCGCTGGCGGAGCGGGCGCTGCTCCCGATGATCCCGGAGCAAGAGGACTTCCCGTACACGATGCGGTTGGTCAGCGAGATCCTCGCGTCAAACGGTTCCACCTCAATGGCGTCGGTCTGCGGTTCCACGCTTTCCTTGATGGACGCGGGCGTGCCGATCAAGAAGCCGGTCTCCGGCATCGCGATGGGCCTCGTCACCGACGGCGACACCACCAAGGTGCTCACCGACATCCAGGGTGCCGAGGACTTCGCCGGCGACATGGACTTCAAGGTCGCGGGTACCAAGGACGGCATCACCGCACTGCAGATGGACATGAAGGTCTGGGGCATCCCGCTGGATGTGATGGACCAGGCGCTGGCGCAGGCCAAGACTGCACGGCTGGAGATCATGGAGAAAATGCTGGAGACGATCCCCGAGCCGCGGCAGGAGATGGCGCCGCACGCGCCGCGGATCACCACGATGAAGATCGACCCGGAGAAGATACGGATCGTGATCGGTCCGGGCGGCAAGACGATCAACGAGATCACCCAGGCGACCGGCGTGACCATCGACCTCGAGGACGACGGCACCGTGATGATCGGTTCGATCGACGGCGACGGCGCCACGAAGGCGAAGGAGTGGATCGAGGCGCTTACCGCCGAGCCGGAAGTCGGCAAGGTCTACGACGGTAAGGTCACCAAGCTGATGCCATTCGGCGCGTTCGTGGAATTCATGCCGGGCAAGGAAGGCATGGTCCACATCTCCCAGATCGCGGACGAGCGGATCGGGGCCGTGGAAGACGTGCTCTCGGTCGGCGACGAAACGAAGGTGATGGTGATCGAAGTCGACTCACAAGGTCGTAACAACCTTTCGATCAAGGCCGCGAAGAACGGCAGCGACGCCGCCGCCGCCGCGGACGAAGTCCGGCAGGCCCGCGGCAGCGGCCCGGCCGGCGGCCGGGGCGACCGCCGTGGACCGCGCGGACCCCGCCGGTGACCGTCAGTAATCCAGGTCCCTGCCGTTCGTCCATTGACTACGGCGGGGATTTTGGCATAGTTTGGAGCATCATGGAAGCCGCGCAAGCACCAGGTCGCGGGCCGGAACGCGAACACGCCGCCGCCCGGCGCCTCCGGCTCGTCTTGTCCGGAGAGGTTGATGTACCCGAACTGCCTGATACGGATCCACCGGATGAGAGCCGGCTTGGTGATGCCGTGTTGCACGAGGCTGCGTTGGAAGAAGAAGCGCTTCGGATCCGTGCCCGCTACGATATCCACGGCATGCTGGCGGAGGAAGCAAAGAGACTGATCCGGATTCCGGAGAAACATGGCGGGTACCGTGACGTCGAGACGAACCGCCGGTTCGCCGTGATCACTGACTCCGATGGTCGTTTGGAATCGATCATGTTCGAGGATCCGGAAATTGACGAGAAAGGCGAGCGCTCCCGGACGATCCGGTATGAACGGTATATTCGTGAAGAAGTGACGATCGATCCTTCGCAGGTAGAACCGGAAGGACCGCGCAAGTATTCCGTTTGGAAACGGGAAGACCTCTTCGCGGAAGTCGATAATGAGACCCATGAGACAGTGGATCACTGGTACGGTCCAGCAGCAGAAGTCGATACCGACGAGGTTACCAAACTCCATGCCATGGTCTCAGAGATTACCGGCACGATCAGCCGGCCGCGGGCAAACTAGCATAATCTTGCTACAATACCCCGGATGGCACGAACCGCCCGGAAAATGCGACGGTTGCCCGGCTCCTTGCATAAGGTGCGGTTTTGGCCGGCCTTGGTAGCGGGTGTCGCACTGATTCTGCTCGGCATGTGGTTCTGGCTCGCGGTGATGCGCGCGTCGGTGAGCCAAGCGCTGCTGGCGGAACTTCCCCAGGACAGCCGGATTGCCGGGGTGGTCAAGCTTTCCGCGATCGACCTGGACACCATCGAACAGGTGAGCCAGTCGGCGAGCATCTATCCCGCGGGTGTCGAATCACTGGTCGCGACGCTCCGGGATGCGGCGCCGGCTGAACTGTTCGCCAAGGCGCTCGGACCGGAGGTCGCGTTCGCGGACGTACACGGGCATTCTCTGGCCGTGGTGACGATCCGAGACCAGGCGTCGTTCGAGGAGCTCTCCGGAAAGGTCGGGGCACGGCTGGGGGAGCCGGGCATTTCCCATGCGGAGTCAGCCGAGCGGGGCCGTGTGCCGTTCTTCAGCGCGAAGCTGGCGGAATCAGACCGGACCGTCTTCGCTTACCGCGAGGACGACCTGCTTTTCGTCGCGACGGATCCCGAGCCGATACTGGATGCGCTCGCCCAGCGGCAGGGGTTTGACGCGACCACGGCGTTCGAGGACGTTTCCGGAAGGTTGCCGGGCGGAGCGGACGCGTACGTCTTCCTGGACGGCCGCCTGGCGGACCGCTATCCCCGACTGGGATTCTCGCTGATCGGCGTGGCCATCCGTGACGAGGATGAACACCTGCGCCTACAGGCGGTCAGCGCGGACCCGCCCGAGGTCAACGTATCATTACCCGCCGCTTCCGGCGGCCTGCTGCCCGCGCCCGAACAGGCGACGCTCGGCATATCCGGCACGAGCGTGCTCCGGTATCTCCAGCTGCTCGAAGCACAGCGCAGCGAACGGGCGCTTCCGGAGGTGATCAAGCTGCAGAACGGGATCGCGTCACTGAACCGTCGGCTCGGAGTTGACCTGGAGACGGACTATCTGGCCGCCGCTGACGGGCGGTTCACGTACGCGCGGTTTGCGGACGGGAAATCGCAACGGTGGATGACGTTATTGGAGTTCGAGGGTCCGGAGGTGGCCCGTACCAAGGTCGAAAGCTTCGAGCAGCTGGCGCGCGAGAAACTGACCGTGCCAGTCCGTCGAGAAGTGGTCAAAGTGCTGCCGGATGGTTCCCGCTCACGCGAGATCGAATCGGAGAAGCAGGAGCGGCTGAAGTTCGGCGCGGTGGAGGTGGAAGACCAGCCGGCCAAGGCGGTCAAGCTGCCGGAACTCGGCCGGATCGTCTGGCAGGTCCGTGACCGGTTCCTGCTGGTCGGTGACAGCGAACGGAGCGTTGCCCGCTTGGTCCGGACGATCCGGAAACCGACGGATACCGTCGATGGCGAAGGACAGCTTGCCGTCCGTCTGGATCTCTCGAAGGCCGGGACGTTGACTGGTGGCGAGGACGTGATTTTCAGTTGGATCCTGGCGACCCGTCCGGCAGAGGGCGAGCTCACCCTGGGCAAGGAGAGCGGCGTGCTTTCCGGATTCGTGACGTTCGCGGAGCGCTGATGCGGCTCGGTGCGCACCTTTCGGTGGCCAAGGGGCTGCCCCACCTGTTGCAACAGGCCGACGATCTCGGCGCGACGGCGATCCAGATCTTCGCCCGCAACCCCCGCGGTCGTGGGGAGACGAAGATATCGCCCGAGGATGCCGCCGCATTCCGTGCCGGCCTCAAGCGACGCAAGGCGAAGCTGTTCATCCATGCCCCGTATTACGTGCAGGTCGGTGCGAGCGATGCCCGGAACCGGCGGATCGCCGCGGAAGTCGCGGCCGCCGACCTGGTGAAAGGCGACCTACTGGGAGCCGACGGTGTCGTCGTGCACTTCGGCGGCTCCGTCGACGCGGATGGTCCCGACGTAAGCACGGCGCATACGGTCAAGACCATCAAGGCGGCGTTCAAGAAGTCCGGCCCGACGAACTGCCGGCTGCTCCTCGAGATTTCGGCCAGCGACAAGCGGGTCGGCGGGACCTTCGAGCAGATCAGGAACATCCTGGACGGCGTCGGTGAGCCGTCACGGGTCGGCGTCTGCCTCGACACGTGCCACCTGTATACCGCGGGATTCGATATCCGCGGGAGCGGCGCTACCAGGGTCCTCAACCGGTTCGCGAAAACGGTGGGGCTCCGGAAGCTGAAGGTGGTCCACCTGAACGATACCCAATCCGATCTCGGCCAGGGACTGGACCGGCACTTCCACATCGGCCAAGGGCAGATCGGCGAGGCCGCGTTCCGGAACCTGCTCCGTGATTCCCGGCTGAGGAACATGGACTTCGTGTTGGAAACGCCGAAGGAGGGCTGGGGTGAAGCCACGCGCCTACCGAAAACCAAGGGCGCGCCATCGATCGACGCGGATGCCCGAAACCTGGCCACGCTCCGCCGGCTCGCCGGTACGGCCGCCCGCTGATACGCTAAGACCATGGCGAGACAAAACACCAATCCGGTCCGGTCGAACCCGACCCATCCGGCGGCGTACGTGGCCTGGGCACAAGCGCTGGCCGCGACATCCGGCAGCCTCTACTTCAGCGAAGCCGCGGGATACCTGCCGTGCCTGCTCTGCTGGTACCAGCGGATCGCGATGTATCCGCTGGTCGTGATCCTGGCAGTCGGTATCCTGCGCCGGGACGCGAAGATGTACCAGTACGCCCTGCCGCTGGCGATCATCGGCGCTCTAGTCGCGCTATACCACGTACTGCTCTACTACGGCGTGTTCCCCGAATCGGAACAGACCTGCCGGGCCGGGGTATCCTGTACGACCGAATACATCGAGTACCTGGGATTCATCACGATCCCGTTGCTCTCGCTGGTATCGTTCCTGGTAATTATCGGGTGCATGATGCTACTTTGGAAAGCGGCTAGGAGATGAACACCGAATCGAAAGTCATGATCGCCATCGCCGCCGTGATCACCGTCGCGGTGAGCGTGCTCTTGGTGATGAACGGTTCGTCACAAGGTGAATCCGAGGTGGCCGATCCCGGCAAGCTGGTCCGCGAGGATTCGATCCAGTCCAACCCCGACGCCGCGGTGACGGTCGTGGAATTCGGTGACCTGCAGTGTCCGGCCTGTGCCGACGCCAACGCCACGGTCCAGCAGATCAAGGATGAGTTCAAGGATCGGGTGAACGTGGTCTGGCGGCACTTCCCGCTGGACAGCCATGCCAACGCCGAGGCGGCCGCGAATGCCGCCGAGGCGGCCCATGCCCAAGGGAAATTCTTCGAATATGCCGATACCCTCTTCGCCCAGCAGGGTTCCTGGAGTGATACCACGGGCGGCAGCTTGGTCCAGCTTTTCGTGCAGTACGGTGAGGCACTCCAGCTCGACGGCGATACCATCACGCAGGCCGTGGAGAACGAGCAGTACCAGGATAAGATCGATCGCGACCGTCAGGATGGTCTGGCGCTCGGCGTCAATTCCACGCCGAGCTTCTTCGTGAACGGACAGCCGGTGCCGACCACGGGGCTCCGCCAGGCCGTCCAGGACGCCCTGAAGTAGCCAGTACCGCGATGCGCATCGGTATCCTCGGCGATATCCACGACAACCGGGCCAATCTCGCGAAAGTGCTTTCGGGAATGCAGGCGGTCCGTCCGGATCTGATCCTCTGCCTGGGCGACCTGACCGAACCGTCGGTGCTGCTTCCTATCACTCAGGCCTTTCCGGAAACGCCGCTCCACCTCGTCTCCGGCAATTGCGATTCTGACGAATCGATAAAGTGCTTCATTGACAAGGAATCACTCGATGGGGTACACTATCATCACTTAACAGGAAGGCTGACGCTTGATGACAAGCGGATCGCCTTCACTCACAAGCCCCGCCACGCCGAGGTCCTTCTCCAGGAAGACTTCGACGTCATCTGCTTCGGGCACACGCATGAACCGCGCCTCCTTTCCAAGGAGGATACGTTGCTGGTCAATCCAGGCGATGTACAAGGACGTTTCGGCGAGCGCCCCGGATATGCCGTGTATGACACGGCCAGCGGCCGGGCGGAACTGAAGAACGTTTGAAACCGAATAAGTCACTGGACCAGATCGCCGAGGAAATCCGCGCCCACCGCGGGTGTGGATTCGAGCCGTGCGAAACCTGCACGAACCCGGTACCGGGCGAAGGAAATCCCCATGCCGAGATCATGTTCATCGGCGAAGGGCCGGGGAAGAACGAAGACCTCCAAGGGCGTCCGTTCGTCGGCGCGGCCGGAAAGCTGCTCGACGAATTGATCGCTTCCATCGGCCTGCAGCGCGGGGACGTGTTCATCACCAACGTGTTGAAGGCGCGTCCGCCGGGAAACCGCGACCCGAAGCCGGATGAGATCGACCATTCCTGGCCTTGGCTGCGTGACCAGATCGCGAACATCCGTCCGAAGCTGCTGGTGCTGCTGGGCCGGCACGCGATGGACTGGTTCCTCCCGGACCTCCGGATCTCGGCCGATCACGGACGGGCCAAGCGCTTCCGCGGGCAGGTATATCTGCCGGTGTACCATCCCGCGGCGGCGCTATACACGGGCTCGCTCCGCCAGACGCTTTTCGACGACTTCAAGCAGATTCCCAAACTGCTGGAGAAGATCAAGCAGCAGCCGGCGCAGGAACCGGTGATCGAGCCGGCGTTCAAGCTGAAGCTGGAACCGAAGGCAGGCACACCTGCCGACCTGGGAAGCGACGCCAAGGCGCCTGCGACCCGGCAGACTACCAACAATAACCAAGGAAATTTACTCTGATATGAATCAACAACCACGACAATCAAACAACAACGACCGCTCGAAGCGGCCCCGCCGCTCCGGCGGCCAAAGAGGTGGCCAGGGTGGCCAAGGCGGCCAGGGTGGCCAGCGGCGCAACCGCCCGTCACGCGGCGGCGGACGCCGCCGCGGAGGACCGCCCCGCCGCTCCAACGGACCGCTGATCGGACCGGTGGCCCCGCCGACCGGAAAGCCGGCACCGCCGGGACCGAACCATTTGCGGATCATCCCGATGGGTGGCCTCGGTGAGATCGGCCTGAACTGCATGGCTCTGGAATACGGCAATGACATCATCATCATCGATGTCGGCCTGATGTTCCCCGACCAGACGATGCCGGGCGTGGACCTCGTCATCCCGGACGTCTCGTACCTCGAGGCCCGGAAGGACCGGATCCGCGGCATCTTCATCACCCATGCCCACCTCGACCACATCGGCGGCGCGCCGTACCTGGTGCCGAAGCTCGGCTTCCCGCCGGTCTACGCGACCCGGCTGGCCGACGGCTTCATCAAGGCGCAGCTGGAGGAGCACAAGCTCGACCGGCGGGTGCAGGTCAATACGTTCAAGTTCGACGACAAGATCAAGGCGGGCGTCTTCACGGTCGAGGCCTTCCACATCAATCACAACATTCCCGAAGGAGTCGGGTTCGCGATCACCACGCCGCTCGGCGTCGTGACGCACTCCGGCGACTTCAAGTTCGACAAGACGCCGATCGCGGACACGCCGGCGGAATTCGACAAGATCAAGCGGATCGGCGAGCACGGCGTGCTGCTCGCGATGAACGACTCCACCAACGTGGAGAAGCCCGGCCGGACCGTTTCCGAGATCGAGATCGAGAAGAACCTGATCGAACAGATCTCCAAGGCCAAGGGCCGGGTGATCATGTCGACGTTCGCTTCGCTCGTGTCACGGCTCCAGGAAGCGATCGATGCGGCCGAGAAGAACGGCCGGAAGGTCTGTATCGTCGGCCGCTCCATGCTCAAGAACGTCGAGATCTGCCAACGGCTCGGCTACATCAAGATCCCGAAGGGGATCCTGGTGGACGTGCGGAAGCTCAAGGGCATCCCCGACCGGGAGCTCCTGGTGATCTGCACCGGCTCGCAGGCGACCGAGTTCTCGGCGCTGCTCCGGATGTCCACCGGCGAGCACGCACAGATCCAGATCAAGCAGGGCGATACGGTGATCCTTTCCAGTTCGCCGGTACCCGGCAACGAGCGCGCGGTCGAATCCATGATGGACGACCTGTTCCGGCTCGGCGCGGACGTAATCTATAACAAGATGTATGACATCCACACCTCGGGACATGCCCAACAGGACGAGCTGCGCGAGATGATCCAGATGCTTCGGCCGAAGCACTTCATGCCGATCCACGGCGAGTACCGCAAGCGCGTACTCCATGGGCGGATCGCGAACGAGGAAGGCATTCCGCCGGCCAACGTACACATCCTCGACAACGGCCGGGTGCTTGAGGTCAAAGGCCCGGACCGGGTGGAGCTCACCAAGGAGCGCGCCGGCGGCGGCCTGGTACTCGTGGACGGCCTTGGTGTAGGCGACATCGGCCAGGTGGTCCTGCGGGACCGCCAGCACATGGCCGAGGACGGCATGCTTGTGGCGATCATCACGGTGGACCGTCGCAGCGGCCAGTTGATCGGTAGCCCGGATATCATCTCCCGCGGCTTCGTCTATCTGAAGGAGTCCGGGAAGCTCATGGGCCAGGTCCGGGGCGAGATCAAACGGATGTTCAAGGGTGCGGAGAAACGGCCGAGCGAATGGTCGGCGACCAAGAACAAGGTCCGCGACGACCTCGGCGATTTTCTCTACGCCGAGACTGAACGCCGTCCGATGGTGATTCCGGTAATCATCGAAGTTTAGCCCGAGGTTTGACTGCCGGGCTCACGTAGCCGGCTGGCAGGGACCGTCCGCGGTATCGCAGACGACTTCCTGCCAGCCACCGGCGGAGAAGCTTCCCCCGGGACCGGCCGAAAAATCGATGTCGGCGAGACCGGTCAGGTACGTGATCGTCGCGTTGTTGTTCAGTTGGAGCCGCTGGGCGGTCAACGCATTGGCCCCTCCATTGTTACTGATCTGAATGGTACCGAAGGGGGCGGCCAGGACGATGCTGTCCGAGTTGTTGGAGGAATGGATGGCATTTCCGGAAGCATCGCTGGTGGCGAGCAACAGGAAGCTGTTCGGATCGCCGCTTCCCTCGAATTCGACATTATTGGAAATGGTTACCTGTTCGTCGGCGACGATCGCTCCGCTGGAGCTGCCATAGTCCGGGTGGAGCAGGATATTGACGTTGTTGGAGAAGAGGATGGTGCCGGTCACCCAGACGGTTCCGGTCATGATCAACGTCGCACCATTCTCGACGTTCAGGTTGCCTTCGATTTTCATCGGGCCGACAGTGCGGGTCTGGCCGAGTGGAATCGTGTAATCACCGGTATGTGTCGCGCCTGCCGACGCCTGGTTCTTGAAATCGACCAGGTTGGCTTCGGTGATCGGCAGATCCTTTTGCGGAGGATCCTCGCTACCGGGGAAGCGGGTGCCGCCGACGCTTGAGCCGTCATCCACCTGGTAGTAGGCATCGCCCGTCACATCAAGGTCCTTGATCTCGTGGGCGTGGACGTCGCCGCCGACATCCAACCGTTCCGCCCGGGTTGGCGGGCTTCCCATGAACGCCTTGAATCCGAAATCCAGGTCCGCATCCTCCCAGTCGTGGTTGCCGTTCGAGCGCCAGCGATCGGAAAACATCCCTTGTCCGTCGGGGTATCCGTCCTGAGCTCCCCAGGCCCAGTAGTTACTCGGGGAACCGGATGTGTCTATGACGATCCAGTAGTCCTGCCCCCCGTCCAACGTCGGAGGATTCGAAAGGCTGACTTGGATGAACTGCAAGGTATTCCCGACGGAGGCGGTGCTCAGGGTGCCGCTGGCAACCTGGTTTCCCGAGGGTTCGCCTCCGGCATCCCTGACGATGCGGACCGTCGCGTTCGCAGGATTACCGAATTTCCGCACCAACAGGCCGACCTTGATCAGCTTGTCGCTCGCGGAAGTATCCGGCTTGAAGCGCTGTGCGACGTCAATGACGTCAGGATTGGTGGAATGCCCGAAGACGAATTCCAGGGGATCGGACGGGACGTGTTCCGGCGTCGCTTCGAGCGCGGCACCCCCGGCCACCCAGACGTCGCCGGTCACCTGTGCGCCGTTGTTGCCGACATGGTCCCCATTGGAGTAGGACGAGCCATGGATGATGGCATTGTTATTCATGTGGATGCCACCCGCCCCGGCCTGCAGCGCGTAGGCGAAATCCGCTTCCACGGAAGGAATCGGACAGTTGCTTACCTGGATCCGCCGGACCAGATCATCCACGAATCCGGAGGCGGTGACCTGCTTCGCCGATCCGCAGCTTTCGGTGGAAACGGTCTCGACGACCGTTTCCACCCGATCGGTATCACTGAACGTCGTGGTAAGCGTCGTGCTGGTGCTTCCGTATGACGCATTGCGCTTCATCTGGAGCAGGGCGTCCTCAGTGCCGCTCTCCGCGTGATAGAGGCTTTGGACGGAGCCGACCCGCTGGTTCGAGATGCGGTAATTGATCACCGAGGTCGTTACCATCGCGGCGGCGATCACCACGACGATCGCCGAATACATGCCGACGCCGAGGATGCCGATTACGCCGCGCTGGTCCGTCAGCCGTCGGATGCCCGCGCGCCTCACTGCGACCTCGTGGTTATCGTGGTGTCGAGCATGAGGTCGGCCGATTCCCCACCGCTGCTGCGCCGGAGCGATCCGTCTACCCGTACCGCGGCCAGCGCTCCGTCCGTGCAGGTCGGGAAGAACGAGAGGTCCTGGACGGTCGTGCCGGGCGAGAGCAGGACTTCGCTCTGGCCCGACTCATCGGTGTAACGGATCCGGTTGTCGGAGATGTCATACCGGCGCGTCTGACCTCCGGAAAGGGAGACCGTCAGAGCATCGGCGTTTTGGACGTTGCAGACGGTCGGTGAAGCCACCCCGATGGCCGGCTTGAGATGGCCGGACAGGTGTCCCGACACGGCGTCCACGTCGCGTTGGAGTTCCTGCACCAACCGGTCCTGGAGGCTCGTCTTGAGAATGATCGAATAGAGCGTGGCGGCAGCGAGGGCCAGGAGGATGAAGATACTGAATGCCACGATCAGCTCGATCAGGGTGAGTCCGGACTGCCGGTTGGTGATGCGATGTGTCATTGCCAGTTGGTGAGATAGGCGTACAGCGAGCGGGTGACGGTCCGGTTTCCCTGTTCCCAGGTGACGGTCACGGTGGTGCGACGGGTGTCCGGATCGTCGAACTGGCCGCAGTTGCTGCCGGTACAGATCCGGTCCCCAGCGGTCAGGGTACCGGATCCGTCGCTATCCTCGCGATGGACGTCCTCGAACCGGACGGTGCGGGTGTACTCTCCGATGGCCTCGCTACCCTCGGTCAGGGTCCACGGCGGCGCCGTTCCGGGCTGGGCATGCAGCCGGTAGTCCGTGCCCGGAGCAGGCCCGGCGACCAGCTCCCAATCGTGGTCGCGGATGCTCCGGACCGCCTCGATGCCTTCCTGTAGGTAGTTCACTGCCTGGACGGTGTCGCGCCCCTCCTCCGAGGTAGACTTGGCCAGCAGGGTAATCTGCACGAGTGCTACCACGCCGATCACGAATACCGTCATCGCGACGACGGCCTCCACCAGCGTGAACCCGCGCTGCCCGGTGCCGATGCTACTCCGCATTGATCACCCCCGAGGACTCGATCCGGACGGTACGGTTTCGCTGCGGGTCGGTACTACTGAACGTCAGGGTGCCCGACGTGCCGTCCGTGGGCTTACCGGTGACCCGTTCGAAGGTGACGTGATCCGCTGCCGGCGTCAGGTCCACCGCCAGGCTGGCCACGGAGAATTCCTCGCTCCGGACCGTCCCGGCGAATCCGCTCACGCACGGATCGGCGGTATCGTTCATGTCCTGTGCGTAGGACGTCCAGCCGTCCGCATCGAAGCAGACTCCGTACTCCTTGTTGTCCTTGGCGGCGCGAGCGTCTCCCTGCATCCGCTTAAGCTCGGCCACGGTCTCCTCGACCTCGCCGTTGAACCGCGGACCGCGGTCCTGTCCGACCAGCATGAACGTCGCGGTGGCGGCGATGCCGACGATGGTCAGGACCACGATCGCTTCCACCAACGTGAATCCGCGCTGGGTCGGGGGCAGGCAGTATCGCCTCAAGAAATGCATGTTCGTTTTTACGGTCGTTTCACGCGTCAGTATAGCCGAATGGACAAGATTCATGAACACGGACGGCTATACTGGGGAGTATGCAATCGCATATCCGGAATTTCTGCATCATCGCCCACATTGACCACGGGAAGTCCACGCTGGCCGACCGGCTGTTGGAACATACCGGTACGGTCGAGCGGCGGGACATGCGCGAACAGCTCCTCGATTCGATGGACCTGGAGCGCGAGCGCGGCATCACGATCAAGCTCCAGCCGGTGACGATGCGCTGGAGACCGTCCGGCACGCCGGCTGCGGACACATTGGAGTTGAACCTGATCGATACGCCCGGCCACGTGGATTTCTCCTACGAGGTCTCACGGACGCTCTCGGCCTGCGAGGGCGCGCTGCTTTTGGTGGATGCCACCCAGGGCATCCAGGCCCAGACGATCGCCCACGCCCTGCGGGCCAAGGAGGAGGGGCTCCGGGTGATTCCCGCCATCAACAAGATCGACCTGCCTGCGGCCGAGCCGGAGGATACCGCCAAGGCGGTGGCGGAAACGCTGGAGTTGCCGGAGGACGACGTACTCTTCGTCTCGGCCAAGACCGGCGACGGCGTATCGGAGTTGCTCGAGGCGATCCGCGACCGCGTCCCGCCGCCGAGCGGCGATCCTGCCGCACCCCTCCGCGCCCTGGTATTCGACTCTTACTTCGATTCCTACCAAGGCGTGATTGCGTATGTCCGGGTGGTCGACGGCGAACTGCCCGCGCGTCTGCCGGTCCGCCTGATGGCCGCCGGGCGGAGCGGCGAGGCGCAGGAGGTCGGCGTGCTGACTCCGGAAAGGAAGAAGCTGCCACAGCTGGCAACCGGCAGCATCGGGTTCATGGTGACCGGGCTCAAGGACCTTTCGCAGGTCCGGGTGGGCGATACCGTCACCGCGGCCGGTACGCCCGCGCAGCAGCCGCTGCCCGGATACCAGGTGGTGGCTCCGATGGTGTTCGCCGGGCTATTCGTGCAGAGCGGCAGTGAGTTCGCCAAGCTCCGAGACGCGCTGGACCGGCTCTCGCTCCATGATGCGTCGTTCACTTTCGAGCCGGTGCAGTCGCAGGCGCTCGGGCAGGGGTTCCGCTGCGGGTTCCTGGGGCTGCTCCACCTCGACATCATCCGCGAGCGGCTGACCCGTGAATTCGGACTCGACCTGGTGGTGACCGCCCCGACGGTGCCGTACGAGGTACGGCTCACCGACGGCAGCACGGAGACCGTCACCGATCCGGCGGAACTGCCCGATCCCACCAAGATCGCGGAGACCCGCGAGCCTTGGGCGAAACTGGAGGTCGTCTGCCGGAGCCAGGACCTTGGCGCGGTCCAGCAGTTGATCGCCGATCGCCGCGGAGCGTTCGTCGGCACGTCGTTCGCGAGCAGCGACCGCGTGCTAGTGGAGGCAGAGCTTCCGCTCGCGAACCTGGTTGCCGACTTCTACGATCAGCTCAAGGGCGTGACCGCGGGGTACGGTTCGCTGGCGTTCGAGCGCACCGGTTTCCGGGCGGCGCCGCTGGTACGGATCGATTTCCTGATCGCCGGCGACGCGGTGTCCGGTCTCTCCGTGATCGTGCATCGCGATGAGGCCGAACGCCGGGCACGGGGCATGCTCAAGAAGCTACAGGAGGTGATCCCGCCGGCACTGTTTGAGATCGCGCTGCAGGCGGCGATCGGCGGCAAGGTGATCGCCCGTGAGAACATCAAGCCGCGGAAGAAAGACGTGACGGCCGGTCTCTACGGCGGTGACGTCACCCGGAAGCGCAAGCTCCGCGAAAAGCAGAAGAAGGGAAAGGCCCGGATGAAAGCCAAGGGGAACATCCGGATTCCGGCGGAAGCGTTCGTCGCGGTGCTCAAACAAGACTAGCCCCGCAAGGGGCTAGTCGGAAGCACGCGGCTGACGCGTCGTCAGAACTGGACGGCCGGACTGGCCGTGGCCTCGGCAGCTGCCGTTACTTCCGGCGAAGCCTGGATCTCGACCACGTTCTCGACCTCGACTTCGTCGACCTCGTCGACGATGAACCAGGCGTACGCGGCGGCACCGGTCACGAGCACGCCGACGACGAAGCCCCCGATAAACATCGTGAACGGATGGGCGTGGTCGTTACCCCATTGGAATACGGTGCGGTGTGGCATGGTGAATCCTCCTTTTGCCTTGAAGCGTTACTACGGGCTTCATTGTGCGTGAACGCTCGGTTGGCCGTCAACCATGGCAGCGACCGAGCGACCGTACCGACACCCGGGTTGCTTGACATGCATGCCGGTTTTTGTGAGTATTAGCACTCACTAGTCATGAGTGCTAAAATGACAGCGATATGTTAAGTCCCCGTGAAACCCAGATCCTTCGTGCCATCGTGAACGAATACCTGCATTCGGCGCAGCCGGTCGGTTCACGCGTGCTCCGGGTGCGGTATGGTTTTGGCATTTCCCCGGCCACCATCCGTAACGCGATGGGTGTGCTCACGGAAGCCGGGTTCCTCGAGCAGCCGCACGTATCGGCTGGCCGGGTGCCGACCGACCGTGCGTTCCGGCTGGTCATGGAGAGCGCTTCCACGGCGGAACCGTCGCTCGCGGAGCAGCAGAAGCTGTCCGTGCGCCTGGAGAAGGCCGGGACGCCCGCACGGGCGACCCGCAAGCTCGCCGAACAGCTGTCCGAGACCGCGGGAGCGGCCGGAATCCATCTCGACGAAGACGGCGTGCAGCTCTTCAACCTTGCCAACGTCTTCGGCCAGCCGGAGTTCGAGGATCCGCGCGTGGCATCGTACCTCGCGGAACTGTTGGACCGGGTGAAGGACTGGCTGCCGAAGCTGGCCTCCCGAGTGAACCAAGTGGGTGTGAAGATCGGCGCCGAGCATGAGGATTTCCGGGCCCGGGCCGTGGCGATGATGGGCCTCAAGGTGAAGCCGGCGGATACGTACGAAGCACGCATCGGCGTGATCGGATCGACCCGCATGCCGTACCAGCGGCTGAGCCGGCTGTTCGATTACGGCAGGAAGGAGATGGCCCGTGTCTACGGATAAGTCGAAGCGGGACGTACCGAAAGATCGGCAACCGGATGCCGGACGGGACCAGGACGGGAATCCGAAAGTGACGATCCGGAAGAAGGAGCGGCTGGAGCGGAAGCCCCCGAAGGGCTCCGACGAGCCGAAGGCGCGCCAGACCGGCGAAGCCGATACTCCGACGGACGGTTCCGCCGCCGACCGTTCCGGTGAGGCGGACGCGCTCAGGTCCCAGATGGCCCGGCTTCAGGCCGACTTCAGCAACTTTCGGCGGCGGACCGAGGAGGAGCGGTTGGAAGTGGCGGCATTGGCCCGCACCGACCTGGCGCTCAAGCTCCTGCCGGTGATCGATAACTTCGACCGCGCCGCGGAACATGTACCCGAGGCGGTCAAGGAAGACCCGTGGTACATGGGCATCGAAGGCATCCGGAAGCAGTTCGCGGACATGCTCGCGGAACTCGGGATCGAACGGATCGAGGCGGTCGGCCAGCCGTTCGACCCCGAGCTGCACGAGGCGTTATCGCACGAGCCGAGCGACGAGTTCGAGAAGGACGTCGCCTCGAAGGAGCTCGAAGCAGGTTACCGGATGGGCGACACGGTCGTCCGCCCGGCGAAAGTACAAGTATCAAGCGGAAAGGAGAAATCCCATGAGTAAGATTATCGGTATCGATCTCGGTACCACCAACTCGGCCGCGGCCGTCCTGGAGGGCGGTGAGGCCAAGATCATCACGAACAAGGAGGGCGGCCGGCTGACTCCGTCGGTCGTGGCGCTCGGTAAGAACAAGGAGCGCCTGGTCGGACAGGTGGCGCGACGGCAACAGGTCACCAATCCCGAGCACACCATCTTCTCGGTGAAGCGACTGATGGGTCGCAAGTTCAAGGATCCGATCGTCCAGAAGGAAGCCAAGCTGCTTCCGTACGCGCTCGAAGAAGGCCCGCACGGCGAGGTGAAGGTGCGGATGGGCGAGAAGTCCTACACGCCGCCGGAGATCTCGGCGATGATCCTCCAGAAGATCAAGGCGGACGCGGAGACGTTCCTCGGTGAGAAAGTCACCGACGTGGTGATCACCGTGCCGGCCTACTTCAACGATTCACAGCGGAACGCGACCAAGGATGCCGGCAAGATCGCCGGCGTGAACGTGAAGCGGATCATCAACGAACCGACCGCGAGCTCGCTGGCGTACGGTCTCGACAAGAAGAAGGATGAGAAGATCGCCGTCTTCGACCTCGGCGGCGGCACGTTCGACATCACGATCCTGGAGCTCGGCGACGGTGTGTTCGAAGTGAAGTCCACCAACGGCGACACGCACCTTGGCGGCGACGACTTCGACCAGGCGGTCATCGACCATCTGGTGGCCGAGTTCAAGAAGGACCAAGGCGTGGACCTCTCCACGGATCGCCAGGCGCTCCAGCGGCTCAAGGAGGCGGCTGAGAAGGCGAAGATCGAGCTTTCCACCACCGGCGAATCGGAGATCAACATCCCGTTCATCAGCGCCGGCGACTCCGGTCCCAAGCACCTGAACCTGACGATGACCCGGGCTAAGCTCGAACAGCTGACCAGCGACCTGATCGGACGGACCAAGCAGCCCTGCCAGAAGGCGTTGGAGGACGCGGGGCTCAAGACGTCGGATATCGACGAGGTGATCCTCGTCGGCGGTATGACCCGGATGCCGGCGGTACAGGCAGCGGTAAAGGACACGTTCGGCAAGGAGCCGAACCAGAACGTGAATCCCGACGAAGCGGTCGCACTCGGCGCGGCGATCCAGGGCGGCGTCCTCTCCGGCGACGTGAAGGACCTGCTCCTCCTCGACGTCACGCCGCTCACGCTCGGCCTGGAGACGCTCGGTGGCGTGGCCACGCCGCTGATTCCGCGGAACACGACCGTCCCGACCAGCAAGAGCCAGGTATTCTCGACGGCGGCGGACAACCAGGGTTCGGTGGACGTGCACGTGGTCCAGGGCGAACGGCCGATGGCGGGGCACAACAAGTCGCTCGGCCGGTTCGTGCTCGACGGCATCCCGCCGGCGCCGCGCGGCGTGCCGCAGATCGAGGTGACGTTCGACATCGATGCCAACGGCATCCTGAACGTCTCGGCCAAGGACAAGGGCACCGGCAAGGAACAGAAGATCACGATCCAGGGTTCCAGCGGCCTCTCCGACGCGGAGGTCGAGAAGATGCGGAAGGAAGCGCAGGAGCACGAGACGGAAGACCAGAAGCGCGCTGGCCTGATCGAGGCCCGTAACGCCGCGGACAACCTGATCTACACTAGCGAGAAAACGCTGAAGGATGCGGGCGACAAGGTCAGCGAGTCCGACAAGCAGGACGTCGATGAGAAGATCAAGGCGCTTCGCGAAACGATGGGCGCCGATGACCTCGATGCGATCAAGCAGAAGACGGACGAGCTTTCGGAAGCGATCCAGAAGATCGGTGCGGCGATGTACCAACAGGGCGGCGGTACGGAGCAGGGCGGCCCCGACCAGTCCGGCGGCGAGGACGAGGGTGTCGACTACACCACGACCGCCGACCAGTCGGATTCGGACACGTCTGGCGGCGATGCCGCGGCCGGCGCGGAATCGGGGAGCGGCGAGACGGGCAGCGAAGCAGAGTCGAAGGACGGTTCGAAGCAGTCCGACGCTCCCGACGACGACGGGAAGAAGTAGCCGAAGACGGAGCAAGCAGCCCGGCACCTCGCGAGGTGCCGGGCTGCACGGTACGATGGTCGCATGCGAATAGTACGCAAACTCGGAAACACCGCGGCACTCCTGGTAATCACCGGTGCCGTGCTGGGCATCGCCGGCTGCGACAGCAAGCCGGAACCCGCGCCGACCCCGGCGGTTTCCGAGACTCCCAGCCCGATCGACGAAGCCAAGGGCCGGTACACCGAGGCCCTGGAGCGTGCCAAGCAGTGGCAGGAGAACGCGGAGCTGGCCCGGGTGTATCGGCGCTTCAGCGGAACGCTGGCCCCGGCCGCCCCCACGCCGGCCATCTACGCATTCTCGTCGCTGGCCGAACCCCGATCGACGTTCGAGGTCGAGTTCCAGGGTGACGACGTATCCGACCGGACGGTCGAGAAGCAGCCGTTCGAACTGCTCTTCAATCCGATTGACGTGGCCGTCTGGAAGGTACCGCCGGACGAAGCGCTCCGAATCGCCGAGCAAGCGGGCGGCGAATCGTTCCGTGAAGCGCACCTGGCCGGGTACACAGTACTCCAGCAGCTCTCGAAGATGGGAGCCTACCCGCTCCAGTGGTACTTTCGGTACGAGACCGGAGATGGCAGCGACCTCCGGCTCGAGATCTACGTGAACGCGGACTCCGGAGGTGTGGACTTCAAGCGGGAAGTCAAACAGCCGTGAGAATGGTAGACTGAACGTACTTTCAATGGGTACGCATCTACCAGCCTCGTAGCGCATACCACCGAGGAACTCATCACCGAGATCCTCCGACGTTCCGGCCTGCCCCATTCCGAACTGCTCTCCGCCACGCCGACCCGCGTGGCGAAATCATACCGTGAGCTCTTGTCGGGCTATGGAGCGGACGTGGCCGGCCTGTCCCGGACGTTTCCGTCGGACGGTTTCGGAGGCGTGCTCATGATCGGGCCGATTCCGTTCAGCAGCCTCTGTCGGCATCACTTCCTGCCGTTCACGGGCGAAGTCACGGTGCGATACATGCCGTCAGGTCGTGTCCTCGGGCTATCCAAGTTCTCCCGGGTCGTATCGGCCTTCGCCAGACGTGTGCAGACCCAGGAGCGTCTGACCCAGCAGGTTTCCGACACACTCAAGGGTATCCTCGCACCCCGGGAGCTATCCGTCACCGTCACGGCGGAGCATTTCTGCATGCGGATGCGCGGCGTGCAGCAGGCAGGAGTACGGACCATGACCGTTGGGACCAGCAAGGAGGAACATGAAACGGCCTGATAATCATCCCGAGACCGGCATACCGGCGGAACGAGCGCCGGAAACGGAGGTCCGCCGCGCGTTGGCAGAAGTCCGGGAGCGCGGCGGAGCATTCATACCGGGCTTTCTGGATGTGGCGGCGGTCGACGCGTTACGGGCGGAAGTGTCCGGGTCGGAATTCGAGTGGCAGGAGCAGCGGTATCTGAAAGCGGAACAACGGATCGCCAGCTACGTGGTGACCCCTCCGTTTGGCGGATATCCCCTATTGGAATCGGTCGGACGGCGGCTGACAGACGTTTACCGGACCGCGGAGCCGCCGATTACGGGGAGCGAACGGTACGTGCCCGACCATGTGTCGGTCCATCGTTATCCGCCGGGGGACGTTGGCATTACGCCGCACTACGACGAGAAGCGCTACGGCTTTTTGGTTGCCTCACTGACCCTGGAGGGATCGGCCACGTTCTCGATCGTCGAAGATCCGGATCCGAAGCGTACGCTTCCGGACGATCAGGTGCTCGCAGCGCGACTGCAAGCACCGTTACTGGAAAGCTGGCAGACTGGCCCCGGGGATCTTGTCCTGCTGCGCGCACCTGGTTTCGACGGGGCTCCCGACGGACGGCCGCTTCATCAGGTAAGCGGTGGCAAGGACGGATTCCGGACGGCGCTGGTGTACCGGATGTCCGCGGGACAGTAGGCTAGAAGCATGTCCAAAGAGACCTACTATGACGTCCTCGGCGTGTCCCGGACGGCGACCGCGGAGGAAATCAAACGCGCATACCGGACGTTGGCCCGGGAGTATCATCCGGACGTCAACAAGGGCGACCAGGCGGAAGAGCAGTTCAAGCGGATCAACGAGGCGTACGGTACGCTGTCCGATTCGTTGAAGCGCGCCGACTACGACCAGCAGATCGCGGATCCCGGCGTGCGGGGCGGGGGTGTGTCCGGCGCCGGCGCCGCGCGTCCGGGGGCATCCCAGGCCGAGGCTGCCGCGGCACAGGGGCCCTACCGGCAGGCGCTGATCCGTGCGGCACTCGTGCGGACGATAGCCTGGGGACTGATCGCGGCCCTGGTTGGCGGTCTGCTCGCCCTTTCGCTCGAGTACCTTACCGCCACCCGGATCGATCCGTCCGCCGGAGTCCTGGGTGCCATACCGGGGCTGGTCGTGGGGTTGCTCTGGGGAGCGGACTATAATTTCAAAGTGGAGACGTTCCTGGGTACCGGTTGGCTGAGCCGGAGCTACACGCTGGCTCGGACGATCCTGATGAGCCTCGGCCTCGCCTACTACGGCGGCTTGCTTGGAGGCACAATCGACGCCGCGGCGGGGACGGGTATCTTCACCGTGTCCCTGATCCTGCTCGGCGTCCTGTCCGGTGCCGTGGCCGGATCCGACGGCGATACCGTCGAGAAGCTCCGGAGCGGCCAGGGCCGGTTCAACCTGTTCTACACGCTGCTGCGCGGCGCCGAAGTCGGCGCGCTCGGCGCGGCGGTCGGCGCGGGTCTTGGCGGCGTCCTGGCGATCGCGGGCAGAGGCGGTGCCTTCGGCTGGACGGTGCTCACCGGATTTGCGCTCGGCATGATTATCGGCTCGATCAAGCCGCCGAACCTGGCGGCGTATGCCAGCTATGCCTCAGCTTCCGTCAAAAGCCTGATCATAATCCTGATGGTCCTCGGTGCCCTCGTGGTAGGCGTGTTGTTCGGGGCGATCGCGGGACCGGAGCTGTTGCCGGACGCGCGATGACCCCCTGACGGTACGACGATAATTCCCTAAACTAGACACGCTATGCCTACGAGCAAGGATTATTATGACATTCTCGGTATTTCCCGACAGGCCTCGGTGAACGACATCAAGCGGGCCTATCGGAAGCTGGCGCATAAGTACCATCCGGACAAAGGCGGTACCAAGGAGGACGAACGGAAGTTCCGTGAGGTGCAGGAAGCGTACGAAGTGCTTTCAGACGACAAGAAGCGGGCGGCGTACGACCAGTTCGGCCACGCCGGCGCGGCCGGTGCGGGGGCTGGTCCGGGTGGTTTCGGTGGTCAGGGCTTCGGCGGATTCCAGGGCGGTGCCGAGGGGGTCGACTTCGGCGGGTTCGGTGACATCTTCGAGCAGTTCTTCGGCGGGTTCGGCGGCGCCGGCACGCGTCAGCGCGGTCCGGCGCGTGGATCCGACCTGCAGGTGAACGTGACCGTCGATTTCGAAGAGGCCGTCCGCGGTGCGGACAAGGAAGTGTCGCTGACACGGCGTGCGGCCTGCGGAACCTGCAGTGGCAATGGCGCCGCTAAGGGCGCGAAGATCGTCACGTGCCAGCGCTGCAACGGCCAGGGCCAAGTGCAGGTCACCCGGCGGACGATCCTTGGCACGATGGCCCAGGTAACTCCCTGTCCGGAATGTCACGGCGAGGGCAAGCGGCCGGAAAAGGCGTGCCCGACCTGCGGCGGCGAAGGACGCGTCCAGAAAAAGGAGACGCTCAAGGTGAAGATCCCGGCCGGTATCGATGACGGCCAGACGATCCGGGTGCAGGGAGCCGGTGAGGCCGGCGAACGGGGAGCCCCGTCCGGCCATGCGTACGTGGTCGTCCGGGTGAAGCCGTCCAAGGCGTTCGAGCGCGACGGTGCCGATCTCAGGATCGCCGTGCCGGTCAGCTTCGCCCAGGCCACGCTCGGCGCGACGATCGAAGTGCCGACGCCGACCGGTGATACCGCCACGTTCAAGATTCCCGCAGGGACCCAGAGCGGCACGTCGTTCACGCTGAAAGGCGAGGGCATGCCGAAACTCGGCTCCGCCGCCCGCGGCGACCTGGTCGCGACCGTCCAAGTGGTCGTGCCGAAGAAGCTCTCCGCGGAGGAAAAGAAGCTCGTGGAAGCGCTTGGCAGGCATGATGACATGGATGTCGGAGGCAAATCCGGCCTCTTCGGCAAGCTCGGATTGTAGTTTCCGGCTTGTCGCCTGCCTGCGGAAGTAGTACGCTTTTTTCAGAAACCAAAACGAACGAATCGTGGAATTTCTTACCGGACTAGATGTGAACAGCCCCAGTTGGGATTTGTTCATTTTCCTTTTCTTCATCGTCGCGACGTTCGTCTACGGCTTCACGCTGGGGCGTTCGCGGATCATGGTGCTCCTGGTCAGCACCTATATGGCGTTGGCGCTTACGCAGACGGCGCCGTTCCTGGGCGGGACCGAGGAAGTGACCGTCGGCTCCAGCCCGTTCTTCGTGGTGCAGATCACGGCGTTCGTGGCTACGATGCTGTTGATCTTCTTCTTCCTCTCGAACTCGGCGCTGCGGCGGGCGTTCGCCGCCACCGAGATCCAGGGTAAGGCCTGGCAGATCATCATCTTCTCAATCCTTCACGCAGGACTGCTCGTTTCCGTGGTGCTCTCGTTCGTACCGCCGGACCGCCGCGCCGCGTTGCTGGATGCTACGCAGAACCTATTCGCGACCGAGACCGCGCTGTTCGTCTGGACGCTCCTGCCGATTATCGTGATGATGTTCGTGCGGGATCCGGAAGAAGAGTAGCCGCGCTCACTGCCATCGTGCCGGAAACGCCTTCTCGGGATTTCCCGACGGAGAGCAACGTTCTTATTTCCGGATCCTAAGCGTTTCCTGACACGAGGCAGTGAGCGCCCAACCTTCTTAGCCAGAATGGCCCGGCGGGGTACAATATGTGGGCTGCCCCGGTAGCTCAGTTGGCAGAGCAGTGGGCTTTTAACCCATGTGTCGGGGGTTCGAGACCCTCCCGGGGCACACTTGACCAAAATTAAAGGCGTGCTAGGTTTAGAAGCTATGCCAGATCCTGAAAACAGCGAAGTTGCTAACTTGATCTTCTCCGAGAACCGAGATTGGTTCGAAAGGCTTAGCCCGGAAAGACAGACTGAGGTCCTGGAAAAGGAAAGGCAAAGGAAAGAGGCAATGGAGAGACATGGAATTGAACCTCTCTTGCCCGACGGTTTCGACAGATAGGTGGGTACTCATTATGCGACCGGTTTGGCCGTAAGTCTGGCCATCCCATCGGCTTTGAGAGAGGCGGGACACTCGGTGTCTCGCGTGTTTGAA
This sequence comes from Patescibacteria group bacterium, assembly GCA_040902515.1. GTDB lineage: Bacteria > Patescibacteriota > SICC01 > SICC01 > SICC01 > JALYJZ01. The sequence continues at coordinate 395,131 of JBBDXB010000006.1, forward strand.
AGCCGTGGATACAGCAGCCGGTCGGGGTTCAGCCGGGGAGCACACCGGGATACTCCCGGACATCGAACGGTCGCATCCCAAGTCCCTTGGCGGTTTCCAGGTGCGCGGGTCGTACGTCCACGAACGGCAGCCCTTCCCGTGGATGTTGGAGCCGCTCCGCGGAAAGCTTGAGGAGCCCCGGATAGTCGCGGTTTTCGTCGAGTTCCGAGCCGATCACATGTACGTGCAGCAGCTCGTCGAGCTGATAGCGTTTCCGGAAGTGGCCCACGAAATCCGGCGTGGCATCGGATACCAGTCCAAGCACATGCGTCGGTGATTGTACGCGGATCCGGCCGAGTACCGACTGCTCCATCTCTGCGCCGTTGATCGCGAACATAGACAGCGTATCGGTTTCCTCAAGCGCCAGCTTGAGCGCGATCCCTCCCCAGTGCTCGCTCTGGGTGATCTCGCCGCGGTCGTAGGCCGGCTTGGAGTCAGCGATCGCAGCGGCCACATCGTCTTCCGGACGTTCCAGCGCCTCGGCGATATCCTCCGCCTGCGACGTAAGGTCGTCGCGCACGATCACGGACAGGTCGTAGAGGATGGTCGGTTTTTGCATACGAGCAGCATATCAGACCACCCAGGCGTGGATGCGGTGGGGAGGCTTGACAAACGGCTCTTTTTTAGCTATGCTTAGACAATTTTCTAGAAACCAATATGACACGGAGCACCAGAAGGATCCTCGCCCATTCGGCTATCGTCACGGCCTGCGTAGCAGTGACGGCGGTGGCCGGTGTCGTCCTTCTCTCCCAGCAGGCCGAGCCGGCAGCGCCGGCGGCACTCGACGCCGTCGAGCGGATCGAGCGCGTTACCGAAGTCGCCGGCCAGCCCGTCGAACGGGTGGAAGTGGGAGGCCGCGAAACCAAGGCGGCGGCAGGTCGGCTGGTCGTGACCCTCGAGAGCGACGAGGCAAAGGCGCGGTTCGGTGACCGGCTCACGCCGACTACCCTGCCCGACACCTACCTGCTGGCAATCGACGGTCCGCTCGAGTCGGAGCGAAGGGCCGTGGCTGCGGTCCCGGGCGTAACGCAGGTGACCCCCGACTACGTGGTCACCGCCACCCGGACGCCGGACGACCCGCAGTACTCGTCTCACCAGTGGAACCTGCCGAAGATCGACGCTCCGCAGGCGTGGGATCGGACCATCGGGGACGCATCTCTCCTGTCCGCCAATATCGATACGGGAGTGAACCGGAGCCACCAGGACCTGACCGCGCGGATGTGGACGAATGCCGGCGAAACGCCCGACAACGGCGTCGACGATGACGGCAACGGCTACATCGACGACTACCACGGTATGGACTTCGTGAACGCGACCCAGCCGGAAAGCGGCGTCTTCCAGAATGACGCCGACGGTCCGCTGGACGACCACGGCCACGGCACCCTGACCTCGTCGGTTACCGGTGCCGCGACCGACAACGCGACCGGCATCGCCGGCGTGGACTGGCAGGCGAAGATCGTCGCCGTGAAGGTCCTCGACAGCGATGGGTTCGGCTTCTTCTCAGACGTGGCCGAGGGTATCCGGTACGCTTCCGTCGTCGGCGCGAAGACCGCGAATCTCAGCCTGGGTGCGTTCGGTGTGGATAGCGACGCCATGACCGACGCCGCCATCGAGTACGCGACGGGGCGCGGGACCATCGTGGTCGCCGCCTCCGGCAACGACGGCTCCTCGACCGTGGTGGATTACCCGGCCAAGCACCCGGACGCGATCGCCGTCGGTGCCACCGGTTCGACCGACGTCCGGGCCAGTTATTCCAACGGAGGTCCTGAGCTGGACCTGGTCGCGCCAGGTTCCGGCATCCGCGGCGCGGGACTCGGTAGTACGAGCTACATCAACGCCAGTGGCACCTCGCTCTCCACGCCCCACGTGGCCGGCGTGGCGAGCCTGCTCAAGAGCATCAACCCGGGACTGACCACCGCCCAGGTAAGGAGCATCCTCCACAAGTCGGCGGACAAGGTGTCCGGCATGAACGGGGCCACCCGGACCGACCTCTACGGGTACGGCCGGCTTAACGCCAAGCGCGCGTTGGACCAACTCAAACCGTATTCGGCACGTTGGGCCGGACAGTCGGCGCACCCTTCGATCAGCCCGGGGGAGGACGCGACGGTGCATGTGGACTTCAAGAACACCGGCTCGCTGGCCTGGTCGAATACCGGCTCCAACCCGGTCCGGCTTGGTACCAGCCACCCTCGTGATCGCTGGTCTCCGTTCTATAACGATACTTGGTTGACACCGACCCGGACGGGCAGCTTCACGGGCCGTGTCGAAGGCGACGGTTCGGTCACGACTACCGGCACCATTGAGCCCGGCGAGACCGCCCGGTTCAGCTTCACGATGACGGCGCCGCCGCGGACCACCGTAGCGAACCTGCGGGAATACTTCCAGCCGGTCGCCGAAGGCGTGACCTGGCTCGAGGATTGGGGAATGTATCTGGAACCGACGGTGTCGGGGGAAACCTATGCCTACGAGTATGTCAGCCAGACCAACACCAGCGGCGTGATGCAGCCGAACGAGCGGCAGGAGGTGACGATCGACCTGAAGAACACCGGGACCGCCGCCTGGCGCAACGACACGTTGTTTGACTTCAAGCTGGGCACCAGCCGTACCCGGGACCGTTCGAGTATCACCTACAACGACACCTGGCAGGTCCCGAACCGCATCGGTGCGTTCAAGGGGACGGTGTCCGGCGGTGTCCTTACCGAGACGAATGCGGTCGAGCCCGGCGAGACCGCCCGGTTCCGGTTCGATTTCAAGGCACCGTCCGGTGGCACCAATCACAAGGAATACTTCCAGCCGTTGATCGAGCGCTTCGCCTGGCTGAAGGACATCGGCATCTACTGGTCCATCGTCGTGCCATCGCAATCGTACGATTACCAATGGGTGAGCCAGAGCGCCCATCCGGTGATGGAGGAAGGCGCGACCGCCACCGTAAGCATTCGCCTCAAGAACATCGGTTCCTCGAACTGGCAGTCGGACGGATCGAACCCGGTCCGGCTCGGCACCGACCGTCCGCAGGACCGGCTTTCCGGATTCACGGACGGCGGTTCGGCCGCGGGCTGGATCGGCATGAACCGGGTCAAGCTCACGCGCAACGTGACGGACACCGGGAAGAACGTGGACGGCGAGACGACCGTCGCTCCCGGCGAGGTCGGTGAGTTCGAATTCGATGTAGTAGGAGATCCGGCCCCCGGGACATACCGGGAGTATTTCCGGCCCGTTACCGAGGGAATCGCCTGGATGCGCGACATCGGCATCTACTGGGACATGACCGTCAGCCACCCGATTGACGTGGGCCTGGCCCAGCAGGGGTCGATGACGTTCACCTCGGACGGCACCGTGACGATCCGCGACGTCCTGGGGGCGGTCCGCGGTACGGCCAGCGCCGGCCAGACCGTCACGCTCCGGTATACCGGCTCCTCTTACCAAGCGGTCCTGCCGAGCGGGACGATCACCTCGTGCTGCGCGTTGACCGCTGAGCAGGGTGCGAACAGCCTCTTCACGATCTCGGATCTGGCGAACGGCGGTTCCAACAACCGCTTCCGCGGATCGCTTGCAATCCGGAACGGGACCGTTGGTAGCTGGGCGGTGAACACGCTGAACCTTGAGGAATACCTGCGCGGTCTCGGTGAAGTGCCGGATTCCTGGCCGGCGGAAGCGATCAAGGCACAGGTGGTGGCAGCCCGGACCTACGCCGCCCGGCAGATCAGCGCTCCGAAGACCGACATCTTCGACCTCTACGACGATACGCGCGACCAGGTCTATTCCGGTTACAACCGTGAGGCGGTCCAGCCGAACCACGTGAGCGCGATCAGTGCGACCAAGGGGAAAGTGATCAAGCGCGATGGAGCGCTGATCCAGGCCTTCTATAGCTCGAACGCGGCGGGACATACCGCCTCGAACGAGGAGGTATGGGGCGGCAGTCCGATCAATTACCTGCGCGGCAAGTCCGACGGCTACTCGCTGGCGTCCGACACCGACCATCTCTGGCCGGACACCACCTCCCGCGACACGATCAAGACGAACTACGGCTACGGCTGCACGGTGACCGGCGTCAGCGTTCCGGTCACCTACACCTCCGGCCGGATGAAGACGGTGCGGCTCTCCGGGAGCGGTTGCGCGACCAAGGATTACACGCTGGCGGCGGACACCCACCGGAGCCGGCTGGGCCTGCCGAGTTCGCAGGTGACGGGTGTCAGCAAGAGCGGCACGGACTTTGTCTTCTCGGGGAAAGGGTTCGGTCACGGCATCGGCATGAGCCAGTGGGGTACCTACCGGCGGGCCGCGGCCGGCCAAGGTTACGCGACGATCCTCGGGTTCTACTACACCGGTGTGTCGATCACGAACCTGTACTAGTCCGGCGCGCCTGGACTGACGTCCTGCTGGCCTAAGCAGCCGAGTTTATGGTAGATTGCTTGTGTGAAGCAACCGACCTTTATACTGGCGGCGGGCTTCGTGCTGGGAATCGCCGTGGCGTCGTGGCTGCCGCTGCTGTTGCTCATACCGTTCGGGTTGATTTCGCTCGTGATGCGGGCACCTGCACTGGCGGTCGGTCTCGGCCTTGGAGCGGCCCGGCTGGTTTCCGTCCCGCTCGAACCTCCTGTCGACGACCTGTCGGTCCTTGCCGGAAACCGCATGGAAGTCAGAGGGACGGTCGTAAGCTTTCCGGAACAGCGGGACGGGTACCAGCAGTTCGTAGTGCGCGGAGCGGCCGCCGAGACCCGGGGAAAAGCGTTGGTCCGTGCCGATCCGTTCCTCGAGATCGCGCCGGGGGACCGGGTGCTGGTGTCCGGACGGATCAAGCTCCCCGAGCCGGTGGATGACTTCGACTACCGGAGCTTTCTGGCGAAGGATGGCATCCATTCGATCGTCCCGTACGCGCACGTCGGCGTGACCGGGCACGAGCGTACCGTGAAGCGGGTATTCTGGTCCCTGCGACGGGCCTGGGTGGGGCAGCTGCAGCGGCGCTTTCCCGAACCGACGGCGGGATTCCTGCTCGGCATCCTGATCGGCGAACGTTCCCACCTGTCCGATAAGCTCGTCGAGGCGTTCCGGCGCACCAGCACGACACACATCCTGGCGCTCTCCGGATTCAACGTAAGTATCATCGTGGCCGCGATCGTCGCGGTACTCGGGCGCCGCCCGCCGGCCCTGATCGCGGCGCTGGGATTCATCCTCTGCTTCGTATTGCTGGTCGGGCCGGGCGCATCCATCGTCCGTGCGGCGCTCATGGGCGGTTTCCTGCTGGTCGGACAACTCCTCGGCCGGCCGCAGCTGGCCACGTACGCCGTCGTCGTGACCGCGGCCGCGATGCTCGCGGTAAACCCGCATGCGCTTCGCTATGACCTCGGGTTCGACCTGTCGTTCCTGGCCACGCTCGGCATCCTCTGGTTGGAACCCGGTATCAGCGGCCGGCTGCCCTGGCTGCCGACGTCCATCCGAGGAATCGTCTCAGCCACGATAGCGGCCAGTATCCCGGCGGTACCGGTGATCGCGGCCTCGTTCGGCACGGTCAGCCTGGTTTCGCCGGTGGCGAACCTGCTCGTCGTACCGATGATCCCCTGGCTGATGCTCGGCGGATTCATCGGCACCATGCTGAGCCTGGTTCCCGGACCATTCGCCCTGCTTCCGGTGCTAGTGACCGTCTGGTCTGCCGAGCTGTTGCTTGCGGCCGTGATCGGGCTGTCGGACATGCCGCTCGCAGCGGTTTCGGTCGGGCACGCGAAAGGCCCGGTGGCGCTGGGGCTGACCGTCCTGACCGCCTTGCTTGCGTTTCGACTGAGGCGGACGGCTCGTGCGTAGGCTGCTGACCATCGCGGCCGGATGCCTCGTCACCGCACTGCTTGTCTTCAGGGAGACGCTGCCGTTACAAACACCCGGCTCCCGTGTCGACTTCCTTGATATCGGCCAGGGCGATGCGGCATTGGTTACCCTCGACCGGGACTGGCAGATCCTGATCGACGGCGGTCCCGATCCCTCCGTGCTGCGGAAGATCGGCAGGATCATGCCGCGCCTGGACCGGCGGATCGAGCTCGTCGTCCTGACCCATCCGCACCTCGACCACTACGGAGGCCTGGTCAGCGTCCTGGAGCGTTACGAGGTGCCGGTGCTCCTGGTCCGTCAGGACAGCCAGGAGCCTGCGTACCAGCGGCTGCTCAAAGAGGCCAGGAAGAACGGCACGGCAGTGGTGCCGGCGGCCGGACAGCGCCTGGTGATTCGGGGCGGTTCGTTGCACGTGCTGGATCCCCTGTCCGCGGAACAGCCGCATCTTTCGAATGCCAATGACGCGTCAGTGGTAGTGAAGCTCGAATTGCATGGGACGACGTTCCTGTTTCCCGGCGATGCCGAGGAGGGGCAGGAACGCCGCTTGCTCCGGGCCGGCGGTCTCGGGGCTGACTTCCTGAAGGTGGGGCATCACGGGAGTCGGACGTCTTCCACCGCCGAGTTCCTGGAATCGGTCAGGCCGTCGGTCTGTGTGGTGTCCGTGGGAGCGGGGAACCGTCACGGGCATCCGGCTCCCGAAGCGCTCGACCGATTGTCCGAGCAAGGATGCCGGATCGCACGTACCGATCGCCACGGTACCGTCTCGGTGTTGGTTGCCGGACGGGGCGTGTCCGTACGAACCGAACGTTGATTACTCGAACTCCCGCGGCAAGCCCCGGCCGGGAGAGGACGAATCTCCCGGTTGCTTCGGCGGACCCGGATGCTCCGGTCGCGCGGGTTGCTGCTTGGGCGGGGTCGGCCCGTGTGGCGTCGGATGTGGCTGGTGTGCCGGCCGGTGATGCTGCGAAGGCTTGCCCTGCGACGCGGCAGGTCCGCCCGGTTGGGTATCCGTGCCTGAGCCGCCGGATGCGCCACCGTCCTCTCGTCCGGTCTGCACCCGGGCGACCAAGTGCTGGATCTCTTCCGGATTCGGGATGCCGCGGAACTCGAAGTTCCGCCGCTCGCCGGCCGTCTGGATTTCCAGGTTCCCGAAGTTGAAGATCGTCTGCAGGAACCCGTGCCGGGAGACGGTCACGTCCTGAATCACCTTGCAGTCGAGTTCGTCCACGTTCCGGCGGAAGAGCCCGAGCTGGTCGATGTCCACGACGCGCTTGTCGGTGACCACGCCCACGTCGAGGTAGTAGTCCAGCCAGCGGATGTAGAAGTAGGTCGCCAGCGTCAGGTAGAAGGCGGAAGTAATCGCGATGCCGACGGCCGCCCCAGGACCGTCCACGCCGAGGTCCACGGCGTTCACGCCCCAGACGACGAACGGCGGCAGCAGGCCGAGCGTACTGGTCAGTAGGACCGCGGGCAGGATCACCAGCCAGTGCGGCCGCACGATCGCCAGCACCTGTTCATCAGGCCGTTGGTCGGGGAAGCGTCCGCTCATAGGCTGCCTCCGATACCGGCCCCGCCGATCGCGATGACCGTGGTAGCGATGATCAGGACGACGACCGTCAGGTACGTGCCCGTCGCGAGCGCGGTGCGGTCACCGGGGAACCCGAACCGTCGGGCGTGGTAGATTGCCGCGACGGCGAACCCGGCGAGGACCAGGGCGTAGAGCAGATACGAGATGATGATGATTGCCATTGGCTTTGAACGTAACGCCGCGGACGCCCCGATGCAAGCTACAGTAACTTCTTCTGGGGTGCGGGAGCCTCGATGCCGAGGTGCCGGTAGGCCTGCTCCGTGGCCTTCCGGCCGCGCGGCGTACGCTCGAGGAGGCCCAGCTGGATCAGGAACGGCTCGTAGACTTCCTCGATGGTCTCGGACTCGTCACTGACGGCCGCGGCGAGGGTCCCGAGCCCGACCGGTCCCCCTTTGAACTTCTCGATGATCGTCCTGAGGAGCCGGCGGTCGGTGGCATCGAGACCGAGCTCGTCCACGCCTTCGAGCTTGAGGGACTCGGTGGCGGCTCGCTCATCGATCGCGCCGGTGCCGCGCGTCTGGGCCCAGTCGCGGGCCCGTTTGAGCAGCCGGTTGGCTACCCGCGGCGTCTGCCGGGAACGGCCGGCCAACGCGTCGAGCGCGGCGCGGTCAGCCTGTACGCCGAGGATCTTCGCCGAGCGGCCGAGGATCTTCCGCATCTCCTCGTCGGAGTAGAAGGCGAGCTGGTAGGTGGCGCCGAACCGGTCGCGGAGCGGCGAGGAGAGCGATCCGACCTTCGTGGTCGCGCCGATGATCGTGAACGGTTCGAGGTCCAGCCGCACCGACCGGGCGCCTGGGCCTTTCCCGATCACGATGTCGATCTTCCGGTCTTCCATCGCGGGATAGAGCATTTCCTCCACCGCCTTCGGCAGGCGGTGGATCTCGTCGATGAACAGGACGTCACCGGGCCCGAGATTGGTCAGGATCGAAGCGAGGTCGCCGGCCCGCTCGATCGCCGGCCCGCTGGTAGTCTGGAGCGTCGCGTTGGTCTCGTGGGCGATCACGCCGGCGAGGGTGGTCTTGCCGAGCCCCGGCGGACCGTATAGGAGGAGATGGTCGATCGCTTCGCCGCGCTTAGTCGCCGCCTCGATCAGGATACCGAGCGACTCCTTGATGTCACCCTGGCCGACGTACTCCTTGAGCGCCTTCGGCCGGAGCGCCACGTCGAGCGCCACGTCGGACTCGGTGGTGGAGGCGGAGATCAGCCGGTCGGGCGCGTCGCTCATGACGAAAGCTCCCGCAAGGCGGCCTTGATCACGGCTTCGGTCGAATCCGCGCCGCCGGCCACCGAATGCACGGCCTTCCTGGCCTGGGCGGTGGAGTAGCCGAGCGCTACCAGTGCTTCCACGGCCTCTTCCTGGCCGCGCGGAGCGCCCTCGCTGGTGACCATCTCCATCTTGTCCTGCAGGTCGATCACCACGCGTTCCGCCGTCTTCTTGCCGATGCCCGGCACCGAGGCCAGGAAGTCGGCATCGCCGGCGGAGATTGCTGCGCGGATATCGTCCGGCGAAGCCAGGGAGAGGATCGCCAGCGCGACCTTCGGGCCGATGCCCGACACGCTGAGGAGCTGCATGAACAGCCGCCGTTCCGCCTTGGCGGCGAACCCGTACAACGCAAGCACGTCTTCGCGGACGTACTGATGCGTATACAGGGTCACTTCCGCGCCGGTCTCCGGCAATGCGGCGAGCGTCGAGACGGGGACGGCCACGAGGTATCCCACGCCGCCGGTCTCGACGATCAGGCCGGTCGGCTCCTTCTCCACTAACGTGCCGGTCAGCTGGGCGATCATGTCTCCAGTATACGGCTCATGCGCCGTTCAGCACGGCCTCGACGAGCTTCAGGTCATCGGCGACCAGGCGCGGCAACAGGAACTTCTTCCGGACGATCTCCCGGCCGGCTTCACCGAACCGTTCGGCGCGCTTCGGATCGCGGCACAGCTCGACGATCCGCTCCGCGGCTTCGGGGACCGTGGACACGAGGTAGCCGTTCACGTCGTTCTCGATCTGCAGCGTGATACCGCCGACGTTGCTGCCGACGACCGGCGTCCCCGCCCAGAGTGCCTCGGTGACGGTGAGCCCGAACCCCTCCCGGAGGGATTTCTGTATCGCCACCGTGGCCAGGGTGAGGAACGCCTTCACGGTGCGGTCGTCAGCGGTGTCGGCAAGGATGCAGAGGCCGTGGTCTTCGTCCGTGGCTTCTTCCCGAAGCCGGGCGAGGATGCGCGGCGACTGCGGGTCGTCGTCCGCCGTACCGCCGATCAGGACGAGCTGGAGTTCGGGTACCTGCTGCTTGGCGAGCCGCCAGGCCTCGAGTACGCCGAGCGGGTCCTTCCATTGGTCGAAGCGGGAGACCTGCACGACGAACGGCCGGTCGGGATCGAGCGGGCACTGCGAGATCAGTTTCCGGGCCTCCGCCTTGGCCATCGGCTGGTTCTTCTCGGCCAGCGGGTCGATCGCCGGCGGGATGATCGCGGAATGGTCCGGCGCGAATCCGGGCAGGCGGAACTTCTCCAGGCTGAAGATGCCACCCGTGTAGGACCCCAGGTACCGGACGAACCGCTGCTGGGCCGCGGGAAGCGGCTTTGAGCTGTCGAGGTGGCATCGCCAGATCCACTCGGTCGCGTCGGCGTCGGGGTGGAAGAAAGGAATGGCGGCCGGCTGGGGGTCGTGGACGATGATGGCGTCCCAGGCGGCCGGATCAAGCTGCGTACCGAGCTGCTTGCTGACCGCCTCGTACCGCTGCCATTCGGCGTCGGTCAGGTCGACCTGCTCGCCCTGCAGGGCGTTATGGATCTTCTTGGTGATCTCGAAGAAGTCGGGATCCGGCTCGATCACCTGCCACTCGGCCCGGATGCCGAGATCCTGCATCAGCGGAACCTCCGATCGCAGGATTTCCGCTACGCCGCCGCCGTTGGCGGTGGAGTTGATGTGGAGAATGCGTTTGCCCTTGAGCTGCTCGCCCAGCTCTCTTAATGACGCGGCCTGTCCTTCGGGTTGAGCCACGCTGGCGCCGGGTCGTGATTTTGTTTCGATACTTCGGATACGCAGGCCGTAGTTATGGTTTAATCTTAGCAAAAATGCTAATCTGTCCGGCTGTCTCGAAAGGGAACCATGCGACACGAACGGGAACACTTTTACCCGAGTGCATTGCGGGATTTCCGGAGCGTACGCGCTCCGGAGGGGCTTGGCGTGTTCGCCAGCGGTGATCGGCACTTCGACAACGCGGTGTTCGGCAGGGACTCCATCGAAGTCGCTGAGGACCTCCTTGGGAAGGACCCCGATCTCGTCGAAACGGTGATCCTTACGCTCGCGCGCCTGCAGGGAACTGACGATCGTGCTGTCTCCGAGGAGGAACCAGGGAAGATCCACCATGAATTCCGGCCGGGTGAGGTGGCCGGCAAGCCGATTCCCCGACATTCCGCCGCCATCCTCGACTCCTTGCTTGAGCGGTGGTCGGATCAGGCAGGCCGCGCAAGAAAGGAATTGACCTACTATGGCTCCGTTGATGCCACCCCGGGGTATCTCAGACTGATTGGCCGATTTTGCGACGAGCATGGAAATGCCATCCTTAGCCGCGTCGTCGAAAGCCGTGCAGGGGAACGGACAACCGTACGGGAGACCGTCGATCGGGCCGCGGAGTGGCTTACCAGGAATCTGGAAGCATCACGTAGCGGATTACTGGAATACCGACGTCGCAACCCCCGAAGCCTCAAGCATTTTTACTGGAAGGACTCCGGGACCGGGCTGCTGCATGAGGATGGCGCGGAACCGGCGATCGAAAGGCCGGTCGGCGCGACCGCTGTCCAGGGACTGGCCGTGGATGCTCTCGACTCGGCGGCGCAGCTGGTAGGGAAGAGCGATTCGGCGCAGGCGGAACGCTGGAAGCGGCTCGGGGCGCACGTCGCACGCAAGACCCTTTCGTTGCTTTGGTTGCCGGAGCGCGGCTACTTCGCATCGGGCTTTGACCGTTGCTCCGACGGGCGGTTACGGCTTGTTACGACCGAGTCTTCGGACCAGGGGCTGCTGCTTGATTCGGCCATCTTCCAATACGAATCGCCGTCGGAATATCAGGGTCACGTCTCGGCCATCCTGCGGCGGCTCTGCTCAAGCGAATTCATGACGGATTACGGCGTCCGCTCGCGGGCACTCCGACACGCTACCTTGACCGACCACGCCGACTATCACGGCTCCTTCGCCGTGTGGCCGAAGGAGACTCACGATCTGGCGCGAGGGATGCGCCGCCAAGGGTTCTCGCGTCTGGCGGATGAGCTGGAGCGCCGGAACATCAGGGCGGTGAATGAGAGCGGGGCCAACCAGGAACTGCTCTACGTGGACGAACGCGGGCATCTTGTCGATTATCGTTCATTGCCAGGTGCCCGGAGACCGGAACGGCTTCAGGCGTGGACCGTTTCAGCGATTCTGGAGGCGAAGCGTCGCCGTGGGAGCAGAGGCCTTCCCATATTTTCGGGGGCGGACGGATGGAAGCGTGCGCTGGAAACCGAATTGCTCGAATCGATCTGACTGACCCCTGTATACTCAGTTCGAATGAAGAAACAAAAGCTGAGAATCGCGATTCTGGATTCCGTCCGCAACCCGGTTCCTTCGAAAGGAGTGATCCAGGCCAGCTCACGGATCGCGCTGCGTATCGCCGACGGCATGGCGATGCGCGGGCATGACATCACTTTGTTCGGGGCGAAGGGCTCCCGGAGCAAGGCGAATGTACGGACCGGAGGAATCAGGCCTGCCTCACGGACCCCGCTTTTCCGGCTGATCAAACATGAGCCGCCCGGTGCGCAGGCACGTGAGCGCGAGCGGGCCATCAATCTCTACGAGGGGCTTGGTCTGGCGGAGCTTTACCGCGAGCATTCCCGGAGGCCCTTCGACGTGGTCCATCTGCATCGGGCTCACCACGCGCTTCCTCAAGCGGCCTTGTTTCCTTCGTTGCCGCATCTCTTCACGTTCCATGACGAGGCGACGCCGTTGCGACGCTTCGCCTATAAGCATTATGCGATGCCCAACATCCACTTCGTTGCCCTGAGTAAGCGTCAACGCCAGCTGGGAAAGGACATACCCTGGGCCGGTATCGTGCCGAATGGCATAGACGTGAACCGCTATCGCTTTTCGGATCGGCCTGAAAGGAGGCTCGTATTCGCCGGACGATTGGTCGAGGAGAAAGGGGCCCACCTGGCGATCGCCGCGGCCAAACGTGTCCGGTGGCCATTGAGGATCATCGGTCCGAGGACATTCCAGACGCTCACCGATACCGGTTACTGGGAACGGCAGGTGGAACCGCTGCTGGATAGCAGGATTCGTTATGCCGGATTCTTGCCTCCCGCCAAGCTGGCCGAAGAGTATTCAAGGGCAGCTGCGGTCCTGATGCCGATCGATTGGGAGGAGCCGTTCGGTTTGGTAAGCGTCGAGGCGATGGCCTGCGGCACGCCGGTCATCGGCTTTCGACGCGGGGCGCTGCCCGAGATCATCAAGGATGGTACGACGGGATTCTTGGTCGATGACGTCGCGGGAATGGTGCAGGCGATCCGGCGCGTTCAGGAGATCGACCGGACGGCTTGCCGCCGGCATGTCGAGCGCCACTTCACGGCCGACATGATGGTCGGGCGGTACGAAGACCTTTACTTTGATTTGGCACGGGCGCGACGAAAGAGGCGCTCGTAATCGTCCACCATTCGTGTTTCGGAAAACCGCCTGACTGCCTCTGAGCGGATAGCTGTCCGATCCAGTTGGGCGGAACGGGAGAGATAGTTTCCCAATCCAGCCGGTGTCTTGGCGAGGAACCCGGTGGTTCCATGGGAAACCAACTCCGGCATCGCCCCTCGGGGGACCGTCAGTACGGGTGTGCCGCAGGCCATCGCCTCGGCCGCCACCAGTCCGAACGGCTCCTCCCACTTGATCGGATTAAGCAAGGCGATGGCATCACGGTAGAATGAGACTTTCTTACGACCGTCGATTTCCCCTACGAATTCGATTTTTGATGATAGAAACGGCTTGACCTGCTTTTCGAAGTATCCCCGGTTTTCTTCGGTGACGAGGCCGGCAATCTTCAGTCGGAGTCCGTGCCGGCGGGCAAGCCGGGCCGCTTCGGCGGTACCCTTCTTTTCTGAAACCCAGCCGATCCAGGCGTAATATCCGCCATCCCCCTTACCCAGGGAAAACCGCCGTGTGTCCACGCCGTTGTAGACGGTTCCCGCGAATCGTACGGACCCGAACTGTTCCCGCTGTGAACGGGAAATGCTGACGAAATGAGAGTACTTGGAAGCCGCGGCATACACGGATTCTTTCGTGAGGGAACGGGATCCGTGGATCGTAGTCAGCATCGGTGCCCGAAGTACGGGGGCTAGCGCCATGGCGCCGTAGTAAAGATGGTTCGACCAGACGTCAATGTCCCGGGTGGCCAGGATATCGAGCAATTGCTTCGTCGTGGCAAGCTCCCGCATGACAGGGCTCTCGTCTTTGAGTTGCCTGGGCCAGGAATGGACCAGCTTGGCCGTGGTCCTGGAATCACCCGAAGCGAAGAGGGTCACTTGGTGGCCGCGACTCGTCAGTCCTTCGGCAAGGGCAGATACGATCCGTTCCGTTCCCGCATGACCGCGCGGCGGGATTGTCCGGTCGAGCGGGGCAATCAGTCCGATTCGAAGGCGTCGGCCTTTCACTTCGAAGGTACCCCGTAGGTTTTCTTGGCGATATCAAGCTCATGCTTCCCACGTTCACTATCCTTGGCACTGAGGTGCGGTGCCTGTTTGTGGGCGTGTCTCCGTCGGGTCTGGGATGCGGCGCCCTGGTAATGGTTGACGAAACTATCCGCGATCAATCGCCAATCGAAACGTTCCTCGACGAGGCGTCGGGCTTCTGTGGACATACGTGTCCGCAACTGCCCATCGGCAAGCAGCTTGTTAACCGCGCGGGCTATGGCAGCCCCGCTTCTAGCCCGGACCAGGAATCCGTTCTGGCCGTGCTTTACTACCGACCCGATCCCACCCCGCTTGCTGGCCACGACCGGCGTGCCGCTGGACATCGCCTCAAGGGTGATCAGCCCGAGCGGCTCATCCCATACGGAAGGAACCACCATGACGTCCGCGCGCCGATAGAACTCCGCCAGGGCTTCTCCTTTGACGTATCCGGGAAAGTGGACATGGGGATTCCGAGATGCCTGCTGCATAAGCCGTTTCCGTTCGGGGCCGTCACCCAGAACGAATACTTCCGCTTGCATCTGCCTTGCCGCGCGGATGAGATAGGTAACACCCTTGGTCGGTATCAATTTTCCCGTGAAAAGGACGACTTTCTTCCCCCTCAATCCGTACTGTCGTTCGACCCGGTGTGCCGGTCCATGCGCCGGGAATGCACGTGAGTCCACCCCGCCGGTGATCGTCCGGACTTTCGAGGTAAAGTCCTTTCCATAAACCCTGAACATCCATTTCCTTGTCTGCCCCGATACCACGCTGATCATGTCGGCGTGGTTAAGGGCGTCAATGGTCGGGACGACGAATCTGCGATCGAGGGTCGCGTTATAGACGTCCGTGCCATGTACCGTGACGAGATAGTTGATCCGATAGACGGCCCGGCAATAGTTGGCAATCCATGCCGTGTGGGCCGCGTGGTGGGCGTGAATGACGTCCGGCTCGAACGTTTCCACGGCCCTGGTGAATCCCCGGAGAAACGCCTGGTACATCTCATTGATCTGGTCGGCCCGTAGTTCCGAATAACGTTTTGCGTGGGGATGTTCGGGATGGCTGGTGAAAGCTGCCATGAAAGGAAGGTCGACGTGGAATATCCGTACGCCCGGTACCCGCCGCCGGTCGGGGCAGGCGATCGCGATCTCGTACCCCTTGCGTGCCAAGGATTGGGCTAACTCTCTTGCATACACGCCGCTACCCGAGCCCCACAGGGGATACATCAGGAACATCAGGATACGTGGCTTGCGTATGCGTGCGCCCATCGCAGTCAGTGTACTTGAAACAGCCCCCACTCTGCCCGAACCTTGACTGTTAGACACTTTTGTGTTATGGTTAAGCGATTTTGAAATCTATGAGCAAATATCCCTCAGAGCTGCGCCGCGATTTACTCAGCAACCGCTGGGTGATGATCGCCGCCGGCCGGGCCAACCGCCCGAACGACTGGAAGAAGCCGTTCGTGAAGAACGACCGGCTTGACCCGTTCCGTCCGGAGAACATCCGTCCCGAAGACGTCGTGGACAAGGTGGCGAACACGGACGGCACGAAGTACGCCGTGGAAAGCGATTGGAAGGCGCTGGCGATCATCAACCGGTACCCGCTGGTCGGCAGTACGGGCCGCCCCCGGCTCTCCGGTGAGGCCGTCGACGGGTACGGGTATCACGAGATCGTAATCCACTCGCCTGACTCAGACAAGGATTTCGGGGAATTCCCGGAAGGGCAGGCCCAGGCGGTGATCGAGCTGTATCTCAAGCGATACAACCACCTCGCCCATCGGCCTCACATCCAGCATGTGCAGATCTTCACCAACCGCGGTCCGGAGGCCGGAGGCTCGATCGAGCATCCGCACAGCCAAGTCGTGGCGTTGCCGGTCGTGCCGCCTTACGTGCAGGAGCTGGTGGATAACGCCCGCCGCCGGCACGACGAGGAAAAGCGGCTCGCCAGTGAGGATGAACTCGAGAAAGAGACGCACGATGCCGCGCGGATCATCTACGAGAACTCCCACTTCCTGGTGTACTGCCCGTTCGCACCCCACGCGGACTACCACATCCGGATCATGCCGAAGCATCCGGGATCCCGTTTCTTCGAGATCACCCAGGACCAGCTGGAGCATCTTGCCCGGGTGATGAACCTGGCGCATCGTCGTCTCGACCGGATCGCCGGGCTGCCGCCCTATAACTCATACATCCGGACGGCGCCGGCGCATTTGCCCGAAAAAGAACTGCGCGGATTCCGCTGGCACATAGACATCCTGCCGCATCTCGCGACGCCGGGCGGCCTGGAACTCGCCACGGGCATCGACGTGGTAACCGTGTCACCGGAGAACGCGGCGCATGCCCTGAGACAGGATTCATGACATGAGCGACGCCAAGGACAGGCCGGGAAAGAATGAGGTCACGCTCGGGCGGGACGGCATCATCCGCATGTATTACCGTGGCCGTCAGACGGCGGAAGGTATCAGGGCGCTCAGCGAGGAAGGTGACACGTTGGTGGAACAGCTGCAGGAGAAGGGGAGCCCGATCCTGATCATGGTCGACCTCGGCGATCTCGGCGCGTTCGGTGAATCGGAACTCGCGGCGTGGCGGCGACTGATGGCGACGCGGACCTATGATCGCATGGCGATCATCCGGCTGAACCCGGCGCTTCGGGTGGTCCTGCACTTCATGGTGAAGATGGCCAACCGCCAGGATCGCGTGGAGGCTTTCGAGGACGAAGCTTCCGCCCTGAAGTGGCTTAACGAATAGCGTCCGGGGTGTCCTGCCGCATGGCGTGGCATAGCGCGACGGCGATCGCGTCGGTGATGTCGTCGGGGCGGGGCGGTTCCTTGAGACCGACCAGGCGGCAGACCATGTGCGCCACCTGTGCCTTATCCGCATTGCCGTAAGCGGTGAGTTGCTGCTTGATGGTACCCGGCCCGTACTCCGCCACCGGCAACCCGCCGGCCGCCACGGTCGCCATCAGCACGCCGCGCGCCTCGGAGACCCGCATGGCGGTGGTGGTATTCCTGGAGAAGAAGAGTTCTTCGATCGCGACGCTGGCCGGACGGTGGGTCGCCAGGACGGCTCCGGCCTTCTCCGCGAGTTCGCGGAGTCGGTGCTCGGGTGTGTCGGCCGGACGGGTCTCGATCAGGCCGGCCTCGATCAGCCGGAACGTCCGGCGGGCACTTTCCACGACCGCGAATCCGGTCCGGGCCGTACCGGGATCGAACCCCGCTACCCGCCGCGGTTCAGCCACCGACCAACTCCGGGTCGATATCGGCGTTGGTAAAGACGGCGGTCACGTCGTCGAGCGATTCCAGATCGGTCACCAGCGCCACGACCGCCTCGGCCGTCTTGCGCTCGACGACCGGCACCTCGCTGGTCGGTACCTTCGCGAGTTCCGCCGTGCTGATCGGGTATCCTGCCTTCACCAGGGCATCACGGACGCTCGCGAGTTGCTCGCGCTCCGTCTCGATCTCGAAAGAGGCGCCGTCGCCGGAGACCTCATCAGCACCGGCGTCCGCCGCGGCGAGCGTCAGCTCGTCCTCGCCGATCCCCTCCTTGGGAACGGTGATGATTCCCTTGGTCCCGAACAGGTAGCCCACGGAGCCCGCCTCGCCGAGCGAGCCGCCCCGCTTAGTGACCGCGGCACGGACATCCGAGACCGTCCGGTTCCGGTTATCGGTGAGGCAATCGACCAGGACGGCCACGCCGCCCGGTCCGTATGCCTCGTACGTCACGGATTCAGGGACCGCCTCGCCGGTCAGGTCGCCGGTACCGCGCTTGATCGAGCGCACGATGTTGGCGTTCGGCATGTTCGCGGCCCGCGCTTTGTCGATCGCCATACGGAGCGAGATGTTCATGTCGGGGTCGCCGCCGCCCTCCCGGGCCGCCACGCTGATCGCGTGCGCCAGCTTGGTGAAGGCCGCTCCGCGCTTGGCATCGGCAGCGCCCTTTTTCCGCTTAATGGTGCTCCATTTGCTGTGTCCAGACATGTCCCGTCCATTGTACCGCAGCGGCCGCGGCCTGACGGTGGTTGACGCCGGACGGTAATTGTGGTATGGTTGTCTAATTTTTGAATAGACCCAACCCGACATGCATACCCACATCCTCAACCTGCTGCCCGACCAGGAAAAACAAAAGCGCCGCGTGGACGCGCTGAATTACTACACGCTGACGGCAGGTATCGTACTGGTGACCGGCGCCCTGGTGCTGGCCGGCATCCTGCTCCTGTTCGACCAGGTGTACCGGACCAATCTGGCCAATCTCCAGCAGGAACGGTCCCAGGCGGAAAGCCAGTCGGCGGCGTACCTCGACATCGAGAAGGAAGCCAAGGACCTCGAGCTCCAGCTGGCCAACCTCCAGAAGGCGAACCAGGAGACGACCCGTTGGGCGTCCCTGATCGCGGCGCTCCGTTCGTTCACGCCGCCGTCGGTCTCGATCAAGACGCTCGAATTCCAACCTGCCACGGACGCAGCCGCGGAGACGACCGTTCCCGATCGGCAGAACCGCAGCCGGATCTCCGGCAGCGCCGATAGCCGGCGGAGCCTGGGACAGTTCCAGCTGGCACTGTCCGAATCGCCGTTCCTGAAGAACGTGGAGATCGAGACCACTACGCTGAGCGAGAAGTTCGTCCAGTACTCGATCTCCATGGAAGTCGATTACCAGAAGCTGGAGGGACCGGCCACATGAGCCCGCACGTGAACGTCTCGCTCGGCTCGCTGAAACCGCCCCGCGGCCGCCTGTACTATTACCTGATCGCCGGCAATGCGGTGGTCCTGGCGCTGATCGGTTTCTTCGTGCTCCGTCCGGTATTCGGGGCACTCAGTGCCCATGCCGACGAGATCGCACGGACCAAGGCCGATATCGCCACGTTGCAGCAAAAGACCGACGAGCTCCGCCAGCTCAAGGAAACGCTTCCGGCCGTCCAGGCCGCGTACGGCGGAGTAATCCAGAATGCCCCGAAGACGAAGGACATCGCCGGCTATCAGACCGAACTGGAGGAGCTGGCCGCGCTGACCAAGACCCGGCTGGTAACCGTGGATACCACCGGTGCCGGTCCGGACGGGCAGAGCCCGGCCACGCAGACGACCCAGACGGTCGCCGGATTTCCGACCTTCCCCGTGAAGATCGACGTGACCGGTGCGTATGCCTCGACGCTCGACTTCCTGAACCGGCTGGAGACGATGGATCGTTTCACGCGGGTGACAAGCGTCACGATCAACCAGGCCGATGAAGCCGGCGGCGTGCAGCTGACCATCACCGCCCAATCCATTTACTTCGGTACCTGAGATGCGTATCTTCCTCACCATCCTCGAACTGCTGCTCGAACATCCGCTCCGGGCCGGACGGTGGGGTGTCCGGCAGCTGGACCGTGCCATCCTGGCACTGGTCGACCGGGCCGATGCGGGAATCGTCGGACTGGTACACGCCGTCGAACGCCGGACTCTCACGCTGACGGCACCGGCCCGCCGGGGCGTGCGCCGGATCGCGGCATGGACCGTCGCGCTGCTGCATAGGACGTGGCGGTGCGTCACCTGGCCGGCACGGGCCATGTTCCACGGAACCGTCGCGGTCATCCGTTCGGTTCACCGGACGGAACGGAATATCGTGCGGGCAATCCGTCGGACCGTGGACGCCGCCGCCGGGATGGCGGGTCGGACGGTCCGGACATTCGTCGGTGAAGTGATTTCGCTGCTGGGGGCGATCCTCGGTGCACCGGGACGTCTCGGGAGGTCCCTGGAAGCACTGGTGCTGTACTGGATCACCGGCATCCGTCGCGTCGTCGAGGCGATCTTCGGACGGACGTTCGACTGGGCGCTCCGACCGATCCGAAAGCGCCAGGCCGCGCGGCTGCGCCGCGAGGCCGGCATTACCATGCCGATGACCCCCGACCACCACGCGCAACGGGAACTGCTGGCCCTGGCCGCCGGCGTCCTGCTCCTGGCCGCCGCCGGATGGCTGTATCTCGGCGGCACGGTGCCATCCGTCAGTACGATCGGAATCGGTTCCGGAATCTCGTTCGGGTCGGTGACCGACGCGGTGGCGGCGATGTCGCCGCTCCGGATGACGATCCTGGCCGCCGTCCTGGCACTGTTCGCCGTCGCCACGGTGTTCTGGGTGCGGATGCTTCGGGACAGTTACCGCCGGGAATACCCCACGGCCGTCGAGCGGACGCAGTGGCGGCTGGTAACGACCCTGCTCTTCATTCCCGGGGCGGTGCTCTACTTCTTCAAGCAATACAACCGTCTGCCGCTTCGTCGTTTCGCGGCCCGGCACCTGCTGTCATTGATGGTGACCGGCATGGCGGTGATCGTCGCATCCTCGACGTACGGGACCCTCTGGTACTTCAATCAGCAGGCCGAGGCCGAGGTGGACGGTACCGGCTACGCGGCCCCGAGTCTCCAGCTCGACCCCCGGGATCGGGAGGAGATCCTCTCGCGCGACAAGTACGGTGCGCCGCTCCGTCGTGCGGAATCCGGCCGTTCCGACCCGTTCGCGCCGCTGCCGGGCGAGCAGCGGGAGGTCACGGACCCGGGTGCGTCACCGAGCCCGAGCCCGACGCCGGAATCCTGAATCGGCGATTAAAGGGACCGTAGTAATCGACCGCGTCGATCCGCGCGACGGTCTGTCCGCCCGTGACGGAGACGGTCAGGATGGACCGGTCGCTGCAGTGCGACGCTTCGTATCCCGACTGGCCCGCAAGCTGCCGTTCACAGCGGGCGCCGGCGGTATAGTAGCCGCGGTATCCCGGGTCGGTGGCTTTCGAAACGCTGTATACCCGGTACGTTCCGGCCGGGACGGCCAGACGGTAGCCGAGTCCATGTAAGAATCCGGCTCCCTCCGTGACTTCCGCACAGGCGGTGAACGGCCGGTCCGTCGCTTCGGCGCAGACCGTAAGGTCGGCCGGTGCGGAGCCCGCCGGATACGCCGCTGATCCGGTAAGCGTTCCTTCTGCCCCGGGCATCACCTTGGAAATGTCCTGGCCGGGCGCCAGGATTTCCGGAGAAGCCGCAGGGGGTGAAGTTGCCGATCGGCTGCCGCTCTCTCCAAGAATGAGCAAGGAGGTGCCGGCCAAGGCGACGGCCGCGAGGACCGCGGCGGCGGCAAGGACGTTCACGTGACCAATACGGTTCCATAACATATGCACTATGGTTGTCTGCTTATGTCAAGCGTATCGCCAATTGACAAAGCAGTCAAGCATTAGTTACGATCATAGAGCAAGGTTGCTTGCTCATTAACAAGCAGCGGACCCAAACAGAAAGGACGCGCCATGATCGGAGCGCTCTTCCGTGGGCTGTTCTGGTTCACGGTGATGATGGTCGCTTTCGCGCTTATCGTCGCCGAGAGTCAGGCACAGCCCCCGACATACTTGCCGTGGGATTACGGCAAGACCTACCGCATCACGCAGGGAAACGGATACGGCGGTCACGGATTTCCCTATAATCATTACTCATGGGATTTCGCGATGCCGACCGGCACGCCGGTCCGGTCGGCCGCCGCCGGCACCGTTCGCGAGGCGGGGTACGCCTTTGGCCGGGGTTGGGGCAACGTCGTGCTGGTGTGCTACGGCGACGGGACCTGCTCCCGGTACGCCCATCTGTCTTCGATCGCCGTCCGGGTCGGGCAACGGGTCGGCCGGTACGCGTTCCTGGGAAGGGTCGGCTCGACCGGCCATTCCTCGGGGCCGCATCTGCATTACCAGCTCGAGCGGTCGGGCCGGCGTGACGTGAGCATTCCCTCACGGTTCGTGGAGGCTGGAGTACCTGGTTCGTGGCAGTGGGTCACCAGCCGGAATCGTCCGGTACGGGCCGGGCTGACGTTCGGCCAGGCCAGGGTGTACTCCTCGCCGACGCTATCCGTGGCGGCGGGCGGCTCGGTACGTGCGGTCGTGACCGCGCGCTACACCGGCGGCTGGCGGGTGCCTTGCGGCCGGATGAACCTCGGTGTACGGGGTGACGGTCCGGCCCGCTTCGCCGACCATCAGGCCGGCTGGTGGCCAAGGTCGACCTGGCGCTATCCGAACCGGGTGGCCGCGGTGGATTGTCTCGGCTACCTTGATCCCGGTGAGTATGCGCGCTGGGACCTTCGGTTCCACGTACCGGAGGATACCCCGGACGGCACGTACCTTACCGGCGTCTATGCGCCGGTCCATGAGGGCAAGGCCTGGTCCGCCCTCCGGATTCCGATCCGGTTGCGCGTGCAGGGTGCCTATCGTGCCCGGTACGTCGGCCAGTCGGGACCCCCGTCAGTCGCTCCGGGCGGCTCGGGAGCCGTGCGGTTCCTGCTCTGGAACACCGGGCGGGCGACGTGGCGTCGTGGCGAGGTAAACCTCGGCACGCGGGAAGACAGGAAGTTTCCGTTCGCCGATGCCAGCTGGGGCCGCCATGCCAACCGCCTGCTGCTGCACGAGCAGGCGGTACCGCCCGGATCCACGGGCACGTTCGAGGGAACGTTCCGCGTTCCCCCAGGGACTCCGCCAGATCGGTATCGTCAGGACTTCGCACCCGTCGCGGAGCACAAGCAGTGGTTCGGAGAGAAGATCGGTATCTACATGGTCTTCACCGTGGAGTGACGGGCAGGCACCCTTGAAACAAAAGCGAGGATCGCGCGGTTGGGGATGAATCGTGTCCGGCATGGGCCGTGACGCTACTCGTCCTCAGCCGCGCTCCTCGCTCTTTTTCCGATGTCCGCCGATCCGGTATGGCAGCCGGACGCGGGCGACCCGCGGCTTCCCGGTTGGTACAATAGGAAGCGTGAAAGAAGCCCTGCGAAACATCTGGCGGCGGAAGACCCGTTCGGCCCTGACCATCTTCGGGGTGGGAATCGGCATCTTCGCGTTCGTCACCATGGGCGCCCTCTCCCAGAGCCTGGGCAAATCGGTCCAGGTCGGTATCGACTACTTCAGCAACCGCATCCTGGTCACCCAGGACAGCGGCGGTTTCGGCGGGCCGTTCGCGGTCGGTCCGCAGCTGCCGGCCAGCATCACCGAGCGGATCGAGGTGATCGACGGCGTGGAGCGGGCCTACCCGACGCTATTGCTCCTGGCGGAGAAGGGCGCGGACTTCTCGGTCACGTCGTCACCCGATACGATCCAGGGCGTGCCGCCGGCCGAGACCGCCAAGGACCGGTTCAAGCTCGAGATCAGCGAGGGGCGCGCGTTGCGGCCGGACGATACCGGCAAGACGGTGATCGGTTCGAACGTCGTCCAAAAGCAGGGGTTGGGCGTCGGCGACACGGTCGAGCTGCGCGGCAAGCGGTTCGAGGTCGTCGGGACTCTGCGACGGACCTCCGCCCGCCCCGATTCCTTTTATGTGGTACCCCTTGCCGATGCGGTCGAGCTCTCCCGGAACATCACCCAGTTCACGACCAGTACCGAAGAGTTGGTCACGAACATCAATGTCTTCCCCGAAGAGGGGGTGGATTCCACCGTGCTGACCGAGCGGATCGAGTCGACGATCAGCGGCGTGGACGGCACCCCGCCCGAGCAGCTGCAGGAATCATTGGAAGAAGTGTCCGCCGTCTTCAACCTGATCGTCCTCGGCAGCGCGCTGCTCGCCATCCTGGTCGGCGGACTTTCCGTGATCAATACCATGGTGATGAGCGTCGCGGAACGCCGGAAGGAGATCGGCATCAAGCGGGTGGTCGGTGCCCGTGCCCGCCATATCATCCGTGAGACGGTCACGGAGACGGCGTTGATGGGACTGTTCGGCGGCGCGATCGGGTCTGCGGGCGGACTGCTGCTCACGAATATCATCAACGCGCAGACGCGGAAAGAGGGCCTCGAGCTCTTCCTGGTCACGCCGGAACTGCTTGCCGCCGCATTCGGGTTCGCGTTTTCGCTCGGCATCCTTGCCGGCCTCTACCCGGCATGGCGTGCCACCCGGGTAAAACCGGTAAACGTATTGAGGGAATCATGATCCGGTTCCGCAAGAAGCAGGCGCCCAAGGCGACCGGCGGGAAGTTCTTCACCAAGCAGGAGACGAAGGACCTGCCGCCGATCGTCGAACTGAAAGACGTCCATCGGAATTACCGGGAGGGCGCCCAGCCGGTGAAGGCGCTGCGTGGCGTGAACCTGGACGTAGGGCGCGGTGAGATGATCGCGATCATGGGGCCGTCCGGTTCGGGCAAGACGACGTTACTGAACATCGTCGGGCTCCTGGATACGCCGGATGCCGGCACCGTGAAGTTCGCCGGCGTCGACCTGGGGGAACTCAAGCGCCGGAAGGTGCCGGTGTTCCGCCAGAACGAAGTCGGCATGATCTTCCAGCAGAAGAACCTGATCCCATCGTTGACCGCGTTCGAGAACGTGTACCTCCCGTTCCGTTACGCGCGCGGTAAGCGTTCCCAGGGGCGGGAACAGGCGCGCGAGGCACTCCGGCTGGTGGGGATGCTCGAGCGCTCAGAACACCTGCCGCATCAGTTGTCGGGCGGTGAGAAGCAGCGGGTAGCGGTCGCTCGGGCCCTGGTGCTTTCGCCCGCGGTGGTGCTGGCCGACGAGCCGACAGGGGAACTGGATTCCGCCAACAGCCACCACGTGATGGAGCTGCTCCGCGAACTCAACCGACGGACCGGCCAGACGTTCATCATCGTTACGCATGACCGGTCGGTCGCGGACGTCTGCGACCGGACGCTGCACATGGAAGACGGGAAGATCAAGGAGACGACGCGGAAGCGACCGGTGCAGAAGGCACCGGAGAAGGCCTCCGCCAAACGGCCGTCCGCGAAGCGTCCTGCCGCACCCGTTCAGCGCGCCGGAAAAGCGAGGAAGCGCTGATGTTCGGCTACTCCTTCCCGCTGCTCTTCGGCCGGTTGTTCGGCGTGGGGCTCTTCGTGCTCGGCCTGATCTTTCTCAAGCGGTTCCGTCGTGACGACGATCCGATGCTGGTGCTCAAGAGTTCGTTGAAGAGTCCGTGGGTCTGGTTCTTTACCGTCCTGGCGTGGGTCGCGTTCGCATTCGAGATCATCTACCTCCAGAACCAACCGGTGTCGTAATGGAGCGTCGCCCGGCGACGGTCACGGAAGTCCGTGGACGACGGGTCGCCGTGCTGGGCCTCGGCGTGGAGGGAACCTCCGCGGCGCGGTGGCTCTTGCGACACGGCGCTGAAGTCACGGTATGTGACCGGCGAACCCGGACGGCGCTCGGGCCGGTCATCCGCGAGCTTGTCGGGCATGGGGTCACGGATTTCCGGCTCGGCCCGCGGCACGCGGATCGGTTGACCGACTTCGACATAGTTATCCGGACTCAAAGCCGTCCGTATCGTGACCCGCGGATCCAACGGGCGATACGCCGCGGAACGACAGTCACCTCGGTAACCAAGCTCTTCTTCGAGCGCTGCCCCGCGAAAGTCATCGGCGTCACGGGAACCAAGGGCAAGGGCACGACCAGCTCCCTGATCGCAAGGATGCTCAAGGCGGCCGGTAAACGTGTCTATCTCGGGGGCAACATCGGCATGTCCCCGCTCGATTTCCTGGACCGACTCCGGAAAGGTGACCACGTGGTGCTGGAGCTCTCAAGCTTCCAGTTGCAGGACCTCACGCAGTCACCATCGATCGCCGTGGTGACCAACGTCACGGCGGACCATCTCGATCATCACGCGAGCGTCCGTGAATACCGGTCGGCGAAACGCCCGATCACCAGGCACCAGCGCCGGACTGACTTGGCGATCCTGAACGCCGACGATCCTGGCAGTCACCCGTTCGCCGGAGACCCCGGCCGGACGAGCTGGTTTTCGACCCGTCGCCCGCAGCCACGGGGCGCCTGCGTCCGGGACGGCTGGGTGGTCGTCCGCGGTCGCCGGGTGCTTCGGACCGCGGACATCGTGGTGCCGGGAACCCACAACCTCCGGAACGTCCTCGCGGCGAGCCTCGCGGCTGACGCGCTCGGCATCGGACCGCGGGTCATCACGAAGACCGTCAGGCGCTTCCGGGGACTCCCGTACCATTTCGAGTATCTCGGGACCAAGCAGGGAGTGCGGTACTTCAACGATTCCTACGCGACCAATCCGACCGCGGCCATCCCGGCGATCGAAAGTATCGATACTCCGTTGGTGCTGATCGTGGGCGGTGCGAAGAAGGGCCTTTCGTACGATGGGTTGGCACGGGCCATCCTCGTCAAGAAGGTCCGGGCGATCATTACGATTCCGCCGGAGGGCGCGCGGGTCGCGCGGGCAGTCAGGATCGCGGCCCGACGGTCGGGCAAGCCGGCTCCGCGGGTCGTCGGTGCCGTGCGTAAAGGCGATCTGGTGCGGTTGGCCCGGCGTCATGCCGAACCCGGCGACACCGTCCTGTTTTCCCCGGCAGCGGCCAGCTTCGGCTGGTTCCCCGACTACACGGAGCGCGGACGGTACTTCACTGAACAAGTGAAGGGCCGGTAGGCGACGGAGCGGAACCACGTTGCTCAGCCCCGACCAACTTGCTTATTCGCAGGGCCCTCGATATGCTACGGTGTCGTAGGTAACGAGCGATGACAAGCGAACAACTGACCATCCTCTTCGGTTCCAAGACCCGCGTGAAGCTCCTTCGCCATTTCCTGAAGGATCCCGGGCAGAAATACTACGTCCGCGAGCTGACGCGGATGCTGTCGGACCACATCAACGCGATCCGGCACGAGCTCGGCAATCTCGAGACGGCCGGCCTGGTGACCAAGAAGAAGAGCCAGGGCAAGCTCTACTACCGACTGGACCAGTCCGCGCCGGGGATCAGCGAACTGCGGCTGCTGTTCGCGGAAGAGCCGAACCGTCCGGCGGAGCATGAGGAGGTCGCCCAGCGCCAGGTGCTCGGGACGCTCCCGGGTGAACCGACCCCGCCGCCATCGATCGGCAGCGTCAAGCTGCTGGTCCAAAACGGCAAGTTCGTCAGTTCCAAGGAAGCCCCGGCCGACCTCTTGGTGGTCGGCGAGCCGGACGAGGACCTCTTCTCCGACTATCTCAAGGGACTGCAGAAGAAGCACGGCGAGATCCGCTACACTATCATGAGCGAGACGGAGTACGCGTACCGCACCCAGT
This sequence comes from Patescibacteria group bacterium, assembly GCA_040902515.1. Taxonomy (GTDB): domain Bacteria; phylum Patescibacteriota; class SICC01; order SICC01; family SICC01; genus JALYJZ01. Next base: position 422,247 of record JBBDXB010000006.1, read on the forward strand.
TGTTCGACCGGTTCCTGACCCTGATGCTTTCCGATCCGAAGAAAGTCGTGATCGACGAGCTCAGCGTCCAGATGCGCCAGCCGGTCAAGTACTGATTCTGGCCCCGGCGGCCGTCATCTTCGCTACAGCGTCAGCAGGTACCCCGCGGCCACCGCGGTGATTGCGAGCTGCGGCCAGAGGCCGTACCGCAGCGGCACCTCCCAATGGAGCTTGCCGTGGAAGCGCTCGTAACCGCGGAGCCAACGGACCCGGAAGAGGAAGCGCACGCCGAGGATGATGTCCGGAACCGTCCCGGCGAACGCCCCGATCGCGATCTCCGGCCGGTCCGGGAACGCGAACCAGAGGAAGACGGCCAATGCCTCGGCGATCACGAAGTCCCCGATCACGAACGCATAGAGTGCCCTGGAACGGAACGGAAAGTTCGGATTCCAGTGCGGCACGACATCGCCCGCGAAGTGCGAGGCGATCGCCGCCGGTGCCGCCGCGACCGGGTTGCCCGTCGCCGCCCCGACCGCCGCTCCGATGACGCTGTGCGGCGTCTCAAGCAAGGTCGGACCGTGCGGTGCGGGTGAGCATGATGTACGAGAGCAACCGGTGGTCATGGTTGCGCCGCGAGGAGAACAGGTTCTCACCATGGAACGTACACCGTGCGTCCATCTCGATCCGCCGCACGCCGACGGACCCCGCCTGCTCGGTGAGCACCCCGACCAGGGAGAAGAGCCGCTTATCGCCGCGGGTGCTGAGATGCTTCTTGGCCTCGGGGTATCGCTCGAGCAGTTGCAGGTTTCGCTCCGACATGGTGTAGCAGGACTGGCAGATGTGCGGTCCGAAACGCACCGTCAAGTCCTCGGGACGGATCTTGTACTCGCGGCGCATCGCCCGGACGGCGCGGGGGAAGACCTGCTTGAGGGCTCCCGCCATGCCGGCGTGCACGATCCCCACCGCCTCCGGGGATTCCAGGAAGATCGGCACGCAATCGGCGGTCCGGACGGTCAGCAGCACGTCCGGACGGTCGGTGATCAGGGCATCCGCCCGGCCGATGCCGCCTTCCTCCGTGTCTCCGACCGGCACCACCTGGGCGCCGTGGACCTGCTCCAGCCAGACCACGCGCCGCGGGGCCTTGCCGTGCCGTCGCGCGAGCAGGGCGGCCAGGCTGTCGAGCTGTCGGGAGAGCCGGTCCACGTGCCAGTTGCCGTCGGAGCGGCTGGTCGTTCCGGATATCACGTGGCCGGTTGCGGTCGCGATCGTCATGTACCCACGATACATCACCGTGATTCCGCGATATACTGGATAGCGATGGACATTACCTGGCACGGCCATGCCTGTTTTACCGTCCGTGGCACCTCTGCGGCGGTCGCGATCGATCCGTTCGGGGACATCGGGTTGAAGGAACCGAAGTTGACGGCGGACATCCTGCTGGTCTCGCACGACCACTACGATCACGCCAACACAGGCGCCGTGGACGGCGACCCGTACGTGGTCGACACGCCGGGCGAATATGAATCCGGCGGCGTGATGATCGAAGGCATCCCGACCTATCACGACGACGAGGAAGGCGCGGAGCGCGGCCGGAACACGGTCTTCTCCTTCATCGTGGACGGACTGCACCTGGTCCATCTCGGGGACCTCGGGCACGTGCTGGACGAAGCGACGGTCGAGCAGCTCGGCGACGTGGACATCCTCTTCATCCCGGTCGGCGGCCACTTCACGATCGACGCCAAGGCTGCGGCGGAAGTGACGAAGCGGCTCCAACCGCGGATCACGATCCCGATGCACTACCAGGTGCCGAAGCTGAAGATCAAGGAGCTGAAGCCGGTGGATGACTTCCTGAAACAGGCCGGCGGCAAGGTCCGGAAGCTTGACAAGAAACTGTTCAAGCTCAAGCCGTCGGACCTTCCGGAGGACGAATCCCTGGTGGTCGTTTTCCCGAACCCGTAATCGGGTACAATCGAAAGCACGTATGGACCAACCGCACACGCCCTCGCATTCCGACGAAACGCCCGCGAACCGGCCCTCGCTGACCCAGCACGCCGTGGGGACGTGGAAGCTGGCCCACCGGTTCGTCCTCGATCTCTACAAGGTCTCCAGCCGCTTGCCGCACGACGAGCGCGAGGGCCTGGTGCCGATGCTGCGCGGCGGCGCGATGAAGGTCGCCTCGAGCATCGTGGCGGGACACGCCCGGAAGGAAGAGGCGACGTTCGCCGGCCACGCCAGCGACGCGGCGGCGGCGCTTGAAGAGACGAAGTACGCGCTGCTGGTTGCGCGCGACCTCGGGTACCTGGCCGAAGTGACGTATGATCGGCTGATGGCGGACGCGGAACTGCTGACCGAACGGTTGGAAGAGTTGCGTGGGCGGCTTGGCACTGACAAGACGGAGGTTCCGGCGGTTTCTGCCAAGGCGTCCGACACGGGGCTGGACCAGTCCGGTGCGGGCGGGGAGCTGCCGTTCATGCCGGCGGAGCGCCGCACGTTCGCCACGACCAAAGGTGTCGGTTCGGCGGTGAAGGACCTGTGGGGCTGGCTCCGCGGCACGCCGGGACGGGTTTCCGGCAAGCACGATGACATCGAAGGCAGGATCTGGACGGAAGATTCGTCGCCGAACTATCTCGAGCAGCCGGACGACGAGTTGGCGCGACGATAGAACGCGTTCGCCGATAGGTTGCCCGGCGGATAGCCCGGCTCAACACACGCTCTGCCCCTGAGATCGGAAGGGCCTCGCTTAAGCGTCTCAGTGTTTCGCCGGACTATCCGGCGCGCTACTTCTTCGCGTTCGCAGCCTTCTTTGCCGGCGGCTTGGCGGCAGCCTTCTTCGCCGGCTTCGCCGCGGGCCGCTTCTTCGGCTTGGTCACCTCCGGGCGATCCTTCTGCAGTTTGGTGAGATTCCGGATCGTCTTGGCATCCAGCTTCACGCGCACGAGTTTGCCGTCCACCAGGACCTTCGTCTTCTGGAGGTTCGGGCGGAACAGCCGCTTGGTCTTGTTCTGGGCGTGCGAGACGTTATGGCCGGATTGCGGCCGTTTCTCGACGACGCCGAGTTTGGCCAACGCCCGCCGCTTGGCGGCACGCCGGTTGTTCTTCGGATGTGTAGAAGCTCGCATACCGGAACAGTATACCGTGTCTGTCGGGGTTGGGGCAGGGGTCGGGCCGGAAGAAACCCGCTATCCGTGGTCAGGAATCGACCGCACCTTTCCCCGCCGCCGGCTAAGCAGGCCCGCCTCCCGCATCCGTTCCACTCCCCGGTCGGCGAGCATGGCGGCGGACCGGCGCCGGTCCAGCCCGGCATACCCCTGGTTGCTCCGGTAGGCTTTCGCCGCGACGGCTTCGAGCCGCTCCAGGGCGGTGAGCAGCTCGTCGACGTTCCGGTGATACGGGTATATCATCCGTATCAATGTCGGCCGCAGCTCCTCCAAGAATTCCGCTTCTTCCGCCAGTGCCGCCAATTCCTCGACCTTCTCCGGGAGCGCTCCCTGCGGCTCGGCGGGCGCGGGGCTTCGCTCCTCGATCATCCGCGGGTAGGATTCGAGCCGTTGCCGCAACGGCTCAAGCTCCTCTGCTGACTCCGGCCGGCTGCGATATGTCTCCATGGCACGCTGGATGGACGAGTGGGATCGATTGAAGACGGTTCCCAGCTCCACGGTGCTGATCCGGAGAGTATCGTAAAGCAGGCACGCCGCCCGGGCGCGCATGTGCGAAGCCTCATGGGTCTGCGACCCACCGAGCACCTCTTCGATGGTGACACCCGGCCGTGAGCTCGTCGTGACCAGTAAGCCGAGCGCGGCCTCTTCCCGCTGCGAGGGCCGCAGGACATCCAGTCGTTCCCAAAGCAGCTCGTAATCCTCGCGCGGAAATGCCTCCCATACGTCGGGAACGGTCCGTTCTGCCCCACCGAAGCCTGCTTGTTCGATTCCTTCCGTGCTCATGCTCTCGCGGTTAACGGATAAGTCTAGATGACGGGAACCGCGGGCGCAACGAGCGTAGTGGTTTGCCGGAGCGTCTGCCACCCTGCGTATACTGATGGAAGATGACCGGCATCTTCATCCTCGATTACTTCCTGCAGTCGCCGCTCGACGCGGTGTTCGTGCTGATCGCGATCCTAATCGCGCTCACCGTGCACGAGTCCGCACATGCCTGGGTGGCGTCGCGGCAGGGCGACCAGACCGCCCGGATGCTCGGCCGCGTCTCGCTGAACCCGCGGGCACACCTGGACCCCGCCGGCTCATTCCTGTTCCTGGTGGCCGGCATCGGTTGGGGCAAGCCCGTGCCGGTGGATCCGCGCTTCCTCAAGGACGGCCGGCTCGGCGACTTCTACGTGTCGATCGCCGGCATCGTCACGAACCTGCTGATTGCGTTCATCTTCGCGATCCCGCTCCGCCTGCTGGACTTCACCGGCGCCGACATCACCGTGATGAACGAGACCTGGCTGCGGTTCACCACGATCGTCGCGGACATCAACATCCTGCTGGCGGCGTTCAACCTGCTGCCGATCCCGCCGCTGGACGGCTCGAAGGCGATCGGCATCTTCGTGCCGCGCCGGTTCCAGCCGATGTATCAGGAATATCTCCGCGTCGGGCCGGTGCTCCTGATCGGCATCTTCCTGTTCGCGATCGCGTTCAACTCGCGGATCCTGGGTGTGATCCTGGATCCGATCCTCGCCGTCTTCAGCTACTTCGTGAAGGCGTTCCCGGCGGGGCTGGTGTAGGGGTCCCAGGTTTTGTAAATAAATCCAAAGGACACCGGCGGCTTCTGTCGCTAGAATGAGCTTGCCCGACCGGCTGTATTGAACCTTCGTCAATACAACGGGAATCCTAGATTGTCGGCCGTCGTGGCGGCTACGACTGCGGACACCCACCTGGTCGCACCAGGTCATCAATACCCGGTCCAGGGCGTAAGGAAACCCCGGCGCTTCGCGAGAGGCGCCGGGGTCGTTTGTGTGGTGGCCCGTGTCGGGGCGGCCGGATTCGAACCGGCGACCTCACGGCCCCCAGCCGTACGCGCTGCCAGGCTGCGCCACGCCCCGTGGTTCCTATTATTGCATGACGGGAAACTGGCTTCTCGTAGCGACCGACCGACCACCGGTAGTATGCTGGGACCGATGCCCGATCGATCCGACCTCACCGCCGTCCTCTTCAACTGCACGCTCAAGCGGTCGTCGACGGAGTCGAATACCGGCGCGCTGCTCGACATCGTCACCGGTCACTTCGACACGCTCGGCGTGGCGCACGAGACCGTCCGGGTGGTCGACCACCACGTCCCGTTCGGCGTGACGTCGGATGAGGGCGAGGTGGACGGCAAGGCCGACCAGTGGCCGGAGCTCCTCGCCAAGATCAAGGCGGCGGACATCTTCGTGCTCGGCACGCCGATCTGGTTCGGGGTTCGCGGCAGCGTGGCACAGCTCGTGATCGAGCGGCTGGATGGCACGTACAACGAGACGAACGAGGCCGGGCAGTATCCGATGTACAACAAGGTCGCCGGCGTGGCGGTGACCGGCAATGAGGACGGCGCGCATGACGCGGCCGGGACGACGCTCTACAACCTCTCGCATCTCGGCTTCACGATCCCGCCCAACGCCGACACGTACTGGGTCGGCGAGGCCGGACCGGGCCCGAGCTTCATCGAGGCCGGCGGCGCGGATCATGAGTACACGAAGAAGACGGCCGGTTGGATGGCGCACAACCTCGTGCACTTGGCGCGGAAGCTCAAGGATTCGCCGATTCCGCCGGAGGGGAACACCGTGCCGTGCAAGCATGGCGGATAGTGCCCGCGCGCCACTTTCCGCTTGCCCGATTGACCCTCTCGCCTGCCCGGCGCTATGCTGAAGTGCTCTTTTCGCAAACCTTGTGAAGGGAACGTAGCTTCGACAATCAGCCGGGCAGTGCGTTGAGCGCTGACCGACAGCAAACGACCGACGACGGAGGTACCGACGTGCCCATACGTCCGCAACAGTGGACGAAGTTCTGGGACGACCTGTCACCGCGGACCAAGGAGTGGATCACGGGAATCGTCCTGACCCTGATGGCCCTGGCCATCTGCGCGAGCATCGTGGTGGGAACCATGAACGGCGACATCGAGATGTGGTAGCGCCATCACCAGGACCCGCCAAAGCCGCGTCGCACCGGATTCGAGACGAATGAACCATTCCCTCAGATCCAGCGACGCGGCTTTTCCCTTTGTCGATTTCGACCGGGGAAACGTCGAGAATAACGCAAAATTACCTCAGTTAAGCAGTTTAGACCTTGACAGTCCGGAACCTCTCCGTATAGTGGACAGGCAATCCGTGCGGTGCGGCCAGACGAAGGCCTTGCCGCCGGTGCGCGCACCTTAGCAACCAGGGACTGCGAAGAAACCGGATTCTTTGGTCTCCCCGCGGGGATGGTTTAGTAATGCGCTGCGATACGCGCGCCGCCTATCCGTCCGTGCGGAGAGGCCAAGGAAGTTCCTCGGTTTCATGCAAGCGCAAACGATGGCTGCCCTCGGGTGGTCCATGAAAGGAAAGGTGATCCTCCATGATCACGAAGCTCGGCATGAGGAAGCTCATCCTGGGCCTGGTGCTGGGGGTGATCCTCCTCGGTACTGCGGGTGCGGGGTCGGCGTGGGCGTTGCCCGCTCCGTTTGCCTGGTGCGACGGTCAGCCCCGGGATGCGGAGGCTGGGTGGGTGGAGTGCCGTACCGGTCAGGAGGTCAAGGCGGTTACCCGCCAAAACCTCCTTGACCCAAACGACACGCCTGTGCCTGCCGACTGGGACCCTCATTACGAGAACGACACGTTCCAGCCGGAGCAGTTCGATACGACTACGTTCCGGTACGTCTACACGGTGCCGGGTACGTATGTCGTTCACTTTCGGACTGATGATGGGCGACAGGGCAGGATGGTGGTTCAAATCACCGACTCTGCCATCCTCACCCAGGAGCCCGCGTTCCAGTTCACGCCCGTTCATCCGCGGCGTCCGAACGGCGGCGACCAGTACGAGACCCGTCTGTTCAGGGGCGGCGAGCATCGGGGCAAGTGCATGGTGGAGCGTTCGGTCGGCTACTATGCCTACCGTGACCACACCTACCGTGCGGGCATCGTCATCCGGTACCGGTTCGTGAAAAGGAAGCGTGTCCGCGGCTCGAAGCGCGTCCGGCGTGTCGTCCGTAAGGGCCGGCTGGGAGCGGATCGTGATCCAGGCACGACCTACACGGCCTCGCAGGACCATCGCTTCGCAGGCGTAGGCGTGCTGTTCGCGGCACGTGGAAGCAAGGAGGCGCGCCGTCGCTTCCGCCGTTTCGAGCGCCTCGGCACCCGGTTCGTAGTGATCCTGCGTGAGCGGATCGTCGCTGCCGACGGTTCGACGCTCTACTACACCAAGCGTCGTAACTGGCTGGATCCGACCTCGTGTTCGTTCATCGACAAACCACGAAGACGGGTCCAGAAGAAGCGCACGCGCCGAAAGCAGTCCATGGCAACAACCCGGTCACCCAATCGCTGATTGCTGACCGGCTGAACGCCGCCCAACCATCTGTGCCCTTCGGGGAACAACACAGGTGCGGGCGGCGTTTTCAGTGGTTGACAAAACCACTTAACGGTGGTATCATCACATAATTTACAAAATCAAAAGAAAACACGTGCGCTCGATTCCAGTTCCCAGATTTCTGAAACTGCTCCAGTTTGCCGCCATTGTCGTCGGCGGGCTTTCCGGTGGTGTGGCCGCGGGGGATGTCGCAGAGGCGTACCGGTACATAGTGCCGCCGACGAATTTTGGCGGTGAAGTGCATATCCGGACGACAATCAACCAGTCGTATGTATCCAACGACCCGGCGGAAGATGGTCCCCCAAGGGATAGTCAGTCAGATACCATCGCTTATATGCCGACGCAGTATCTGGTGTTTTCAAAAAGCCGGGACATCCGTATCGATATCAAAGGAGGACGTTTCGATTTTGACGACTGGGGGGACACTATCAGGACCTGTCCGTCCCCCGGCTGTGAGGGACCACTTGCGAGCGGCAGAAGCTTTATCTATGAGCTGTATCAACTAGAGGAACTGAATCGACTGAGTGGAGAAAACCAACGATTGGCGGCGGTCGGTGCTCGAAGCGGACATCCGTCCATGAGCACAACGAACATTGCTGCCAACGACGCGAACTGGGATCCCGACCCACTCTTTGATACCGGAAACGTCAGTGTTTCGGCGCGTCGATTCAAGGACGAACAGGGCCTCTATCCGCAGTGGAAAGGGTATTATGTCTTTCTGATCAAGGTCGTGCACGACCGCGATCAGAACAACGGATACATAGATCGCGCCGATCGATTCATTAGAAGTTTCCAGAATGATCCCTTTTTCAACGGTGGTGCTGAGCGTAATTTCGACGAATATGTGGAAGAGCGCGGTTGTGCGGTGATTAATGGAAAATACCTTGAGCCCGATGCTCCCGTAGTCTGTCCCGACAGGTGGCGAGAAAGCGTAGCTGTCGATTTCAATGAAGCTTTTGAGATCGCAGGAAACACTCACTGGATCCGTACGCCAAACAGTTCTGAGGATGGACATCCTGTCTACATGGCAAGCGCGCCCTCGGAGCTTGCTTTCAACGTGCGCCAGAACTTCTACGACAGCTCCTTGCCCAGCACGCACGCCCAGACCTCGACCGGGCTTCGCATCAACACGGTCGGTGAGGAAGCGGGCTGCCGTAATGACGGCACCCCACGACCGCGGCTGACGAACACCGACTGGGACCGGGCCGCCGAAGTGCAGGATGGTCCACCGCCAGCAGGCAGCGTCGACAACAGACCGAAGGCGGAAATCAGGTTCCCCGGGCGGGGCTCGGTGCCGATTGACGCCGGCGTGACCGGTGGTCCGCCACCCGATGGTTACTTCCCCAGCGGTCTTGGACGGGTCGGTACGTTCCCGATGGCGGTAGCGGGCGTCGGTCCCAACGTCCAGACCGCCATGAACCTCTACAGCTTCGGAAGGAATAACCAGCTCTACATGGGTGGTGCGTACATCACCGCGACGGGGCCGTTCGTGGGGCCGATCGTCGGGTGCGTCCAGGACATCCAGGTGTCGCCGCTCTCGCCGAGGAGCGTATTCTCCGGCTACCGCTATAACGGTCGGGACTCGTTCTCTGTGACGTCCGGACACACGCAGGGACTGCTGAACTTCCGGTTCCAGTACCGCAACGTGGGTAGCTATGCCCCACAGGTCGGCCAGGCGGACTGGCGGGTCGAGGTGGCCGGAGTCGGCCAGGTCGGCAGTGGCCGGGACATCTTCACGAACGATTCGCAGCCGACCCAGTGGAACGCCCGTGCCGTGAACAACGTCGACATGGGCGGGCACGCCGGCTTCCGCCTGTGGCGCGCCTGCGTGAATGCGGCTGGCAAGGATCGCTGCTCCGGCTGGGTCACGTTCCAGGTCAACGACGGTCCGATCGCCCAGATCCTCTCGCCCGCCAACAACGCGAACGTGAACCATAACCAGTGCACGCCGCTGACCTCGCGCATGACCGACCCGGACACGGGTGAACGCGTGGGCGCCCGCTTCAACGTCACCTGGAACGACAGCCGCGGCTCGAACGTGGTCTACACCCGCCTGTATGACTATCCGGCTACGCTCAAGAACAACGGGTCAACGTTCTCAGCAGACGAACTCCGCGTGGAGAGCTGGCAGACCAATGGCAGCAACCAGTCGTTCGTTCCGAACATCACCCTGACCGACTTCATCCGGCGGTACGTGCCCGACGGCGTGGACGTCAACTGGAACTCCCGCGGCTACGACTTCACCGGAGCCTCCGACCTGAACGGCACCCGCCGGTTCCACGCGAATCTCTACAGCCCGCCGATCAGTCTGCTGGACACGCTCCAGACTTCCACGCCTCACTTCCGCTGGGGACTCGCGGCCGGCGCGGCGTACCACCGCAACACGCGGCCGATCCTCGACGCCAGTCCGCAGACCGCCAAGAACCTCTACGATCTGAGCGACAGCGGGTTCGCGACGCCGCTTACCAACGTCACCGACGGACAGACCGTCCGGGTCCGGACCGTCGTGACCAACTCCGGCGAGACGCCGACGCCGTTCTACCAGATATATGACTACCTCGGCAGCACCCGTGACTTCGAGAAGCCGAAGAGCGTGAGCATCCGCAAGGGCGACGGCGGCACCAGGACGTTCATGCGCGCCAACGAGGTTGATGACCTGATCAAGCAGGTCATGGTCCGTAACGAGGATAATCCGAACCTGGACCAGGAAGGGCCGTTCCCCACGGACAGCGCGGACTACCGAAACTCCGCCTGGCGGATCGACTTCGGCGCGAATACCGCCTCCGGTTCGCTCCTGAACCGGGCCGCCGGTTCCAGCCAACTGAATCCGGGCGAGAAGATCATCATCGAATATACCATTCGTGCCAACCGGAACCAGGCGATTACTCCGCCGCAGATCGACCCCGATGCCGCCGACGAGGAAGGGAACTTCCAGCGCCGGCAGCCGGTGGGTGATTCCCGCGGCGGCGTGGCTCCGTCCGACACCCACACGCACCTGTACTATCAGGAGGACTACTGCGACCCCTCCGTGCGGGTCCGCAAGAACCCCGAGTCGCGCCAGGGTGACGTGCTCGCCCCGTGGCTGCGAGCCGGGCGCGGTTCCGTGCACTCGAACGAGGGTGTCTTCGGCTACGACAACCTCGGCCAGAACAACGCCACCTTCACGGTGACGGCCAACGGCAGCATCTTCCACTTCACCGGCCAAAACTCGTACCCGGGCTACCGGGCCGCCAACCAGAAGTGCCGGGACGACGGCCGGGTCGACTGGCGGAAGGAGATGGCCGGTAACGCGCAGCGGATCATCGATAATCCCGACCACAACAACGGGCAGACCACCTCGACGTTCGTCACCCAGGGTACCATCGACATGGACGCGGGCGGCGATACCTGGGTCCGGAACGGAAGCCTCACGATCGGCGCCAAGCAGTTCACCGGCGTGGGGACGCTCGTGGTGAAGGGCGATCTGCGGATCAGGGGCAACCAGAGCTATGGCTCGGACAGCGCCGGCCGGCCCAACTCCCTCGGCGTGATCGTACTTGGCAACCTGATCATCGACAAGGACGTACAGAACCTGGTGGGCACGTACTACGTGTCCGACGTCCAGCTCAGCGGCGGTAACATCCAGTTCGACGACGACGGCTGCCCGCTCTACAATCCCGCCGCGACCAACCGGGGCGTGGTCTCCACCGGCGTCTCCGCCCGGCAACTCAATGTCCAGGGCGTGATGGTGGCGCGGAAGTTCGAATTCCAGCGCTACCACGTGAACCCGGGAGCGGATCCGGACGCGCCGAACGATGCCGCGGAGAACGTCTACTACGACGGCCGGGTGGTCGCCAGCACGCCGCCGGGATTCGGGACGTTTCGCGATACCGCCGCCTGGTATGAAATCGCACCGTAAGGTAGCATGAACGAAGAAAAGGGGATAATGAAACAAATACGGAAACGAAGGGGCTAGGGATGGGTCTGTTCAGTCAACAGAAACAGTTCTTCGGGCTCGACATCTCGGGCACTTCGGTAAAGGTGGTCGAGCTCAAGCACGGTCCGTCCAAGCCTACGCTTGTCGCCTACGGCGGCATGGTCCTGCCGGTCGGCTCGATGCAGTCCGACTCGGAAGTTGACCTGCAGAACGTGTCCAACGCGATCCGTCAGGTCGTGAAGAAGGCGAAGATCCAGGCCGACCAGTGCGTAGCGGCCCTGCCGGGTTCCGGCGTCTTCACCAGCATCATCCGGCTTCCCGAGATGCCCAAAAGCGAGTTGGCCGATTCCATCCGCTGGCAGGCCAAGCAGTACGTGCCATCGCCGCTCGACGAGGTCATCCTCGACTGGCACGTGGTCGGCGAGACGTCCACGCCGGCCGCGCGACCCCGCGCCGGCGACACGGAAGGCCAGGCGAAGAGCAACAAGGAAGTCGAAGTGATGTTGATCGCCGCGCCGATCGCGCTGGTCAAGAAGTATGTGAAGATCATCACCGGCGCCGGGTTGAAGCCCCAGGCGCTGGAGATCGAACCGCTTTCGCTGGCCCGGTCGGTGGTCGGCGTGCGCGAGGAGCCGGTGGTCGTGCTCGACATGGGCCAAGCCGGTTCTGAGATCTCGATCGTCCAGAACGGGATCATCCGCCTGAATCGCAACACCACGGCCGGCGGCGGGGCGCTCACCCGTGCGATCTCCCAGAGCCTCGGCGTGGACGCCAACCGTGCCGAGCAGTTCAAGCGTGACTTCGGCCTTCGCGCCGACAAGCTGGAGGGGCAGATCCCGAAGGCGGTGAAGCCGGTGCTCGACACGCTGGTCGGCGAGATCCGGCGCTCCCTCGATTACTACCGCGAACAACCCCACAGCCAGCTCGATATCCGCGAGATGGTCGTCGTCGGCGGTACGGCCCGGATGCCGGAACTCCTCGCGTTGCTCTCGGGTACGTTCGGTTTGGAGACCAAGATCGGTGACCCGTGGGCCAACGTGAACTACGCGTCGGGACTTAAGCAGCAATTGTCCGAACTCGCACCGTCATTCGCCGTGACGGTCGGGCTCGCGATGCGTGAAGGATAAGATTCCGGAGAACCATCGTGCCGACACTCAACATCAACCTTCTCAGGAAAGAACAACGACAGGTGGACCGCCTGTCGCAGGCGACGGTGATCGTCGGTGCGGTATCCGGCTCGGTCGTCGCACTCTCGCTGCTGGTCGTGGTCTTCCTCTACACCACGATCGCGATCAAGGACAGCCAGAAGCAGGGATTGATCGAGGATCGCGACCGGTTCGCCGGCGAGATCGACGAGCTTGCCGAGTTCGAACAGCCGTTTTACCCCGAGATGACGCTGTCGCAGCAGGCCGGGGCCTACCAGCAGCAGGTGGACGGACTCCGGGAGCTGATCGACAACCACAAGTACTTCACGCTCTATCTTTCGGAAATCGCGGTCAACACGCCGCTTTCCGTGATCTACCGGTCCTTCGCGTCGGAAAGCAACGACCGCCTGACCGTGACCGGTCGTGCTAAGACCTACGGCGACGTCTCGAAGCTCGCGAAGAAGTTCGAGAACCTCTCGTTCGCCCGCTCCTCCAGCATCCAGGACGCGCAGCTGGAGCGGACGGAGAGGGAGTATCCGGTGCAGTTTACGCTGGTGATCGAGCTGAAGTCCGCGGCGGAGCTCAAGAAGCTGCCGGGACCGAGCCAGGCGGGAGAGTCGGGCGCCGCCTCGCCGCAGCCGACGCCGAATGCCTCGCCGCCGCAGCCGCCCGAAGGCGCGGATGACGTACCCTTACCGCTCGGGGGCTCCTGATGGCCAAGCAGATCTTCAACGTGAGCAGCCGGTATAACGTGATCGCCGCGCTCGTCGCAGGCGGACTGCTTGGGGTGATCCTGATCGTCTCGTTGCTGGTCGCACCGGCCTGGAACCGCCTGCAGGAGCTGGGCCGCGAAGTGCCGGTCGAGCAACAGAAGCGCGACCAGGCGGAGCAGGACCTGAAGAACCTCAAGGACGCCAAGCAGTTCTTCGAGGAACAGGCCACTGACGTGGAACGGGTGAACCTGGCGCTTCCGGTCCGCCCCGAGGTCCCGACGATCCTGGCCATCCTGGAAAGCCTGGCGGTGGATGCGGGCGTCTACCTCGACGGTTTCACGCCGCAGCAGCTGGGAACCGCGGAGGTGGCGGCGGCCGGAGCGCCGACTGAGGTCGCGCCTGGCGGCGTCGATTCGCTGGAAGTCACGGCCAACTTCAGCGGCACGTATCCAGCGCTCCTGAATTTTCTCTACAGCCTGGAACGGAGCCTCCGGATCGTGGACGTGAAGGTCATCAACGTCAGTGCGGTGGAAGATACTGGTGCGATTACCGGCAGCATCTCGTTCCGCACGTACTATAAGACGGTCGAGGGATCGGCACCGGCCGGTGGCGATCCGGCCGCGGACGCGTCCGGCGGCGCGGCGGCTCCGGCCGGAGGAGGAACCCCATGAACCGCCTGCAGAATTTCGCGCCGTGGCAGATCATCCTGGTCGCCGTCGGTGTCCTGATCGTCGTTCTGGTGGGCGGATACTTCCTCGTGACCATGCTCACGACCACGCCGCCGGCCGAGGAAGCCACGGCTACCGTACCGGCCGACCTGGGTGGTGAACGGAATGCCGAGGTGCTCTCGCAACTCGAGGTCTTCGAGGAACCGCAGGGCCTGCCGGGCGCGCCGGAACCGGTCCAGACCATCGATCCGAACGCGCCGAGCACGGTCAATCCGTTCGAGTAGGGACGTTTGCCTCCGCGCTACCCGACCCTTGACGGACGGGCGTTTTTATGCTACAGTGAGGTAATTTTCCTGGGATCAACCCGGAAGGTTATACACACAAACATCCATGCTGAACGATGCCGCCAACCCGGTCCGCTCGACCGCCACGAAGTTCCAGGAAGCCCTGGTCGAGCTTGAGCTGCTGACGCCCGAGCAGGCGAAGAACCTGCGCTTGCAGAGCATTAATTCCGGCACGCCGCTGGAACAGCTCGCCCGTGACATGGGGCTCGTCGACGACGAGAGCATCGCCCAAGCTCGAGGCAAGGTGCTCGGCCTGCCCTACGTGGACCTGCGCAACGAGAGCATCTCACGGGAGCTGCTCCAGACCGTTCCCCAGCAGGTCGCCAAGAACTACTCCTTGGTGGCGTTCGCCAAACGGGGAAGCCGGTACCAGATCGCGATGGCGGATCCCCGGAACGTCCAGGCGCTCGAGGCGCTGGAATTCGTCACCAAGCGCGAGAAACTGGCCGTCGACCTCCACATCGCCTCGCAGTCGAGCATCAAGCAGGCGGTCAGCCAGTACGGCTCGCTGTCCGGCGAAGTGAACGAAGTACTCAAGGAAGCGCCGCCCGACGAGATGGTGATCGAGGACGTGGACGAGGATCTCGGCTCCGCCAAGATGCTCGAGAAGGTCGTCTCCGACGCGCCGATCGCCAAAGCGATCGCGGCGATCCTCAAGTATGCCGTGAAGAAGAACGCCTCCGACATCCACGTCGAACCGACCGAGAAGGTAATCCAGGTGCGGTACCGGCTGGACGGCGTGCTCGAGAACACGCTGACCCTGCCGCGGAAGACGCTGTCCGCGCTGGTATCCCGGATCAAGATCCTCTCCAATCTGAAGATCGACGAAAGCCGGATCCCGCAGGACGGCCGCTTCAATTCCAAGCTCGAAGGGCGGGAGATCGACTTCCGTGTCTCCACGTTCCCGACCGTCCATGGCGAGAAGGTCGTGATGCGGCTCCTCGACAAGAGCCAGGGCCTGAAGACGCTCGAGGAAATCGGCGTCTCCGGCCGCGGCTTCGACAAGATGGTCGAAGGGCTCGAGAAGCCGTACGGCATGACCCTGGTGACCGGCCCGACCGGTTCCGGTAAGTCTACCACGCTGTATGCCTCGCTCGGCCGGCTGAATGACGTCGGCGTGAACATCGTCACGCTGGAAGATCCGGTGGAATACTCCATGGAAGGCATCAACCAGTCGCAGATCAACCCGCAGATCGGATACAGCTTCGCCTCCGGCCTCCGGAGCATCCTCCGTCAGGACCCGGACATCGTGATGGTCGGTGAGATCCGCGACCAGGAGACCGCCGACATGGCGGTGAACGCCGCGCTGACCGGCCACATCGTGCTCTCCACGCTCCACACCAACGATGCCGCCGGCGCCCTGCCGCGCCTCGTGGACATGGGCGTGGAACCGTTCCTGATCGCCTCGTCCGTCAACACGCTGGTCGCCCAACGACTGGTCCGGAAGATCTGCGATGCCTGCACCCAGGAAGTCACGCTCTCGGAGGTCGAGCGGAAGACGATCGAAGAGACCGTTGCCACGATGCCGAAGGCGGTCCGCGATAAGCTGAAGCCGCTCAAGGAGCACCGGGTCCGAAGGGGCGCCGGCTGCGACAAGTGCGGCAAGAGCGGGTATCGCGGCCGGATCGGTATCTTCGAGGTGCTGCCGATGTCGGACGGTATCAAGGACCTGTTGCTGAAGAACGCCTCCGGCAGCGCGATCGCCAAGGAAGCGATCACGGAAGGCATGGTCACCATGCAGATGGACGGCGTCCTGAAAGTGCTTGCCGGTATCACCACGCTTGAAGAAGTAATGCTGAGGACAAAGGAGTAACCATGCCAGCCAATCCCAACCAGTCCGCGTCGGAAAAAGCCCCTACCGTGAGCGTCGGTGCGGCGGTTCCGCCTGATCCCGAGCAGCAGATGGGACAACTGTTGGAGCTGGTAGTGTCGCATGACGCCTCCGACCTCCATCTCACCGTCGGCATGCGCCCGGTCCTCCGGATCGACGGCCAGCTGCATCAGGTCGGTGATCATGACGTCCTGACGCCGGAGCGGATCGAAGGCCTGCTCAGCACGGTCATGAATACCGAGCAGAAGAAGCGCCTCAAGGAGGACAAGGAACTCGATTACTCGCTTCCCTACGAGGACAAGGCCCGGTTCCGGGTGAACGTCTTCACCCAGCGGGGCTATCTGGCCGGAGCGTTCCGGCTGATTCCGATGACGCTCAAGAGCTACAAGGACCTGCAGCTACCCGGCGAGATCGGCGGCTTCGCCAAGCTGAAACAGGGACTGGTACTGTTCGCCGGCCCGACCGGTCACGGTAAATCGACGACCCAGGCCGCGATCATCGACGACATCAACTCGAACCGGGCGGAACATATCCTGACCATCGAGGACCCCGTGGAGTACACGCACGTCCACAAGAAGTCGATCGTAGACCAGCGCGAGGTCGGACAGGACACCAAGAGCTTCGCCAAGGCGCTGCGCTCCGCGCTCCGCGAGGATCCGGACGTCGTGCTGATCGGTGAGATGCGCGACCCCGAGACAATGGCGGCCGCCATGACTATCGCGGAGACCGGACACCTGGTGTTCGCGACGGTGCACACCAACGACGCGCCGCAGACCATCGACCGGATCGTCGACAGTTTCCCCAGCTACCAGCAGGGGCAGATCCGTTCGCAGCTGGCACAGGTGCTCTCGGGCGTGGTCAGCCAACGGTTGCTTCCGGCGATCGGCGGCGGCCGGGTGCCGGCGGTCGAGATCATGATCGCCACGCCGGCGATCCGCAACCTGATCCGCGAGGAGAAGTCGCACCAGATCCCGAGCGCGATCCAGACCAGTTCGGAGCAGGGCATGGTCTCGATGGAGAAGGCGTTGGCGGAACGGGTCCAACGCGGCCTGGTTAAGTACGACGACGCGATTCTGTATGCTAACGACAAGCGGACACTCGGCAAACTGGTAAAGGGATACTAAGACACACACCATGGCTGATTACGTATACAAAGCACGCAACGCCGCCGGACAGATCAAGACCGGTGAGATCTCGGCCGCCACGGAGCAGGCCGCGGCCGAGCTATTGTCAGAACACCAGCTGATTCTGACCAAGCTGCAGGAGAAGAAAGAGCGGAGCTTCGACGTCTCGAAGCTCGTGGCCGCCCTCAACCGCATCGGCATGAAGGACAAGGTCATCTTCACCCGCCAGCTCGGGACGATGATCAAGTCCGGGCTTCCGATCGTGCAGGCGCTCAGCATCCTGTCCGAGCAGACGCAGAACCAGAAGTTCAAGGGCGTCATCGAGGACATCGCTTCGGGCATCGAGGGCGGCGGCAGCTTCTCCTCGATGCTTGCCAAGTACCCGAAAGTCTTCGACCGG
Organism: Patescibacteria group bacterium; assembly: GCA_040902515.1. Lineage (GTDB taxonomy): Bacteria > Patescibacteriota > SICC01 > SICC01 > SICC01 > JALYJZ01. The sequence goes on from JBBDXB010000006.1 coordinate 439,899, forward strand.
GTCTACGTCAACATGGTCAGGGCCGGCGAGGCCTCCGGCCAGCTCGATGAGACCCTGAACCGCCTGGCGACGCAGCAGGAAAAGGCGTACGGCATCGTCAAGAAGGTCCGGGGTGCCATGCTCTACCCGGCGTTCGTGGTACTGGCCCTGATCGGCGCGACGATCCTCATGTTGATCGTGGTGATCCCGCCGCTGAAGAACATCTTTGAAGGCGCGGGGGCGGAACTGCCGTTCATCACCCAGATGCTGATCACGATGTCCGACGCCTTGCGCGGATTCTGGTATCTCTTCCTGATCGGCGCGGTCGCGCTGGTAGCGGGAGGACGGCAGCTGCTGAAGAGCGAGGGCGGCAAGAGCGCCTTCGACCGGCTCAAGCTGAAGCTCCCGATCTTCGGCGGCCTCTTCCAGAAGATCTACGTCGCGCGGTTCACCCGCACGCTGGCCTCGCTGATCGGCGGCGGCGTGCCGATTATCCAGGCGCTTGAGATTACGGCCGATTCCATCGGCAACGGCGTCTACCAGAAGGGGCTGCTCAAGGCCGCCAAGCAGATCGAAGGCGGCGCCCAGCTCTCGCAACCGATCCGCGCGAACCCGAACTTCCCCCCGCTCGTGCCGCAGATGATCTCCGTCGGTGAGCAGACCGGAAAGATGGACGAGGTCCTGAACAAGCTGTCCGACTTCTACGAAGAGGAGGTCGACAACCTGGTCAAGAACCTTTCCACTCTGATGGAACCGATCCTGATGGTGATCATGGGTATCGCCGTCGGTGGATTGCTGATCGCGATCCTGCTCCCGATCTACAACCTCGGCAACGTGATCCAGTAGGTCCCGATGACCATGCGGCGCAACCAGGCCGGATTCACCCTGATCGAGCTGCTCGTGGTCATCGCCATCATCGGTATCCTGGCGGCGCTGATCCTGGCGGCATTCGGCAGCGTCCAGAAAGGCAGCCGGGACACCAAGCGGAAGAGTGACCTGCATCAGGTCGGCATCGCGCTGGCCAACTACGCCGCGAACCATGCCGACCGGTACCCGGTCCGTACCGGGGAAGTCGACGTGAGCGACCTCACCGAGCTGACGTCGGGGGGCTTCATTAGCGTCTTTCCGGATCCTCCCCCCGGTTCCGCCGACGCGTACACGTACGTCTCGGATGCCGTCGGCAACGCCTACGGCGCCTGCGTGCGATTGGAGAAGGATCCTTCGATGATGCTCAAGCACACGGAGAGCGGCCTGCATACGGTGGCCGAAGGTGCCTGTACGCCGGGTAACTAAGCATATTGACGCGTATCGGGGCGTCCGCTACGCTGAGGCCAGTTTAGGCGGGCTCCCCGCTTAGGCGAAACAAAACGGAAAAAAGAATGTCGTTATCGGAACATACCAGACGTATGAGTCACCATACCTGTCGCCATCGCGGAGGGTTTTTTGATACTGCTTTCGTTGACAGAAAAATACACCATCGAAAGGGGGTGATATACGAATGACACACGCCATCAAATCCATGACGACGCGCGGCCAGCGGGGCTTTACCCTGATCGAGCTGCTCGTGGTCATCGCCATCATCGGTATCCTGGCGGCGCTGATCCTGGCGGCGCTCAACAGCGCCCAGAAGGGTGCCCGCGACTCCGAGCGGAAGAGCGACCTCAACCAGTACAAGACGGCGCTCGCGCAGTACAAGGCGGACAACGCGACCTACCCGGTGCAAGCCGCGGCGACGGCAATGACCAACGCCAACGCACCGTACAGTTCGCTGAACCCGAACTACATTTCTGCGTTCCTGGACGATCCGACGAACGGTGCCAGCTATTACTACATAGGCTCGGCCACGCAGTTCGGCGTTTGCGCCAACCTTGAGCGTAAGTCCGGATCGCGCTTTGAAGTCGGCCCGACGATCAGTCAGGAGACTTCCGGTGCAGCCAGTAGCTGTGCGCTGCTTAACTGATTCCTAGCCGGTCGTCCTCCGGTTACGGCCGGGGGACGACCCGGCGAAGGGCCTTTCACTACGAGGTTTTTCGCCACGAACGATATGTACACGATTCTCGTCTTCATCCTGGGCCTGATTTTCGGCAGCTTCCTGTCGACGGTGTTCCACCGTCTCGAAATCGAAACCGAGACGGATTCCGCACGGAGAGGAAAATCCCGTCGTCGAAAGAAAGCTGCGGAAGGGCTCGCCTCGGGCCGGTCCCGCTGCGACCATTGCAAGCGGCAGATCCCCTGGCATGACAACATTCCGCTGGCTTCGTTCCTGCTGCTGCGCGGGAAATGCCGCCACTGTGGCAAGCAGATCAGCGAGTACCATCCGGTGCTCGAGCTGACGTCCGGCCTGGCGCTGGTCGCCGCGTTCCTCGCATACGGGTTCTCCTGGCAGTTCTTAGTGGCCGGCTTCTTCGGACTGGTGATGGTCTTCCTCTTCGCCTACGACCTCCGGCACCAGATCATCCCGAATGTCGTCGTGATTCCGGCGATCGCCGTGGCCCTGGTCGTGATCCTCTTCCAGTACGTGCTGTTCCAGCAGGGCGTTCCGATTCCGCTCGGGCTCTGGTCCGCCGATCCCGACACATACCTGCTCGGGGGCGGCGTGGCCGGCCTGTTCTTCCTCGGGCTCTCCGCGGCGTCGGGGGGCCGCTGGATCGGCGGGGGTGATGTGAAGCTCGCGGCGCTGATCGGACTGGTGCTCGGCTGGCCGGCGGTCGTGGTCGCGATCTTCATCGCTTATCTGATCGGCCTGCTTTACGCGCTGATCCTGCTCGCCACCCGCCATGCCACGCTCAAAAGCTACGTCCCCTTCGGGCCGATGCTGGTCGCCGGGTACTTCATCGCGGCATTCTACGCCGACTATTTCCTGAATTGGTACGAGGGGCTGGTGCTGCTGCAATGAAGCGGCTCGGCGCCAAGCTTGCCTTCCTGTTCCGCGACCAGCGCGGCTTCACCATGCTCGAGATGGTGACCGTGCTGGCGATCGTCGGCGTGCTGTCGGCGCTGGTCATCGTGAACACCGCGGTCGGTGACCGACGGCAGGAACTCCGCGATGCTGCGTCCCAGTTCATCACCCACGTACGGAACGTCGAGGCGCGGGCGGCCGCTTCGGAAGCCATACCCGACGAGGAGGGCAATCCCGTCTCCCGCAAGGCATACGGAATCTGCGCTTCCTCGACGGTCTCGGACGAGCCGTGTGCCCTGCCTCCGTCCGGCACCCGGGCCGATGAGTACGAGCTGTATGCCCGCCAGACGGACGACACGGACTACGCTAGCCGGCCGACGAATCCGGACATCCTGCAGACGGTGATGCTCCCGGAAGACGTGGCGTTCAGCGTGTCCGGCGGCCATCTCGACTTCCTGCCGCCGCAACCGTCGATGCTGGTGGTCGGCTCGAGTGCGGACCGTGCGATCGGGTTTCAGTACCAGGACGTCAGTAACTGCGGCGGCAGCCCGGATTGCGTGACGATCAGGTTCCGGCCGCGGGCGGGGGTAGTCTATGTTGAATAAGCGCCGCAATCAGCGAGGATTCACGCTGGTCGAGGTCATCGTGATGATGTCCATCGTCGTGATCGGCGTCCTGGCGACGCTCTCGGTAGCCAACCTCGCGGTGCGGGCCAGCGATGCCAACGAACAGCGGGTGGCCGCCGTGAACCTGTCCCGGGAGGGCGTGGAGCTGGTACGGGCGATCCGGGACTCGAACTGGGCCGCCGCGTCGGAAGGATCCGGCGCCTCCTGCTGGAACCACTATGCCCAGTCCCCGGAACAGGCCCGGGCCGTACCGTACACCAACAGCTGCACCGACGCGATCGGTTCGCCGGGTAGTACCTGGCACTTCGTGGTGTATCCCAACACCGGCAACGGCATGCCGTACATGCAACGGGTACCATCCGCGAATACCACGGATCCTGCGTATCGCCTGTGCCGGGTGGGTACGCCGGCGCTCTACCGTCCCTACGCAAGCGCCTGTCCCTCGGGGCAGACGTTCTTCCGGCGGGTCTCGATCAGCGTAGGCAAGGACCTGGGAACCGACGCGGATGACGGTCGGCGCAAGTACAGTTACCGGATCCGGTCATACGTGACCTGGCCCGACAATGACCGTCCCGAGGTGTTGGTCGAGGAATACATCACCGACTGGAGGAAGCCATGATCGGGCGGCGGATCCGCGGTGTGCTCCGCGACCAGCGGGGATACACCCTGATCGAGCTGGTCGTCTCCTCGACCATCTTCATCCTGCTGGCGGTCGTAGTGGTCGGCGTGTTGGTCAGCGTTACCCAGACTTCCAGCAAGACCGCCGCCCAGCGCAAGGTTCAACAGGATGCCCGGGTGAACATCGAGGAGGTCGCCCGTGCGGTCCGGACGTCGAGAATCGACTACTCGTTCTATCGTGAGAATGCCGGCGACGCCCGTTGCCGGTTGCCTGGCGACGCGACCGGCAGCCGGGCCTTGCCGTTGCTGCAGACCGTGGCGGGGCCGGCCAATGCGCCGGACGACAGCACGCGCGTGGTCTTCTTCTACGACCCGGGAACGGCTGCGGATGGTAGCGAGGGGGCTCTGTATCGCTATGAGAACAGTGCGGATGCGGCGGCACCGACCTGCAATGAGCTGTTCGCGGCCGCGGACAACGTCCGGTTGACCGCGGACAACGTCGCGGTCACGGCGACCCGCTTCTTCGTCAGCCCGCTGACCGATCCCGACGGAGCGGACTGTCCCGGGGCCGTCCCGAACGCCTCCTGCCAGCTCCCGAAGAATACCCATCCCCGCGTGACCATCAGCGCGACCGTGCGCACGAAGCAAGTGGTCGCCCTGACTCCGAACGAACAGGCGGAGACCAGCGAGACGGTCCTCCAGACGACCGTCGGCAGCCGGTCGTATCCGATCGACAACCTGTCGGGGCAATCGGAAGGATCCGCTCCCGGACCCGCGCCGGTAATCCTGATCAAGGATGGAAACGACTACGCGCTCTGCCAGGATTCCAGCCGTTCCGATTACTGCCAGAGCGACCCCGCCAAACCTACCGCGGTCTACTCGCTCAGCGGCGGCACGGGAGGGAACCCGGTGTTCCGCACGGCGTACATCTTCTCGGTGCCATCCGCCGGCACGTACGACCTGAAGCTTTCCTATTACAACTTTTCGCTCGGGGGATTGAATCCTCCCTCCGGGTACAGCTACGAGGTCACGGCATGGGTACTCCTGCCGAGCGGCTGGAGACAGGAGGTCGTCAATCTGCCGATCGAGGCCGCGCCCACCAGCTCCAACCCGCGTGGCGGAACCCTGATCACCGGCCTGAGCCTTCCCGAGGATGACGCCGTCGTCGTGATCGACTGGGCGAACGACTCCTACCAGGCCGGCGTGTATGACGCGAACTTCGGCATCGTTAACGTTTCCCTGGAGCAATGATGAAGCGCTTCCTGCGAGACCGTGTCGGCAACCGGGGCAACGCCGTCCTGTTCTCCCTGGTAATCATGGGTTCGGCGTTGACGGCCAGTCTCGGCATGACCGCCCTGGTCGCGAGCGAGATCCGGAACGTGGCACTGATTCCGCCATCGGAACGGGCGTACTACAAGGCGGAGAGCTATATCGAGCAGGGGCTTTGGGAGAAGAAGCAGGATCCGAACTTCCAGCACCCCCCCGCGGATGACCCGGACGCCGCGCTGCCGACCGACTTCCTGTGTCCCGGGGGCGATTGCTTCGAGAGCGATCCCGGCGACCAGGCCGGCCTGCTGACCGAATTCGTGGCCACTACTTCTCCGGTCGAAGAAGAGGTGCCGCTCAAGCAGGACGTGCCTCAGCAATTGGACATCGCCACCACTGCGACCACCCCCGATAGCGGTTGCCTGGACCTTGGAACCGTCTCCGGCGAGAGCGGCTTCAATGGCGTGGAGGTCTCGATCATCGCGTTCCCAGACAGCGATGCCACCGACCGGTTCCCGACCGACAACCCCTCGACCCCGGTGTTCGTCGAGAAGAAGGTGATTCCGGCGGGCGACAGTCCGGACATCCTGCTCGGTGCGGGAACCACGAACGCGCTCGGCGAGCAGTCGCCGCCGCTCAAGGATTCCACGTTCCGCCTGCGGCTCAAGGCGCTTGGCGCCGACGCGAGCATCGAACCGCGGGTCAGCACGGGCGGCTGCGGGAGCGGGAACCTGCTGGCACTCCGCAGCCCCGACTTCACGGTCCGGGCGGTAGCCAAGGATGCCTCCGCGCAACGCGGGATCCAGGTGCTGACGCCGGCGGCCGAGGAAATCGTGAATGTCTTCGATCACGTCCTGTTCTCCGACCTCGACTTGTCCAAACTCGATGCCAAGGTACCGGAGGAGGCCACCAGCCAGTCGGTCGTGGTGCCGGTACGGATGGTCAGCAACTGCAGCTCGGGCAGCGAGCGGCCGATTCCCGCGATCGACCACGGGTCGTCGATCCTGAACGTGACGATTACCGGCGGCCAGAGCGCGCCGGTAGGCTCCGGCAGTCAGGTGATCTTCACCAACCTGGAGCCAGGACTGGAGTACCAGGTCAATACCACTTCCGCAGGAAACTGGTATATGAGCTGCGGTGCCCGTTCGGTGGTTACCCAAGCGAACCAGCAGGTGACTGCACCGACCCTCCGCGTGGTACCGCGGTCTCGGATACCGCTGTACCGGTTGTGGAGCCTTTCGCACTTCGCCGACCACTTCTATACCATCAACGTCAATGAGTACAACCAGCGGCGGGACCTTATCTCGGGAGCGGCACCGTATAATTCGCCGGAAGGAATTACCGGCTACGTCTACCAGACCCAGAAACCGGGGACCGGCCCGTTTTACCGACTGTGGAAACCGGGCGTGGCGGACCACTTCTATACGATGAGTACGGCGGAGCGTAATAGTGCGGTAGCCGTCCATGGGTACGTCTACCAGAACATTTCCGGGTATATGTGGCCATACAACGGCACGTGTCCCGAAGGCACTACCCAGCTCTACCGCAGCAACCGGGGTGATGACCACCTGTACACCACCAGTATTAGTGAGTGGAATTCCGCCGCCGCCGCGAGCCCGCCCTGGGTGAAAGAGGGCATCGCCGGCTGCATCTGGACCACACCGCAACTATGATCACGATCCATACCGACGGCGGAGCCCGCGGCAACCCCGGTCCGGCGGCGATCGGCGGCGTGATCGCCCGCGACGGTGAAGTGCTTGAGGAATTCTCGGCGTACATCGGTCGTGCGACCAACAACCAGGCGGAGTATCAGGCGCTGCTGGCCGGCCTCGACCGGGCGCGTAAACACACAGACGAGGACGTCCGGTGTACGCTCGATTCCGAGCTGCTCGTGAAACAGCTCAACGGTGAGTACAAGATCAAAAGCCCGGAACTGAAGAAGCTCGCGCACCAGGTGCGGGGACTCGAAGAACATTTCCGGAGCGTGCGGTACGAGCACACGTATCGCGAGGGCAACAAGCGGGCCGACGCGCTCGTGAACCGGGCGCTTGACCGCGAGCTGGCCGGTTGATTTCGACGCGGGAACCGGCTATGCTACGCGTCCGGTCGGCAGACTACGCAGCCGCCGGGCACCTTATCAGTGCCGGGAGGAAAGTCCGAGCACCATCGGGCGGCGCGGTCGGTAACCCCGACCCGGAGCAATCCGAGGGATAGTGCCACAGAGACCATACCGCCGATGGCCCGTCTCGCGACGGGCACAGGCAAGGGTGAAAAGCGTGCGGTAAGAGCGCACGGTCGCCGCCGGTGACGGCGGCGGGAGGTAAACCCCGCGCGGTGCAAGGTAAACAGGACCAGGGCGGCCCGTCCGTTACGGTCCGGGTTACCGCTCGATCCCGCGGGCAATCGCGGGGCTAGATGGATGGCTGCGCTGCTTCGCACCGCGAGGCGCGGAGCACGACAGAACTCGGCTTACCGGTCCGCCGGCCGTGGACACATCGTGAGACGCTCCCTGACGGGGGCGTTTTGCGTTTCCCGGACGGATCCGGCCGCGTGAGGACAGGTCGCCCTTGGTCGCGGTAAGCTGGGAGGGAAATGAAACGTTCGGAACTGGCCATCTCCGCTCTGCTGGTGCCGCTTGACGCGCTCGCGGTCTTCGCCGCGTTCCTGATCTCCTACTACGTCCGCGTGGAGTCGGGGGCGTTGCCGGTGGCCACGGTCCTGCCGCTTGAACGCTACTTGGTGATCGCGGCCGGCATCACCGCCGTCTGGCTGGTGATCTTCGCGTTGTTGAAGATGTACCGGCAGCAGAGCACCCGCCGCGGCCTGAGCGAGTTCGCACGGATCCTGGCGGGCTCGACGATCGGCACGCTGGCGGTCGTGGCGCTGATCTTCTTCCTGCGGGTGGACTTCTTCTCGCGATTCGTGATCCTGTTCGGGTTCGTGGCGAGCATCCTGCTGGTCACGCTCGTCCGGGCCGCCGTCCGGCTGCTCCAGCAGTACCTCTTCCGGTACGGGATCGGTGTCCGCCGGGCCGTGGTCATCGGGACCGGCCCGACCGCCCGGACTCTCGCCCGCGAACTCGCGGCCGGCAGCCGCGGGTACCGGATCCTCGGTTTCGTCGCGACAGGCGGCCCGGCACGCGGCAAGGAGGTCCTGGGACGCCAGAAGGACCTGTCGAGGATCCTGAAGCGGTACCGTCCTGACGAGCTGATCGATGCCGATCCGGACCTGTCGGACGAACAGAAGCTCTCGCTGCTCCACGCCACCGAAGATGCCCATGTGGACTTCCGGTTCGTACCGAGCACGCCGGAACTGGCTACCGGTCGCGTCGGCGTGGCGGCGATCGGCGGGATCCCGGTGATGACGCTGCTCCGGACGCCGCTCGAAGGCTGGGGCCGGATCGGCAAGCGGGTCCTCGACCTTGCCGGCAGCATCCTGGTGCTGCCGTTCTTCCTGGTGCTCCTGCCGTTCGTCGCCGTGGCGATCAAGCTCGACTCGCGCGGCCCGGTGATCTTCAAGCAAACGAGGGTCGGCCGGGCGGGGAAGCCCTTCACGTACTATAAATTCCGGGGCATGGTGAAGGACGCCGAGAAGCGGCTTCCCGGGCTCCGACGCTACAATGAGGCCAGCGGCCCCGTCTTCAAGATGAAGGATGATCCGCGGGTGACCCGGGTCGGCGGGTTCCTCCGGAAGACCAGTCTCGATGAGCTGCCGCAGGTCATCAACGTCCTGAAGGGCGACATGAGCCTGGTCGGACCACGCCCGCCGATTCCCTCGGAGGTGAGGCAATACACCCGCGAGCAGCGCCGCCGCCTGACGATCAAGCCGGGTATCACCGGACCGTGGCAGGTCTCGGGCCGGAGTGACGTCGGGTTCGACGAGTGGATCCGGCTCGACCTCTACTACATCCAGCACTGGTCGCTGCTGCTCGACCTGACGATCCTGCTCAAGACCGTGAAGGTCGTACTCGCGAGGAAGGGAGCGTACTAGCCGGATGAGCCGGAAACTCCGGGTCGCGCTCGTGCACGACCATCTCGTGCAGGACGGCGGTGCCGAGCAGGTGCTCCGCGTCTTCATGCGGATGTGGCCGGAGGCGCCGGTCTACACCGCGTTCTTCGACCCGGTCAGGATGGGCAAGGACTTCGCCAAGCAGGACATCCGTACCAGCTTCCTGGACGACCTGCCGCTGGCGCGACGCTACTACAAATGGACGCTCCGCTGGTTGGACGGGGCGTTCCGGCGGTTCGATCTCTCGGACTACGACATCGTACTCTCTTCGGCGTCCGGCTGGGCCAAGTCGGTCCGGACCGGTCCCGGGACGCTCCACGTCTGCTACTGTCATACGCCGATTCGGTACATCTGGAGCGATGTCGACCGCTACATCACGGAAACCGGCTACCCGGCACCGCTCAAGGCGATGTTCCGGAGGATGCTCGCCGGGTTCCGTCGCCGCGACCTTCGGGCCGCCGCCGGCGTCGATGACTTAATCGCCAATTCGGAGTACGTCCGCCGGCGTATCCGCCGGTACTACGGCCGCCCGGCCGCGGTAATCCATCCGCCGGTGGACATCGCTAAGTTCAAGCCGTCGCGACGGCAGGGAGGATACTTCCTCGTTGCCGGGCGGCTCGAACCGTACAAGCGCAATGACATCGTGATCGAAGCGACGAACCGCTTGCAGGCCCCGCTCGTCGTGATGGGTGACGGCACCGACCGCCCCCGGCTGCAGCGGCTCGCCGGGAAGACCGTCCGGTTCACCGGGAGGGTCTCCGATGCCCGGCGCCGGACGGTCTTCTCCGAAGCGACGGCCCTGGTCAATCCGCAGGACGAGGACTTCGGGATTACCGCGGTGGAGGCGCTGGCTTCCGGCACCCCCGTGATCGCATACCGGAAAGGCGGCGCGACGGAAATCCTCACGCCGCGGACCGGCCGGTTCTTCACCGCCCAAACGCCCGCCGCGGTCGCGGCGGCGATGCGGGCGTTCGATCGGGACGCCTTCTCCCGCCAGGACCTGGTTGCCCGCGCCCGCGAGTTCGCGGTGGCGCGGTTCGAGCGGCGGATCCGCAGCCATGTCGACGAAGCGTATGACCGGTTCACGCGCCATGCGGATCGCGGTTGATGCGCGGAGCCTCGCCGCACCGACCGGGCGGGGGGTAAGCCACTATGCCGAATCCTTGCTCGGTGAGCTGGCCCGGCGGCACCCGGAGGACGAATGGGTGCTGCTCCAGATGGGACGCCGGGCCTGGCATCCCCCGCGTGTGCTCCGGCGCCGGAACGTCACCGTCTGCCACCGGCGCCTCCCGAACAAATTCCTCAACGCGTCGCTCGCTGCCACCGGGATGCCGAGCCTGCGCTCGCTGGCCGGTGACGTGGACGCGTTCTTCATGCCGAACCTGGGGTTCCTGCCGCGCCTCGGCGGCGTGCCGCTGGTCCTGACCGTGCATGATCTCTCGTTCGAAACGTATCCGCGGTTCTACTCGCCGCGGGAGCGGCTCTGGCACGCGGCGGTCCGGCCCCGGCACCTGGTCGGGAAAGCGTCCCGTATCCTCGCCGTCTCGGGCCAGACCGAACGCGAGCTCATGCGGACGTACGGCACGCGGCGGAACCGGATCACCGTCGTATCTCCCGGGGTGGATGCGGGATACCGACCGCCCTCCGCTCGGGAACGTGGCCGGATCCGGCGGAAATACCGGCTGCCCCGGTCCTATTTCCTGTACGTCGGCGCCTACGAGCCGCGCAAGAACCTGCCGCTCCTTTTGGACGGCTATGCTCGTGCCCGTGCCGCGGGGCTGACGGCCGAGCTGGTATTGGTCGGCCCGGGGACCGGCCGAGCCGCTGATCGGGCCCGTCGCGCCGACGCCACGGTACTTGGCTACGTCCCGGAACGGGACAAGGCCGGATTGTACGGCGGTGCGTTGGCGGTGACGCTGCTTTCCCGCCATGAGGGGTTCGGCCTGCCGCCGCTGGAGGCGCTGGCCTGCGGCACGCCCTCCCTGGTCAGTCCGCTTCGGATCTTCGACGAGACGGTCGGGCCGGCGGCGCTCCGGGCCGGTACCGTTCGGGACGTGGCGAGTGAGCTGGTACGCTTGGAACGTAGCCCGGGGCTGCGTTCGGGGCTGGTGCGCCGCGGCAAGGACCGGCTCTCGCAATTCCGCTGGCCGGAAACGGCGGAGAAAGCATATGAAACGATCAGCAAGACCGTCCATGAGCATACGTGATGACATCAGGCCGCGGCGGCGGCCTGCCACGCAGTCAACTCCGGTTCGCCGGAGTGGGCCGGTTCCCGCTCCGCCCGCCCGCCCGCCCCACCGGCCGGTGCGGCATGTTCCTTCGCCGCACGTCCCGGCGCCTGAACTTCCGGTGCCGCCGCCCGATCCGGCCGCCGCTATCGTTGCCGGTCCGGTCACCGCGGACCGCTCGGCGGGACCCGCACCGTCCCGGCGCTTCGCTGCCGGATCGCTGCTCCGCACCGCTGTGGTCGTCCTGATGGTCTTCGGGCTGGCGGTCCAGGTTCGGGGGGAAGGAGCCTTCGTCCAGGAAGAGATCATGGACCAGGTCACCGTCGCCAAGGAGGCACTGGCCGCTTCCCGTAGCGCATTCGCCGCAGGGGACCTGATCGCCGCCGAGGACCAGCTCGGTATCGCGGAACATTCCCTGCATCAGGCCAACCGTTCCGTGGCCTCGCTTGGCCAGCAGGGAGGCATCTCGCTCGGGCCCGCCGCCGGCGACCGTGCGGTGGCGGCCGAACTTCTCGCGACGGGGGAGCGTTCCATCCGCACTGTCCGCGCCTTGGTCAAGGACGTTCGTACCATTCCGGACCGCGCCGCGGAGGCGGAGGGCGGGTTCTACGCCACCGGCCAGGTGGTACTTGATGACGTGCCGGAAATCCGCGGGCACCTCGAGGCCTTGGACGGTGAACTCGGGCTGATCGCAGTGCTCGCCGAGCGTGCGAAAGGCAGCGACCGGGCGGAGCTTCGCGATGCCGGCGAGCAGTTCGTGGCGATGGTCCCGGACGCCGACGCGTCCCTGGACCGGGCGCGGGACGTCGCCGCGGCTCTCCCGGACCTGCTCGGCGAGGATGAGTTCCGCCGCTACCTGGTCTGGTTCCAGAATCCCGCCGAGATCCGTCCGACCGGCGGGTTCGTGGGGACGCTGGGGGTCCTGACGCTCGAGCGTGGTGCGGTGAAGGATCTTGCGGTGGATTCGATCTACGACATTGCCAATCAGGCCAACCGTTCGATCGAAGACGAACAGCCGGACCCGTTCCGCCGTTTCGCGCGTTCGGACGATCCGGCCTGGAGCCTCCAGAACGCGAACTGGTCGCCGGACTTCCCGAGCGCCGCCCGTCGTTTCCAGCGGTACTATGAGCGCGGCGGCGGCGCCACGACCGACGGCGTGGCCGCGATCACGATCACGCCGTTCGTCGAGCTGCTGGAGGTCCTCGGGCCGATCGAGATGCCGGAATACGGCTACACGTTCACGGCGGAAAACTTCCAGACCACGATGCAGGATGACCAGCTCGAACGCTCGCAGGCCGGTGACCGCGACCCCAAGCGGATCCTCCGGGACTTCGTACCGAAGCTGCTGGCCAGCATCGGCGAGGCTGACGAAGCCACCCGCGCCAAGGCCGTGGCGATCCTGGCGGATGCCGCGCGCTCCGGCGACCTCCAGTTGTACTTTACGCGCGACCGCCACCAGGACCTGCTTGGTGAAGCGAAACTCGCCGGGCGGCTCGAGCCGGCGACCGGCCGGCTGGCGCTGGTTGATGCCAACATCGCCGGTTACAAGACCAGCCGTGACATAGCCACCGAACTAGAACGCGGCGTGACGATCGCGGAGGACGGCACGGTCTCGGAGACGCTGACTGTCATCCGCGAGCACTCCGGCGAGTCCGACACTCGGGACAACTTGAACTACACGCGGCTCTTCCTGCCGCCGGGATCGCGGGTCACCGGCCACGACGGCTGGAACGCCGAGACGTTGCAGGGTCAGGAACCGGTCACGTGGGAGCCGGTCGTGGGCGGCTGGACGGACGTGCCGGTCTTCGGGGAGCGCGAGTATTCGCTCAGGTATGACCGCGGCCAGCTGGCCGACCTCACCGCGGGCACGTTCTCGCTGAGCTACCGGGCCCAGCCTGGCACCGCGGTGAACGTCCGCACGGTCATCACGCTGCCCGAAGGATACGCCTGGAGCGGCCGGGAAGGGGCGACGGTCTCCGGCCGCCGCATCACCCTTACCGAGACAGCGGACACCGATCTCCTGTATGATTTGACGTTCACCCGCACCGACTGATGTTCGAGCTCATCCATTTCATCTTCCACGACCTGCTGTACCGGCCGGTCTACAACCTGGTGATCTTCACGTACCAGACGTTACCGGGCAACGACATGGGACTGACGATCATCTATCTGGCGCTCCTGGTCCGGATCGCGCTATTGCCGGCCTCCCTGGTCGGCTCGGCGTCAGCACGGAAGATGGAGGAAGTCCGTCCGCAGCTGGAGCGGCTGCAGCGGATGCCGGAGGTGGGGCGCCGCCGTTCGCTCACCAAGCGCCTGCTCAAGCAGCACCAGATCAACATCTATGCCACCGCGATGGTGCTGGTCGCCCAGCTGGTCTTCCTGGCGATCCTGTACCAGGTGTTCCAGGCGGGATTCCAGCACGACGCCGCCGAGCTCGCATACTTTCCGCTCAGCGAGCCGATCGACACTACGTTCTTCGGCCTGTTCGACCTGGCGGAGCGCAACTGGTGGCTCCCGCTGGTCACCGCCGGCCTGCTGTACCTCCTGCTCTCGCTGACCACGCCGGAGCCGGAGCCCGGCGCCAAGCTGTCCGACGTCTGGTACGTGATCGCCCTCCCGGTACTGGTCTTCGGCATCCTGCTCCTGCTGCCGGCTGCCAAGTCCCTGTTCCTGCTCACCTCGATCCTCTTCTCGATAGGGTTCTTCGCGGTCGGGAAGTACGTGTTCCGGGTCGAAACGACGCCGGGCACCGATCCGGAGTAGCTCATATAATCGCCTAACCAAGGTAAAAAGTTGCGTTATTAGGATTCGGGCGTATACTGAAACCTCGATGAACAAGCTCGTCGTATCATTTCTGCTTGATGACGTCCTGCTCGGACTTTTCATCTCCGTGCCCCCGGGTCACGTGGCCTGCGTCTATGACCGCGGTCGCGGCGTACTCAAGAAGGTCTGGAAGCCGGGACTCCACCTGAAGATCCCGTTTTGGCAGAAGGCTAAGCTGTTCAACGTACAGACGCTCGAATACCAGATGAAACGGGGATTCGACCTGTCGGACCTCGCCCTGATGGGTGACGAGGCGATCACCGGACGCACGGCCGAGGGATCCGACGTACAGCTCCAGGGCACGATCCTCTTCCGGCTCGACGAGAACGAAGTGCCGCGCGTCTGGCAGGAGATCGGCGAGGACTACGTGGAGAAGATCATCCGTCCGATCACCCGGTCGCGGATCCGTCTCGTGATCAGCCGGCACAAGCTCGATGACATCGTGAGCAAGAAGCGGGACGCGATCGAGGACGAGATCACCCAGGAGCTGACGAAGAGCTTCAAGGAGAAGGGCATCATCATCGAGGACGTCCTGCTGTCGCACGTGCTTAAGGCCGCGAGCCAGGTCTAGTAGGATAGGGACATGGGCAAACTGGTCACCGAGAAGCAGGAGAGCACAGGCACCATCGCCAAGGCAGGGGTGTTTTGGGTGATCCTGGCGGTACCGCTCTTCATCTGGCGAAAGCTCCGCAAGCGCCGCTAGGCTATTGTCGGGCACTGCCAGGCGTGGTACAAACTGATTGAACCCAAAAGACAAACATAAGGAGGAATCCATGTCAGATGACTTAAGAGACATCAGTACCCGAGGCGCAATCCTCGCGATCGCGATCGCGGTCATCGTAATGGCGGGCGTGATGACGCTCGGCATGCTCGGCGGTTACCCGGGCAAGGTGCCGGCAGATGACAAGTACCAGGCGGTCTTCCTGACCAACGGGCAGGTCTACTTCGGCAAGCTGGGACGGGTCGGCGCGCAGTACGTGACGCTGAACGACGTCTACTACATCCAGAACAACCCGCAGCAGTCGTCACCGGCCCCATCACCGGGTCCGCAGCTTTCGCTGGTGCAGCTGGGCAACGAGATCCATGGTCCGGAGCGTTCGATGCAGATCAACTCCGACCAGATCATCTTCTGGGAAGACCTCAAGGATGACGGACGGGTCGTCGAGGCGATCAACCAGCAGCAGGATAACGAAAACGAAGACGAGTAACGTCTCGCGACGATTTGAGACCGGCGCCCGAGCGGCGCCGGTTTTCTTTTCGCGGTACGCTTGAGACATGGCCGTACGGAAACTCTTCTTCGATATAGAAACGGTGCCCGCCCCGAAGGCGCTGGAGCCCAAGTTGCGCGAGCTGTATACGCTCAAGCAGCAGAAGGCCGCGGCGAATAACGGAAAGTCCCAGAGCTTCAAGGCGTTCGTGGCAAACACCAGCTTCGACGGCGCGTTCGGGCGGATCTGCTGTCTGGCGTACGCCGTGGACGACGGTCCGGTGGGGGTGCTGGCGGGCGGTGAACGGGAAGTCCTGGAAAAGTTCTGGGAGCAGGCGACGCCGGGAACGCGGTTCGTCGGCCACAACATCTTCGACTTCGACCTGCCGTTCGTCCTCAAGCGATCGCGGATCCTCGGCGTGCGGCCGTCGGTGATGCCGAGCATGGCCCGGTACCGGAGCCACCCCGTCTACGACACCATGCACGAATGGACCGGCTGGGGCCGCCATGGCACGTCGCTGCATGCGCTTTCGGTCGCGTTCGGCCTGCCGACCTCGAAGGACGACATCGACGGCTCGCAGGTGGCCGGCTACTACGCGGACGGCCGCCTCCCGGAGATCGCGGAGTACTGCAAGAAGGACGTGGAGCTCACGCGGCAGGTCTACAAGAGGCTCACGTTCGACGACACGATTCCCGAGCCCAGCTTCGGGCGTTAACGCTCGAAGGGCCGGGGCCTATTCGTTGCTTGCCCGCCGGTGCGCGGGCTATACTCGGGACGATGACACAAACACGCAGGGAAGGGGGTGATACGCATGGTTAAGACTTACGCAACCGTACTTGGTGCGGTATTCGTCCTGCTCGGCATCCTCGGCTTCATCTCGCCGCTGAATCCGGACGGGAACCTCTTCGGCATCTTCCATGTCGACGTGGCACACAACGTGGTACATCTGATTTCCGGCCTCGCGGTGCTCGGCGCCGTCCTGGCAGGCGGCGTGTACCCACGCCTCGCGGCGCAGGTGATCGGCCTGGTGTACGGCGTCATCGCCGTCCTGGGCTTCCTGGTCGGCCAAGGAGTCGTCCTGGGCTTCCTGGAGGTGAACGTGGCGGACAACGCCCTGTACGCCGTGATCGCGCTGTCGGCGCTGTACGCGGGCTTCATGCCCGAAGCCGAGCCCGCACGGAAGTAGGCTCTCCCGTCTTCGTAAGAAAACCCCGTAAGCGTGCGGGGTTTTCACTTTCTGTCGCCGGTGGCTGTGGATTCAAGCATCGGGAAAACTGTCAATATTGCCTGTTTTTGGCTCAATGAGGTTATTCTTGTATTTCGCAGCGCATACTTCATCCACAGCTGGAAAAGCAGGCAACCTAAGATATGGGGAGGAGACGAGCCCGTTTTCGCGATTCGTGCCTGGAACCCTCGTATTCAGGCGTCATCTTGAGCAACTATACCTTTGTTGTGCGAGTTTTTTGCGTTTCTTGACAGCTCCGGGACCTGTGCTAAAGTTTGCACTCGTGTGCAACAGAGCACACGTTTTTTATTAGTAATGCGTAATCACGGAGGTTACTCCATCCATGAAACCCATTCGACCAAAGAAGATGCTTTCAAACGCTGGCCGCGCCGGCGCGGTGATGGCTGCCGTGGTCCTGAGCCTTGGCTCGACCGGCGCGGACGCCGTCCGGGGGGGCACGTTTATCGCGACGGCACCGTCGCTTGATCCGGACCCGATCATCTCGGATAGCGTGGACCCGATCGTCGAGCAGCGGGTCGTCAAGGTCGAGCCGACCCCGCCGCCGGCTCCGGTCGTGACCCAGCAGGTACAACGAAGCTCAGGCGGCGGCAGCTGTTCCCTGGGCGATATCAAGCGCATGGAGTCGGGCGGTGACTATCGCGCCCAGAATCCCGTCAGTACGGCCTCAGGCGCGTATCAGGTGCTGAACGGTACCTGGGGAGGTTACGGTGGCTATAGCCGCGCCGGAGACGCTCCTCCGGAGGTCCAGGACAAGTTTGCGCGGGAACTGTACGCCAAGCACGGTTCGCAGCCGTGGGTGGTCTGCTAGGCGCTCGGAGCGTACGACAGAAACAGGAAAACCGCCCCGCGAGGGCGGTTTTCTGATTCCCTTTCGACCTGAGCTTCCCAGGTCTCGTCAGTCGCTATGCGAGAGGGTCGGGGGCGGCAGGCAATGGAGATGTGAAATCTCGCATATACCTGCCGGAATCCCCCTATGTGTGCTTCGTCAGGCGGTGACCGGAACCTTCGGGCCCTCGCTGTTGAGCGTGCCCAGCACGCTGCGAATCTGTCGCAGGGTGACCTGGTGCCGTTGCAGCCGGGTGATCCGCTTCGTCAGCTTGAGGCGCTGGTCGAAGTCCTTGGTCTTCCTGAGCTCCTGCTGCGCCTCGTGGATCTTGCCGATGGTCGCGAGGAACATGCGCGGTGCCGTCACGTGGAGAGCCCAGTCAGCGACCATGTCGCTGGTGACCTTGGGACGCCCCGCCGCGAAGGCCTCCAACGCCTTCTCGAGGTCCCGGATGGTCACCATGGAGAACGTCTCGTCCTTCATGAACATGACCAAGACGGCGTTGATCGCCCCGCGGGCCGCCCCTTGCACGTAGTGGTGCGGCTGCTCCACGTACGCCGCGGCGATCGCCCCCTTCAGGGTCTGGTGCATCGTCATGTACTCTCCATGCTGCATCCTGCGCTTGTGACGGCTGGACGCCATACACTTCCTCCTTGTGTCAAAGCACATCGGTTGATAGACATGACCGGTATCCGGTCTGGCACCACCATGGCAAAGCTGGTGAAGCCGGTTCCGGATGCTGGCAGTCCGGTATCAAGGTGCAAGCTGCCGTACGCTGACGACAGGATGTATTTATAGCAGCACTAAGGTAATAAATCAATATTCCGCCGACCACGGTAGTTCGATTTCGGGTGCCTCAGGGCAGACGACAAGAACGGCTAAGGTGAGACATAAGAGGGGAATCCGTATTGCCACCAGGCACTCGCTCCTCTCTTTCACCTTGTCTCGTGTGACCCCACGGGGAGTCGAACCCCGGTTTCCAGGATGAGAACCTGGTGTCCTAGGCCACTAGACGATGGGGCCGGGCACCAATCCATTGTACGAAGCAAACGGCGGCGAGGAAACCACCGCCGGTGCTCCTTATCCCTGAAGGCTACTTACAAGTAGCTCGCCGAGATAATGATCGCAAGCAGTGCCGCGCTCGTCGCGACCTGCTTTGCCGTCACGCGCTCTTTGAGGATCATCGAGCAGGACAGGTAGAACAGGCTGGGGCCGAGCAGGAGGATCAGGATGGTGAAGTTCAGCCCGAGTTCGCGGATCGAGTAGTATTCGGCGAGGTTGGCGACCAGGTAGGCGATTCCGCCGGCGATGCCGTACCCGACCTGCTTCCGGCTCAGCTTCCGGAGGCCGAGTCGCCGCATCAGTAGCGGCGCCAACGCCAGGATTCCGACGGTCCGGATCAGCAGCAGGTAGAACGGATCGATGCGCTCCAGGCCGAACTTATAGATGCTGGCCAGGATCGCGGAGCAGACTGCCGCCAGGAACAGATAGAACACGCCGCGGTCCCACTGGAGTCTCAATCGCCGGTTCGAGTTGCCCCAGTAGAGGATGAGCGAGCCGAGGATGATCGCGGCGACGTACTTGACCTCGCGTTCGGACGGGAAGATCGCGAAGGCCAGGAAACTGGCCAGGATCGGCTTGAAGTTGTGGATCGGCTCGCGGACCGCGAGGTTCGTCATGCTGAGCCCCTTGAAGTCGAAGTAGTTCTGGCCGAAGGACACGACGATCATCAGCGCGAGGGCGGCGCCGAGGGCGAGCGAGATGTCCGGCAGCGGTGGACGGATGACCGGAAGTGAAACCAGGATGCCGGCGAGCATCGTCCCGAACAGCAGTATGATCAGTTCGTTCGAGCCGATATTATTGCGGTTGAAGTTCAGTTTGTCGATCGTCTTGCCGGCGACTTCGCCGAGCACGGCAATGAACGGGAAAATAAAAACCATGCATAGAGCATATAAGAAATGGCTATACAAACCCACTAGTTAGCGCGTCTTCTCACTGGAGAAGAAGCGGAACCTTATCTGGGAGTAACCGTACCGCTACTTGGCGGCCTTTTCGGTCCCGGCGGTCTCTTTGCCCTTCGCGGCTTTCTCCGCCTTCGCCAATCCCGCCTTGGCATCCTTGGCGATCGCCGTGAACGCCGTGGGGTCGGAGTAGGCGAGTTCCGCCAACATCTTCCGGTTCAGCTCGATGCCTGCCGCCTTCGCGCCGGCCATGAACTGGGAGTAAGACATTCCTTCCTGTCGTGCCGCCGCGTTGATCCGCTGGATCCAGAGCCGCCGGAAGTCACGCTTCTTGGTTCGCCGGTCGCGGTACGCGTGGGTCCACGCCTTCATCAGCGCTTCGCGCGCCTTCTTGATCGAATGGCGGCGGAGGCCCTGGTAGCCTTTCGTCTGGCGCAGGACCCGCTTGTGGCGGCGGTGGGCGGTCACGCCCCGCTTCACGCGTGCCATCAGCCCTTCCCCAGCAGCTTACGGGCTCGCCGGGCGTCTGCCTTGGCGAGGTCGTCCACGCCGTGCTTGGCCCGCTTCCGTGCCACGGACTTGTGCTCGAGGTTATGCGAAACGAACGCGCGGCGGCGCTTCAACTTGCCGTCGGCAGTCGCCTTGATCCGCTTGGCGGTTCCGCGATGGGTCTTCATTTTCGGCATACGGAGCACAGTTTACAGGATTCTATGATGCCGAGCTACGCTTCCGGTGCGCCCGTGGATGCGGTGCCGGCCACCAGGGACCGGCGGGAGAGCTCTCCGTACATCTCATTGGCGATCTTTCCAGGCGCTTCCGTGGAGAAAATCCGGATGTCGGTGTCGATCGCGAGGTACTTCGGGTGTCTGGCCAAGAACCGTTCCCGCTCCTTTTCGGGGGACGTTTCCAGGTATCCCCGGGACAGGTGGCGCCGGACGATCAGGTCGACCGTTTCATGCGGGTCGCGGGACGGAAGCAGCAGGATGATGGTCCCGTTCGCCCTGAGTGTCTGGTGATTATCCCTTGCCATCTCGGGAGCTTCCTCGTGCACCAGGAATCCCGACGGCAGCGGGAAGACGGTAGGGGCCTCCGACCGTTCGAGCAGGCGCCGGACTAGGGCGGCGTTTTCCCGGCAGTAGGCCACGTAGCCGTGTGCTTGGATGTAGTCACCAATCGGCATGACTTCGTGGCAGAATGCCAGATCGACATCGATGAACCGGTATCCTGATCGTCCGGCTAGCCGCTTACCGGCCGTGCTTTTGCCGACGCTGCCGGGACCGACGATGAAGACATGCTTTGTCATGGCTGGCTCGGGACGGGCGGCACTGGACCAATTCCTAGCTCTTTTCGGCCGCTTCAGTGTCGGAGGATTTCTTTTCTGAGTCCTCCGCGCCTTTCTCGTCCGCCGGCTTCAATCCACCCTTCGGCGGCGCCACCACGATCGAGATGCTCCGGCCGGCCCGGACGGGATCCGCATCCATCTTCACCTCGGGGAAGTGCCGCAGGATCAGCTCCTTGACCCGTTCTTTCGCGGCTCGCGGGTTCGCGTTCTCGCGGCCTTTCATCATCAGGTTGAACTTCACCTTCTGGCCTTCCTCCAGGAACGTCCGCGCCTTCTTAACGCGGTACGAGAGGTCGTGTTCGCCGATCTTCATCGAGAGCCGGATTTCCTTCACCAGGCCGGCGCGCTGCTTCTTCTGTTGCTTCTGCTGCTTGTCCTGCTCGTAACGGTACTTCCCGAAGTCCATGATCCGGGCGACCGGCGGGTCGGCCTGCGGCGCTACCTCGACCAGGTCGAGTTCCGCGGCCTTGGCCTTCTCCAGCGCTTCGTCACGCGAAAGGATGCCGAGCTGTTCGCCGCCAGCACCGAGTACCCTGAGCTTCGGCGCGGGAATTCCCGCGCCGACACGATATTTCTTAGCTATGGTCGCACCTTTCGAAGGCTGTCATGCGCTGTCATACGGTTCCCACGATAAGGAGTTTTCCGCACAGAGACAAGGTTCTCGGGCTGCGGCCCGTCATTCCCACAGTCCGAACAACGAAGTGCCGAGGTCGCCGATCAGGCCCGTCTGGGCGTCGAGGATGCCGATCGCCGCAACGATCAGCGTGAACACGCCGATCTGGATGCCGAGCCGCCGGAGATCGCCGCCGATCCGCTCCTGTTCGGCGCCGACCAGGGCCTCGCTCTTGGTGGACGGGGTGAAGGTGGCGGATACTGTTGCAGGTTCGGGGTCGGCGGGGACTGCGGGAGCGGGTCCCGGTTCCGTGACGGGCTGCTCGGGTTGCGGCTCGGTACCCGTGGACCGCTCGGCGGCCGGTTCGACGGGGGGCACGACCGTCTCGCGCGGCGCGGCCGCCGGCTTCGGCGTATCGCCGGTCCGGTGCCGCGCCCGTCGCGACAGCTTCTTCCGCTTTTTATGCTTCTTGGGGCGTTTGGACATACGCTTCCAGCTTACCGCCGCGGGGCCGTTCACTCCAGCATTAAAGGTTGATTGGTTATGTATAGCAAGCTACCATGTTCACATGGTGGCACGGGTACGGACGGCGACGTTGGCGGGGCTGGTGATGCAGCCGGTGACCGTCGAGGTGGAAGTGGCGAACGGCCTGCCGGGGCTGTCCATCGTGGGCCTTCCGGACAAGGCCGTGGACGAGAGCCGCGAGCGGGTGCGGGCAGCGATCCGCCAGGCCGGGTTCACGCTACCGGCCCGCCGGATCACCGTGAACCTGGCGCCGGCGGGTACCCGGAAGGCCGGCTCAGGACTGGACCTGCCAATCGCGGTGGGTATCCTAGCGGCGGCCGGGGAACTGCCGGAGCCGGATCCCGGCGTGCTGTTCCGGGCCGAGCTCTCGCTGGACGGCCGGCTCCAGGGCGTGTCCGGTTCGCTTCCGGTCGCGCTGGGAGCGAAGGAGCGGGGCATGGAGCGGCTGGTGGTGGCCGAGGCGAACGCGGCCGAGGCGGCGCTGGCCGGCGCGCCGCCGGTACACGGCATCGCTTCGTTGGAAGTGCTGGTCGGGTACCTGCGCGGCGGGCGGCAGGTAGCGCCGACGCCTCCCGGTGAATACTCCGGGACCGCCATCCCGGCCCTCGACCTCGGCGAGATCCGCGGACAGGCACACGCCAAACGGGCGCTGGAGGTAGCGGCGGCGGGCGGGCACAACCTGCTGCTGACCGGACCTCCCGGCACCGGCAAGAGCATGCTGGCCAAGGCGCTGGCCGGCATCCTGCCCCCGCCGTCGCGCGGGGAACTGCTGGAGATCACCGCGGCACATAGCGTGGCGGACCTCCTGCCGCCCGAGCGTCCCCTGGTGGGATACCGGCCGCTCCGGAACCCGCACCACTCGGTTTCCCTGGCCGGGCTGCTCGGTGGCGGCAGCAACCCGCGTCCGGGCGAGATCAGCCTGGCGCATCGCGGCGTCCTCTTCCTCGACGAGCTTCCGCAGTTCCCGCCGCACGTGCTTGAGGCGCTCCGGGTACCGCTCGAGGAACGCCGGGTCCGGATCAGCCGTGCGGGACGGACCGTGGAATTCCCGGCCGACTGCATGCTGGTCGGGAGTCAGAACCCTTGTCCGTGCGGGTTCGCCGGGGACCCAGACAAACCGTGCGTCTGTAGTCCCGCCGCCGCAGCGCGGTACCGCCAGCGCCTCTCCGGTCCGCTCCGCGACCGGTTCGACCTTCTCGCCGGTGTTCCGCGGGTCGCGTACGCGGAGCTTTCGGCGCGCGACGGCGAATCGAGCGCCGTGGTGCGGCAGCGGGTACGGACCGCCCGGCAGCGGCAGGGCCACCGCCTCGGCGCCGGGCGGACTAACGCCGCGATGACGCTCGCCGAGATGGCGGAACACGCCCGGCCGGACGATGCCGGAGACGCGTTGCTGCACCGCGCGGTGGACCGCTGGCATCTCTCCGTGCGGGCGTGCCACCGGGTGCTGCGCGTCTCCCGGACGATCGCGGATCTCGCCGCCGCCCCGGTGATCACCGAAGGCCACGTCGCGGAGGCGATCCAATACCGCGAGCGCCTGGCCGAACAGCCGGTCTGAGCCGGGTGACTACTTCTTCTTTTCCTTGACCTTGGGTTCGGCGATGCGCTGCCGGTACGCTTCCCAGCAGCGTTCGCGATACTCCTTGGCCCGTACCGCCGGTTTCGGATCCTGGATGATGCCCCGGCCGACGATCAACACGTCGGCACCCGCGTCCACCAACGCATCCGGGGAGGCGTAGCGCTGGCCGAGTGTGTCGCTGCCGCCGCCGATCTTGGCGCCTGGCGTGAAGATGATGAATCCCGGCGGCGCCTGTTTGGCCAGCGAGGGCAACGCCTTCAGTCCCGCGCCGATGAATCCCGTCACGAAATCGGCGTTCTCCTTGGCCATCGCGACCACTTTCTTGGTGTAGTCGGCATCCAGGAGGTTGTCGGCCGAACTCATCTGGGCCAGCAGCAGGATGCCGCGCCGTTCCGCCATGTCATGGGCTTCGGCTGCCTCGCGGAGCCCCTGGATGATGCCCGGCCCCGGCAAGGCGTGGGCGTTCACGATGTCGGCCCATTCGATGATCGAGAACGCCCCCGTGGTGTACTGGTTCTTGACCGTCTGCCCGATGTCCGCGAACTTCCGGTCCTCGAAGATCAGGAAGTTGTGTTCCCGGGCCAGGCTGCTGAGCTCCAGCGTCAGTTTGGGCGTGAACTGTTCGATGGTATCGACGTGCGTCTTCAGCACGGCCACGTGCGGGGCCACCATCTCGGCGATGCGCAGAAACCGTACCGGGTCGGTCTCGTCCACGGCCACGCAGAGGTTGGTCTCCTTCTCGACCATCAGCCCGAAGAGGTGCCGCGCCAGCGGATTATCCGCGGTCTCGGCACGGTCGGTGTAGGTGGCGTTCCGGTGTTCGCTCACGACTCGAGTCCCATCTTCTTGCCCCAGCCGGCGGGATCCTTGGCCCACTCGAGTACGCGCTCCTTGGACTCCGGCGTGAGCTGGCCGAGCTGTTCGGCCGCCTCGGTCAGCGCTTCGAAGTTCGTCAGGGTGGAGAGGGGAATGCCCGCCTCCCGGAACCCGTCCACGGCCGTCCGCATCCCGTACGTGAAGATCGCGACCACCCCGAGCGGTTCGGCACCCACCTCGCGGACGGCCTGTGCCGCCCCCAGCGCGCTCCCGCCGGTACTGATCAGGTCCTCGATCACCAGTGTCTTCGAACCCGGCGGCAGCACGCCCTCGATCTGGTTCTTCTGGCCATGGTCCTTGGCCTTGCCGCGTACGTAGACCATCGGGATGTTCATGCCGGCGCCGAGCCAGGCCGCCCAGGCGATGCCGGCGGTGGCCGTCCCCGCGACGACTTCGATCTTCGGGTGTGTCTCGCGGGCCAGTTCCTCCAGCGCCTTGGCGACGGTCTTCCGGGCCTCGGGGTGGGATATCAGGACGCGATTGTCGGTATAGATCGGCGAGAGGATCCCGGAGGTATAGCGGAACGGCTCGTCCGGCCGGAGCGTGACGGCATCCACTTCGAGCAGGATCTTGGCGATGGTCCGGGCGCTGGTGTTGGTCACGGGCTTCCTCCTTGAGTCAGGCGAACCGCCGAGCGAGTTCGCGGTTAGTCGTTTCCTCCAGCGTATCATCGAGAGCAGCCAGCCGGACGCGCTTGTGCCGCCGCCGGAGCGCCCGTTCGATCAGCCAGTCGGCGAGGTGGGGGTTCTTCGGCAGGAGCGAACCGTGGAAGTACGTGCCGACCGCGCCGCCGGCGACGCAGCCCTCCGTCCGGTCCCGGCCGTTGTTGCCGTGACCGCGGGTCACTCGGGCGAGAGGTTTCACTGCCTCACCGAGGAAGGTCAGGCCGGAATGGTTCTCGAAGCCGACCAGCGGCTGCTTGCCCAGGCCGGTGAGCAGCGGGGTAGCGACGACGTTGCCGATGAAGCGCTCGGGGCCGGCCTCGGTGTAGGCATCGAAGACGCCGATACCTTCGAGCCGCTTGTTCGCGTCGGGCTGGTAGTATCGGCCGAAGAGCTGGTAACCGCCGCAGACGGCGAGGGCGGCCGCGCCGCGGTCGATCGCCTCCTTGATCGCCACTCCCTTACCGAGCCGGCCGGTGAGGTCGGCGGCCACGGCATCCTGCTCCTGATCTTGGCCGCCGCCGAAGAAGAAGAGGTCGTAGCGGGTGGCATCAAGCCGCTGCCCGCATTCGATCTCATCGACGCTCACGGCGATTTCCCGCCAGCGGCTGCGGCGCACCAGCGTGAGGATATTGCCACGGTCGCCGTAGATATTCATCCGGCGGGGGTAGAGGTGGGCGATTCGGAGGTGCATGGTTCGAGCGTACGTTAGGAGAGGTAGTGTTTCACGTGGCCGGCGCGAGTGAGCTCACGTCGGAGCGTCAGCATCGCGGTATAGGTAGGGAGCACGTAGAGTGTGTCGCCGGGGCCGGTACGAGCGAGTTCGGCCTTGAGGGCACTCTCGATGGAATCGTGGATCGGGATTTCTTCCGGATCCAGGCCGGCGTACTTGAGGCGGAGCGCCATGTCGGCGGCCCGGGTCCCTCCGACCGCGATCGTTTCTGCCTGGGGCAGGAGCTGCTCGAAATCGGTGTCCCAGAGCCAGGAAACGTCCAGACCGTCCGCGAAATTATCGTTGATCAGGACCAGAAAGCGCTTCTTCGCACGGTCCTCGGCGAACGTGTTGATGATCTCGTTGGCGCCGGTCGGATTCTTGATCAGGCCGATCACGACGCGCCGCCCCTCGACCTCGACCGCCTCCTGCCGCCCGAACACGGCCGCGGTCTCCGCGATCGCCTGCCCGGCTTTCGCGGGAGGCACGCCCGCTGCCTCCGCCGCCGCCAGCGCCGCGAGCGCGTTGTAGGCGTTGTAGAGGCCGGGAATCCGGAGCGACATGGTCACCGTCCGGCGGCCGAGGGCGACGGTCAGCTCGTAGCCGCGTCCCCGGACGGGGGAGAGGTCGGTCAGGCGGATGTGGGGATTGGGGCGCCGGAGCGCGCCGCCCCGGTAATGGCCAAGGTGCCCGACGAAGACGGCATCGTATGTCAGGAGTTCGCCGGTCTTCGGGTCGGATACGCTGTCGGCGGCGTGCGGCAGCCGCGGTTTCGAGCGCGAGGTGTCCTCGATGCCGAAGTAGCGGACGGTCTGGGGCAGGCCCTTGCCGAGCGCGGCCACCAGCGGATCGTCGGCATTGAGCAGCACGATGCTCGACTTCGGGAGGGAGCGGAGACCGGTACGGAGCAGCTCGGCCGTCCGCTTGAGCTCGCCGTAGCGGTCGAGCTGGTCGCGGAAGAGGTTCGTCACCACCACGACCTTCGGACGGAGCTCCCGGCACGCGGCCGGCATCGTCGCTTCGTCCACCTCGAACACTCCCCAGGGCTTCCGCTCGCCGCGCCGTCGCCGCCCCACCCGGAGCGCCAGCGTGGAGGCGATACCGCGGAGCAGGTTCGAGCCGGCCTGGTTGCGGATCACGGGACGCCCGGTCAGCTCCAGGGCGTTGCCGATGAACTCGGAAGTGGTGGTCTTGCCGTTGGTACCGGTGACCACGATGCTGCCGGCGAGACGGTGGGAACGTCGGCGGATCAGGGCGGGGTCGATCTTCAGGCCCGCCAGGCCGGGGAGGCTGGTGGCGCCGCCGCCCTGGAGCCGGGAGATTCCGGCAAGCGTACGGGCTGCTCCGATGGCTGCCGCCGCCCTCATCTCCGCGGCTCCATCGTGCGTGCGTCCAGCCATCCCGATACCAGTGCCTCGGCCTCATCCTCGCTTCCGACCCAGCGGATCGTCTCGTCGCGCTTGAACCAGGTCATCTGTCGCTTGGTGTACCGGACCAGTTCCGTGACCGACTCGCTCCGGGCCGCTTCGAACGTGAGGTCGCCTTGGAGGTGCTTCGCGAAACTGCGGTAGTGCAGGCCGAAGGACTCGATCTGCCCCCAGGACAACCCTTCTTCCTTGTGCAGGCGGGTGATTTCCTCGGTCAGTCCGCGCCGCAGCCAGTCTTCCAGGCGTTCGGCGATCCGGTCGGTGAGCACCTCCTTATCTAGGCGGATGCCGACCTTCAGGGTCGCGTACCGCGGCTCCCCGCGGTCCTGCAACCGTGAGATCGGGGTGCCGCTCGTCTCACTGACCTCGATTGCCCGGATCAGCCGCACCCGGTTATGCCGGTCGATGGCGGCGGCGTGCTCCGGATCCACCGCTTCCAGGCGCGCGACCAGCGCCGCGGTGTCGAGCTTCTCCAGCTCGTCACGCAGCCCGGACTGCGGCGGCACCTCGGGGATCCTCAGGTTCTCGATGACCGCCTGGACGTACAGTCCGGTGCCGCCGACCAGGAACGGCAGGAGCCCCCGTTGCAGGATGTGCCCGATCGCCCGGAACGCCCGTGTCTGGTACTCGGCCAGGGTGATCGGCTGCTTCGGGTGGGCGATGTCCAGCAGGTGGTGCCGTACCCGGGCCTGTTCCTCGGGCAGGACCTTGGCCGTCCCGATGTCCATGCCGCGGTATACCTGCCGGGAATCCGCGGAGACGATCTCGCCGTGGAATTCCTCGGCCAGTTCGACCGCCAGGGAGGACTTGCCCGACGCGGTCGGACCGACGATCGCGACCAGCGGCGGTTTCTTTTCGGCCATATCCACCACTATACCGGCAGATGTGGGCCGCAGATATGAAGAAGGCGTCAGCCGGATGTCGCGGGATGCGAGATACGGGACTGACGCCTTCCTGGCTTTGCTGACGCACGCTACGCTCCTCGGGGTGTTCGTGGCTTCTCGATCCTGATGATCCTGAACGACCGGCCGAATGCCGATGGGTTGTTGGGCGGCCTGACGGTCACGGTCTCGTGCAAGTGATGGCCCAGGAAAGGATTACTCTCACCGATCTTCTCGATGGTCTTCTCCTCGCCCGTGTCCGTACTCTTCACCGTGATTTGGCAGCCCTCCTCGACCCGGCTCATGCTCGGACGTATGTCGTGCGTATCGGCCGTTGCCATATCCACCTCCTCTCAGGGCCGACGGTGTTAAGGGCTTACATCCAAGCACGCCCCGGGCGGTGAAGCAAGGGAGGATAGTACAACGGCTTCAAAACCGGTTGCCTTGGCATTCGTCTTTCGGTCAGAAGGTTTTCGAAAGGACCCGATCCGTCGCTTCCTTCGCGAGATCCTTCGTGACCGCGGCGATCTTCTTTACGCCGAGGTCGCCGCGGTGGTAGCTCCGGAGCGCCACCGAACCGGCCTTGGCTTCCTTGTCCCCGACCACGAGCATGTAGGGAGTCTTCTCGACCTCGGCTTCGCGGATCTTCTTGCCGACCGACTCCGCGCGGTCGTCCACGGAAACGCGGAGGCCGGCCTCGCGGAGGGAAGCGGCCACGGAGGCCGCGTACTCGTTATGCCGGTCAGCGATCGGAAGCACCCGCGCTTGCTCCGGCGCCAGCCAGAGCGGGAACGCGCCGGCGAAGTGCTCGATCAGGATGCCGATGAAACGCTGGAGCGATCCGAACGGCGCGCGGTGGATCATCACCGGTCGATGCACGTCCCCGTCCTCGCCGGCGTACTCCAGCCCGAACCGTTCCGGCAGGAAGTAGTCGAGCTGGACGGTGCCGAGCTGCCACTCGCGGCCGAGCACGTCCTTCACCACGAAGTCGAGCTTGGGGCCGTAGAAAGCGGCGTCGCCCGGACCGTCGAAATAGTCGGCGCCGATCTTGTCGAGTGCTTTCGCGATGTCACGCTCGGCCTGCTGCCACATCGCGTCGCTGCCGAGGTACTTGTCGCTCTCCGGGTCGCGTTTACCGAAACGTATCTGGTAGTCCTGCATGCCGAGCAGTTCCAGCGTGTGGTGGACCAGGCTCAGTACGGACGTGAATTCGTCCAGGATCTGGTCGGGTGTGCAGAAGATGTGCGCGTCGTCCTGGGTGATCGAACGCACTCGGGTAAGCCCGCTGATCTCGCCGGATTGTTCGTAGCGGTAGACGGTACCGACTTCAGCCAGCCGGATCGGAAGCTCGCGGTAGCTTCGGGTCTGCGCCCGGAACACCTGCACGTGGAACGGGCAATTCATCGCCCGGAGCAGGTACTCCTCGCCCTCGATGTCGATCGGCGCGAACATGCTCTCGCGGTAGTGCTCCCAGTGACCGGATATTTCGAACAGCTTCTTGCGGGCGATGTGCGGGCTCACTACGAACTGGTAGCCCTGGGCGGTCTGCTGTTCGGAAAGGTACCGGAGCAGCTCCTGCCAGATTGCCGTGCCTTTCGGCGTGAAGATCGGCAGCCCGGCACCGACCGTCTCCTCGGTGATGTAGAGTCCGAGTTCCTTGCCGAGCTTGCGGTGATCGCGCTCCTTGGCCTGGGCTTGGCGCTTCCGGTATGCGTCCAGTTCGGCTTTGGAGCCGAACGCGACGCCATAGATTCGTTGTAGTTGCGGTTTTTGCTCATCGCCGCGCCAATAGGCGCCGGCGATTCGCTCCAATGCGAAAGCATCTTTCGGAATCTCCTTAGTATTCTTCACGTGACCGCCACGGCAGAGGTCGGTGAAGTCGCCGGACTTGTAGAACGTGATCGGTTCCTTGGCCTGAGCGAACTCCTCGGCCAGCTCGACCTTGTACGGCTGGCCGGCAGCCTTGAGCGCGTCGATCGCCTCCTTCGGCCGGACTTCGGCACCTTCGAATCCAAGGCCCCGCTTCATGATCTTCCGCATCTTCTGTTCGAGGATCGGCAGGTCTTCGGGAATCAGCGTGCGGGGCAGGTCGAAGTCGTAGTAGAAGCCGTCGTCGGTAGCGGGACCGATGCCGAGCTTGGCCTCGGGGAACATGTCGAGCACCGCCATCGCCAGTACGTGCGCCAAGGAGTGGCGCATCGGCTCGAGGTCGGCCGGCTTCCGCGGTGCTTTGGTTTTCGCCATGCGTCCAGTATAGCTACTCGTCCAGCAGGTCGCTGGTGCGCGCGCCGGGCTGCTCCGAACAGCGGACGACCCGGACGGTGAGGCCCGCCGTTTGCAGCGTACGGACGAGCTCCGTCGGATCGAACGGTTGGTCGTGACCGAGCGCGATCACCTCGGGCCGGAGTTCGCGGACCATGCCGAGCAGGTCGTACGGCTCGGCGCCGACCACGGCCTCGTCCACCGCCCCGAGCGCGGCTACCTGCCCGGCCCGTTCCGTCGCCGGGTACCGCGGCGGGCGTTTCTCGCGCGCTGCCTGCGCATCCGACGTGACGATCACCGTCAGGTGGTCGCCGTGTCGCTTGGCCTCGGTCAGGTAATGGAGGTGCCCGGGATGGAGCACGTCGAACACGCCGCTGGCCAGGACCCGTTTCTTTGCCATGCTCCCTTGGTAGCGGAGCTGCCCGACCGTGGCAAGCGCCATCAAAATACCCCGCCACAGGGCGGGGCCTTACGTTTCGACCGGAGCTTCCCCGGTCTCGTCAGCTGCTCTGCAGTACGTAAGCTGCGGGCGTGTGACCCATCTAGAGGCAGGACGTAAGGCCATATAGTAATCCTGTCCGTTGAGGGCTGTCAAGCCGAGTGCTATAGTGCCGCTCCCATGGGAAAAATGCCGCAGACCGAAGGAGGGTGGCGGAAACGCCTGGCTCCCGAGCAATACCGGATCCTGCGCGAGCGGAGAACCGAACCGCCGTTCAGCGGGAAGTACGTCCATGAGAAGGCGGACGGGACGTACCACTGCGCCGGCTGCGGCGCGGCGCTCTTCTCCGCGGACACGAAGTTCGAGTCGGGGACCGGTTGGCCGAGCTTCACCGAGCCGGCCGTAGCGAAAGCCGTGCGGCTGCGTCCGGACGACTCGCACGGCATGGTGCGGACGGAAGTCGTGTGCGCCCGATGTGGCGGCCATCTCGGACACGTCTTCGACGACGGTCCGGCGGACCGCGGCGGGCAGCGTTACTGCATCAATTCGGCGGCGCTGGAGCTGAAGAAGCGCGATCCTGGCTCAGGAATGCATTGACCGCGGCGGCAAAAGTTTTCGAACGATGTACGTTCGGCGGCAACGATTCGCCCGCATTCCATGGCTGGTGGATCAGATAGACGGTAATGTTCATGTCAGCCAGGGCTTCCGCGATCTCCATCGTGTCGTCGAACGCGGCTACCGGACGGATCTTCTCCGAAATCAAACACTTGAATTCCCGACCGCTCTGCTTCGATGACCGTGGGTGTACTTCGGTGACGTAATCTGCGAATCCATGTTCACGGAGCCAGTCGAGGGTGATGTCGTGCAGCGGTTCTCGGCGGGAAGAGACGATATGGATGACAAACCCGGAGCCGTGCAATTTCCGGAACGCATCCAACGCATCCGCATAAGGTGCACACCGCGCGATCAAGTCCGGGCGGGCCATGAATTCTTTCGCCAATTTGTCATATTCGAGTTTGGTGTTTTCCCGATGTTCCCGCGTCAGCTCCTCTAAGCGATATGTCTGGTTACTTTTCTGATTGATATACCGAAGCATCGCAGTCTGGGTATCCGCGAGCGTATCATCGATGTCGACAAGGATGTTCTGCATGATGTGGTGTATCGTCCCTCCCCGCGTGGCGCGGCGGTGCAGGGAGGGACGATACGGTCGTTCAGGCGGCTGCGGTCTGGAGGTCCTCGACTCGGGTGAGCAGGTGCTCGGTGAGTCGTCGGATCTCCGGGTGGTCGGGAATCAGCTCTCGATCGAGTCCGTCGACGGCGAACGTGTCCATCGCAGCTTGGTCGCCGGAACGGATCGACTGCACCTCGATGACCTCGGGGATCCCCCATTGTGTCATCAGACGACGCCAGCCATCACGACTACTGGAGAAGAACCCGCGGTTCTCCTCGTCCGGTCGCCGGTAGAGCAGGACGCCAATATCCGCCAATCCCATGGGAATCAGTGGAAACGAGCGGTTCTGCTCCCGTCCCGGCATGTCGCCGAGGACGATATCCGCACTATCCGTGGAGAATCTTGAGACGCCTGCACGGAACTCCTCGTGAATCGCATCGTCGTCTTGCGGAGTGCGCTTGTGACGCTGTGACCAGGGCTTTCTTCCTAGGATGCAAGCATGTGTGTCCGACCACACGTCAAGCTCGTAGAGCGAGATCTCTCTCTCTCTCTCTCTCTCTCTCTCTCTCTCTCTCTCTCGGTCAGTAGCTCATAGATCGAGCAGACCAGCGTGGACTTTCCGGAGGAGATCATGCCCCCGAACAGGATCCGAGCGCCCATGTTTCACCTCGCTTTGTTTCGGTCCACGCCGCTTTCGGCCTGAACGGTTTGTTAGGGTGCGCCACTTCCCACTCTATCATCGAGGAGATAGACGACCTGTGGAAAACGCGCTGACCGGGTGGGCTCGACAGGATTCGAACCTGTGACCTCTTGAACGTCAATCAAGCGCTCTAGCCAACTGAGCTACGAGCCCGGCTTATCCATTCTAGGCAAAACCCCGCGGGGTGTCAGCGCACGGGTCAGCGCCGCATCGTCGGGTATCCCCGGAAGGACTTCCGGACCCGCTTGAATGCGGCCGCCAGCCGTTTCGGGTCCCGCTCCGCGAATTCCTCCTCCCGGGCGCGCTCGTAGACCGTTGCCAGTTTCCGGGCCTGGGATTCCGCGGAGAGCGACCGGGCGATCTTCCGTGATTCCGTGCCGAACCGGCGGGCCAGCTTGCGGTCGCCGAGCAGTCGGTGGGCCTTGGCGGCGAACCGCGTTTCCCGCGCCGGGGTGAAGAACCCGTTCTTGCCGTGGTGGAGCGCCAGCTCCAGCGGCCGATCCTGTACGGCCACTACCGGCAGTCCGGTCGCGGCGCCCTCCAGGATCGTCAGGCACTGGGTGTCCGTGCGGCTCGCGAACGCGAACAGGTCGGCGGTGGCATATGCCTTGACCACTTCCTCGCGGCTGCGCAGGAATCCGGTGAAGACCACCCGGTCGGCGATGCCGAGTTCGCGGGCGAGCGTTTCCAGCTCCAACCGCGCCGGGCCGTCGCCGACGACCAGATAGTACGCGTCCGGCTCCAGCTTCCGGATCCGGACGAACGCCCGCAGGATGAAGTCGATGCTCTTTTCCCGGCCGAGCCGCGCGACGGTGACCATCAGCGGCGCGTCCTGCGGAATGCCGAACCGTTTCCGGATGCTCCGCTCAGGATCCCGGATCGTGAAGAACTCCCGGTCTACGCCGGTCGGTAGCGTCGTGATCGGCCGGCGGATGCCGTAGCGCTTGAGCTTGCGGTGGATGTCGTCCGACGGCGAGATTACCTCGGTGACCTGGTTACAGAACAGGGCTGACAATTTCTCCGCTCCTTTCTCGTTCCAGCGCTTGAATCCCGGGAAGTAGAACTTGGCGTACTCGGGGTAGAGGGTGTGGTACGTGTGCACGTGGGGGATGTCGTACTTCCGGGCGACCCAGCTGGCGAAGAGGCCCAGTGAGAACGGGGTGTGCGAATGCACCACGTCGAGTTGCAAGGACGGGATCTTCCGCGCTACCGGGATGTTCACCGGCATGGCCACCCGGATCGACTTGTACGCCGGGTAACTGAACGAACCGAACCGGAAGACGCGGGGTTCCCGTCGCGTCTTCCGCCAGGGTGCCTGGAACAGCCGGGTATCGGGAGCGAAGACGTAGACCCGGTGCCCCATCCCTTCGAGCTCATGCCGGAAGCTTTCCATCGAGGTGATCACCCCGTTGATGTCCGGCAGGTACGTTTCCGAGAAGAACCCGATGTTCACCGGAGTGCCTCCTTGTAAACCGCCTCATAGTTGGTCGGCATCTTCCGGAGGTCGTGTGATTCCTCGATGATCTTCCGGGATTCCGCGCCCATCTGGGTGGACATCGCGGGGTTCTGGAGGATCCGGGTGAGGCTTTTCGCCAGGCCGTCGGCGCTGCCGGGCAGGAAGAGGTAGCCGTTCCGTCCGGACTGGCAGAGCTCGGGGAGCGCTGCCGCGTCCGCGGCGACTACCGGCAGTCCCGCCGCCATCACCTCCAGCGTGACGATGCTCTGCAGCTCCGCCGGGGAACTGATCGCGAAGACGGTACCGAGCCGATAGAAGGCGGGGAGATCCGTGTCGGCGACCTCGCCGGCGAACGTGACGTTGTGCGAGACGCCGAGCGACACCGCCCGGCGCTTGAGTGCGGCCACCTCGCCGCCGCGGCCGCCGATCAGGAAATGCGCGTCGATCTCCTTCCGGACCTTCGGTACCGCGTCGAGCCACACGTCCATCCGCTTCTCGCCGTCGAGCCGGCCGAGGTAGAGCACGATCGGCTTCTCCGGAAGATGGAGCTTGCGGCGGAGGGCGGCGGCAGAGACGGAAGGGTCGAACCGCCGCACGTCCACGCCGTTCGAAATCGGCCGGTGCGGTACTGTCAGCCCGTGGGCCACCAGCATGTCGACAGCGGTCTCGGTCGGTGAGGTGACGAAGTTCGCCTGGTTCAGGAACTTGATCTGCCAGCGCCAGATGCGCTCGGTGGCGTTCGGAATCAGCTTGCCAAGCAGGCGGAGGTTGTCGACCGCGTTCTCGGGCATGTTGTGGTTGGTGGCGACCACGGGGATGCGTCGCTTCCGGGCGGCTCGCATCGCGGCGCGCCCGATGCCGAACGGATTGTGGATGTGTACCAGGTCGGGTGAGTACCCTTCGACCAGGTTCCTGACGAACCGTTCCGGCAGCAGGGAGCTCCGGGCGCCCACGGAGCCGAACTTACCCGGCAGCCGGAAGGAGCGCGTACGATGGATGTCGGAGCGCCCATCGCGTTCCACGTACGGACCGCCGGCCTTAGGTGAGGGTGCGGCCACCCGCACTTCATGACCGAGCTTGATCAGGCCGTGGACCAGCGCCCGCTCGAACACCGAGCCGCCGTCGCGGTTCGGCCAGTACGATTCCGTGGCCAGGAGAATCTTCACGTCCCCAGCTTACCTGAATGGTCGCTTCCGCGGTTCGCCGCCGGTCAGCGCAGATGTCGCGCGACGATTTCCTTGATCTGGTCCAGGTTCGTCCGGGATTTCACGATGTATTCCTTCGCCCCCAGCTGCTTGCACTTCTCGATCGCCGTCCGTTCATCCGTGTTGGAGATTACGATTACCGGCGTACGGTTTCCAGCTTCGTGAAGGTCGGCAAGCACCTGGTATCCCGAGACGCTCGGCATCGAAAGGTCGAGCAGCACGAGGTCCGGACGCTCCCGTTTGATCAGGTCGAGCCCCTCCTGCCCGTCGCTGGCTTTGCACACCTCGTATCCCTCGCCGGTGAGCGTAATCGCGTACATTTCCAGCAGCAGGAAGTCGTCTTCGATCAGCAGGATTTTCTTCGGCTCCCCCATGGGATTCGACTATAGGCAGTCGGGCGGGAAAGGACAAGACGCCGGGTCCGGTGCCGGCGGAGGGCGGCCGGCGCGATGGTATGCTGCATGCGTGGCCAAGACAGATACGGACATCGGCACCGCGATCACGGAACCGACCACGCTCGTCCTGTTCGGGGCGACCGGCGGCCTTTCCGCGAAGTACCTGCTGCCCGCGTTCGGGCATCTGGCCAGGAACGGCCTGCTCGGGCCGTCGTTCCGATTGGTCGGCGTCTCGCAGCAGCCGCTCTCGGATGCGGCATTCCGGCAGTGGATCGGAGGAGTTCCGGCCGCGGCCGGAGTCGGGGAAGCCGCCAAGGCCTCCCACCTCAGCGCGGACCTGTCGGACGACGACTGGGGTCAGGCTCTGGCGAAGAAGATCGGCTCGCGCTCCTGCCGGGTCGTCTACTACCTGGCGACGCCGCCCAGCCTGTTCCAGCCGGTGGTCGAAGGGCTGGCCCGCGCCCGGCTGAATCGCCGGGCCGGCGGACGGACCCCCGCGATCGTGCTGGAGAAGCCGTTCGGCCGCGACCTCTCCTCGGCCCGGAAGCTCAACCGGCATCTCGCCCGGCACTTCGACGAATCCCAGGTCTTCCGGATGGACCACTACCTGGGCAAGGACACGGTCCAGAATATCCTGGCGTTCCGGTTCGAGAACGGCCTGTTCGAGCCGGTCTGGAACCGCAAGCATATCGACCATGTGCAGATCACGGTGGCCGAAGACGAAGGCGTCGGTAACCGCGGCCGTTACTATGAGGAATCAGGCGCGCTCCGTGACATCGTGCAAAGCCATGCGCTGCAGCTGCTGGCCCAGATCGCGATGGAGCCGCCGGTTTCCTGGGACGCGCAGGACGTGCGCGCCCGGCGGGTTACCGCGCTGCGGGGATTGAAGCCGCTCGCACCGCAGCAGATCGGGGACCAGGTGGTCGGCGGACAGTACGGGCCGGGGCAGGACTTGCTCGGAAAACGGGTAGCCGGCTATCGCGAAGAGGCGTTCGTGGCGCCGCGTTCCCGGACGGAGACGTTCGCCGCGCTCCGGGCGGAGCTGCCGAACCGGCGCTGGAAAGGCGTGCCCTTCTACATCCGGACCGGCAAGCGCCTGCCCAAGCGGGTCGCCGAAATCACCGTACAATTCAAGCCCTCGCGGCATCGCGCGCACGCGCACGGCGGCGGGGCGAACCTGCTGACGCTCCGTGTCCAGCCGAACGAGGGCATCGCGCTCCGGCTGTACCTGAAGCGTCCCGGAGAATCGCAGGAATCGCTCGAAGAAGTGGACATGAGCTTCTGCTACCGTGACGCATTCGCGGGGAAGCTCCCGTCCGCATACGACCGGTTGCTGCTCGATGCACTGGTTGGCAACCAAGGACTCTTCACCCGGGCGGACGAGGTCGAGGCCGCCTGGCGGTTCATCGACCCGATCCTCCGCTATTGGGATCGGCACAACGTCCGGCCACGTCCGTACGCGGCAGGCAGCTGGGGACCGACGGCCGCGGACCGGCTTATCAAGGCCGACGGCCGGCGTTGGTGGTCGGACCGGCTCGACGTGTGCCCGGTGCCGGGCGCGGGGCAGGCGGTCACACACCCGGACGGGTAGCTACTTCAGCAGCGCGTTCCAGTCGGCGCTGAACTTCTCGATGCCCGCGTCCGTAAGGTCGTGATGCAGGTCGAAGCTCCGCCAATCGGCGTCCAGGTCGAGCTCCCGGTAGGGGATCGGTGTGAGGGGTCCGGCGTCGTACCGATAGTCCGGGCCGGGAACGGCCGCACCATCCTCCGCCCACTCCAGCAGGATCTTCGCCGGCGCCGTGATGATGTCGCTGCCGAGCGCCAGCGCGTAGTCCAAGTGCGGGCGGCTGCGGATGCTCGCGGTCAGTACTTCCACGTGGCCGTCGCCGGACTCGTACATCTTGAGGATGTTCCGCGGCACGTCCATGCCGTTCTCGCCGCGGTCGTCGATCCGGCCGACGAACGGAGACACGAACACCTGGCCTTTCTTCGCACCACGAGTCGCGGCGTAGACGGCGGCAGCCTGGGGCTGGCTGAAGCAGAGCGTGAGGTTCACGCGGATGCCGTCGGCCACGGCCCGTTCGGCGGCGGCGAGCCCGGCTTCCGTCGTCGGGAACTTCACGTGTGCGTTCGGTATCCAGCCGAAGAACTCACGGCCTTGCGCCAGCATCTGCTCCGTCGCGGTGTCCCGGTCCGCGTACACCTCGATCGAGACGGAGCCGTCCGGCGTCATCGCCGAGACGGTCTCGACGATCTTCCGGTACTCGGCCAGGAGTTCCCCGGAGGAAAGCTTCTCGCCGGCCTGGATCCGGCGCTGGATCTCGGGATTCCTCGAAATCAACGTCGGGTTGGTCGTCTGCCCGTCGAGGTAGCCCAGTGCGTCGCGTACCCGGCGGGATTCCTCCGGGTCGCCGCCGTCGACGAAGATCCTGGTTCTTGAGCGGTCCTTCGCCGGTGCGGATTCATTGCTCATCGGTTCGGCTCCATGATACTGCGTATCGCGCCGGCGATGTCCTTCCTTCCTTTGAGGTGCGACGTCGCGACCAGCCGGTCGGCGCCCGCGGCCCGGGCGGCGGGCGCGGTGGCTTCGTTCACGCCGCCGTCCACTTCCACGGCAAGCTTCGGCCTGAGCTGCTTGAGCCCGGCGACCTTCGCCAGCGCCGAGGCATGGAACGGTTGTCCGGCGAATCCCGCCGGTACCGCCAGCACCGTCACGCCGTCCACGCGGCCGAGGTACCGGTTCAGCCTCGAGATCGGCGTCGGTTCGTTCACGGCGAGCCAGGCTTCCAGCTTCGGTCGGCGGGCCTTGGCGGCATTCACGGCGCGCAGGAACGCCGCCGGCTCCGCCGCTTCCACGTGGCCGATCAGCCGCCGGGCGCCGGCCCGCACCCAGGCATTCACGTACCGCTCCGGTTCGTCGACCATCAGGTGTACCTCGAGCGCGGCGTCGGCTTTCACGCCGGCCGCGTCACGCGGCTCCGCCAGTGCCCTGTTCGGAACGAGCACGCCGTCCGCGACGTCCACATGGACCCAGTCACTCACGCCGGCCAGCGGCTTCGCGGCGCGATTCACCGCAGCAGCATCCTTCTCCAGCACGCCGGGTACCACCTCGGCTTCCGCCGTCTCGACCCGCATCAGCTGCTCCCGCCGCCGGGCGTGCCGGCCGGCCCGGCTCGTCGCCGTCTCCAGCCACGCCTTGGCGACCGCGGCGACCTGCCGGTGGTTGAGGTAATCGCCCGGCATCGCCAGGACGTTCGCGTCGTTATCGACCCGGCTGTGCACCGCCGAGCGCCGGTCGAAGCCGACGACGGCACGGATGCCCGGCACCTTCCCCGCAGCCATCACCATCCCCGCGGCGGACCGGCAGCCGAGGATGCCGAACGCGGGCTTGCCGCGCCGGAGGTCGGCAGCCACGCGGGCGGCCACCAGGAAGCCGAAGACCGGATAGTCGTCCTTGGCGTCCAGCTCGGTGTTGCCGAGATCCTCGAACGGGTACCCCCACTCCTCGAGCCGGAGCTTGAGCCGCTCCTTCATCCGGAACCCGCCGTGATCGGCGCCGAGGTAGACGGTGGGTTTCATGCCTTTCATCATACGTGCGATACACTGGGTACATGCAAATCGGCATCCTCGGCATGGGACGGATGGGGAAGGGCATCGCTTCGCGTCTGCTCAAGGGCGGCCACGAGGCAGTGGTCTGGAACCGCACCCCGGGGGCGGCCGAGGAGGTCGGGAACGCGGGAGCCGTCGTGGCGAAGACCGTCGAGGACGTCGTAGCGAAGCTGGAGAAGCCCCGGGTCGTCTGGGTGATGCTGCCCTCGGTGAACAAGGAAGACCCGAACGCCCCGACCGTCACCGACAAGATGATCGCGAAGCTCACGGAGCTGCTCGACAAGGACGACATCCTGATCGACGGCGGCAACTCACGCTGGACCATGTCGCAAGCGCATGACCGGCTCTGCCGTGAGCAGGGTATCCGGTTCCTCGACGTCGGCACGTCCGGCGGCGTGCTCGGCCCGCGGATCGGCTACGCGATGATGGCTGGCGGCGACGAATCAGCCTGGAAGCACATCCAGCCGCTGGTGCAGGCGATGACCCCGAAGGGCGGCGCGGGATACTTCGGGCCGGCCGGTGCGGGCCACTACGTGAAGATGGTCCACAACTCGATCGAATACGGGATGATGCAGGCGTTCGGCGAAGGGATGAACCTGCTGGCGAACGGCCACTACCCGGACGTGGACCTCGCCAAGGTCGCGCACGTCTGGGATGCCGGCTCGATCGTCCGTTCGCTGCTCTCCGAACTGCTCGCCGAGGCACTGGACGAAGACGGTCGGCTCACGAAGATTGGCGGTGAGGTGGACGAGAACGGCGAAGGCCAGTGGTCCGCCGAAGCCGCGCTGGAGAAGAAGATTCCATACGCCGTGAACACGCAGGCGGTTTACCAGCGCTGGAACACCAAGCAGCGCGACGACTTCGCCAACCGGACGCTGGCGATCCTCCGCAAGAAGTTCGGCGGGCACGCGATCTCCGATACGAAGAAGGACGCATGATCCTGGCCGGCGCGACCATGGAGCTGATCGGCTCGCTGATGATCGCCTATGCGGCTCTGGCGGTGCACTACCGGGTCCGCAAGGAGCACCGAATCGACGACCGGGTCCAGAACGAAATGGGCCGGGAGTTCGGTATCGGGGTATCGGGCATGGTCCTGGTCCTGGCGGGATACCTGCTGCAGCTGCCGGGTCATTTCTAATCCGATGGCACGCTACTTCGACATCTCGCTGCCGATCGAAGACGGGATGCTGTCCTGGCCGTCGGATCCGGACGTGCGACTGGAACCGGCCAAGAACGTCACCGACCACGGCTCGAACGTGACCCGCCTGGGGTCCGGTACGCATCTGGGGACCCACATCGACGCGCCGAGACACTTCTTCGATGACGGTGCCGGCGTGGACGCCTTCCCGCCCGAGCAACTGATCGGCCCGGCGGTGCTGGTGGACGTTACCGGTGCGCCCGGCGAGACGATCGCCGTCTCCGACCTGAAGGGGGCGGTACCGGACGGTACCGAGCGCGTGCTCCTCAAGACGAAGAACACCGAGCGGGGCCTCTTGCGCCAGCCGTTCACCAAGGACTACGTAGCGCTCTCCGGTGAGGCGGCCGGATGGCTGGCCGGTTGCGGCGTGCGGGTGGTCGGCATCGACTATCTCTCGATCCAGAAACGCGGTGATGACCGGACGCCGCACACGGCATTGCTGGAACGCGGCGCCGTGATCATCGAGGGGCTGTACTTGGAGGACGTGCCGGCGGGGGAGTACGAGTTGATCGCGCTGCCGCTCCGGATCAAGGACGGCGACGGTGCCCCGGCCCGGGTGCTGCTCAAGGCTTGATTGCAACTAAGTTGCATTCCTGCTATCGTTACCGCATGAAGAACGCAACCCGGTTGCATTGGCCGTCGATCCGGACACGTCTGGCCGGGCAGGGCCTGACGCTGACCGAATATCGTCGGGTGGTGCTGGGGAGCCTGAGGACGTCCGGGCCGCTGACGGTCGCCGAACTCCGGGTCGCGCTTGCTCCGCGCAAGCCGCACCGGGTCACCGTGTACCGCACGCTGGAGAGCCTGGAACGGACCGGTCTGGTAAAGACGGTCCGGTTCCGCCATGAGGACGAGGACCGGTTCGAGCTCGGCGAAGCGGTCCGCCCGCATCACCACCATGCCATCTGCGAGTCCTGCGGCACCACCCAGGCGATCGGGGGGTGCCGGGGATCGAACCTGCCCCTTAAGCTGCCCCGCCGGTTCAAGGCGATCGCCCATCAGCTTGAAGTCTACGGGCTCTGCGCCCGCTGTCAGCGGAGGGCGGCATGAGCCCGCTGGCCGCATCGCTCCTAGCGGCGTTCGGCGTGAGCCTGCTCTCGCTGGCGGGACTGGTCTTCTTCTTCCGGAAGGGCTTCGGCGACCGGCTGGAGTTACGGCTGGTGGGATTCGCAGCGGGCGTGCTGCTCGCGACCAGCTTCCTGGATCTGCTTCCCGAAGCGCTGGAGCTCGGCGGGCAGCCCGTGTTCGCCGCGGCCTTGGTCGCGATGGCCGCTTTCTACTATGTCGAACGGTTTATTCACGGTACCCACCAGCACCACGAGGACGAATCGCACCTCCACCCGCACGCCTCATCGCGGTACCTGATCCTGATCGGTGACGGCATCCATAACTTCGTGGACGGCGTGGCGATCGCCTCGGCGTTCCTGGTCGGCCCGGAACTCGGTGTGGCAGCGACGCTCGCGGTGGCGGCCCACGAACTACCGCACGAGATCGCGGACTACGGCGTGCTGATCCATTCGGGCCTCAGCCGGGCGCGGGCGCTCGCGTACAACTTCCTCTCGGCCCTGACCGCCGTGCTCGGTGCGGGCGCGGTCTTCGCCGCCCGGGATCTCGTGGAAGCGAACCTCGGC
Organism: Patescibacteria group bacterium; assembly: GCA_040902515.1. Lineage (GTDB taxonomy): Bacteria > Patescibacteriota > SICC01 > SICC01 > SICC01 > JALYJZ01. The sequence continues at coordinate 482,267 of JBBDXB010000006.1, forward strand.
CTGTTCCTGGCCGCCGCCGCCGGGATGTTCCTCTATATCGCCGCCGCCAACCTGATTCCGGAGCTGCATCACCAGCGGGTGAAGGGCCGGTTCATCTATGGCCTGCCGTTCGTATTGGGCATCCTGACGATCTGGGTGGTCACGATACTGGTGCCGCACGGGCACGCGGAAGAGGCCGAAGGACCGGGTGCGGGCACTTCGGAACAGGAACTTTTCACGGAACCGGGCCATGAGGAACATAGCCACGAAGAGGTCCATGACGACGATCACGGTCACGATACCGGTGACCTGATAGACGACCATCATCACGACTGATCAGCTTCAACGCGAGGACGGGTGTGTACGGAGTGACCCGGGTCGGGCCAATAGCCAGATCCCGGTGGCGGCCAGCCCGATCGCCGCGACGTGGGCTACGCTGACTCCGCCGATCGTCGCCGTGTCGAACCGGAAGAACTCGGTCGCGAACCGCCCGGCGGCGTAGATTACCAGGTACGCACCCAGGACGGCGCCAGGTTTCCGGCGTAGCCGCGGCCGCAGTGCGAGCAGCAGCACCAAGCCGAGCAGATTGAGCCCGGCCTCGTAGAAGAAGGTGGGATGGAAATGCGTGGCGGCCGCGTGCTCGGCCGGCCGGTGCGCCGGTTCGATGAACGCGCCCCACGGCGCGTCCGTTGGCGGACCGAACGCCTCCTGGTTGGTCCAGTTTCCGAAACGCCCGATCGCCTGGGCCAAGAGGACCGAGGGCGCCCAGGCGTCAAGCAGGCGAAGCAGGCGGATCCGCCGCCGACGGGCGAACCACCAGAGTCCCAGAAGTCCGCCGGCCAACCCGCCGAGGATCGCCAACCCGCCGTTCCAGAGCGCGAAGACCTGCGCCGGCTGGCCGGCGTAGTAGTCGAGACGGTCGAGCACATGGTACAGCCGCGCCCCGGCGATGCCGGGCAGCAGGCCGTAGAAGATTGACAGGCGGAGGACATCGAACGGAATCCGGAGCCGCCGGGCCTCCGGCTTGGCCAGGAGGTAGCCCAGTCCCAGGCCGAGCAGGATGAACAGTGAGTAGAAGTAGATGGTGAACGGCCCGAGGGTCACCGATTCCGGCGGGACGAGGTTCATGCCGACCGCCGGGTGAGCCGCCAGAAGAACGGGACGGTCAGGAGCACGACGGTCCCGGCGGTGAGCCAGAGGACCTGGTAGCCGTCGGTCGCCGGGAAGGCGCCGCCGAACCGGTCGATCAGCCAGCCGGTACCGACGGTGCCGGCGATTAACGCCAGCCCGCGGTTGGCCTGGTAGTACCCGGTGTATTCGCCGTGCCGGTTCGGCGGCGTGACCTGGAGCAGGATTGGGTAGGCTAGCATCAGGACCGCGGCGCCGGAGAAGACCCCGAACGGCAGGATCGCGCGGAGGACGGTCTCGTCCGTCGTCAGACCGAGCGTGAACATCGCGGCGGTGAAGAGCAGGATCACGCCGGTGGTGTAGCGGCGGGGGTCGAAGCGGTCGATGATGTTCCCCGACGTCACGGCGGCGACCAGATAGGCGAGGAGGACGACGCCGAGGATGCCGACCAGCGCGGCCTCGCCGATGCCAAGGCCTCTGAGCAGGTACAGCAGCACGAACGCCCGGATCGCCGCCAGGGAGAACTCCCAGCCGAAGTGGGCGGGTAGGAACAGCCGGAGGTGGACGTCCGTCCGCAGGTGGTGGGCCAAGGTGCGGAGCGTGCCGAGCCGCTTCATCCCGAGATGTCCGGGACGTCGCTCGCGGATGAGCAGCGCGGCCAGGGCGGTGGTGACCAACAACACCCCGGCGGCACCGAGGAACGGCGCGCTGTCGCTTATCGCCAGCAGGGCGCCGCCGCCGACGAGCGCCAGCCCGACGCCGATTCCCTGGAAGACGTTCAGCACGGACCACGCGCGACCGTACTCCTTGGCGGGGAGCAGGTCCGGGTACAGGGACTGGTATGCGGTGTAGTACGCGTAGTATCCGATGAAGTAGAGGGTGACCGCGGCGACCAGCGGCCAGTAGGAGTCGAGTATCGCGACGCCCAGCAGCCCGGCGATGATCAGTGGCGTCGCGGCCAGCATGTACGGCAGGCGTTTGCCGCGGCGGTCCGAGGCGCGTCCGATGATCAGCGGGATGGTCAGGGCGACCAGCCCCTCGATCCCGACGCCGAACCCGACGGCGGCCTGCGATTCGGTCAGCCGGGAGAGCACGACCGGTAGGTAGAACGCCAGCACGGTGACCGACGCGTTCAAGCCGAGCACGGCGATGCCGAGCACGAGCCATTGCCTTCGGATTCCGAGGATCGTCCCGTCGGCCATGGTTACATGGTAGCTGATTCCCATGGCCCGTTTTCAATTTGGCGCGGAGCGGCGGTCGGGGTAGGCTACGGGTGCATGGCTGCTGGCACGCTCGCGACATACTGGAAGAAGTACAAGGCGATCAGCCCCTGGACCGCGATGGCCGCGTACATGGTGACGCTGGTCGTGTGGGGCATCCTCTTCCTGCCGCCGGCACCCGAACGACTGACGATCGCCGCGCTGGTGATTCCGCTCGGCCTGACGCTTGATTATCTTCTTCACCGCGCCCAGACCGGCAAACCCAACTGGGAGTCGGCCCTGATCACGTCCGCGATCGTCACGGTACTGATGCCGGCGAACGTCGCGCTGTACGTGCCGCCGCTGGCGGTGGCGCTGGCAATCGGGTCGAAGCATTTCCTGCTCCACGGGAAGCAACACGTCTTCAATCCGGCCGCGTTCGGCGTGGCGGTGACCGCCGTGGCGTTCGGTTACTCGCTCGGTTGGTGGCCGGACAGTTACCTCTGGATCACGATCCTCTTCGGTCTGCTCAACGTCTGGCGGGTGAAGAAGTTCCCGCAGATCCTGACGTTCCTCGGCGCGTATCTGGTGTTGGTCCTGGCGGTGAACGGTTCGCTCTCCCTGAGCACCTTCTCGGGCAGCACGCTCGGCGTCCAGACGGTACCGCTGCTCCTGCCGTTCTTCTTCGCGTTCTTCATGCTGCCGGAGCCGGTCACCTCGCTCCGGCCTCGGAGCCAGCAGGTCGAATTCGGCCTGATCGCGGCGCTGGCCGGATTCCTCGCTTCGTTCGTCCCGGTACTCAGCGGCGCGGCGATCCTCTGGGGACTCCTGGTCGCGAACGTCTACGCCCGGGCCCGGATCGCGTAAAGGACCGGCTCCTCCCGAAGGACGTCGGTTTTTTGCCAAATCGCCGGCCAAGTGCACGTCAGGAGCTATCACACCGGTCGGACCATCACGCTGTGACCATGCCCTTGGCCGCCCAAGCAGGCGTGTAGTATGGTAAGGCCATGCAGCAAGGGGCGCCAAACCAAGACCAGCCAGGCCAGGATCCGCAGGGAACACCGCCAGGTGCCGGTCCCCAACCCACGCCCGATCCGGGTCCTTCGCCCGTTTCCGACCCCGGCTTCGAGCCCTCGGGCGGCGGTTTGAACGTCCGTCTGATCGTGATGCTGATCGTCGCGATCGTGGTGCTCGCAGCCGCGGCGGTCGGTGCGTACGCCCTGCTCGGCACCGGCGGCGGTGACGACGGCGTGGAAGAAGAGGTGATCGAAGGGCCGGTAACGGTCGGTACGCCGACCCCGACGGCCACGACGGCACTGGCTCCCGGCCAGCAGGTCGCTCTACTGGCGCCGCAACCGGGCCAGGAGGGCAGCGGTGAAGCCGCCCGGATCGCGAACCCGGACCGTTTCGTCCTGGCCGTTTCCGCCGACCTCCCCGAACCGCGGGGGGACGCCTTCTACGAGGTATACCTGACCCAGCCGGAACCGCTCTCGCAGTTCGCGGCCGGCCGGCTCTACAAGGTCGGTGAACGGTGGGTGATGACGCTCGACCAGACCCGCGATGCGTCGGCGTACGTCCAGGTGAGCATCACGCTGGAGACCCAGGATGACGATCAGCCCGAAGAAGCCGTCCTGACCGGCTCGTTCTAGTCTCAGAGTCAGTGCTCGAACCTGCCCCGCCGGTTACGGCGAGAGCGGAAAGTCGCACAGGTAAACGGCAGCCCCCGGGTGTTGTGATAACACGATCGGGGGCCGGCCGTCCTTTCGTTGTAGAGGGAGGTGGCGGGGTTGGTCAGGCCGAGGTCATCGGCTGGCTGACGTCTCCGTGCTCATGCGACCGACGCCAACCGTCGAGGTCAAGGTCCAGCCGGGTGATCTCCTCATCGCTGAAGAGGCCGCTGTGGATGATGTACTCGAGGATGGGCAACCGGGCGAAGTCACCCGCACGGCACTCCTTGGCGACCTGACTCGCCGTCTCGTAGTTCGCCGTGCGGGAGAGCTGCTCCAGCTCATCCATGGTCGTGCCGATGTCCTCGAGACTGAAGCGGTTCTCGCTGTAGCCGATGACCAGGACGCTGAAGTTCCCCAGGTCGCCACCGCGGCACTCCTCGAGGATCTCCTTGCCCTTCTGACGGTTCGCCGTGTGGACGAATCCGTTGACCTCGTCGACCGTCACGCAGATCTCCCCGAAGGAGAGCACGTTACCTTTCACCCACCGGAGCAGGTCGTCGAAGTGCCCGAGGTCGCCGCCGCGGCACTCCTCGACGTACTGCTTGGCGGGCCGGACCAGCGCCGTCGTGCGGAACTCGCTGAGCTCCGTCCACGTCAGTCCGAGGTCGTCGAGCGAGATCGCCCCGCCGTCGAGGCCCCTCAAGAGGCACTCGAAGTGCCCGAGGTCGCCGGCGCGGCACTCCTCCAGGTGCTCCCGGTAGTGCTCGGGCGAATGGTTCGGCTTGACCGGGACGACCGGCTCCGGCTCACCGAAGCCGACCGCGATGACCCCGAAACCGAGGTCACTGATTCCTGCTGGTGGCATGCGTCTACCTCCCTGTCTGTTGAAAGAACGGTGTCGTCTCAGTGAAAAGGCCTGAATACACCTCAACGCTGAGTTTCTAAGGCTAGCAGGGCAGTGGTTCGTTTTGCAAGCGTTTGTTGACGTGCCGGCTCGCCTGGTCGTATGGTTACTAGTCGTTCACGCGACATTCACAATCTGGTTAGTCGGCCACCAGGTCCGGCGCCACGACTACAGGGAGGCCTTGATGGAGGAGTCCGTCACTCGCAGGATCATCCGAAGTGCGCAGGTCTGTTTCACGGTCACGCTGCTGCTCAATCTCTGGGTGCGGCTGTTCGCCTGGAAGTTCGGCTCCGCGGACCGGAAGGCTGCGCGCCGCACCGCCACGGTCGCTGCCCGGGAGGCAGGCGGTCGCAAGGCCGTGGTGCGGCTGCGGATGCGGCAGACGTTCCGGCGGCCCGTGCTGATCACCCTGGCATTCATCCCGTTCACGATCATCGGAAACCTTCTCGATGACCTGGATGATGGGACTGACCGGCAGCCATCAGGCGATTGGGGTCGTTCGGAGGCCGCTCCGTCCGGATCGAACGGAAGCTTCCGTCCGATACATCACCAGGTCTGACCGTTTCCAATCACCACCGAAGACCGACGCGGCGGGCAGCCATGCATCGATTCATCACGGCTGCCCGCCCGTCACTCCTTCCGACTAGCCAGATTGTCCCTACTTTGCTTCGTGCATTTCCTGATCATCGTTCGGTGGCATGTCCTTCGTTTTGGATCGGCAATCTTCTAAGGACATGCCCAATTCTTTGTGACAGCCTACCATTGACAGGCGTGCCTGCGAAGACGTGGAGTTACGACAGTTGAGGTAAATCCTTAGGAAACCGTCGGACACATCCGCGGTTTTATTTTTTTACCCGAGATTCATATGAAGCGATTATATTTCACCCTTGCCGTAGTGTTCGGACTCGTCCTTTCTGGCATGCCCGCTGCATTGGCTCATGAAGAGAACCGGGAGGAGTGTGCCAAGGTCGCTGAAAGCGGTGATGGTGACATCGTAATTAACGGCATAACAATTTCCTTTGTCGAGGATCCGGCCGGCGTAGTCACGTGGAATGTGGTATCCGGCATAACCGGCACTGTGGAATTGTATGCCGGTGGTGACTTCATAGAGCACGATTATGCTGACGGCACCGGCACGACTCCTTTGAAAACCCAAGGGGGAGACGCAGGTGAGCCTAGAGATTTGAGCCACATCCATTACTGCCTGACGGTAGCAGGTGTGCAGGGAAGTCCTACGCCTACCGCAACCCCTACTTCCACTGGAACGCCTACGCCTACCGCAACGCCATCTCCTACGCCTACTGCTACACCGGATGTCCAAGCCTCACCTGAACCTGATCCGGTCGGCCGGATCCGTCTGCTTAAGTATGAAGACACCAATGGGAATGGGACGCGGGATTCGGGAGAGCCGGTGATGCCCGGTGTAGGATTCAGCGTATCCGGCCCAACTGGAAATTCCACGTTCACCACGAACGCGAGCGGTCTCAAGCACATGATCGGCATTCCGTTCGGCACCTACACGTTCACCGAGACGGTACCCAAGCAGTACCGTCTGACCTCTCATGCCAATCCGTTCAACGTGGTCGTGGATAAGACCTCGATTACGTACGTTTTCGTTGGCAACCAGCCGCTTGGTAAGTTGCGGCTCAAAAAGTACGAGGACACCAACGGCAATGGCGCGCAGGATGCCGGTGAGCAGACGATGCCGGGCGTCCAATTCCACATCACCGGCCCCGAAGGGTACGACATTACCAAAAACACGAATAGCGCCGGCCTGATCAAGCTTTTCAACCTGGTGCCGGGAACTTACACGGTGACCGAGACGGTGCCGGGTGGGTACACCATCGTTGGTGCTAACCCGCGGATCATCACCATCAACCCGACGAATCTGACGTACCTCAACATCGGAAACCTGCCGAACGTGGTCGAGCCTGAAGGTTCGCCTGATCCGACCCCGACGCCAACCCCATCTCCTTCGACCGAACCGACCGTCGAACCCGGAGGTTCGCCTGATCCGGAATCCACCCCCACTCCCGACCCGACGCTCGATCCGCTGGGTTCCTTGGATCCTTCTGACGACCCGGGTGCCGGCGGACTCGGTGACCCCGATGATCCTGCGGTCACAGCCGCGGACGACCCGGGTGTAGCGCCTATCTCTTTCGCCGACACCGGTGCGATGCAGGCTGCCCTCCCGGGCCTCCTGTTGATGCTCGCCGGCCTCTACACCTTCCGCCGCTGGCAGCAGGCGTAACCCTCATGGCGACCGCGCGGAAACGAACGAACGCGAAGCGACGACCCGCTTCGCGTTCTTCGCGCCCGGCTCGGAAAGCCGTGCCGACCAAGCACTCCCGCTTCCGCCGCGCCTGGCTGGCACTGACCGCCGTACTCCTGACCGCCGGCGCGGCGTTGCTGATCTACTCCGGCCTCAATTACTATCACTACGACCGTTCGATCCGGCCCGCGGTCGCGGTGGAGGCGGTTGCTACGCCGGAGCCCGGCCCCTCCGCTCCCGTCCGCCTGACGATCGCCGGCATCCTCGATGAACCGCTCGAACCCGGCTCGTACGGGAACGGACGCTGGTCGGTGTCCGACACCGCCGGCACGTACCTGGTCCAGTCCGCCAAGCCGGGCGAACCGGGGAACGTCATCATCTACGGGCACAACAAGGCGGAGATCTTCGGTCCGCTCCCCGAAGTGACCGGCCGCGAGCGGGTCACGCTCCGGCTGGAGAGCGGCGCCGAACGCCGCTACCGGATCGTTTCACACGAGACGGTGGGACGGGACCGCACCGATCTCCTCGCACCGACCGACACCGAGACGCTGACGATCTACACCTGCACCGGCTGGCTCGATCAGGACCGGTTCGTGGTGAAAGCCGTGCCCGTAGACTGAGGCGTATGATGATACGTTGGTGATGATGAAGGAAGCACACGACATCGAGGCGGCCCTGGATCCGGACGAACCGGTCGGGGACGGGACGGCTTCCGGGCAGGATCAGTCGCCGGCCGAAAAGGCGATGTCGGAAGCACGGATGGTTTCTTCCGTCGACTCCTTGCAGGCGTACCTGGACGGCATCTCCCGATATCCGCTCCTGACCGCTTCGGAAGAGCGCAGTCTGGCTCAGCGGATCGGTCGTGGCGACATGGAGGCGAAGGACCGGATGGTCGAATCCAACCTCCGTCTCGTCATCTCGATCGCGAAGACGTACCGGCACTCCGACCTGCCCCTGCTCGACCTGATCCAGGAAGGGAACATTGGCCTGATCCGGGCCGTCGAAAAGTTCGATCATCGACGGGGATTCAAGTTCTCGACGTATGCAAGCTGGTGGATTCGTCAGGCGGTACGTCGGGGGGTCGCGGACAAGGGCCGGACCATCCGGCTACCCGTCCACATCTATGAACGAGTCAACAAGATGAAAGAGACGGAATCCGCCCTGATGGCGGCGCTTGGACGGGAACCGGCCGTTACGGAAATCGCCGAGGAGATGGGTGTGGAAGCGGCCGACGTGGCCGGGTGGCGCGATGCCAGCCGGACCACGACGTCGTTGGACCGGCCGATCAGCAAGGAAAGAGAGGATGGCGATACGCTCGGAGATATGCTTCCCGATTCCGCTCCCGAGCTTGCGGAAGAAGCCGCGGCAGCGGAAGAACGGGAACTCCTGGCGGAAGGGCTCAGAAAGCTGGAACGGTATCACCCCGGGGAGGCGGCCATCATCCGGGGCCGCTACCTGTTCGAAGGGAAAGAACCCGAGCCGTATGACCGGATCGGCCGAAGACTGGGCGTGACGCACGGGAGGGCCCGGATGATGGAAAAGCGGGGATTGCAGCTGCTTGAGGATATGCTGGGCGGATCGCTTCGCCCGGCACGCGAGGGAGGGGCGCACGACCGACGGGCGGAACGGGAAGCATCCCGGACCCCGACGTCGGACGGATGGGATGAATTCCCGACGTCCCTCACCGACCCCGAACGGGACCGGCAGGTGGCGTAGTGGCAATAATGACCTTGACAGACGCGTTTTCTGCGCCTATAGTGCCGGTGCTCAGGGGTATTCCCGGGCGGAAAGCGGACAGATGAGAAACCACCTCAAAATCTTCGCCGTCGTTTTTGCGTTCCTGCTCGCAGGAGTCGCCGGGGTGGGGAGCGTTGCGGCGAAGGAAGGGCAGATGACGGACCCCATCAGGACCTGTGATCATCCGGATGGAGATTTGGTCGGGCCCAAGAAGGATCCCTGTGACGATGGCGGCAAGGGTGGCTCGGCGACCACCTCCCGAACAGTGGATGCCGATTCCGCCACCTCCCGGATCCAACAACAACAGCCCCAGTCACAGACCCGGTTCTCCCAGGAAGTAAAGCCGGCGCCGGAGAAGCAGCGGCCGGTCGCCGAACAGAAAGCATCGGAGGCCACTGAAGAACCCGTAGATGCGATCATCGCGGCTGCCGAAGAGAACTCCGCCTCCTCGCCCTGGAACACGGTCTTCGTGGCGCTCGGTATCGCCAGCGTGGTCCTTGGAAGCCTGCTGGTCCACCGGCATGTCCGGCGTCAGATGACGGATCGGTCCTAGCGCCGGTTTACCGTCCGGGGACTAAAAGACCCCTACGCCCGCTGCCTGGCCGGCCTCTAGGGAAGGACTCCCGAGGTATCGCGCATGCCGGCATAAGGGTGTACGCTATCAGTAAGTAAGTCTCCTGCGACATGAAAAACATACCGGCGGAAGCCATCGGATTTGAAGCAGCCACCCGCGGTGCGGAGGAGACGGAGCCGTTGGATCAGGGATTGATCGAGGATACGCTCAGGAGCGAGATCAAGGCGCTGCTTCCTCCGTGCACGCACGGCAGCGGGGTACTGGAGGACGTATTGCCGGGCGTGAACGTGGAAATCGCCTGTTTTGGTGAGTCGTGCGAGGCAAGCGTGGTCGCCCACGCGGACGGTAAAGGAAGGGAGATGGCGGTATTCGACAGCCATCCCGGCCTGCGCGTCACCGTGGACTCTCCCGAATATGCCTCCGTCACCTGCGGAGGCTTTTTCGAAGAGCCGGTCGAGGAGGGCAAGGATCGTGCCGCCGGGGCGTTCCGGGCCCTGATCGGGCGGCTTGAGGAGCTGCGTCAGGCAGGCTGGCACGCGAAACCGAAAACCGCCATGATAATGGTGCTCGGGCATCGGGTGCGGACCCAGTAACTGCCCCTCGGGCCGCTGTGGATATCTTCAAGAAAATCCGCGTAGGTTTGTAATTTCTTCCATTCCCGGCCGGCATACGGCAGCATACGGTAGCGGTAACGTAGATACTCTTCAATAAAGCGTGTTAGGAAAGCTGAAACTTACAATCACTCGCAAGGTGGTCGGTTTGGCGCTTGTGGTGGCGTTGGTCTCCATGGCGCTGGCCGGGAGCGTGATGTACCTGGTCGTCCGGCATTCGCTGGAGACCCAGACGATCCAGAACCTCCACACCATCGCGGACATTGAGGAACAGCGGTATGGAGCACTGCTCGAAACGGGTGGTGCCGGGGCGGTCCGCGAAGCCGCACCGCCGGCCTTCGGCGCGACCGGAGAGACGTTCGTGGTCCGCAAGGACGGTAGTGCGGCAGTCTCGGTCACGCCGCCGCGCTTCGATTCGGGCACCCAGGGAACCGAGCTCGGGACCCAGGCGTTGAATGCGGGCGAGGCGGTCTTCCCCTCCGTCACCGATTATCGTGGTAACACGGTACTGGCCGTGACGCGGCAATTCGCTCCCGGCTGGGGGCTGGTCGCGAAGATCGATCGCGCCGAGGCGTTCGCGCCGGTCGGCGTGATCCGGAACATCTTCCTGGTCCTCGGTGCCACGGCGTCGATACTGGTCCTGCTGCTGGCCTCGTTCTTCGGGCGGGTCATCACCCATCCCGTCCGGGGGCTGACCCGGGCGGTGCGGTCCTTCAGTCGTGGCAACCTGCGGAGCCGTGCCCGGGTGCACTCCTCCGACGAGATCGGCGAGCTGTCCGAAACGTTCAACGTGATGGCCGAGCAGTTGGAACGGGCGCAACACGGCCTGGAGGCACAGGTGCAGGAGAAGACGGCCCGGCTCTTCGAGAACTTCAAGGAGCTGCGTCAGGAGAAGCGTCGCCTGACGCGTTCCAAGGCCCGCACCGAGGCGTTCCTCGAGGCGGTCAGTGACGGACTGGTGGTAGTCGATCGTGATGGGACGATCGTGATGGTCAACCAGGCGTTCAATCAGATGCTTGGCTGGCGCAAGGAAGAGGCCGTCGGCCGGCATGTTTCCCAGGTTTATTCCGCGCACACGGAGGACGGAAAGCCGCTACCGTTCTCAAGGCGTCCGGTCGGCCGCGCCCTGAGCAGTGGCAATACCGTGCGGTCAGACCGGTACCTGTTGGTCCGGCGCGACGGCAGTCGGTTCCGCATGGAGACCAGCGCCGCGCCGATCATGCACAACGGCCGGGTCAAGGGCGCCGTGGCGATCTTCCGGGATATCAGTGACCGGTGGGCGCTCCAGCAACGGCAGCAGCAATTCGTCTCGACCGCGTCGCATGAGCTCCGTACGCCGCTCACCGCCCTGATGGGGTACCTCTCGATGGCCCGTGGCGACCAGGGCGATACGGCGCGGTTCACGGATCGTGCCTTCAGCGCGGCCCAGCGGCTCGGCCGGCTGGTGGAGGACCTGTTGCAGATCACGCGCCTGGACCACAACAAGCTGGCGTTCGACCTGGCTCCCGTGGATCCGGCATCGGTAATCCGTGGCGAGCTGGAGACGCTCCGGACCATATTCGAGCGCAAGGAGGTTGACCTGCGCTTTGAGAACCAGGTGCCGGATGGCGTACGGATTTGGGTCGACCGTGACCGCTTCGCCCAGGTCATCGTGAACCTGCTCGATAACGCGCTGAAGTATACGCCATCGGGAGGCAAGGTATCCCTGACTACCTTGCTTACCGAAAAACAGGTGGTGATCGAAATCCGTGACACGGGAATCGGCATCAAGCCGGAGAACCTCAAGCGGGTCTTCGAGAAGTTTTACCGGGAGGAGAATGAGCTTTCCATCGCGGCCGGCGGCAGCGGGCTCGGCCTGGCGATCACCAAGGAACTGGTCGAACGCCAGGGCGGTATGCTCACGATCGCCTCCACGCCCGAGGCGGGCACGACCGTCCGGCTGACGTTCAAACAGGCGACCGAGTCGGTGCCCGTGGAATCCGAGGCGGTCGGCACATGATTCGGATGACCCGCAGAAAAGTATACGTCGCCGGCATCGCCGCGATGCTCCTGGTCGGTTCCGCCGTGGTTGCCGCGGATGCTGCGCGGAGCGTCCCCGGGGACCTGACCTACGGGTTGAAGCAGGCGTTCGTAGAGCTGCGGATCGCGACGGCGCCGCGCGGCACCGAGCGCGCCCAGGAGTACCTGGAGAACACGGACACGAAGATAGCCGAGCTGGAGCGGTTGTTGCAGCGTCAGGCCTCGGTCGACCTGATCGCGGAAGCCGCCGAGCGAGTGCTCCGATCCGATCGGAACGTCCAGGCGGAACTGGCCGGCCTGCGGCTCCAGGGCGTATCCGAGGAGTCCCTTGAAAAAGTGAAAGCTCGCGCCGCCGCCAGTCACCGGGACCGGCAGCGGCAATTAGGACCGGCAACCGCCCGGCTCCAAGGGCCGTCTCGCGAATCGGTCCGCCGGGCGCTGGAGAGCGATCCCCTGGGGGGTGTCGTTTCCGAGACGGACAAAGCGCTTCCGCCGCTCCTTCCCGGATCGTGACGCCGGCGGCCCGTACGCCGCGTCTACCGCGCGGCTGACCGCGGCACGAACGTAATCGCGGAACCGCCCTTGCCGGCCCGGCCGGTGCGGCCGATCCGGTGGACGTAGTCCTCGTACGAACCCGGCGTATCGTAGTTGATCACGTGGCTGACGTCGTCGACGTCGATGCCGCGGGCTGCCACGTCGGTGGCGACCAGGACCCGCACCCGTCCGCGCTTGAACGCGTCGAGCGCCCGCTGGCGCTGGCTCTGGTTGCGGTTGCCGTGGATCTCGGCCGCATCGATGCCCGCCTTGTTCAGCTTCTCCGCCAGGCGCTTCACGCCGAACTTCGTCTCGCCGAACACCAGCACCCGGCCGAAGTCGGGCTTCGAGAGCATCTGCACCAGATGGTCGAGCTTCTCTTCCTTGCTGTCGGCATGGATCACTTCCTGTTCGATGTGCTCGCTGGTGACGGTCGAACGGACCGAGACGGTCACCGGGTCGCGGAGCAGCTCGGCGATGATCCGCTCGACTTCGGGCGTGATCGTCGCGGAGAAACAGAGCGATTGCCGGTGGGTGGGGAGGTGCTGCATCAGGAACTTCATGTCGTGGACGAAGCCCATGTCGAGCATGCGGTCGGCCTCGTCGAGCACGAAGGTATCGCACTGGTCGAGCCGCAGGTGCTTCTGATTCACGAAGTCCTTGAGACGGCCGGGCGTACCGATTACCACCTGGGGCTTCCGGTAGAGCGCGGAGATCTGCGGCTGCTCGCGCATGCCGCCCACACAGACGGCGCTGGAATAGCCGAACCGCTTGCCGAAGTCGAGGAACTCGTCGTTGATCTGCTTGGCGAGCTCGCGGGTCGGCGCCACGATCAGGGCCATCTTGGATTGCTTGGTGGCCAACCGGTGGATGATCGGCAGCACGAAGCCCGCCGTCTTGCCGGTGCCGGTGTTGGCGAGGCCGACCAGGTCCTTGCCGGCCAACACGTGGGGAATGGCCTGGTCCTGGATCGCGGTGGGATGCTCGAAGCCCTTGGCCCGGATCGCTTCCTTCAGCTTGGGTTCGAAGGGGAAATCGTCGAACGAGTGGTGCGGATCGTACGGTACGACCTCGGCCGGGATCGTGGCGGCGTTCACGAACCGTCGTGGGTCGATCTGCGCCTTGGCGCGGCCGCGGCCGCCTCCGCCGCGCCGGAAATTGCCGGACCGGTTCGGCCGGCCGGGCTTATTCGAATTGAATGTGCGGCGATTACGCCGCGGTGAACGGGATGATTGATGGGTCATGGGATCCTTTGTGGTAGTAACTATCGCTGTTCGGCTGAACAGCGAGAATGTAACCACAGCTCCTATCCATCAGAACAATCGTTGATTATGGGCTTTTTATCGGCTCCTGTCAAGCCCCGGAGCCTGGGAGCAGCTCGCGCAGGATCACCGCCGCCAGCTTTTCCGGGTCATGCCGGATCAGGTTCCGGGTGACCGCGGCCTGCCTGGGGCCGCTGCCGCGCCGCTGCGGCGGGGCGGTGGAGAGGAGGTCCGTGCCGATCGCGCGGTACGGCTTGCCCTCGAACGCGGCCGGATCGTGCTCGACCCACTCTTCCCCGGCCTCCCGGTAACGGGCCAGCAATTCCTCGCTCGGGCGGCTGGAATCGTACAGGACGTAGTCGAACAGGCCCGGCTCGGCGTGCCGCTCGAGCCGTTCGACATAATCATGCACCTTGAATCCCGCGGTCTGATGCGGCTTGTTGACCAGGTTGCAGATGAATACGCGTTTGCCGTCCGCTGTCTTAAGCGCCGTGGGCATGCCTTCGACCAGGAGGTTCGGCACCAGGGAGCAGTAGAAGTTGCCGGGACCGAAGACGATCAGGTCCGCTTCCCTGATCGCCCGCGCGGCTTCTTCGTTGAGTACCGCCTGTGGTTCAAGGTAGATATCCGCGTTCTCGCCGCGTTCAAAGAACGAGTCCTGGATCGTACCCTCACCCCTGATGACCGTCCCGTCCGGCTGCCGCCGGCAGAGGCGGATGTCGTCCGTAGTGACCGGGATGACCTCGCCCTCGATCGCGAGGATCTCGCCGGCCGTCTTGACCGCATCGGCGAAGCCCCCGGTGGTCTTCTCCAGGACGGACAGGAAGAGGTTCCCGAACGGGTGGCCTTCGAACGTGCCGTCCTCGAACCGGTAATTCATCAGTTTCCGCATGTGGCTGGTGTCGCTGGCCAGGGCGACCAGGCACTGCCGGACGTCACCCGGCGGGAGCACCCCGAGCTCATCGCGCAGCACGCCGGTGGAGCCGCCGTCGTCCACCATGTTCACGATCGCGCTCAGGTGACCGACGCGGCCCTTGAGCGCGGAAAGCGTGGCGAACGTGCCCGTCCCGCCGCCGATCACCACGACCCGTGCGTCCTTGTTCACCCATCCATGGTAGCAGTCCTACTTCTCTTGCCACCGGTGCTATACTGAGCAGCCGCGCATTTGAATGACATGGGATCCACACCACTCATCGAACATGGACGATCCGAGCCCATTGGCCATGAACGGCCGAGGGGAATTCCCGACGTGTCCGCCGACGGCCTCCGCGGATACCTGCAGCGGATCAGGGAGTATCCCCGCCTCTCACGGGAAGAGGAGGTCGTCTTGGGACGACGGGTCGAGCATGGCGATTCGGCGGCATACGAACAGATGGTGTGCTCCAACCTCGGGCTCGTCGTGTCGATGGCCAAGGAGCACCAAGGCCGGGGCCTGGACCTGCCCGACCTGATCGCGGAAGGGAACCTGGGCTTGCTCAAGGCGGTCGATAAGTTCGATTGGCGGCGAGGCAACCGGTTCTCCAGCGGTGCGTTCTGGCAGATCCGTTCCAGCATGCTGCGCGCCATCGAGTCGGTGGATGCCGGAGGGTGGCAGCGGATCCTCACGGCCCTGGAGAGCGACCGACCGGCGCATGAGGGGGTGGATTGGCAGGACTTGCCACCGGCCGAGGACCTGGCGGGCAGGCTCGAAGTCATGGGTCACGTGAAGGCCCTGGTGCCGGAGAATAACATCGAGGTCCAGAAGCACACGCACAACCGGACCATCGAGAACCACATCAAGTTGCTGCTGGAAGCCGCGGGGAGCCGCTCGAACCTTGAGGCGTTCCTGGAGCTTGCCCACGCCAGGCTTGCCGAGCCATCGGAGCGGACCGAGGATTTGGCCCGGCAGGCGTTCTGGATCTGGGCCCCGGCCGCCGAGATCATCGGTTCGCAACGGCAGAAGGAAGCACTCGAAGAAAGGGCGTTCGAGGTCCTCTTCCCAAGGGAGCGGCAGGAGATCATCGATACATACGTCGCGCTCGGGGAGCGCAGGGCTTTGGATGCCGCTGCCGGGAAGTATCGCCGGGAAATCCGGGAAGAGGTGGAGAAGGAGCTTCCTGAACTATCCGGCCATCTCAGCGTCGAAGCCCGCCGCAAACGGTACTACAGCATCTGGCGGAAGTGCGCGAAAGAGGGCCGCGTCGATTACCGGATCACCGACTTCATCGGCGTTCGGGCGGTAATCGATTCCGGCTTGGGCGAGGAAGAAGCGATCGCATACTGCTACAGCGCCATGAGCGCGATCAACGAGGCGTTCGATCCCGACCTCGGGCGGTTCAAGGATTACATCGCCAATCCCAAACCGAACGGGTACCGCAGCCTTCATCTGACGCTGGAAGACCGTTCCGCACGCGAGGCGGCGGCCGGGTACCCGCAGCTCGAGGTACAGATCCGGACCTCGGCCATGCACGAACACGCCGAATCGGACCCGAACGCTTCGCATATGTTCTATGAAGCGGCCACCAAGCTGACGCCGGGTACGTTCCGCAAGGATGGTGCCCGACGTCCGAACCGGATGTACCGGTGGCGCGATCTGGCTGCGACGGAGATCAGGCAACGGCCGGACGGCGATCTCTCAGGATTGACCCCGAGGGTGCTGGTCTTCGCTCCCGACGGGAACCTCTTCGACCTGCCGCATGGTGCGACCGCGCTCGACTTCGCGTTCGAGATCCATAGCCGGCGGGCGCTCCGGACCCGCGGTATCGAGGTCAACGGCACGCACGCCAGCTTCGAGGACCCGCTTTCGTACGGCGACCGGGTCCGTGTGGATTACGGCTCGCAGCGGAACAAGCGCGAGACCTGGCGGGAGAGCTGGCTGGACAAGGTGAGCACCCGGCGGTCCCGGTCGCGGATCCGGCGGGCGATCAAGGAAGCGGACCCCGAAGGATTCCGGGAGCGCGGCAGGCAGATCGTGTACGAGCTTCTCCGTGATGACAAGGAGTTACGGAAAAAGGGCATCCGGGTCGAGGATCCGCTGGCCCTCCTGAGTCCCGAGGACGTCCGCCGGCAGGCGGAACGGTACGGGCTGCGGGACTTCGAAGCGGTCTTGCGCGGCATCGGCGCAGGCTCCTCGCGCCCGGGCAAGCTGAAGGAACAGGTCAAGAAACGGCTCAGGGAAAGCGTTTCTTGAGCGGCTCCGGTCTTTGTGTACCTCTCCAATGCGGAGACGAGCGTACGCGGGCACCATGTCTCCATGGAAAGACCGATCAGAGCGCTGACCCTGGGCTGTACGCTCAAGCCCACGCCGGAAACATCAAACACCGAAGCGCTGGCGGGAGTCGTGGAGAAGGAGCTCCGGAAGCAGGGAGCGGAGACGGAACTGCTCCGGGTGGTCGACTACGACGTCCATCCCGGCGTGAGCAATGACGAAGGTGCCGGTGACGAATGGCCGATCATCCGGGAGAAGGTCCTGGCGGCGGACATCCTGGTCATCGCCACGCCGACCTGGCTCGGGCAGCAATCCAGCATGGCCAAACGGGTGCTGGAGCGGCTCGATGCCGTGATCTTCGAGACGGACGACGCCGGACGCCCGCCGGCGTACAACAAGGTCGCAGGGGTCGTAGTGACCGGCACGTCGGACGGCGCGCACTGGGTAGCCGCCGACGTCCAGGCGGCGCTGATCGAGATCGGATTCACCGTGCCGGGACAGTCTTGGACGTACTGGAACATCGGGCCGGGAGGTGGCAAGGGCTATACCGAGACCGACCAGGGGCACGACTGGTCGGAGTCGACCGGCAAGGCGGCTGCCTCGAACCTCTACGCCGTGGCGGAAGCGCTCCGGGCGAATCCGATCCCGGCGCCGCCGAAGTAGCCTCGAGCGGTTGTCTTATGCGGCCGCGTACACGCGGGCCGTACCCCCGCGTTCACCGATCAGCAGCTCTCCGGTCACTCCGAAACTGACGGTGGTCACGTCTTTGTGTTCCCGATCGGCAACCACCCTCAGGGCGCGCTCCTCGCACAGCGCAGGCACCGAAAGCACGGCGATCCGTTCCTGATCGGCCACGGCCAGGAGTGTCCCGTCCGGGCTGAAGTCGAAGCTCTCGATCTCGTCGATGCCCAGCGAGTCGGTCTTGATTCGTTTCGGCCCGCCGCCATCCAGGGAGTACGTCACGAAGTCGCCGTCGTCTTCGCGGGCAATGATGCTGCGACCGCCCGGGATGAAAGCCACGAATTCGATCGGTCGGGGCAACGATTGCTCGTAGACGGACCGGTATGTCCCGTCGGGATTCCGGCTAAGGAGGCCGATCGTATCGCGACCATCGGCACTTTCCGCGGGGATGGTGCGATAGGCCACGGCATTGCCCTGGCGATTGAATTCCACCTGGTGCAACTCCCGCTCTCCCAGAGGAATCGTGGCGACCGGTTCCTTCGACCGATCCACGTCGTAGATCCTGAGCGACCGTTCGCCGCCCCGGCCGCGCTTGGTGTGGGCCGTCGCGATGCGCGTGCCGGTTTGGTCGATGGTAAAGACATCGTCCTGCACGAAGGACGCGTCACGGCGCTCACCGGCCTGGCGTTCTCCGTCGGTGACGAGCTGCACCAGCTCCTTACCGCCGACCCGTTTCACAAAGGCCACATCGCCGCTATCGCCGATGAAGACATCGTGGATCGGCTTTCCCTGCTCCGTGCCGAGCAGTTCGTTCAGGGTGCCATCGGCGTCGATGGCGACCAGCCTGGTCCGAGTGGCAAGGATGACGGTGCCGTCGACGTTCGCTACCGACGCTTCAAGGATGCTGCGTCCTGCCGTGCGCTCGACGGGTTCCGCTGAGAGGTCCGGGATCGGAATCCTTTCTACCATGGGCGTCCTTCGTTCATGACGATTCATCTTACCGTTAACGTGGTTAAAAAGACAATAAAACAGGTATAATCAGACGCTCTCCATGAAAGCCATGCCACCAGAACGGACCGAGTCCGCGACGCCGGAAATCATCGAGCGCCCGCTCGAGCAGACCGATCTCGATCGGTTCGTGACGGATTATTTCGACGACCACTCCGAGTATCTTTCCCTGCTCGTGGACTTGGGCAATTACACGGAGGAAGACCTGACCCCCAACGAGCTTACCGAGATGCTCGACATCGATGCTGAACGGCTGGAGCGGCTTGGCCTCGGATACTACCTTCGTGCTGCGAAGTTAAGTGATGAACCCCGGCTGTTCCATGAAGCAGGTCCCGTGCCGCGAGGGCGTCTACTGGCCGAGCATGGCGTTGACATCCCGCGCCCGGTCACGGCCGTCGACCTGGTGACCTTGCAGTACCTGATGGACACTACCGAAATTACCGATGACGTCGATGGCCGCCGGGCCGTGCTCATGAAGCCCGCCGGCCGCACGCTGGAAGCGGGGGATGCCTGCTATTCCGGGAACGGGTTACAGAGGATCTATGACGCCGCGCATGGGAAGATCGGCCGGATCGCCGAGAACATCACGGTGCACATGAATGACCGCCTGGGGGAATGCCTGAAGGTGCTCGATGACCAGCCGCTCCCGGTCCGGGAGGGTGCGGTTTGCAAGGCCCGACTCGGGTTGGCGGAGATATTAGAACGGCACGAAAACGTCCGTCGGGCCATCCTGCACAGCATGCCGATCTGGGAATTACATGAGCACGTCAAATCGGATCGACGGACGATCGAGGCACTGGCCGAACGGACCGGCGCGCTCAGCAATGATCCGGTCGACGATCTCCGTAGGTTCAGTCTTCGCGGCTTCATGAAGGATCATCGGGAGCATGTGGTAGCGGACGATGTGCAGTTCCGTTCGTTCGAGGCAACCACGGCACATTCGCCGTTGATACGCCAGGACGTACTATTCGGCGTTTTCTCCGATCCCCGGCCGATGGAGGTGCAGCGCTCGGCGGCTGTGCAGGTGCGGGAACTTCTCGCTGAACGGGTGCTGGCGAGCCGGCCGGAGTGGGATGCGCTCCGGCGACGGTATCAGTCGGAAAAGCTGGTCGAAGGCTGGGACCTTTCCGTGCGTCTGGAAGACTTCGCGTTGATGGTGGCTCGTCTCGGCACGGAACGGACGGATGCGCTGCTTCGCGGCAGCGACGATATCGGTCGCACGCTGCGAGGCTTCGGACTGCTGGAACAGGTCGGCAAAGTCCGATCTCTGGACGCCACCGGCGAACTGGAAGCGGAAGTCGGATCAGCCGGAAGAATCCTGGACGGCGGACTCTGGGAAAACCTGCGTTTCCTCTCGGCCAGCTGGACCAGGGTCGGGAAGTATCCCGGCACTCCGTTCTCCGAACCGGTACCGGAGACGGACGAGGCGATGGACGCGTTCTGCTATGACCGCTGCCGCCTGGTGTACGAACGGGCAGCGGCGGCATATGCGGCCGATCCCTGGAAGCATTCGGAGACCGGAGCGGTCATCCCGTTCGAAGCGGCGGTCCTGACACAGAAGATCGAATGGATGTACTACGACATCGACGTGCCCGGCGTATCCGAGGAAACGATCCGGACCGTCCTGGCCAGCTCACCGGTAACCGTCGATACGTTAGGGGACCATTACCGGATAGCCTGGTCCGAGGAGCATGGCAAGATGCCGGAAGACCCCGAGGAACGACAGAAGTACCTGGTCCGGGAGGCCGTCGACAGGGCGGCGTTCCTGAGAGACCTGTTCGAGCAGGCCGCCGCGCACCCGGAAGCGCCGGGGAGATTACTACTGGCCGAAACCCTTGAAAAACGGCAAGCGGAACTGGCCGAGGAGGGGGAAGACCGGAGCCTGGAAGCGTACTTCACCCCCCATGAACGTACGCTCTATGTGATCCACGCGGAAGAGCTTGCCAAGGTGAGGAAATATGAATGCTTGGCGGAAATCGCGACTTGGCGCGGTTCGCTCGAGCCGGAGGATCGGGCGCGGTTCGCGCCGCCGGCCGAGGACCTGGACGACCTGGTCTGGTTGTGGCGGATCGCGGAGGAGGGGCCGCAGGGGCAGTCGCGCTACTACCAAGCTGTCGAAGCATTGGGCCATCGTATCGTCCGGAACTACGTCTGCCTCTTCAACAGTCCCGAGCGGCGCCGTCCGGCAATGCTCTTCCCGCTCACGGACCGCCTGAAATGGACCGCATACCTTGATCGGGTAACGAAGTCGGAGATGGTTTCCCTACTGGGAGCAGTCGACAGGCACGGGGATCACAGGCACCTTTGCGGACTGCTCGCTGAGTACGACCCGGAGCGTGACCCGCTTCGCGACCGCGGGCCGATCGACTCGCTCCGGACACTCCGGAGCCGTGTCACCGCGATCCGATCGGGCCTGGATATCAATCGGCTGCCTGGCGAATGGAATGTCCTGCTGGACGCTCCCGGTTTCGACTTCGAAGCGCTGAAGGACATGATGCACCGGCCGGAGTTCCGGGAACTGCGCGAGGGAGGGCTCGATCGGGAGCAGCCGTACCCTGCGACCTCCCGGCCGTTTCTCCCGGAGCGTCCGTTGACGGAAGCGGTCTCGGCTGCGCTGGGGTCCCAGCGCGAGGGACGGCCCGGCGCGGCGACCCGGCCGAAGCGGCTCTTCCACGAGCTGAAGCACCTGTTGGCAGAGCGGCGGCCGGATTTGCAGGTGGGCGACCTGTGCCGGGATGTTCCCGAGGAACTGACGCAGCCCGTGCTGGAAGCCGTCCGCCGGTTCGAGGCGAGGCCGGAAGCGATCACCGGGCCGGTCCTGCAGGCGACGTTGCACGACAAGTCGGATCCGGAAGGCTGGGTCTGCGGTAACTACACCGACTGCTGCATGCCGTTCGGTCGCTCGACCAACAACGATTACATGACGAACCCCCGCACCCAGTACTTCACCGTCAAGTACCGGGGCCGGGTCATCGCCCAGTCGGTAGTCATCCAGTCAGAGCGGATCAGCGACGGTGTACCGGCGATCGTGCTCGACAGTATCGAGATAGCGAAGAAGTACGCCCCCATGCTGCCGCAGATCAACGCGTCGTACCGTGGCTTCTGGAACGGCCGGTGGGGGCAGCCGATCCTGGTGGGGGCGAACGATCCGGCCCATCCGATGACCGGGGAGCGCGCCGACGGTACGGCGCTTCGGGAGACGTATCGCCCCCTCGGACCCGTCGACTACACCGACTCCTGGAACTACCACCTCTTCCCGTTCGGCGGAAGCGCGGACGAGGGAAGCCAGGCTCCGGCAGCCTGAAAAAGCTGATTCCGCACGGCTTGTTGGTACACTGGGCGTATGCTGCGAACACACACACTCGGAGAACTCCGGCCGAAGCATGCCGGCAAGGCCGTCACGTTGGCCGGCTGGGTGCACCGCCGTCGCGACCATGGCGGGCTGATCTTCATCGACCTGCGCGACCGGGATGGCCTGACCCAGCTGGTCCTGCATCCCGAGCAGGAAGCGGCGTTCAAGACGGTCGACGGCGCCCGTCCGGAGTGGGTGCTACAGGTGACCGGCGCGGTACGGAAGCGCTCGAAAGAGACGATCAATCCCGACCTTGCGACCGGCGAAGTGGAAGTCGCGGTGGAGCAGGTGAACGTCCTGGCCCGGTCGCAGACACCGCCGTTCGAGATCGATTCGCAGGGAGACGTGGGCGAGGAGATCCGCCTGAAGCACCGGTATCTGGATTTGCGGAAAGAGGTGGGTGACCGGATCCGTCGTCGCCACGAGGTAATCAAGGCGATCCGCGGCTTCTACGACACACAGGGATTCACCGAGGTCGAGACGCCTCTCCTGACCAGCAGCTCGCCGGAAGGCGCACGCGACTTCGTCGTGCCGAGCCGCGTGCATCCGCACCAGTTCTACGCACTGCCGCAGGCACCGCAGCTCTTCAAGCAGCTCCTGATGGTCGGCGGGATGGACCGGTACTACCAGATCGCGCGGGTATTCCGCGACGAGGACCTGCGCGGCGACCGTCAGCCGGAGTTCACGCAGATCGACGTGGAGATGACCTTCGCCGAGGAGGAAGACGTGATCGGACTGAACGAGCGGCTCGCGACCGATATCACCAGACAGTTCACCAAGAAGAAGATCCCGAAGACGCCGTTCCCGCGGCTCACGTACCGTGAGGCGTTGGAGCGGTTCGGGACGGACCGGCCGGACCTTCGGTTCGGGATGGAGCTCCGGGACGTGACGGATGTAGTGAGGAAGAGCGACTTCAAGGTGTTCACGGACGCCGACCAGGTGAAGGCGGTCGTCGTGCCGGATGCCGCGGACCTGAGCCGTGGCGAGATCGACACGCTCACCACGTTCGCGACGGAAGAGGGGGCGAAGGGCCTGGCTTGGCTGAAGGTGCCGAAGTCCGGAACGTTCGACAGCCCGATCGTGAAGTTCCTGCCGGACGACGTGCAGAAAGCCCTGCATAAGGCGCTCGGCACAAAGGCCGGTGACCTGGCCCTGTTCGTCGCCGACCGACCGCCGGTGGTGGCGAAGGTGCTGTCGGCGATCCGCCACCGGATCGGTCGCGAACGCGGCCTCGCCGACCCCGACGTGTTCGCGTTCGCTTGGATCACCGAATTCCCGATGTACGAACGCGACGACGACACCGGCCGCTGGGACTTCAGCCACAACCCGTTCTCGATGGTCGCGAATCCGGAAGCGCTCGACGAGGAATCGCTGGAGGAGGTCCGCGGCCGTCAGTACGACCTGGTCCTGAACGGCGAGGAAATCGCCGGTGGCGCGATCCGGAACCACGATCCGGAATTGCTGAGGAAGGTCTTCGGGAAAGTCGGTTACAAGGAGGACCACTTCGAGAAGGCTTTCGGGCACTTCCTCGAGGCGTTCAAGTACGGCATGCCGCCGCACGGCGGAATCGCCTGGGGGCTGGACCGCTTCCTGATGCTGCTGATGGACCAGCCGAACATCCGCGAGGTGATCGCGTTCCCGAAGAACCAGCGTGCCGAGGACCCGATGATGCAGGCGCCGCGCGAGCTCGAACCGGAACAGCTCCGGGACGTGCACATCCAGCTGCGGAAGCGGGATTAGTCGCCACCCCACGGCAATCCGGGATTCTCCTCAGGGCACCTCGCGACGAAGCGAGATGCGCTCAGGAGATGCCTGTTCCCAATCGGTCCGCTGGAGTGCGGGGAATCGGGAACAGGCGGTGCGTCAGCGATACGGGAGGTCAGTAGAGCGGGGCGTCGATGAGCTCGGGGTCCGGACCGTCGATGTCGTAGACCCCTTGCAGGCCCCAGTGGATCCTTGTGGCGGGGTCGAGCGGGATGACGAAGAACGTCACGTCCTCGTGGCCGATGCGCATGGCGAACGCCCCGAAGCGATCCACCTCGACGGGAATGCTGAGCCGGTGCATCGATCCGCCTGAGCTGCGCCACCCTACGTAGAACGAAGGGAACGGGCCGTACGCAGGTCGGCAGACCACGAACACGGCCGCCTTCGTCCACGAATCGATGACCGCGCCGACGTCCGCGTCCGGGTCCTTGGGCCAGGGCGTGGCATCCGGGTCACCAGGCACCGTGATCGACGGCAACTCCGGCCAGTACTTCGGGTCGCCGAGGCCGTGCTCGGCCTTCATGTCGCGCATATGGTCCTTCCGTCCGGGTTCGATGTAAAAGAGCGCCGACGTTCAGTTATCGCGTATTTGAGGTAGGCAGTCAAGGAAAGCGAGGCGGCCTTGTGGCCGGCGTGCGGGGCGGTTCTTATACAATGGACCCGTGAAGGCGTCCCAGATCACCGGCTACGGCGGCAACGAGGTCACGGTACTGGACGATGTCCCCGAGCCGGAAGCAGGGGAGGGCCAGGTGGTGGTCTGGGTATATGCCGCCGGCGTGAACCCGTTCGACGCGAAGCTCCGGGCGGGAAACTTCAAGGATTCGATCAAGCTTGAATTCCCGGCCACGCTGGGCGGTGACCTGGCCGGCGTGGTCACGGCGGTCGGACCGGGCGTGTCCGGCGTCTCGGTCGGCGACGAGGTCTACGGTTCGGCGAAGGCAGCGAGCGGCGCTGGCTCCTTCGCCGAGTCCACCGTGATATCCGCGGACCAGCTGGCGCCGCGGCCGCCCGGCATCCCGTGGATCGAAGCCGGCGCGCTGCCGCTGGCCGGCTCGAGCGCGTACCAGGTGGTCGTCGAGCACCTCGGCGTGTCCAAGGGACAGAAGATGCTGGTTCATGGGGGCGCCGGCGGCATCGGTTCGCTGGCCATCCAGATCGCCAAGCATCTCGGGGCGCACGTGATCACGACGGTCAGTGCCCGGGACCGGGAATTCGCGCGTGAACTCGGCGCCGACGAGATCATCGACTACCGCACCGAATCGTTCACTGACCTGGTCCGGGACTGTGATGCCGTCCTCGACACGGTCGGCGGCGATGTCACCAAAGACTCGCTGAAGGTAATCCGCCCTGGCGGCCGCCTCGCCTCGATGCAGCTCTTCGGCCCGCTCGAGGGGGCCGGGCAGTACGACGTGGAAGTGATTCCCGTGCATGGCAAAGCCACCGCGGACCGCCTCGCCTCGCTGGCGGAACTGGTCAGCCAGGGAGCGGTGCGGCCCGTCGTCGACAGGACGTTCCCGCTGGAGCAGGCCGGCGAGGCGCTGACCTACCTGCAGGAGGGACATCCGCGCGGGAAGGTGGTCGTACAGGTGCGCACCGATCAGTAATAGAAAATAAAGGTCCCCGTCCGGCTTCTAAAAAAGAAGTGGTTCCGGACGGGAACGGGCGCTCCAGGGGCGAGCGTACCCGGAGCGCCTGCCCCGACCGAAGGAAGTGTTGTTAATGCCTTTCCGCCAGGGAAAGAAATCTCACCCGAGCATACTCAAAATGCTTTTAGAAGACCTTGGTTAAGGGAATAACTGGTAAGCATTGTCGGCTGGCCAGGTCCGCCGCATTGCCAAGGGTATGATTGTCGGGTACGTTAGTTCGCTATGACACTACCCCGAAACACCGAGCCAGAGCCGTCGCCGGACGGCACCGAAGGACTGCCGCGCGAAGAAGCGTACCGGCGGGCCGCGGACCGGTTGCTGGTGGAATCCGTACAACGCCGCGCCGAGGACGCATGGGAGGCGATCAACGGGTTGCCCGAGGAGGTTCCCGCGGACATCGAATCCCGCGTGCCGCACTGGGCGCAGTTGCTCGATGCGCACGACGCTCTCGAGAGTACCCGTGCCCGGGTGACCCGTGTCGTAGGCAAGGGTGTCGCGGATGCGGAACCGCGTCTCCAATTGGCTTGGGCGCACACCATCGGTGCCAGCTCGCTCACCGAACTCCGGATGCACCAGTGGGAAGTACCCGGATCCCCACGGCCCAAGACGGCCATCAATGCCGCGGGCCGGGCGATCGAGACCTACGAGCGGGTCGTCTTCGAGAAACCCGGCACGCTCACGGAAGAACGGCGGGAAGCCGCCATCGCCCACGTCTGGCTGGCCGCGGACATGATCGAAACGTCGGAGGAGATCGGGTTGGAGCGGTATCCCCAGCAGAGGCGCTGGACCGCCCGGGCGCTCGAGGTCGCGAAGGTCGGTCGCCAGCGGATGCGACGCGGCCGCGATGCTGAGGCACCGCTGGCGAAACTCGACGCGGCGGAGATCGCGCTGCGCCGGTCGGTGGTCTCCATGGAGACCAAGCCGGTACCTCCGAAGTTCGTCCGGCGACACACCACGGCGATCCTGGATATCGCGGACCGGTACCGTGAGCGCGAAGCCGAGCTCGGACTCAGCGCTCAGGAGCTACTGGAGATCGCGCAGGCCGACCTGGTCGCCGCGGAGCAGATCGGGCTGGAAGTGGAATCCCGTCATGGGGCGGTCGCGCTGCTTTTGCACCGGGTCGAGCGTGAACGGGAGGAGACGTTCGAGGCCAACGTGGCCCGTATCGATAACCGGTGCAAAGGTCTGGTCGACCAGGCACACGATGCCGGCACGGCGGTCGGCGAAACGTTCGCGTACTACTTCGATACGGAAACCTCGACGATGCTCGAACTGCGTAGCGATCCGGGGCGGGTACGGATCCTGCCGTGGGTCCACGATCAGGAGCACGACACGTACGTGCGCCGTCCGGGCGGGGTCAAGAAAACGGAGGTCAAGCAGTACGGATGGGAGCATGACGAGGACGGACTGCCGAAAGATTTCTTTTCCTTCCATGCGCTCACCCGTGACCTGCGAGGCGATGCCGCCGACGCAGCCGCGGAGCTCGCGAAAACCTTGCATCGGGACCTCGTACCGGTACATCCGTCCCGGATTCGCCGCGGCTGAGCGGCCTTCAGCATGCAGTACCCGTCGGGGTATTTTTTGTTGGTGATGCACGAGGTAGCGACGGACCGAAAGGCGTACAATGGCCTCGCAGTAACTCGATCACGGAGGCTCCATGAGCGACACGACCCTGACCCCATATCTTAGCTTCAAGGACAGCAAGACCAAGGAGGCCATGGAGTTCTACCGAGGCATCTTCGGTGGCGAACTGAAGATGCAGACGTTCGGTGACACGCCGATGGACTTTCCGGAAGAGAAGAAGGCGCTGATCATGCACGCCTCGCTCGAAGGCGGGGCGATGAACCTGTTCGCCAGCGACGGTGCGAAGGACGAGGACTACGTGGCCGGGACGAACGTGAATCTTTCGATCAACGGCTCGGATGAGCAAAAGCTTCGGGAGTACTTCGACGACCTCAGCGAAGGCGGCACAGTGACGATGCCACTCGAGAAGGCGTTCTGGGGTGACCTCTTCGGCATGGTGACCGACAAGTACGGCATCCACTGGATGGTGAACGTCGGCAGCGGGGAAATGGGGTCGGCATGACGCTGGATACGCAGCGCACGCAGAAGATCGTCCCCAGCCTCTGGTTCGACAAGGAGTGCGAGGAAGCGATCAAGTTCTACGTGGACACGTTCAACGCCGCGCCGGGCAAGCGCGCGGAGTCGCGGATCGTCACGCTCCAACGATACCCGGAAGACAAGCAGGTAGGCCCTACGCCCGGCATGGAAGGGAAGGTGCTCACCGCGATCTTCGAGCTGGCCGGCCAGCGGTTCATGGCCCTCGACGGCGGGCCGATCTTCACGTTCAACGAGAGCGTCTCGTTTTACGTTGAATGCGAGGACCAGGAGGAGGTCGACTACTTCTGGGGCAAGCTCTCCGCGGTGCCCGAATCGGAACAGTGCGGGTGGCTCAAGGACAAGTACGGCCTGTCCTGGCAGGTCGTACCGAAGCAGCTCGGCGAGCTGATGTCCGATCCCGACAAGGCGAAGGCCGGCCGGGTGATGGACGCCATGCTCAAGATGAAGAAGATCGACGTCGCAGGGTTGGAGCGGGCGGCTGCGGGGGAGTAAGTCATGAGAAGACTTGTCGTCCTGAGCTTCGTATCCCTCGACGGCGTCATGCAGGCGCCGGGCGGAAAGGGCGAAGATCCGTCCGGCGGGTTCGACCTGGAGGGCTGGACGGTCCCGTACTTTGATGAAGCGGCGGGTGAAGAGATGGGAAAGCAGATGGACCCGCCGTTCGACCTGCTCCTCGGCCGGAAGACCTACGACATTTTCGCCGGTTACTGGCCGCAGCACCCGGAAGGCCTGGGCGGGGTCTTTAACAAAGTCACCAAGTACGTGGTCAGCGCGAAGGACATCGATACCGGTTGGGAGAATACCGTCCAGATCAAAGACGACGTGCCGGGGAAGATCCGGAAGCTGAAGCAGGGAGACGGCCCGATGCTGCAGGTGCATGGTAGCAGCGGCCTGATCCAGACACTGCTGGCGGAAGACCTGGTCGACGAGCTCTGGCTGAAGACCTTCCCGATCACGCTCGGGAAGGGGAAGCGGTTGTTCGGCGAAGGGACCATCCCCGCCGCGTTCAAGCTGACTGACTCGAAGATGACACCGAGCGGGGTGGTCTTCGCGTCATACGAGCGGGCTGGCGAAGTCGAGACCGGCTCGTTCGACTGATTGGCGCGGTAGGATGGAGGTATGACGAAAGAGAAGCATATCCGCGTACCGGTCGGCAGCGGGAAGTCGGTAAAAGGATTCCTGCGCGGACCGCTCGCCAAGCCGCTCGTGATCTTCGTGCACGGGTTGACCAACGTGAAGCCGAGGATCTGCTTACGAAAGTGTGCGGCGAGGCAGTCGTCCTGTCGCACCCCGGCCAGCCACTCGTACTGTTTCTAGTATTGACGTATTTTCCGTTGCCTGCCTCCCGGCTGTCTAGTATGATGCTCTGCCGGTAGATCGTTAATAATCAGCAGACCATAAACGCGGGGAGAACGCATGGGCATTGAGGCTGGTGACAGAGAAGGCCAACGACTGGTCAGAAAACAGCAAGAAAGGGAGGGGCGCTGGGAGGACCCCGCCGTTCTCCGTCTAATAGAGAAAGATCAACGGAGACAGATGGAACGACGCCGCAAAAGGAAAAGGGCAGGATTCCCGCCGGAGCCACGCGAAAAAGAAGGGTCAAAGAGCGAGGTAATTCTGTCCAGTGAGCTGGTTCTCGCGGCTATACTATGGTGGATTTTCCTCGTGGTCGGCCTGACGTTCATAGCGTTGGTCCTGGTATCCATCGCAGGATTGTCCGTCGAGAGAGTCGGAGAATCTGTCATTCTTGTCGTGAACGGGATCCTAGCCGCGTTCGGAGTACGGTACCTTGTTTCCCAAAGCTAGCGGAAGCAGCCCCTGGGCTACCGACGCTTATAAGCACACCCCCTGACCCACCGACGTCCTAACGGACACGGGTCAGGGGGTTCTTTTGCATCCCGAGCCGGGATTTTCAGGAAGCCCTCACGCGCATCAGAGTGTGGCGCGGTGCTCGTGCTGCCGTGGGAACGTAACCCCTCACCATTTCTCGTAGAGATAGGCTCAAATGGTGGGCAGGGTATGCCTTACACCAGCACCCAGACAAGCATGGTCCGGGTGTCATGCCGTACTGCTCAACACCACCCGGTGAACGTTGGTGTCTTCCAGGTTCTGAGCAGGGCGAACGCCAGACTCTAAGACCTTAAAGGCATGCCCAAGGGTAGAACCAAGTGACTCGGGTCTGATGCCCAGTCCTTTCGCCCAGGCCGGGGCCTTGTTGCCAGTGGCTTCCAAGAACGTATAGACGACTATCCCTTGCCTGGAGATGAGGCCCGAGAGCGCTTCAAAGTATTCCGTCTGCCGGTCACTTTTGATGAACTGGGAAGATAAGAGATCGAGGACGATACCGAATGAGCCGGGCTTGAATCCAGCTTGGCCCAAGTCCGCGATATCCATGGTCTTGAAAGTCACCGGGGCATCCTTGGGAGCCTGCGTCTGGGCTTTGGAAATGGCGATGTCGGAAATATCTATACCGGTCACCTGATAGCCTTGGCTCGCCAACCAGAAAGCCTTGTCGCCTTCGCCGGTGCCAATATCAAGCGCTTTCTTGGGTGAGGGGTGGTATCTCGACATCAGGTCAGAGAGCCAGTCATCCACGCCGGACCAGGGGTGCGGACCCGTCTTTGCATAGACTTCATTCCAGTGCGTGTTTGACATAAATAGCTTAACTAACAAATTATTTATCTTCACTATACAGGTTACAAACTCCGGAAAACGATGGGCATGCCGCAGTTCCTCAAGGTAGCGTCGGTTTAATGTGTCCATCGGGGTGGGCTCTGAAATCGTGAATTCAAGAAAACCAGGAAAGGTAATACACTTAAGAAAGCAGTAAGCAGGCATGCGAAAAGACAAAAACAACCTACTGCCGATCCTGGCGCTCATGGCGGCGAGCCTGCTTTGGGGAGTGGAGATTCCGATGGTCAAGCTGGGCCTGGAAACGTTCCCCGTGACCGTCTTCATGGCTGCGAAGTTCTTGGCCGCCTCCCTGATACTGCTGCCGTTCGCCATCCGGACCTGGAAACCGCTCAAAAGAAAAGAACTTGGATTATTGGCCCTGAGTTCGCTGATTTACATCACCTTTGCGGCCCTGGCCATTAACGTCGGCCTGACGTACGCCCCCAGCATCAACTCAGGTATCATCACCTTGCTCGGACCGCTCCTGTTGTGCGTGCTCTCAGTCAAATTCCTGAAAGAACGCATGAACCTGAAGACGTTCGCCGGCGTCCTGTTGGCTTTCGCCGGGGCCATGGTCATCGTCGGCAAGCCGTGGGAAGTCTCACTGAGCGGGCAGACGACGTTACTCGGCAATACGCTTTTCCTGTTGGCGGTATTCGGCTCCGTGGTCGCAACGCTCATCGCCAAACCGGTGCTCAAGAAGACAAGTTCGTACCAAGCCACGTTCATCATCCTGTTCGTGGGCATACTGCCGATCGCCGCGTTCTCTCTCACCGAACTGCCGCAACTCGATGTCCGGGAAATCGCCACGAGCGGATACGTTGCTCTCCTTTACGGGATCTTTGCGATCACGCTCGCCAACTTCTTCCATACCTACGGGTTGAAGTACAGGCAAGCACACCAGGTAGGGATTTTCTCGTATCTCAAGACGGTCATCCTGATCATCGCCGCCTGGTTCATTCTCGGCGAACGGCCGAGCCAGGAGTTCGTCGTGGGAGCCGCGTTAGTGTTCATAGGCCTCTACCTGGCCGAGGTGGGCCGGATGCCGCGTCATCTCACGCTTCACCATCATCACCGGTAAGCGCACCGCAGTGCTGCAGGGCTTGAAAAAGTGCTTCAACTATGCTATTATTTCTCAATTAACTTGCGAGCAAACATGAGAAACGAAGGAAATCCGGAAGCAACCGAAGGCATGCGGGGAGATGCTGCGCCGGACGAAGCAGTCAAAGGCGTGGAAACCGCTTACTTCCACCATGTCCTTACCGTGGAGTCTGGCGAGCCTACCGCCGATGGTGATCCCTGGGGCAAAGCGGAAAGCGAGTTTCCGGCCCAAGCGGACGGAATCAATCGCCTGAAGACCGTTGCCGATCGTGCCGACCGGATATCAGAAACGTTTCCGGGGATGTATCGCGAACTCGTGCGCACGCAGCACTTTTCGGATGTCGAAGATACCATGGCGCAGCGCATGCTGGCCGACGTCCTGATCTCCCGGGCTTGCGAGCACCGCAGTACCCGCAGTCCCGAAGAGATGGAAGAAGCTGCCGCGGACCTGCGTCGTGAGTTTGACCCTGACGGCGGAGATCCTACCGCCAAGGATATCGTCAAAACCGCGCTCGAAGGGCGGCTTGATCCCGAGACAGAGCTCGGACCACCCCGGTTCTAAGAGGAGGGTGCTGAGCGACATTGGCATTTTGACCATAGCGGGTTACGATGCAGTGTCCTCAAACGCACTCTTCTTATGCAAGACAGTTCCGTAGAATTCCCAATCTCAGAACGACTTGCCGCTGGTTTAGCCGAAGCGGACGCTGAGTTTACCGTGAACGGGCATGAAACCCTGCGCCTCGATCCGAAGCGGCTCCTGGGCGAGGAGCGGGAGTGGGAAGAGGCGGAGATAGCCGAATTGCTCGATTCCGTTGCTACTTTCATGAAGATTCCCGGTGACCGGCTTTACGAGGCCTACCGTGAGATGTCGGCACCTGACTGTCCGCACCCCGAGTATAATGTGGGTGCGAACGACACCGATTACCGCTGGATTCACATCCGTCAGTCCCCGGATGGCCAACCGACTATGTGGTTGGTCGGCGGCACGTTTTAACCGGCCGGGTGCGAAGATCGTGAAGGTAAGGATTGAGGAGAATGAGAGGAAATGACGGTTTACGACTTCGTTGTTAGGCGCTCCAGGGCCGCGGCAATGCGGTTCAGGGCATAAACAACTTGCTGAGCAGTATTTTCATCCATTTTGACCTCCTTTCTGCCAACATCTTACGTTGGGTTCGTAAGAAGGCAACGTGCCAAAACCTACAAGCTCCAAAGCGTAGAAAAAATCAGCAGAGAACCGACGTAAGCAAAAGTAACTATCATGCCATATTGCTTCATGCGGCGCTTATCTTTGTAGTGACCATCAGTAATCGCCTTTCGCGTGTACCACCAAAGGTTCAAAAGAAGTACTACATACAAGTAAGTTAAGAAAAGACCAACCCCGAAACGTCCGTGGACGTATGCGGCTCCCGCACCAAGCGCCACAGGAGCAGCAAATAAAAATAATGGCCTTAAAAATTTGTTGGTTATCTGGGCGGTACTAACGAAAAGGGGAATCGCAGCGTAGGTAACGAAGATTAAGCTTACGAGTGCAACAAGATAGCTCACGGTACAAGGAAGATTATCCAGACCGTGATCAGTATTCCCACGAACGTGCCCCACATGGTGGCCATCGGGTGAGCTTCAGTGGGAAGTTGTTTGACTTGAAATAATGTATACGCCACTACTAGGTATGCTGCATAGGCATACAAGAATCCGGTTTGCATGTCCAAAAGGCCATAAATAACTTTCACTACTAACGCCATCAAAGGCAAAGCCGCGATCGGGGCAACGAAAGCGATGATCTCAAGTCCGGTCTTTTTCTTAAGGAGTTTAGTTTCTTGAAGAAGTTTGAGAGGGATTCCGGGAAAAATAACGAGCAATAGTCCGCCAACAAAAGCGATCGGCATAAAAACGACTGGAAGCAAAGGGATTGAAATCAGAAAAATCAGCCAATCCATGGATTCAACCTAGCAAGCAAAAATTACTGTGGCAAACTAAACTGCTAATCTGGCAAAACGCCAAATGGCTTCCATCGCTCAATAGCCGGTGGTGGATTCTTTATCGATGCCAATTTCAATAATGCTGCTCGAAGAAAACGCCTACCCATGATCCCAAGAACAAGGCATTCAAAAGTAAAGAGATTTCGCGCGGTTAATTCCATCTGACTTTCATAAAATTTTCGTGAATCCATAGGGGTTATGGCTCCGACAGCAAACGAATCTGTTTGTTTGTAATTTGCACGTATACGCACGCGATACATTAAATGAAAAATAGAGGTGCTTGGTAACTTACCGGCAATGCGCTCCTTATCAGCCTTGAGAACATTCTTTCTTCTTTTGCCAGTTGCTGTTTTGGGTTTCTCATTTCGAATCCAATTACTAAAATCTTCTTCACACTGATCTGCTCTGGTAGTTTTAAGTGATTTTGCGAACACGCCCCAAGCTGTTTCTGTGCTTCGAGGAACAGTTAAATTGCTAATATCTAGTCCGGCTGTAGTGCCGAGATTTTGATATGTAACTTGATCAATTTGTGGGCATCCGTTGGCGGTTGCATTCCAAGGCAGAAGAGCTAAGTCTCGTCTTGAAAGCCTGCCGGTAAGGTCATTTAATACTGATCGGTGACTTGTCGCTTTTGAACCAGCTGCTTTCAAGTAAGCGCGCCCTGCTGAGAAGACTGCATAATATGCCTGTATTGGTGACCAAACATTTGCATATCGTATAGCAGCGTTAGTCGCTGTTTCTAGCGATTCCGCCATTAAGAGTTCCGTAGACCAAGCCCCCTGAAGAAGAGAAGCTATTTCCTCTGGTTTGATGTCTGTGGGTCTAGCTTTTGAAGCTCCCGGCTGAGCCGATATAAAAGTGGCTTGATCTGTAAAAGTGGGATACTGATCCTTGGCAATCCACAAGAATGCATCGGCGTAATTTTTGTACGTGACAAATGCCTTAGCATCTTCATCTGGTGGATCGTAAATGTCGCCAGGCGCAATTGTAAGTACAGTCATGTGGCCTTAAGCTGATTGCATAATTTCTTGAATGTCTTTTGTTACAAGCAGGACGCACACTTCCCAGTCTGATCGATTGCCGTTAATTTCGAGTTCGCGACTATAGTTGCCAGCGTAAATCTCATAACCAAGATTACGTAATTTTTTAAGATGGTCATTTAGCGTAAAACCTATTCTGACACCCTCCCCAGGACCTAGTTCATCAATAATATCTCCGTAGTCAGTGACATCTTGAAAAAACTGTCCAATAGTTTCAGCTTCTTTTTTAGTTTCGGGGGCGTCGTTTCTCAATTCACTACTCAACCCGGCTCGAACGTACGAAAGTAGATTAGCGCCAGTGCTGACTTTATGGACTTTAAGTTTTTGAGGGGGTTTACCCCAGTTAACTTTGG
Source organism: Patescibacteria group bacterium (assembly GCA_040902515.1). GTDB lineage: Bacteria > Patescibacteriota > SICC01 > SICC01 > SICC01 > JALYJZ01. Next base: position 517,061 of record JBBDXB010000006.1, read on the forward strand.
GGGGCCATGCTTTCTCAATTGGATCTAGCGTCTTATCCACCCACTCTTCGTGTTTCTTTTTCAATCGGCGAAGTTCTTCTGCTGTGCGATGTTTAACTTGATTATCAATTTCTATGTGATGAGTTGGGCACAGAAGTATTCGGTTCTTATACTGATGCACATCGTCATCGGGCAGGGGTTCGTATCTTGGACCATCCGACTTATGAGAAACGATATGGCCTTCCTGCCCCAATACCGCATGTTCATCACCTGCAATAGTCGGGTCCGCTACTAGCTTAATGTGGCACATTACACATCTGTTGCCAGAATTTCCCCAGAGTAGTTTGCGACTCTTTGCCGAAATTGCCTTAGCCATACACAAAGCGTACATCACAAAATCCGCCGGACATAAGCCCGCCGGATTTTTATGGTGGAGATGGGGGGAGTCGAACCCCCGTCCGATAAAGACCTGTGAAAGACGATCTACCGGCGTAGTCCGCTTTTTGCTGTCAGCTCGCTGGTCGAAAACGGACCAAACCCAGCGAACCCAGTCTCAAACGTGTCTCCGAATTTCCTGAGACTAGGGAATCCGGATGAGCCCGGAGTATGACGCGCGGTCCTGCCAGCCGGGCACTGGTAGGCGCACGGTCCGGGGTATTACGCCCGGACGGGAGAGACAGCCAGGCCGGTGAACGCAGTGCGCACGGAATCCCGTACGTCCTGGTACGCGGCGATAGCCTTCTCTTTGAAGTTGGCAGTTGTAATGCCGTTGAACGCGTGATTAGCGAGGTGAGCGTTCATCCTCGGCCGGCAGCCTGTCAAGGTACTTCACCGTCGAATCCGGTGCATCCCCGTGCGCGGATTGTACGTCGGTTAGGCGTGAAAGTCAATGGTCTGAGCTTGTAAGAACCGCTACACCATGCTACAATACGGGTGATGTGAGGCCCTGCTGCACAGGAAACCTGCGCTCGAGCAGCCTGTAGCGAGAACCCCGAAAGGGGTTCTTTTTGTGTTGTCTTTATGCTCGCATGGTAGCTTGCTAAAATGTAAGCGGTGGGCATGATGTCCACCCACCCGGGTGGTATGCCAGAATGGATACATGCGTGAAGCGACCGGATTCCCCGGACTCAAGCAGGCCGCCAAGCGGTTCGGCACGCCGCTCTACGTCTACGACGAGCGGGTGATCGCGGACCGGTACCGGGAGCTGGTGCGGTCGATCCGCTATCCGAAGCTCGAAGTCCACTACGCGATGAAGGCGAACGCGAACCCGCGGGTGCTCCGGCTCCTGCGACGGCTCGGTTCGGACGTGGAGACGGTCAGTCCCGGCGAGATCCGGCTCGCGAAGCAGGCCGGGTTCACGCCGAAGCAGATCGCGTTCACGTGCGCCAGTGCGAGCGCGGCCGATCTGGATGCGGCCGTCCGCGGCGGCGCCACGGTGAACGCGGACTCGCTGCATCAGCTCGAGTACCTCGCGAAGCGGCTACCGAAGCGCCGGCCGCTCGGCGTGCGGATCAACCAGGGGATCGCCGGTGGCCATCACAAGCATGTGATGACCGGCGGACCGGATAGCAAGTTCGGGATCGATCCCGGGCAAGTGCGGGACGCGCGGCGGATTGCCGCGAAGTACGGGCGGAAGATCAACGGGATCCACCAGCACATCGGCTCGAACGTGTTGGATCCGCCGCTGTTCGCCAAGGCGATGCGGGCGCTGCTCGGCACCGCCCGCCAGTTCGATGAGCTGGATTACGTGGACTTCGGCGGGGGATTCGGCGTGCCGTACCGGCCCGATGAACCGCGGCTGGACATTCCGGAGCTCGGCCGGCTGATCGATAAGACGATGGCGGCGTTCATGGCTGCGGCCGGCTATGAGCCGCGGCTCGCGTTCGAGCCCGGGCGCTACCTGGTGGCGGAAGCCGGCACGCTTCTGGTGACCGTGACGGACTACAAGGTCACGCCGCACAAGGTATTCGTGGGCGTGGATTCGGGATTCAATCAGCTGCTCCGCCCGGCGATGTACGGCTCGTACCATCACATCGAGAACGTCAGCAATCCGCGGGGTCGCCGCTGCACGGTGACGATCGCGGGGAACGTCTGCGAATCGGGGGACGTGTTCGCGAGGGATCGGCCGCTTGCGGCGTCGCGGCTCGGCGACCTCCTCGCGATCCGCACCGCCGGCGCGTACGGTGAGACGATGGCCTCGACCTACAACGCGCGGCCGCTACCAAAGGCAGCCGTCATCACCACGGCGGGCAAGTTAGTCGCGAGCTGACACAAGCAGACTCACCGGCTCATACGTCGGCTCCTGCTCGCAGGCCGGATACAGCGTCGCGACGAACTCCTTGGTGTAGTCGGCGTCCTTGTGCCGCTCCTGCGCAGTGGCATCGGCGAACGTCATCAGATGCGCGAACGACCGTCCGTCCTCCTTGAGCCACGATTCGTAGCGGGTCTCCGGCTCCTGCTCGGCGATCGCGGCGACGAACCGTCGGACCGCCTCTTTCACCGCCGCTTCCTGACCGGCTCGGACGGTGTACTGGATCAGCATCGAGGGCATGCCTTGAGCCTAGCAGAGAAGCGCGATTCCGGGCGGCCACCGGCGTGCCCAGGCGTGCTATCATGGCGGCAAACGCGGAACCGGCGCACGCACACGTATACGGCAGCGCGGTCCGCGCCAACACGCACACCAACATGAAACGCATCGCGGTCCTCATTTCGAACAAAAGCGGCGGCTCCAACCTGCAGGCCATGCTGGACGGGCAGGCCGACCGGTTCGACGGCCAGGTCGCGGTGGTCGCGTCCGACAAGGAAGATGCCTACGGCCTGGTGCGCGCCCGCGAAGCGGACGTGCCGACGGTGGTGCTCGACCACGCGGACTACGCGGCGCACGGCCGGCCCCGCTCACACTACGAGGAGGACCTCGCGCACAAGCTCCAACGGTTCGCGCCGGACCTGATCGTCCTGGCGGGCTGGACGTACGACCTGTCCGACGCGTTCCACCGGTACTTCCCGTGGCGGGTGCTCTCGGTGCATCCGGGACTGCTGCCGGATCCGGGGTATCACAAGTATAAGCTCCCGGACGGGAACTTCGCCGATCCGTGTCTCGGCCTGACCGGCGAGAACGCGATCCAGGCGGTCCTGGCAGGCGGTCAGAAGTGGGCCGGCTCCAGCGTCTTCGCGCACACGCCGGACGGCGGGGCGGGGCCGGTGTTCCAGCGCGCGGTGGTCGAGGTGCACGGCGGCGACACGGTCGAGAAGCTCTATGCCCGGATCAAGCCGGCGGAGCACAAGGCGCTGACCCGCGCCCTCGCCGAGATCTGCAGGGTTGCCGTCGCGCGCGCACCGCAGTACGGCGACGTACGCCGCGGTTGACGTACTTTCCGGGGCGCGGTATCAAGGGGTGTCACGGAGAAGCGCATGATCGACGAACCCACACCCGACCACGGATTCGAACCGGACGGAGAGCCCGAGGAAGAACTCGCCGGACTGCAGCCCGTGCAGGACCGCTTCTTCGTGGAATCGTTAGAAGCGCGGGAGCTTGAACGGGCTAGCCGGGTGCTCGACATCACGACGATCCACCGGCTGCCACGCCGGTTCCACGACGGCGACTTGGAGCGGTTCGAGGAACATGGCGTCAGCGTCCGTTTCGTGCCGTTCCGGGCGAACAGCCGTCCGGTTCCCGAGGCGTGGAAGGACGTGTTCACCCAGGCGGTGGATGGGCCGGGCTGGTATGCGGTCTACGAGGAGCCGCTGGATGCGGCGGCGATCGCCCGGCGCGGCATAACGCAGGAGCCGGTCACGGTCGCGGAGTTCTTCGAGAGCCTGGGCCGGCTGCAGATGGACTTGCCCGGCAATCCCAACGCACCGCTCGTGCTCGCGAACGCGCCGGAGCTGTACTATTTATTGGACCGCGACTCCGGTTGGTTCGAGGACGGCGAGCTGATGTTGTCTTCGGCGCCGAGCGCCGATACCGCCCTCGCGTTACGGTTCGACGGCCCGAAGGCGGAACAGCGGGAGTACCGGCTCGACGAACCCTTCGGCGGTGCTATCTATCCGCTCCGTCGCGTGGCTTGAGGCCTTGGCCTCTCGCCTGCTGCCGGGCCCTCTTGGCCGCCATGATCGCTTCCATGCTGGGGCCGTCGGCCGTGCGGATCGGCGGAACCTTTCCGTCCCGTCGCTCGGCACTGCGGCGAAGGTAGTTGCCTACGCCGTTTGGAAACGTCTCTATCAAGCGGTTCAGCCCTTCTCCGTCGCGGAAGGAGCCGTCCCGCCGGGCCGAACGGGCCTGGAAGGTGTCGGTATCGGGAGTGTCCGTCGCATCGGCATCGGGGATACTTGCTACTTCAGGGACGGCAGGAACGGACTCGGATCCGGGTTCGACTAACGACTCCGGCTCGGCGTCGGGATTGAATCCTGATCCTGTCTCTGCTCGTAGGCTCACGATTCCTAAGTCTACGGATTCTCAGAAATTTGTCAATGGACTAGCTTTTCGTGGCACGCTTGACCGCTTGTGCGGTCTCGCGGTCCGCCTGGCGGCGCTTCAGCGTCTCGCGCTTATCGTGCGCTTTCTTACCCCGGGCAAGGGCGATCTCGAGTTTCACCAGTCCTTTGCTGAGGCCGACCGTGACCGGCACAAGGGTACGGCCCTTCTCGCGCGTGGCGCCGACCAGCTTGTCGAGTTCGCTGCGATGGAGCAGGAGCTTCCGGGTGCGGGTCGGATCGGGTCCGCTGCCGTCCGCCTGGGCGGCGGCCGCATGCCAGGGTTTGACGTGCGCGCCGACCAGGTACGCCTCGCCGCCGCGGATCGTCACGTACGCTTCCTGGATCGAGATGTCGCCTGCCTTGATCGACTTCACCTCGCCGCCGGTCAGCGCGATGCCCGCCTCGTACGTTTGCTCGAAGAGGTAGTCGTGCCGCGCGCGCCGGTTCTTCGCGATGACTTTCATGGTTCGATTATGCCTCATCTGACGGAACACGACGCGGGATCGGCACATACAAAAGGAAAAGCGGCCGGAGAAACGGGAGTGTGATTGTTTCTCCGGCCGCGCGGGGTGTCGTGTCGTCCGGATGGTGGCAGGTCCGCGAAGCAGCGGTCACCGGGTCTGGGACGGAGGAGTCGGGTCGTGGGGTGTTCCATACCTGTCCTCAGCGCCAGCAGTGATGGCAATCAGGGCCACCACCAGGCAGACGATCCCGACGATCACGACAGTCGGCGACATGCCGGTGGGGCTGCCATTGTCCTTCCGTTGCATAGCGATTCCTTTCCGGTTGTGAACGAACGTTTTACCTGGACCTGCGAACGACGGATAATGGTATCAATCCTATGCTTGCTCAACAAATACGCACACTGCTTACGAAACTTGCCGAGGCGGAAGACGCCGGCTTTTCCGTCGAGCGGCCGAAGCAGCCGGAACACGGCGACTACGCCTCGAACGTGGCGATGGTGCTTGGCAAGAAGCGGGGCGTGAATCCGCGGAGCCTGGCCGAACAGCTTCAGGAAAAGCTCTCGACCGAGGAGATGTTCAACGCGGTCGAAGTGGCCGGGCCGGGGTTCCTCAACTTCCGGTTGAGCCCGGCCGCCTGGCAGGGGGTGGTCGCGGAAATCCTGGGGGCGGACAAGGACTTGGGGCGGCTCCCCGAGACCGGCCGGAAGGTCCAGGTCGAGTTCATTTCCGCCAACCCGACCGGCCCGCTCACGCTCGGCAACGGACGCGGTGGGTACGGTGGCGACGTCCTGGCGAACGTCCTGGCCCGGGCGGGGCACACGGTCAGCCGCGAGTACTACCTGAACGACGCGGGCTTCCAGGTGGAGCAGCTCGGCGCCACGCTCAAAGGCGAGGAAGACGCCTACAAGGGCGAGTACGTCGCGGAGCTCAAGACCAAGGTGGACGCGTCGAAGACCGCGGCTGAGGTGGGGACCGCTGCCGCGGAGCTGATGACCGAAGAGATCCGGAAGACGATCGGGCGGATGGGCATCCGGTTCGACTCCTGGTTCTCGGAGCGGAAGGAGCTCCATGACAGCGGCGAGACCGCGCGGGTCCTGGGCGACCTCGAGAAGATCGACGCGACCTACGAGAAGGACGGCGCGCTCTGGCTCAAGACGACCCACCACGACGACGACAAGGACCGCGTGCTCCGGAAGTCCGACGGCGCGCTCACGTACTTCGCCGCCGACCTGGCCTACCACTACCACAAGCTGGCGAAGCGTCAGTTCGACCTGGCGATCGACATCTGGGGCGCCGACCACCACGGCTACATCAAGCGGCTCGAAGCGGGGGCGGAGTTCCTCCGGCAGGCCGAGCACTTCGAGGGGAAGTTACAGATCGTGATCACGCAGTTGGTCCGCCTGACCCGCGAGGGACAGGAAGTGAAGATGAGCAAGCGCGCCGGGACCTATGTGACGCTCGACGAGCTGCTCGACGAGGTGCCGTCCGACGTGGCGCGCTTCTTCTTCGTGATGCGCGGCTGGGATACCCACATGGACTTCGACCTCGACCTGGCCAAAGAGCAGAGCCAGAAGAATCCCGTCTACTACCTGAAGTACGCGTACGCGCGGGTGGCGGGGATCCTCCGGCAGGCCGGCCGCGGCGCGAAGAAGAAGGACGCGGAACTCGATCGGCTCGTCGAACCGGCGGAGTTCGCGCTGATCCAGGAGCTGGCCGGCTTCCCCGAGGTGATCCGCCAGACGGCGGAGGACTACCAGATCCAGCGGGTGCCGCACTACGCGCTCGGCGTGGCCGACGCGTTCCACAAGTTCTACGAGCAGTGCCGGGTGGTGTCGGACGACAAGGAGCTTACCGCGGCACGGCTCAAGCTGGTCGAGGCCACGAAGCTGACGCTTGAACAGGTCGGCGAGACGCTCGGCATCGAGATGCCGGAGAAACTGTAGCTACAGTTTGATCTGCCAGAGCCGGTTCCCGGAGAGCACGAACAGCTCCTCCGTCTTGTCGTCGACGACGATGTCGGTGATGTCGCCGAAATCGTCGCTCCGGAACTGGCGGACGTAGGCACCGTCGGCGTTGAACTCGACCACCCGTTCCCGCTTCGGGTCGGCCACGAACAGGTGGTCGTTCGCGAAGTTGATCGCGAACGCGGTCGCGCCGTCGAGGGAACTATCCGGGGCGGGCGGTTTGGCGAGCGGCAGGTCCGCCGGTTCGCCGCCGCTGGCACGGATCACCGTGCCGTCCGACTTCAGGATGTGCACCGCCGCACCGGTCACGATGTCGACCGCGCCTTCCAGGTCGACCTCGCCATCGAAGTACGGTTCGCCGCGGTTGAACGCGGAGAGCGTCCGGGTGTGGCGCCAGACCTGGTCGTCATCGGGCGAAAGGATGTACGCGTTCTGCTGGACGGTGTCGACCGCCGTACCGCGCTCCCAGCTGCCGCCGGTTCCGATCGCGATTTCCGCGGCCGCGCCGGACGCGGTGTCGAGCTGGACCAGCGCCGGCTTGTCGGTCAGCAGGAGGACGTCACCGTTCGAGGTCGTCGCGGTGCCGGTGACCGCGCTCTGTGCCGGTGGCTCCTCGCCGACGGTGGTCTCGCTGCCGTTCAGGTTGAAGGTGACGACCGGCGATCGCTTGCCGAACGCGTAGAGGCTGGTGCCGGACTGGGCCATCGAGATCAGCGGGCTGTCCGCCCGCTCCCGGAAGTCGACGATCGGCTCCTGGACCCGGACCACCACGTTGATCCGGTCCGCCGAGACGGTCAGGCTCTTTTGGAGCGCGGACACCTCGTCCTCGAGGACACCCTCTCGCTCGAGTTCGTCCGCCTGCATTCTGGCTTCGGCGAGCTGCTTCCGCGCGCCGGGCACGTCCTTGAAGATGAAGCTCGCCTCCGCCTTGGCCTGGAGCTCCTCGACCTGCTCGATCCGTTCGCGGACGTCGGCTTCGGCCTTGCGGTTCTGGGCGGCATTCACGGAGAGCGCGATGCTGATCAGCAGGATCAGCGCGCCGGCCAGGATCAGGTTCCGGTAGAGGGTCCGCTTGTCACCGGCGAACTGGTCCCGCCAGGGAAGGGTAGCTACCCGCTGGTAGACCGGAGCGGTGACCTTCCGGACGGCTCCGGAGACGCGCTGCCAGGCACCGGAACGCGGAATGCCGCTCTTCTCCCAGAGCTCCCCGAGCTTGCGGGTGACGGGACGGGCGGACTCGGCCGCCTGCCGGCCGAACCGCCGGACGGTCTCCAGGGCGGCATTCCGACTTCCGGCACCGGCCGCCGGCCGGTCGGAACGCGGCTTCGGGTGCTCCGTCTCGGGAGTGCCGGCGGCGTGCCGCGGCGGAGGTGGGGGCGCCTCGCCCTTTCGGGAAGCCTGCCAGGAACGGACCCGGTGGGTCAGCCCTGCCGTGGCCCGCTGGACCTGTGGCCGGAGTTCTCGTTCCCAACGCTTGCGGGTCTTGTCGACCAGCTCGGCGGCCGGGGTGTCCTTGCGGAGCGGCCGGAGCCGCTGGAGTGATTCGAAGTGCCGGCGCGGCGCGGACAGGATGATCTCGTTCGGTTCGTCGGAGAGGGTTTCCGTGGAGATCAGATCCACGGTAGTGAGTTCGACGAACACCGACGCGAACCGTTCCGGCCGCTGCTCGGTGAGTTGTTCGGCGAGCTTCTGGATCGTGCGGATCGGCGGATGCAGGAAGACGGTACGGCGGAGGTCTCGGATCTGGATTCGCTCCAGCAGTTCCGGCGTGGCCAGCACCAGCTTGTCGCCGACCTCGAGCGCGCCCTCCGCGACGTTCAGGAACGTCTTCGCGGTCTGACCGCCGGCCGGCGGCTCGGAAAGCCCTTCGGTGATGTCGGTGGAGGAGTGGCCCCGGACGAGGTACGCCTTGGCGTTTCCGGCCTGGGTCACGAAGATGTGATTCTCGTGGACCACGGAGATGACCGCGTTCAGCCTGCCGACCCAGTCGGACTGTCCTTCGGCGGCCAGGTCGGCCAGCGTCTGGTTGAGCACCGTGAGGGCGTGCTCGAACGCGTCACCGACGGAGCGGTTGAGGTCCCCGAAGAACTCGCGCTGGAACGTGTCGGTGATGATCTCACCGACGTCGTAGGCATCGTTAGTGAAGGGGATATCCGTGACGATATAAACCCGTCCGTACTGGCGTTCGAGGAAGTTTTCCGACTCTTCGGCGACCGCCCGGGCTATGCCGGTTTCGGTCTGGTTGAGGAGCCGCGCGTCCTTGGTGGTGTACTGGAGGTTCTCGGGGTGCTCGCCCCCGAACTCCAATCCGTCGGATTCAGGCATAACGGATTACAGTATAGCGATTTCTGTTCCGACGGACACGCAGGGAGGGGAAGGCCGGACCCGGGGCGGGCCGTCGCGGCAAATAACAGTGCTACGCTGGAGTGGTGAGGACCATGACACGCCGCGACTGGTGGATCCTCGGCGGGCTGACGCTCGCCGCGTTGCTACTCCGGTTCGTGAACCTGGGCCATCCCGGCGAGATCATCTTCGACGAGACGTACTTCGCGGTCTTCGCGCAGAACTACCTGACCGCGACGCCGTTCTTCGACGCGGAGCCGCCGCTCGGCAAGTTCCTGATCGCCGGCGGGCAGTGGCTCTTCGGCAACGACTCCTTCGGCTGGCGGTTCGCGCCGGCGCTGTTCGGCGCGGCGGTGGTCCCGCTGCTCTACCTGCTCGCCAAGCGCCTGTTCGGCGGGGTGCTGGTCCCGGCGATCGCCGGCGTACTCGCGCTGCTCGACGGCTTCCTGCTCGTTGAGTCGCGGACGGCCGTGCTGGACGGCTTCGTCGTCTTCTTCAACGTCCTGACCTACTTCCTGTTCCTGGCCAGCTTGCAGGCGAAGACCCGCCGGGCCGCGTACCGCTGGCTGGTCGCGACGGGGGTGGCGTTCGGACTCGGGCTCTCGCTCAAGTGGATCACCCTGGCGTTCATCGCGCCGGCCGTCGGCCTGCTCCTGGTGTACGCGTTCCGTGACCGCCGCCGGATCAGACGGTTCTTCAAGGTTCGCTCCGGCGACCGGCTCCTGGCTGCGCTCGGCGCCCGGAAGGAGAACCTCTTCCGGGCGGAGCACTACGTCGCGTGGCTGGTGGTCGCGCCGGTGATCATCTACACGGCGATCTTTGCGATCCACGTGCCGTTCGATTCGACCGGCGAGAACGCCGCTGGCATCCACAAGCAGATCTGGAACTACCACCACAACCTGGATGCCACGCATCCGTACGGTTCGGACTGGTTCACCTGGCCGGCGATGATCCGGCCGGTGGCGTACTACTTCAAGGTCGTCGAGGGGCAGTGGCAGGGCATCATCGCGATGGGGAACCCCGTCGTCTGGTGGGGTGGGCTGCTGGCCGTGATCTTCGCGGCCGTGGCCGCGGTCCGGCGGCGGAGCCTGGTCCTGGTCTTCGTTCTCTTCGCGATCCTGGCGCACTACGCGCCGTGGGCGCTGATCGACCGGGTACTCTTCATCTACCACTACGCGGGGGCGCTCCCGTTCGTGATCCTGGCGCTGGCATACGCGCTCGGCCAGAGCTGGCAGTGGCGGCCGAAGGACCCGTGGCCGCAGTCACTGGTCTGGCTCGGCCTGATCGCGGCGAACGGCGTGCTCGGCGGACTGCTCCTGCGCTCGGCGCTCGGCGGGGATGTCACCTGGTTCACGGTCGGGACGCTTCTGGCCGGTGGCGTGACGCTGGTGTGGGCAGGTGCGAACGTGCCCCGCTGGCGGTGGGGAAAGAAACAGAGCGTGGCTTTCCTGGCCCTGGCGCTGCTGGCGTTCGCCTACTTCTATCCGGTCTGGACGGGAGTCGGGCTCGACGCTACGGATTACGGTAGGCGGATGTGGCTAGGGAGTTGGATTTGAGGTCTGCGGCATGCGGATGCGCCGGACAGGACTGGATCCGTGAAGCCTGTCCGGCTATAAGTCTCAGCATCCGCAGTTACCGCAGACGCTCAAATCGATAACGCACGAAGGATGGAATCTGTCGCAGCCAATCCAGGGGTCCAACTGCTCGGCCTGCTGGTGGCCACGCTGGTCTTGTCGTACGCCGCGAACCGGTTCCTGGCGCGGGTGTTCGTCGGGCGGACGTACCGGTTCCTGATCGCGCCGGGCGTGATCGTCCACGAGTATTCGCACGCGCTGGCCTGCGTTCTGACCGGCGCACGGATCCGGCAGGTCCGGGTGTTCGACGCGCGCGGCGGGGCGGTGGTGCACGAGGAGCCGCGGGCGCCGCTCGGTGACGGGATCATCAGCGTGGCACCGATCCTCGGCGCGGCGACCGCGGTATACCTCCTGGCCCTGGCGCTGGTGCCGGGCTTCGTCGGCTTCGGCGAGCTTTCCATCTCCTCCTGGCAGTTCTTCGTCTTCGCGTACCTGGCCTCGGCGATCACCGCGGCGATGGCGCCGAGCCTGCAGGACCTCCGGGCCGGACTGGCTGCGTTCGTCGCGCTCTGCGCGATCATCGGACTTGGTGCGCTCAGCCCGGGACTGTCCGATTACGCGGGTGCCGTCCTCGGAACCGAGTTCGAGCGGGTACGGGGCATCGTCCTCTTCAGCCTGATCGTCCTGGCGACGCTGGCCGCCGCGGCGGGCGCCGCGTACGCGGTACTCCACCGCACGACCCGGCAAGGGGTGCGGTACGTCCGCGAGCCGGAACGGTCGGACCACGGCCCGGGCGGCGGGAAAGGCCGGCGTGCCTCGGGCGACCGCGGCGGCGGATTGTTCGAGTGACCGCACCCGGCCGATTGCGGCCAGCGGCCGGTCGGGGTAGCATTCGCATCGAACACCGATAGACATATGAGCCTTAGACGTTCCCAACGAATCCGCCGTTCCCGCCTCCGCGGGACGATTTCCGGCCAGCGCGGTGCGTCGCCCCTCCTGTTGACTGTCCTGATCGGCCTGTTCCTGACGGCTGGCGCCGGTTTCGGCGGCTGGATCGTGGCAAGCCAGTCCGCGGCAGAGCAGCTGGCCGAGCAGGAAGACGAGATCAAACGGCTCAAGAAACGGCTCGGCGCGCAACCAAGTCCCGAACCGCTGGCCAGTGCCGCGCCGCAGACCCAGGAGGGTGACGCGCCGGCCGCCCAGACCGCGACGTACTCCAGTGCGAACCTCGGGTTCGCCGTGGACGTGCCCGAGGAGTGGATCGGCAAGTGGCGGTACCAGGAGGCGAGCAACGTCGGTGTCAGCACCAATTCCGTGACGTTCTTCCTGATCAACAAGGAGACCAAGTACGCCGAGGTGGCGACGATCGGCAAGATCCCGATCGACAAGTACAACGACGCCAGGGCTTCCGGCCACGCGATCGGCAACCCGGACAGCCTGCTTGAGGAAACGGGCGGATTCGCGTACGTCGTCGTCTTCGCCGACGGTACGGTCGGGGATTACAAGGACTTCACGTACGCCGAAGCGACCGCGGCGGCCAAGCGGTCCTTCAAGGACAGCTTCCGGACGCTCTAGCGATTCGCCGCCGGGGCACTTCGGTACAATGGTGAGGTGAATCCCGCCTCCACCGAACCGAAGCAGCCGAAGCCGCGCACCGGCCTGAACGAAGCCCAGGCCCGGGCCGTCACCCACGGCGAGGGGCCGCTCCTGATCGTGGCCGGGGCGGGGACGGGCAAGACCAACGTGATCACCCGGCGGATCGCGCACCTGATCGAAGAGCGCGGCGTACCGGCGAACGAGATCCTGGCCATCACGTTCACGGAGAAGGCGGCCGGCGAGATGCTCGACCGGCTGATCGGCATGGGACTCTCGGCGCTGCCGGAGCACATCCAGACGTTCCACGCCTTCGGCGACGCGCTGCTCCGCGAGTACTCCTTCGAGCTGGGGCTGCCGCCGACGTACCAGTTGCTCGGCGAAGCGGAGCAGGTGATCTTCCTGGAGGACCATCTCGAGGAACTGGGGCTGGAAGTCCTTTCCCCGCGCGGCCGGCCAGCGGCGTACCTGCGGGAGATCGCCGGGGCGATCAACCGCGCCAAGGCGGAGGACCTGGCGCCCGATGACTACGCGAAGTGGACGAAGCGGGAGGCGGCCCGGGCGAAGAAGCTCACCGATCCCGACGAACGGGCCGATGCGGAACGGAGGCTCGCACGCCATCAGGAGGTGGTGGCGGCGTTCGGCGCGTACGAGCGGCTCAAGCGGGAGCACTACCTGATCGATTACGGCGATCAGGTGCAGCTGCCGCTCCGGCTCCTCCGGGACAAGCCGGAGATCCGGGCGCGGCTTCGGAAGGTCTTCCGCTGGATCCTCGTCGACGAATACCAGGACACCAACCCGACGCAGGCCGCGCTGGTGGACGAGATCGCGGGACCGGGCGGCAACCTCACGGCGGTCGGTGACGACGACCAGAGCATCTACGGGTTCCAGGGCGCCGACATCGGGAACATCCAGCGATTCGAGCAGGCACATGAGCGGCCGGCACGGATCGTCCTGACCGAGAACTACCGGAGCTCGCAGCCGATCCTCGATGCGGCGTACCGGCTGGTCCGGCACAACCCCGACCGGCTGGAGACGCAGGACGGCTTCGACAAGCGCCTGACCGCGGCAGCGGTGACGGACGAGGCGGAGCCGCAGTTTCTGCGGTTCGCGACGGTGACGGACGAGGCGGAGGCGGTTGCCGCGCGATTCCGACAGCACCATGAGCAGGGCATCCCCTGGCAGGAGATGGCGGTGCTGGTGCGGCAGAAAAAACTCGGACAGCATTTCGCACGGGCGCTGGCATCCGCCGGGATTCCGTACCGGGCGGAGGGGAGCGGCCGGCTTTACGCGCAACCGGAGGTGAAGCTCTGCGTGAACTTCCTGCTGGCGGTCGCGGATCCGCATGATTCCCCGGCGCTCAAGCACCTGGCGACCAGCCCGGTCTATGATGTGCCGCTGGATACGTTGTTCGCTGCCGCCGCGCAGATGAAGCGGTACCATAAGCCGCTCTGGGAACTGCTGGACCGTCAGGCGAAGGGCGTTCCGCAGGCCAGGAAACTCCTGGATGACATCCGGACGTACGCACGCAGGGCCCGCGAACGGCCGGTGGACGAGCTGCTCTATGACTGGCTGGCCGAAGCCGGGTACGCCGAGCGGCTCCGTGCCGGCGGCGACGAACAGCCGGTCGAGAACATCGGCAAGCTCTTCGCGCGGCTCCGACAGTACGCGGCGACGGCCGAGGACCCGAGCGTCGCTGGCTGGGCGCGGCACTACGCCGACATCGCCGCGCTCTCCGACGAGTCCGTCGCGGCGGAATTCGACGGCGAGTATGACGCCGTCCGGATCCTCACGGCGCACGGTGCCAAGGGGCTGGAGTTCGAGGTCGTGGCGGTCGCCGGGATGGTGAAAGGGAAGTTTCCGCAGAACCGGCGGGGCGGCCAGCTCGCGATCGACTCGGTGATCGGTCGGGAAGCGGACAGCGCGTCCCACGAGCGCGAGGAGCGTCGGCTCTGTTACGTGGCGATCACCCGGGCGAAGCGGTTCTGCTACCTCACCGCGTCCAGCGACTACCAGACCGCGCGGGCCTGGCGGGCCAGCCCCTTCGTTACCGAGGCGCTCGGGAACGACATCGCGACGACGCTGCCGGACGCGCCGAAGGATCCCTGGCGGGCGCTGGCCCAGTCCACACCGGTGACCGCGATCACCAGCCCTGTCGCCAACGACGAGATCCTCCGGCTGTCCTACTCGCGACTCCGCGATTACTGGGAGTGCCCGCTCAAGTATTACTGGAAACACGTGGCGAAGTTCCCGGACGAACGGGCGTTCGCACCGGAGTACGGCAACCTCGTCCACCGGGTGATCGAACGCATCAACCGCGCCAAGCTGGAAGGGCGGAAGCCGAGCCTCAAGGAGAGCCTTGACTGGTTCGAACGGGGCATCGGGACGCTGCCCGAGGAGCGTCCAGGACAGCGGGAGCGGGCGCACGCCAAGGGTGAGGCCGCGATCAAGCGGTTCTTCGCCGAGGAAGCGAAGCGCGAGGCGCCGACGAAAGTGGAGCATCCGTTCAAGATGGCGCTGCCCGGCTGCGTGGTGACCGGCCGCCTCGACCGGATCGATATCCACCACGGCAGGCCGACGATCGTCGACTACAAGACCAGCGAATCGGTGCGGACCGAAGCCGAAGCCGAGCGGAAGATCAAGCAGAGCGCCCTTGCCAAGCAGCTCCAGATCTACGCGCTGGCGTACCAGGAGGAGCACGGCGAGCCGCCGGAACGGATCGTCCTGAACTTCGTGGAGACCGGCGTGTCGGCCGTGGCCACGCCCACGGCCCGGCAGCTTTCCGCGATGCGTGAGAAGATCATCGAGACGGCCACGGCGATCCGGAAGGGCGAGTTCCTGCCGGCGCGGACCGCGCACGAGTGCAGCCCGTTCGCCGAGTGCCCGGGCCACCGGCCGAAACACCGCACGGAGTCCTGAATCACCATGCCGACCGAACACACCCACGACAAACGGCCCCTCGCGATCTTCGACATCGACGGCACGCTGTTCCGTTCGGCGGTGATGATGGAGATCGTCGACCATATGATCTCGGTGGACATGCTGCCGGAGTCGGCCTACGCCGACCTGGTCGCCGCCCAGAACGCCTGGAAGGACCGGCAGGGCAGCTTCGAGCAGTACAACGACAAGCTCGTCCGCCTGATCGAACATAACCTGGCCGGCGTGTCGGAGCGGGAGTTCACGGTGCTCGCCGGGGGAGTGATCGGCCGCCTCAAGGACCGGCAGTACCGGTTCACCCACGACCTGCTGGAGAAGCTCCGTGCCCGGGGATACGCGCTCGTCGCGATCTCCGGCATGTTGGTGCCGGCGCTCAAGATCTATAACCGCTTCCTCAAGTTCGACTATGTCTACGGCTCGAAGCAGGAGGTGAAGGGCGGCCGGTTCACCGGGAAGCCGGTGGGCCTCCAGCCGTACTACGACAAGGCCGCGGTGGTCCGCTACTTCCTCTCCGAGCATGGCGAGTTCACGCTCGACGATTCGTTTGGAATCGGGGACACGGAGGGGGACGTAGGCTTTCTCGAGCTGGTGGAGCACCCGATCGCGTTCAACCCCAACCGGAAGCTGCTCGAAAAAGCCCAGGCGGCGGGCTGGCGGGTGGTCCTGGAGCGGAAGGACGTGGTATACGACATCACCGAGCCGCGGGTCATCTCTTCGGCGGACGACCTGTTGTAGGCTGGAGGCGAGGGGTTGGCACGGAGCCCCGTGTAACCGTATAGTATACATATGACTACTGCCATCTTGGTGACCGTAGCCGTCGCGATCGTCGTGGGGATCGCCGCTGTCTACTACGAGCTGCTCCGGCAGCGCCGTGAGCGTGCGGCACAGGGCGACCAGACGGCGCTCTTGGAGTGGCTCAAGGACTTTAAGGAGGACCAGCGGCACGCCAGCCGGAGCTCGCAAGAAGCGACCCGGCAGATCGGCGAACGACTCGACAATGCCGCCAAGGTGATCGCGTCGCTGAACCAGGAGGTCGGCCGGATCCAGAAGATGGGCCAGTCGATCGAGGAGATGCGCGAGGTGTTCCGATCGCCCAAGATGCGCGGCAACATCGGCGAATCGCTGATGAAGGACATCCTTTCCGAATGTCTGCCGAAGGCCAAGTTCAAGCTGCAATACGGCTTCAAGAGCGGCGAAAAGGTGGACGCGGTGGTGTTCACGTCGAGCGGGATGATCCCGATCGACTCGAAGTTCCCCCTGGAGAAGTACTTGGCGGCGCAGAAACTACCCGAGGATGCACGCGAGCCGGTGCTCAATGAATTCCACAAACAGGTCCGGAAACATATCGACGACATCTCCAAGAAGTACATCTTGCCCGGCGAAGACACGGTGGACTACGCGTTCATGTACGTGCCGGGCGAAGCGGTCTTCCACGAGATCTACTCGACTACGGATCTCTATGACCACGCTGCGGCCAAGCACGTGATTTTAGTCTCTCCGAACAACTTCTACCTGTTCCTGCAGCTGGTACTGAAGAGTTTCGAAGGCGAGCAGATCGAGGCGCGGGCCAAGGAAGTGCTGAGCGAACTCCGGGCGATCCAGCAGGATTCGGGGAAGCTTGGCGGCAGCTTGTCGCTGCTCTTCAAGCATCTCGGCAACGCCCGGAACACCGGGGACGTGGTCGGGAAGGACTTCGAACGGCTCAAGGGGAAGATCGACCACGCCGGCACGTTGCCGGCCGATACGAAGGAAGCCAAACGCAAGCTTAAGGCCTTCGCCGAACCGGCAGGGAAGGCCGTGGGAGAGGCCGATCAACCTGCCGCAAGACGGTAAGCCTGCTTGCGAAAGCCCCGTCCCGCTCCTATGATGGAATGGATGGTAGCTAACACCGTCAAAAACGAACGCGAAGGGCAAAAGGTTCTTTCGCGCGACCACACCGCCTAAGGGCGGTTTTTCAGTTCTTTCGAAAACCAGGCGACGCCAGTCGGGGGCTGGCAAAAAAGCAACTGCAACGTCAACCAAGGGGAGCGCTCCTTGAGCCATCCGGCTTTCGTGCAGGGAACCAAGGTGGTGGGCTGGCGTCCGGAGATTCCACCGGAGCTGGCCACGCTGCTGCGGGAGGCGGCTTACTGGGACAAGCGATTGGACCAGGTCCGAGGCCGTCGCCAACGACGCACCTGCGCACACAAGAAGTACCGCGCCTTACTGGAGGCGCATCATACCTACCCGGCGTACTTCCTGCCGCTCAGACGACAGCGGCGGGGAACCTGCCAGTTCGTGGTCTTCAGCTCGAAGATTGGCTATCCGGGTAACGCACGACGGCTCCGGACGTGCATGCACGTCCCGCTTCGCGCGATAGACTCCAGTAAGGAGTGGCGCATCCAGTGCAAAGCGGTCTTCGACCGGCCCCGCCCCTACCAGCGGATACGGCCGACCGAGGATGCGCGGTTCTGGCCCGAGGACAGACCCGAGGAGGTGATTACTTCCGCTCCGGCCACGCCGGCGACGGCACGTCCGCATCCGGCCTTGGCATGACCACCAATCGTTAGGAGGACCGTCCCGTTCTCATAACGGAAAAGGCAGCGCACCCGTTTCGCTTCATGCGAAACCGCGCTGCTTTTTTCATGCCCGGAAAACCATTGAACATAATTTTTGAAAAGGTGTTGACAGGCATTGTTCATCGTGATAGGTTGACTTAATCCCGATTGAGCGGCGGCCCACCGAGGCCCCAACAATCGGGTTTTTTGCTCCCTTACCAACCAGCGTCCTACCACAGCCTTGAACGGCGGGGACTCGAGCATCTTCTCAAGAAGCGCAGCGCCTCCTGAGAAGGAAAAACAAAATACCAACCTTCATCGACCGACTATCGCTAGCCAGAAGGTGCTCGACGCCCTGCTGTTCGAGCGGGTGCCGATCCCACCCACCCGGTCAGCGAGACGAACGTTTGCGCAAACAAAAACCAACGGTGGCCCGTTACGGTGGTCCACCACTTCCAAAACGTCAAACCAAAATCCAAGTGTTCGAAACCATTCATCGTTTGTCCTGACCACGTGCCGGGCAGCAACTCTTTGCATCACCGGCCTGAGCCCTCTGACGGGAAAAAATCAAAACAAATGCTCGTACCAGAGGCTCAGACCGGCGATGCCAAGCCTGCTGCCCGGCACATCCAAGACAGGTAGGGCCGGGGCTCCCCGGATCATCAGGGGAGCCCCAACACTTCTTTTCGACCTTGGTCCTTCGCCGTCCGCGGCGAATGCTGTTTCGGAAAGGGGCGCCGGCAGCACCATTATTTTTACAAAAGGGGTGGCCTTAGCTTGGCGCCTTTTTCATTTGGCGACGACTTGCATGACAATGGGAGCATGCATCCGGTGCTCTTCGAACTCGGGCCGTTGACCGTCTACAGTTACGGTCTGTTCGTGGTGCTCGCCGTTGTGGTCGCGGTGGCGGCGATCTATCTGTTGGCCCGGCAGGCGCGTCTGCCGGTGAAATACCTGGCCGACTACGTCCTGTACGGCACGCTGGCCGCCCTGGTCGGCGCTCGGATCTGGTACCTCATGCTCCGGCCCGACGAGATCGGGGGGCCGGCGACCTGGTTCGCGATCGGCGGCGGCCGACTGGCGCTTGCCGGCGGCCTGCTCCTGGGGTCGTTGGTGTTGTTCCTGTTGATCCGGCGGCATCGGGGGCCGCTCTGGCGATGGCTCGACGTGGTCGCGGTCGGAGCGGTCCTCGGGCTTGCGATCGGGAGGCTCGGCAGTTATCTCAACGGTGACTACCTCGGGACGGCGACCGGCTTGCCCTGGGGTGTGACCTATGAGGAGCGGCCGGCGCTCGCGGCCGCCGGGGAGCGACTCCACCCGCTGGCGCTCTACGCGGCGGGGCTGTATGCGGGCATCGCTTTCTATGCGTACCGGCTCTGGCGATTGCGACCCGCGCACGCGCCGGCCGGGATGCTATTCTGGTTGGTCCTCCTGCTGGTTTCCACCGTACAGCTGGCTCTGGAACCGTGGCATCATCCGGCGGATGCCCTCTTCCTGACGGAAGGCGCCCGGGCGACGGTGCCGGTCTTCCTCGCGTCGTCCGGCGTGAGCCTCTGGGTCCTGATGACCCGCTACGGCCTGCGGCCGCCGCGCCGCCGGGAAAGGGTGCGACGATGACGCCCTCCGTCCGGCGGGGTCCGGAACCGGCCGGACTGATAGCGTTGGCGCTCTTGGCGGCCGACCAGCTTACCAAGCTGATCGTCATGCAGAGCGGTGAGACCCTCACGGCCGGTCCGATGACCGTTGGTGCGCTGGTGAACCGCTCCGGCGTGCTGGGTCTTCCGCTCAGCAACGCCCTGCTGATCGCGGCCGGGTTCATGATCGTACTCGGCATCGCCGTATTGCTTGCCCGCACCCCGCGGCCGTCGGTCCGGCTGGGGCTTTGGCTGCTTCTGGCAGGCGCGGTCGGGAACACCATCGACCGGCTGCTCTACGGCGGCGCGCTGGACATCGTCGCGATCGGGCCGTCGTCGCACTTCAACCTGGCGGACATCTGGATCCTGCTCGGCGGGCTGGCGCTGCTCCTCGCGGTGTGGCGGAAGGACGGCGGTGGTTGAACGCGCCGCCGCGGACGTCCCCCGGCCGGTGATCCGCTACGAAGACGACGATCTGGCGGTGATCAGCAAGCCGGCGGGACTGGCGGTGCATCCCGGTGCGGGACGGCCGACCGGCACGCTGCTCGACTGGCTCGACACGGCGATTCCGGCGACCCGGCGGCTCGAGCGCCATGGCCTGGTGCACCGGCTGGACCGGGACACCTCGGGGCTTTTGATCATCGCGAAGACCGATGCGGCGGCGCGGGACCTTTCCGCGCAGTTCCAGGATCGCCGCGTACGGAAATGGTACCGGGCACTCGTGGAGGGAACGCCTGCCAAGCCGACCGCCGAGATCGACGCGCCGATTGCCCGGCACCACGCCGACCGCAAACGCTACGCCGTCCGGCCGGACGGCAAGCCGGCCTCGACGACGTACCGGACGGTGCATGCGTATCCGGGTCGGACGCTGCTTGAGGTGGAGCCCAGGACCGGCCGGACCCACCAGATCCGCGTGCACCTGGCGGCGCTGCGACATCCGATCGTCGGGGATGCGGTGTACGGCATGACGGATCCCGACCTCGGCCGCCAGTTCCTGCACGCCACCAAGCTCCGGTTCACGCATCCGCGGACGAAACGCTCCTTGACCGTCGAGGACCCGCTCCCGGATGATTTGAAGGTGTTCCTGCGGGAATCGGACAAGCGCACCCGGGAATCCGACACAAGCACATGAGCAAGACCGCAGACCAGCGTGGAGCATTGATCGTCGTGACGGGCCCGTCCGGCGTCGGCAAGGGCACGCTGATCCGGATTATCCGGGAGCGGATCCCGCATCTCGCATACTCCGTGTCGGCAACCACGCGGCCGCGCCGGGAGGGGGAACAGGAAGGAGTCGACTACTACTTCCTGTCACCCGAAGAATTCGACCGTCGGATTGCCGCCGGGGAATTCGTCGAGCACGCGGAATATGCCGGATACCAATACGGCACGCTCCGGAGCGAGGTCGAACGGCATCTCAAGAGCGGTGATTCCGTCGTTCTGGAAATCGATGTGCAGGGCGCGCGACAGATCCGCCGGAGCATCCCGGAAGCCACATTGATCTTCGTTTCCCCACCGAGTGCTGCCGAACTGGAGCGTCGGCTGCGCGAGCGGGGCACGGATACGCCGGAGCACATCGATAAACGCTTGGCGGTGGCCGTAGAGGAGCTCAAGGCGCGTCACGAATTCGACGCGGAGGTCGTCAACGACGATCTGGAAACCGCCGCCCGGGAACTGACCGGGTTGGTCCGTGATGCGATCGCGCTCCGGGGCCAGGCGACCGGATAGCTCTCGGGATCAGGCCTGGGCCGGGCTACCGCCGCGGCCCTCGAAGTGCTCGATGCAGTAGAGCGGGCGAACCGGAGTGCCGTCGGCGTTCCGGGTGGGCTCGAACGGTACCTCGAAGCTAGTACCGCAGGAAGTGCACCGGACGGTCGCGCGGACCTTCTGTTCCTGCTTGGCGCGATCCTTGGCGCGGCAGGCGGGGCACTTCTTCGGGATGTTCGTGAGTCCCTTCTCGTTGAAGGACTTCGCTTCGCCGGCGGTGAAGGTGAACGTCTTCCCGCACTTGGCGCATTCGATCTGGTGGTCGCGTACTTCGATCATCGGAGACGCATGATAGCACGACCGGTCGTCTGAATCAAGTGATACGTAGCTTGGTTACGGTAAAAATACGTGAGGTACAATGGGGCCGATGGCAACGCGCGAACGGTCATTCATCGGGAACGACGGGGCGGTCGCCCGGCTCCGGAAGCGGGCCGCGGGTGCCGGGAACCATGCGTACCTGGTCACCGGCCCGGCCGGGGTCGGCAAGCGGACGCTCGCCGAACGGTTCGCCGCCGCGCTGCTGTGCACGGGCGACGCTCCGAAAGGCGATGGCCTGGCCGCTTGCGGCGCCTGCACCTCGTGCCGGCTGCGTGCGGCCGGCAACCATCCCGACTTCCATGAGCTGCCGCAAGAGGGGTCGGTCGGCATCGAGCAGGTGCGCGAGCTGACCCATACGCTGGAACTCCGTCCGCATACCGGACGGTACCAGATCGGCATCATCCCGGAGGCCGGCCGGCTCGGAATCCCGGCCCAGAACGCGCTCCTGAAGGTGCTCGAGGAGCCGCCGTCCCGGGCCGTGCTGGTGCTGACGGCCACGTCCCCCGCGAGCCTGCTTCCGACGACGGTCTCGCGGTGCCAACGGATCGCACTCGGTCCCGTCGCGACCGAAGACCTCGCCGCCGCGTTGACGGAGCAGGGCGCGCCCGAGGCGGAGTCACTGGCTGCCCGCGCGGAGCACCGCCCGGGCAAAGCGATCCGCCTGCTGACGGACCCGGCCGTCTCGGAAGCGGCCGCGGCGCAGGAGGCGGCGTTGTTCGAGGTACTGGGAGCTTCCGTTCCCGGACGCCTGGCCAGTGCCAAGGCACTGGCCGAGGACCGCGACGCGCTCCGCGAGACGCTCGATACCTGGATCGGCATCTTCCGTTCCTCGCTCCGGGAAGACGCCACGCCGGCCGGCCGGAAGCTTACTGAACAACTGTCTGCCTCGCAGCGGAGCGCCGGATTGGTCAGGCTATTTGCCGCGCGGCGAAATCTTCGCTACAATCCCAACACTCAGCTACTTATTGAGCATCTGCTGCTCAACCTAAGCTAAACCATGCTAACCGCACTCGTCCTCCTCGCCCTCGTCGCCGGCATCGTGTATGCCTCGCGCCGCTGGCCGGACGTGGAAGCGCGGGTATTCGGCGTGGACAACGTGGATGTACCCCAGGCCGAGACCGGGGAACCGGAAGGATCGCCGGTGGAGCGTACGACCGAGGCGGTCCGTGAACACGCCCGTCAGGCCGGAGAGGTCGCGGACCGGACCGTCCACAAGGTGACGGAGATCGCCGGCGGGTTGCTCCGGAAGAAACCGATCACGGCCGAGCCGGAGGTGCAGGAATCCAAGTCGAAACCGCAGGATGCGCCGGAAGAGCGCTCGGCGCCCGCCGCCGGCGCCTCGGAAGATTCCGCGATCGACGGGAAGCAGTCGGAACCCGTTGCCGAAGAAGCGCCCGCCGCGGAACCGGAGCCCGAAGAATCGCCACAGCCGAATCCCGAACCGCCCCGGGAAGCCCCGCAGGTCCGGTCCGTCACCCGGGCGCCCGGTGAGCGTGTGACCAGCATGCCGGCCCGGCCGTCGCAGCCGGCCTACCACGACGGCACGCGGAGCACGCCGGACAACTTCGAGCACCTCTCCGCCGAAGCCGACCAGGCCTGGCGGGACCGCGAATACGAGCGGTGCGAAGAAGCGTGCCTGAAGATCCTCGTCCAGCAGCCGAAGAACATCAAGTACATGACCCGGATCGGGCAGGTGTACCAGCAGCTCGGCCAGCTCGACGACGCCAAGGAAGCGTTCGAGGCGGCCAAGAAGCTCGACCCGCGGAACTTCTTCGTGCTCAACCGGCTGGCGGAGGTGGAGCGGATGCTCACCGACAAGAAGGGCCGGACCCAGTTCAACAAGGTCCTGAAGAAGTAGCGATCGCAAGCCGGTTGGCACATCGGGCCCGCTCCGCTTTTTCGTGTGTAAAATGGTATGGTACGCCGAGATAGCTCAGTCGGCAGAGCGCATCCATGGTAAGGATGAGGTCCCGGGTTCGAATCCCGGTCTCGGCTCCAGGCCGATTAACAATCCGACCCTGCTGGGATACCGAAGCGGCCAAACGGGGCAGACTGTAAATCTGCTGGCTTTATGCCTTCGGGGGTTCGAATCCCTCTCCCAGCACAGACAGTTTTGCAAAGGCTTGGCGGGTTGCTATAGTAACCCGTTACAACCGAAACCCATCTCATGAGTAAATCCATTGATTTAAGTGAAGTCAGATCCGCGGAAGCCGAGGCGGTAGCCGCCAGCGAAGAGAGGAAAGAGAAATTCGCAGCACTCGACGGAATGAATCAGGAACTGTATGACCGGGTGCGTGCCGGCGAGACGACCGGTGATCGACTGATCGACCATGTCATCCTCCGTAACCACAAACTCGACCAGGAAGCGGTCGATTTGTTCCGTTCGCTCGAGGAACGCGTGGCGGCACATGCCAACGAGCCGGTACTGGTGATCTCGCGCGGCGTCAACTACCGGACACATGTGTTCGGTAAAGGCTGGAAGGATCCATATGTAGTGGAACGCAGGGCTCTCGGTATCCTGGCGAGGCCGGAGTTGGTCATCCGCGAAGAAGGCCAGTGGGGATTCCCTACCGACTCTTACGTCTGCACAGGAAGTGAACATGACGTGCGCACAGGTTCGTTGACGACCAGGAGACCGGGAAAGTTCACATGGTCGCAAGATTGTCCGCTGGAAGGTGCCCTGGATACGCCGGTGCAAGTCGATCCGGGTGATGTCCTCAGGGGACTGAGAGGCGGTGGCAGTCCTGCCCAACTTGAGATTGCGATCGGTACGGAAGAGGTAGAGGCGAAGGTCAGGGAATCGCTTTTCTTTGACGACGATCAGTATCGGTCCATGCTTGACCAGTTGATGCAGTTTCCCGAAGGCGACGTTGCCGCGGATTCTGATCGACGCTGAGCCGCCTCTCGGATTCGAACCGAGGACCTACTGTTTACAAAACAGTTGCTCTGGCCAACTGAGCTAAGGCGGCGCGCCGTACGGCATACTCATGGTATCGTAATCTGGTATGGCTAAGGACGTCCGACCAACGATCACGCTCGAATGCACGGTGTGCAAGGAGCACAACTACCACACGACCAAGAACCGGCGGAATACGCAGGATCGGTTGGAGCTTAAGAAACACTGTCCGCGCTGCGGCAAGCACACGCTGCACAAGGAAACGAAGTAGTCCGCGCCGTCGGGTGAAGCGGTGAGTGCACGCAGTGCGTTCGTAATGCCATAATGGCATTACGCTACGCGATTTAGGGGTGTAGCTCAGTCCGGCAGAGCACGGGTCTCCAAAACCCGGTGTCGGGGGTTCGAATCCCTCCACCCCTGCCAAGAGGTACGAACGGCTTCCAAAGCCTCGTTTCGTTCCTCGGTAGAGATATTTTTCGCGGTTCTAACCTTGTGATATTCGGCTTCAAGCGCCGGGTACTGTTTTTTGATCGGTTCAAACCATTCGTAGCTTGATAGACGGAATTTTCCGTCCTCAATCAACGGGTTCGAACCTAAAGTCATCACGATCTCTTTTTTCTCGTCCGGCGTGCCTTTCTCGAAGCGAACCCGGGCATAGGTGGCGTAGTCGAAGACTTTCTCCGTAAGCTCGATCCACTTGTCGGCGCGGCTCTCAGTGTCCCGGATTTTCTCTCGAAGGCTCCGTAGCTCGGCCTGAAGTCGCTTCCGATGCGCCGTGAACTCTTCGTCATCAATCTGCTGTCGCATGCGCATCCTCGTTAGTTCATCTAGCTCACCCTGAGTGTCCTCAGCCGTCCTGTTCAGGGATGCGTGAGTTTTCTGTCGATCCGCAATCTCGCGGTCGTTACGGCGGTTCAAACCCTCGATTGCCCACTGCCGAAATTCCGGGGCAATCGTGATACTGCTGAGTTCCTTGTCGATTTGCTTCTCAAGCTCAGTGTCCCGCAGGAAAGTACGCTGAGTGCAATCCACGTCTTTCTTCTTGCGGGTGCAATGGTAATAGGTGTACAGGCCAACCTTTCCGGTTTTCTTTATGATTTTTCGCTTTGTCTCAGCCGTGTAAAGACAACCGCATTCGGCGCAACGGATCAGACCTGTGAACGCGAAAAGATACTTCTGTGGGCGCGGGCGACCGTCCCGGCCGAGCAGAAGCTGAACCTTATCGTATTCTTCCTTGGTGACCATCGGCTTATGCTTTCCCTCATACCACTGACCGCTCCCTTTGGGGTACTCGAACTCGCCGTAGTAGAGGGGGTTGGTGAAAATTTTGTAAATCGCGCTCTTGGAGAGCGTCCTGCCGCCAAGCCGCTTCATCTGCCGTGTGCGAAGCCCCCATTCGTCCGTTGCGACTTTCAGGATGCGTGGTGGCGTATACGCGCCGGTAAGCATCAATTCCCACATCTTTCTGACTAGGGCGTACCGCTCCGCGTCGGGCGCTATCGGATCTTCTTCCTCGCCGCCGGTTTTATAGCCGAGCGGCGGTACATGGGGATACCAGCCGCGCTCCGCTTTTCCGCGAATGCCACGTATAACGTTCTTGCTAAGGTCGAGAACATATTGGTTAGACATGCCGCTCTCGATATTGAAGAGCAGGACATTGTCATCGGTAAGGTACTCGCGCTCGTAGGTCAGAATGCTTCGCAGTACTCCCTGTTGAAGTTTCCATTGCAGGTTTGCGCTGTCGATTGGGTTTCGGGAAAGACGGTTAATTTGCCAACATAAGATGCCGTCGGCTTCTCCGGCTTCAATCCGTTCAAGCATCTCAGCGAATGCCGGTCGGTTGTTCGGCTTCTTCGCCGATTTCGACTCGGTGAAAACCTCTTTGACTTTCAACCTTCGCTCAGAGGCAATCTCTTTCAGGCGATTTAATTGATCCTCAATCGACTGCACTTGTCGATCTTCGCTTTCAGAAGACTTGCGGGCGTAAAGAAAGTAAGTGTTCTGGCTCATGAGAGGCTCCTCAAGGGGCGAGTCCTGGCTGTTCCAGTCCGCTGCTCATACGAGTAGTTTTCTGGCAGAACCCGCCCCTTGAGGGCAGGAAACAGAAAACTCGTATGAAGCGGGTGGGACATGGAACAGCATTCTTATTATACGCCCTCCCGCTTGGCGTCGCGCTCTCGAATTTTTCCAACGTCGCCCTCCGTGATCGGCTGATATACGAGACTCATTGTTCGCAGAACTAACTCACCCTT
Organism: Patescibacteria group bacterium; assembly: GCA_040902515.1. Taxonomy (GTDB): domain Bacteria; phylum Patescibacteriota; class SICC01; order SICC01; family SICC01; genus JALYJZ01. The sequence continues at coordinate 543,792 of JBBDXB010000006.1, forward strand.
TTCCCGGGCTTCCTCATGGCTCAGGACAACCCCGAATTTCTTCTTATAGATTTTTTGAAATCCAGCGATTTCGGATTGAGTGAGCATTGGGTAAAACGGCTGTTACTTAGGGAGGTCAGTTTTACCCTTTTGGTCAGCACTCTTTCGCGGTAACGAGTAGAAGAGTTTTTTCTTTTCACCGCGCCGTTCGATGATTTCACCACTCTTCACAAGGTCTTTTACTACTTCGCGCAGTAGCTTGTCTGACGCACTCACATCCGAAGCCCGAACTTTTTCGAACAGCTCTTGTTGGTAGAGGGGATCATCTTGTTCACCGATTAGATCGGGAATACACTTCTTTGCCTCATTACGGCTGGAAATTGCTTCATCAACCTCTCCGGCAAACTCGAGAGATACGAGCTGGCCGTCAGTGACAATATCGAGACGAAACGGCTTTGCTTCTGGCTGATGCCGCAGTTTTGTTTGGTGGATAATCAGGTAATCGTCTTTCTTGCGGATTGCTAGGTGGCAATCCACGGCCGCGAGGATGTCTGACGAACCACGCATATCTTGGGCAGGGTTAGAACGTCCCGGCCCTTGTTTACGGTTGTGGTGAGTGAAAAGCACGGCGATTCCCGCGGCCTTAAACTGACTGAGCAACTTTGCAACGCCCGCCATCTTTCCAGCGTCGTTTTCATCTTCACCGTGGATCCTGACAAGGGAGTCGAAGATCACCAGTCCGATTTCAAATTCCTTGCATAGTTCCAATAGCTCTTCGACTTTTTTTACCGACAGAGAGAAATTTTGGTATGAACGAAAATAGATTGGCAATTCCGAGTCTGCAGACAAAGCGGTAAGTCGTTTTTTCAGCAGAGGAGGACCGCTTTCCTCATCCACAATAAGAACTCCGGTCTGATCAGTCGCAAACTTACTGCACAACTGCGACCCGGAAGCGACGCTCAAAGCCGCCTGTAGTACTAGCCAAGTCTTATACGAAGCTGGCGCCCCAGAAAGTGCAGTGATGCCCGTGGCAGGGATTAGACTTTCGACCACCCACTCCACGGGCGGAAACTCCATCCCCATCAAATGGGAGAGCGTGAGAACCGAGAAATTGTCATTTTTGGTTTCCATTACTGCTCAATTCTTGCCATGTACACAGCAACGCTGAACGGCATCGCATGGATATTAGTGATGTATGCGATGGTATCGCCACCGATAGCGCATTCACCGCACCAGAAAGTGTTACTGTCTGGAAACACCTGAAACTCCTTCGTGTGATGAGCGAAAGGGCAGGACGGAACATTTTTTTGAGAACCTTTATCTTTCTCCATATAGATGACATCCCGAAGAGGAAGGTCTTGGGCGTACTGGATATCACATCTCCATGTATGACCAGTGATGTCGTTGACGAAAGGATTGAATAACAGTTTCAGTCGTGAACGGAGACTCAGGTATTCGTTCCAGTGGCCGTCGCATGTACACCACCGACTACCCCTAACTTCACAAAGTAGATTTCTTATCACCCAAAACTTCGTTCTTACACATTCGGTCAGGACGAAAAGAAGAGAGTATTTGATTTGTTTCTTATCTGCCCGCATGGAGTCGATCCTTGATTAGCTTGGTGTGTACTAAAACGACGCGAGGGTTAAGTGACAGTTGGTCTTTGTAGAAGGCTTCGGCATCCTGCTCGGCCGAGCCTGAATTAGAAAATTGGAACACAGAACGACTGTGGTTCGTGCGATCCACAGTTTCGAGATGATGGCCGAGAGCGCTGAGCGCAGTGGCCAAATGGAAATCAGAAGTATCGAATGTATCTGCTTGCTTCATAATCGGTTCATAAAAAGCCGGAGCTTTACTCCGACAATATGAGGCAACAGATTAACCGCCTAGTTGGGTGGGAAAAGTGAAATATCTATTCAGACCATATGTAGCGGTTTTCCTTCATATAGATTGGAAAATCTTCACCCGTTTTTACACCTAGCCTCGTACGCAAATTCCTGTACGTGTCGTAAACGTCTTTTCGTTCCTTGAATGGCCTTGTGAGCGACCCGTACCTGTCTTGCTGTTCAATAATTTCGGCCGCGCGCCACGGGTCGTTCTTCCCTTCGGCTAAGAACTTGACCAACGTAAGAGGGCGAGAATTTGAAGACAGCCTAGCCTCTTTATTCTTGAACCTAAGAGTCTGCTTGTCCGGGTCGAAGAGGAGGCGGGGCTGAAAGTCAGCATCTTCATCGAGCGCGCTAACTAGTTCTTCATGAACCTTCCCCGCAGGGTATGCGTATTTGGATTTGTGGAATGTCTCATTCTTTTTCTTGAACTGGAACGGGTGGAAGTCGAGAAGTTCGTTCAACTCAGAGCAACGATCGTTATACTCTTCCAACTCCCGGTGATCTGAATACGGCAGCTCACCAAATGCATGGCGCAGTCGGTACAGCTCAAGTAGCTTCTGCCATGCTCCCCAAATTGAGTCGCGTTCCTTTAGCTTCGACTCAGCAACCACATCAGTAACGTACCGGATATATGCAGGCGATTTGATGGATACATCGATATCATCTGCACTGTGTTCCTTGATCGTCGCGTACTTCGCCCAAATTTCTTCACGACCATCCGCAAATAGAGCCTTCAAGATTTTCCGCAAGATGGACTCGTACTGTCCGGCGCGCCATATTTCGCTGTGACTAACATCATGGACTGCCTTTGCGCTTTTGAAGTCGGCTGAATGCTCGGGTAAATCCTTACAGTCCTTTTGGAGAAGCACTATGAGCTTCCAAAGTTCGTACGAGGCTTCCTTGGACAGCCGCTCCGCTTCTCGGTCGAGTCGCTTCTTCTCGGTGTTGAAACGCTTCTCAGATATTTTTCGGAGAGTATCCGATCCACGGACGAAGCGGACGTAATCCGCAAGACCTTCGAAATAGCCGGGATCGTCGAGACCCTCGAAAGTGCGATACTGGCGCACCAGCTGGCGCTTCAGAGTCGCAGGTGTTTCCGGCATTGGATATTCATATTCATCACCGGCAGTTTACTACTGCACTAAGGCGAATGTTCAAGTCAACGGACAACCCGCATGGACGAACTAGAGGTGTGTTCGCTACAGATCCTTGAGTAGCTGGTCTGCCGGAACCTTCAGTCCCTTGGCTAGGCGGTAGACAGTCCGAACCGTAGGGCGCATACGTCCCTGCTCGATAAACCCTATGTGCTTCCAATCGACTCCGCTCTTTGCGGCCAGTTGCTCTTGTGTGAGGGACTTCTCGTTTCGGAGTTTGGCTAGTCTCTTACCCACGGAGTCGAGAAAGCGTTCCTCTTGTCCTGAACTCATAGACCCAGCGTCCGCCATGCCGAGCTACGGCAACACTAAGATATATTAGTGTGTGTATGGCTACTGCTACCGCAAAGCGTGAAATCCCAGCCGAAGTAAGGGCGGAAGTACTTGAGCGTGATGAAAACAAGTGTAGGGAATGCGGATCCAAGCAGGGACTCAACCTGCACCACGTCTTGCCGGAACAGTTTGGTGGCAAAGAGACTCCCGACAATCTGATAACCGTCTGCAAGCTCCACCACAAAGCGAAACACGTGGAATTCCACATGTTCTATGGAGATAGCCGTAGTGTGGTTGCGCATATGAGGCGCTACGCCGACCAGGTACGTCAGCTGAGCGGTAACTTCTTCGGGTTGATGGGCGAGGTACGGCTTAAGCCCGTTCTCTACCTGCTGACCGGACAACGGACATTCCGTCCAAGTCAGGAAGAGGTAATCCGGGACGTGCTGGCGGGGCGTGACGTGTTATTTGTGACCCCGACAGGATCAGGGAAGTCACTTTGCTTTCAATTGCCGGGTCTTTTACTAGACGGACAGACCATGGTTATTTCACCCCTGAAGTCTCTGATGAAGGATCAGGTTGAAGGATTGCTCAAACGGAAAGTACCAGCTACCTATATCAACAGTGACCTCGGTACGCATGAGAAAAACCAGCGGATAAAGTTTGCCTTAGAAGGGTTGTTCCGGTTCCTATATGTAACCCCCGAGCGGTTTTTCCAGCCGCGCCTCAACCTGAAGAACAGACTTATTCGAAAGTACAAACTGTTGGCGGTAGACGAAGCTCACTGCATCGATCTCTGGGGGCGCAACTTCCGGCCTTCTTACGCGAAGCTAGGAGAGCTGAAAAAGGCTCTGGGAAGTCCTCCGACCTTGGCGCTCACGGCAACGGCATCGAAACGAGTCCAAAAAGAAATACTTAAATCCCTTGATATGCCGAACGCGAAGCGTTACGTCACGGGTTTTCACCGCCCGGAGATTGAACTTTATAACCTGCAAATACCGGTCGGCTTCAAAGATGAAAAGACAGGGGACTTACTCAGAAGCGAAGAAAAAGTCGATGCCGCGAAAGCGGATCTCATCGAGCGGATACTCAAAGCTCCGAAGTACTACAAGCCAAACCCTCGGCGCCGGTGGCGAATGATAAAACGAGATATTGCTCCTAAGAAATTCGCGTTGGTTAAGGATGCGCTTTCAGAGCATCGAGAGCAGAGGGTTTCTTTCTACCAAACTTTCTTTCGGAAGTATAAGGGAGAGCTGCGCGCGGCGGTAAAGCTCATCCGGGACAAAAAACTCAAGCGTGGCGTGAGCCGTTTGACCAAGGCTCGCCAGAAAGTGCTTTGGCAGACGTATCAGATCGTCAATGACGACAAAGTTCTGATATTCGTGCCGACCGTTACCAAGGGAAAGGAATTAAGAAAAGAGCTAGAGAAGCGGGGCATTGCCATTGATTTCTACCATGGGAAACTGCCGGTTCACGAAAAAACCCAAGTACAAAACCGCTATTCCGGACTGTTTGGCAAGCAAAGCCGGGCGCTGATTAGCACCTCCGCATTCGGCATGGGAATAGACATTTCAAACATCAGGCGAGTGGTTCACTACTCGGTTACGGCAAGCCTAGAGGATTACTATCAGCAAATCGGGCGAGCGGGCAGGGATCGCAAGCGGTCTAAAGCGTTTCTGCTCTATGCCCCGGGCGACGAGGAATTAATCCGCTTCATGAACGAAGTTTCCAAAGAAGACAAGGAGGAACCGCTAACCGCACAGCAACGAGAACGCCTCGTTCAAATCGAAGAAAAAGAGTTGTCGGCAATGCTCGACTATCTCCAGGCGCCCCATCAATGGCGTCACATCCTCGATTACTTCGGAGAAACCGTTTAGCGACCTTTTAACTATCGTTGCGCTAAGATTGCTGTATATGCAGATGAAAGCTGATGAATGAGTACCGACCAAACATTTCTTACGAATGAGCCGGGAAAACGACTCGTAGACCGGTTCAGGACGCTTATCAACGATACCCGGCTATTTGACTGTCTGGTCGGGTATTTCTTTGCCAGCGGTTTTCATCAGCTCTACAACTCTTTAGAAAAAACCGAGAAAATCCGCATCTTGATTGGTCTAAAAACTGATCGCACCGTGAAGAACCTATTTGACGAAGGCCAGATACCGCTCGGCGACTCCCACGCGGAAATCCGAGATGAGGGAGCTAAGCAATTGGCGAAAGAGATGGCTGAGTCTGACGACAGCCCGGACGTAGAAGCCGGAGCAAAGAAATTCATCGAATGGATACGAAGCGACAAGCTAGAAATCCGCGCTTGCAACGAACGTCTTCACTCCAAGCTGTACATCATGTCCTTCAAGAAAGGCCACATAGACGAAGGGCGGGTTATCACCGGTTCCAGCAACTTCACTAGTCCCGGACTGAAAGATAACCTTGAATTCAACGTCGAACTTAAGAACCGCTCTGATTTTGACTATGCCCTGAACAGTTTTAACGAACTATGGGAAAAATCAGTCGATTTGTCGGATCGTTTCGTGGATACGATGTCGAAAGATACTTGGCTTAACGACAAGATCACCCCATACGAGCTATACCTGAAGTTCCTGTATGAGTATTTCAAGGAACGACTCTCACCGGAAATCACAGCCGAGGACATTTACCTGCCCGAACGCTTCAAGAAGCTCCAGTATCAGCAAGAGGCCGTTGCTAGCGCGTACAAGATAGTTCGTGAGTATGGAGGGGTATTCCTGTCCGATGTGGTCGGCCTCGGCAAGACCTACATGGCGGCGATGCTGGCAAGCCAACTTGAGGGTGGAACTTTGGTAATTGCGCCCCCATCGCTTCTCGACGAGAACAACCCCGGATCGTGGCCGAATGTATTTCGAGACTTTGGAGTGCGGCGCTTCCGCACGGAGTCGCTCGGAAAACTAGACCATTTGCTTACACAAGGGGTCGAGCGGTACAAGAACGTCATCATCGACGAGTCGCACCGTTTCCGCACTGAGGACAACAAGACCTACGAGTCGTTGGCCAAGATATGTCGGAACAAAAGAGTCGTGTTAGTTTCTGCGACTCCGCTGAATAACACTCCCAAGGATATCTTTTCCCAGATCAAGCTTTTCCAGCCACCAAGGAAAAGTGACATCCCGGGTGTCTCGAACCTCGAAGAATTCTTCGGGAGTCTCGACCGGAAAATCAAGAAGATTAAACGTGGAGAAGATTTTGAAGGATACGCGAAGACGACAAAGGAAAACGCCAAGGAAATCCGCGAAAAGGTACTTCGACATCTAATGATCCGTCGAACCCGCAAAGAGGTGGCTGAGTTCTTCAAAGACGATATCGAAAAACAGGGCTTATCCTTTCCGGAAGTGAAGAACCCGAAGGCTGTCTACTACCAGCTCAGCAAGGAAGAAGATCGGATTTTTACGAGAACGCTGACGCTAATCAAGAACCTTAATTACGCCCGGTACAAGCCGATGCTCTATTACCTCAAGGACATTGGGCAGGCCGAGGAGCAGGCACAGATTAACCTCGTAAAGTTTATGGAAGTGTTACTGGTTAAACGCCTCGAAAGCAGTTTCTTCGCGTTTCGTCAGACCATTGACCGGTTCGTAGCGACCTATGAAGGTGCCATCTCGGAGTACGACAACGGCCGTGTCTTTGTGAGCAAGAAGTACGCCAATAAGATTTTCGGGTTACTGGAGTCTGGGGACGAAGACGGTATCCAGCACCTCTTAGCAACGAAGGATGCGGATGCCTATAAATCTTCTGATTTCAAAAAGACTTTCCGGGAAGACCTAGTGGCCGACTTGAAGGCGCTTCAGGAAATCCAGTCGATTTGGAAATCCATTAAGCGCGATCCGAAGCTTGAGCAGTTACTAGCAGATCTAAAATCAGAAGACGTTCTAAAAAAGAGCAAACTGATTATTTTCACGGAGTCAGGGGAGACTGCCGACTATCTGCACAAAGAGATTTCAAAGCATTCTAAGGAAGCCATTAAGTTCTCAGGCTCGTCTAGCGAAGAGCGACGTCGGCAGGTCATCGATAACTTCGACGCGAACGCACGCAATAAGAGTGATGAATTCAGGTTGCTAATCACTACAGACGTCTTAGCTGAAGGCGTGAACCTTCACCGCTCTAACGTAGTCCTGAACTACGACATCCCTTGGAACCCAACGCGGATGATGCAACGGGTCGGCCGGATCAATCGTGTAGATACACCCTTCAAAGTCATCCACTCATACAACTTCTTCCCGACGACTCAAGCAAACACGCAGATTAAGCTGCAAGAAGCGGCTGAGGCGAAGATTATGGCGTTTATCGACATGCTTGGCGCGGATGCGAAGTTGTTGACCGAGGGAGAGGAAATCAAGTCGCATGACCTCTTCAGCCGCCTGAATTCGAAAGCTACGATTACTGGCGAAGAAGAAGACACAGACAGTGAGCTGGCATTCTTCGAAGTGATTAGGAACGTCAGGGACAAAGACTCGAAGCTGTTTGCGAAGATCAAACGGTTGCCGAAGAAGGCTAGGGCGGGTCGCAAAGCCAAAGACTCACGTCCGGGCTTGGTTACCTACTTCCGCAAAGGAAGGCTTGAAAAGTTTTACCTGTCTTCAAAAGAGATTGATTTCATGGAAGCTGCCAAAGTGTTTGAGGCTGAACCACAAGAGAAGACAGTTCCGCTAGACAAGGCATATTACTCACTGCTGGATCGGAACAAGGGGGCGTTTACTGCTGCGACGACCGAGGACGAAGAGGCGGCCAAGGGCAGGGGCGGCCGGGATACGACCACCAAACTCAGGAACATACTTACCTCCAGTGAGATGAGAGGTTACGAAGGCTTCTCTGACGAAGATGAAACATTCTTGAATGGTGTCGTCCGAGCGCTAGAAGAGGGCAGCGTACCTGCTCACACGCGCAAAGAGCTTCACAAAGCGCTAGAAGCGGAGATTAAGGGTGGAAAAGCCAACCAGACCAGAATTTTGGCACTAACCAGACGGAACTTCCCGGAAGAGTTTCTCGCGTCCAACCGTGATACCGGCAATCGTCAAGCGGGCCCGCGCGAAGTAATACTTTCCGAATACTTTGTTCAGAAGAAGTGATATGCAGAATACAGAAGCTACGAAGCTGGTAAACGAAGTTCTCGGCAGCCCCTTTGATCGGGGCGGTTTTGGTTCATTAGCCAAGAATATCTTGAAGAAACTCGATGACCGAAGTGAAAACAGTACATTTTCGTATTCCGGGAACCTCATTCCAGACGCGTTCAAAGGTCATGTGAGCAAGTACGAGCGGCTGGGTAAGTACCAAGACCCCAGCAGTAAGCACCACACCGTTGATGTGCTAATAGTTCACTTGGCAAAAACCGACGCCCTAGATCGGGCAAGGACGATGCAAAGGAACTTTATTGCCCGGTATCTAAATGGTAGTCGCGGCGGGCAACAAAAGGATGCGGCGCTAGTTGCGTTCGTAGCTCCAAATAGAAACGACTGGCGATTTTCTCTGGTACGAATGGATTACAAAGACTTCGGAACGAAGAAAGAACTTTCACCTGCACGCAGGTACTCATTCCTTGTGGGGCAGGATGAGCAAACTCATACAGCGAGAACGCAACTCGTAGACATTCTGACTTCTGACGAACTGCCGGATATAGAAGTACTCACATCGGCGTTCAATGTAGAAAAGGTAGGACAGGAATTCTTTGAAAGGTACAAAGAATTATTCCTTCAACTGAAGGAAGCCCTTGATGGAATGATTGAGTCAGACAAGTCCATTGCCCGGGACTTCAGCTCGAAAGAAGTGAGATCTGAAGATTTCGCAAAGAAACTACTGGGTCAAGTGGTCTTTTTATACTTTCTTCAGAAGAAAGGATGGTTAGGGGTTCCCAAAGAGAAAACTTGGGGCGAGGGGCCAAAGGATTTCCTTCGAAGACTGTATTTAGGGAAATACGGCGAATACAGTAACTTCTTTAACGATGTCCTTGAGCCTCTCTTTTATGAAGCACTATCCACGGAACGGAGTAAGCACTATTACGACCGATTGAAATCAAAAATTCCTTTTCTCAATGGCGGATTATTTGAGCCAATCGACGATTACGATTGGGTAGATACCGACGTTTTGATACCCGACAAATTATTCTCTAATTCAGATAATGCAGACTTAGGTACTGGCATTTTGGATGTTTTTGATAGGTACAACTTCACAGTCAAAGAGGATGAACCACTTGATAAAGAAGTAGCGGTTGATCCCGAGATGCTGGGAAAAGTATTTGAAAACTTATTGGATGTCAGAGATCGTCGGTCGAAGGGTTCCTACTACACCCCTAGAGAAATCGTCCATTACATGTGTCAGGCATCACTGCTTAATTACTTGGACTCCCGCATCGACGGGAAAATCTCTAGATCCGATTTAGAGTCTTTCTTAAGGACTTCCGACATGGTGGTAGAACATGACTCGCTCATTCAGAAAAGGGGAAAAGAAACCTCGGCATACCAATATAAATTGCCAGAAAATGTTAGGGCGTACGCAGATAAGATAGATAGCCTTTTGTCTGAGGTGCGGGTCTGCGATCCGGCTATAGGCTCAGGCGCTTATCCGGTAGGGATGATGCATGAGATAGTTCGTGCCAGACAAGTTCTTGCAATATTCAGCAGCAAACCCTTTTCTGCGTATCAGCTCAAGCTAGACGTCATCCAAAACTCCTTATTTGGTGTTAATATTGACTCCGGAGCCGTTGAGATTGCGAAACTCAGACTTTGGCTTTCACTTGTGGTCGATGAAAATTCTACGGACGAAATTGACCCACTCCCCAACCTTGATTACAGGATTATGCAGGGGAACAGCCTCGTCGAAGATTTTGGAGAAATTGAACTATTCGACGCAGAAGTCCTAAAAGATGAGTCGTCGCGTGAGGGAAAGAAACTTGCAGTTCGTAACCTCAAAAAACAGGTTGAGACTCTGGAGAAAGAGTACCTCTCGCTTCATAAATCTTCTCAACTTACGGACGCACGCAAGAAAGCCATCAACAAGGAAATACGAAGAACACGTCGAAGGTTGAAATTATTAGCCGGCAGCAAAACAGATGACCGCCTCAGTCTGTTCTCGGACAAGGGTGAAGTTGATTACAAACAGGTTCTTCGAGAACTCTTTGAAAAGTTTTTTGATGCTTCTCATAAGAAAGAAAAAGATCAGCTTAGAAGTAATATAGAAGAAATCCAATGGCACTTAATTGAGTCTTCGTTAGTCAAAGAGGGTAAGGCAGACAAAATTGATGAGATTGAAGATTTACGCTCCAAAAAACAGAGACCTTTTTTCATTTGGCATTTGTACTTTCTAGAGGTTTTCGAAGAAAAAGGTGGCTTCGATATCGTCCTTGGCAATCCGCCGTACTTAGAGTCGCGACACCCCAACTTCAGCGAGTCAATGAAGGATGACGTACAGCGTGCCGCCCATAAGAGGTGGCCGCAAGACGCCGATAAAATCACAAGGGGATCGGACTTACTTGTTTACTTTTTTGAACTTGGTCTTTCATTAGTAAACAAAAGTGGGCAGGTCATCCTTTTGACACAAAACTCTTGGCTCGACACAGAATACGGAAAGAAGTTTCAAGAGTTCTTACTGAAGCATTCGAAGGTAGAGTCGATTATCGATAGCGATTTCAAACACTTTGATAGTCGCCTAGGACCCAACATTAATACAATCATCACAACTCTCCGATCGGGCGGTAACGAGAAGTCGAACACCTATCTTGCAAAGTTTCACGAGAACTATTCTGATATGCCGCTTACGCTCTCAAGCAAACTGGGTAAATTAGCGACTATCAAGAATTTAACTTCGGATAGTGGCCTGTTACAGAAGTACAAATGGGGATTTATTCTTTCGAGTAATCAAATATTGCTTGAAGCCGTAGATGCACTGAGTAAGAGCGGGCAATTCTTATCCGAGCTAGATGGTATCTCGGTTGGGCAAGGGTTAAACGTGTCAAAATCTTCTATTTACGAGAAAAGCCTCTTAAAGAAGTTTCCCTTCGTAAAGAAAGCGACCGTACCTATCGCAACCAGTGCGGATAAGCCAAAGTTCGAAATAACTTCTGTCGAGTGCTTCTTAGTAGACTCAACTCGATTGTCGGAGGAAGAACGTGAAAAGTTAAAAAAAGCTGAGATTAATTTGTATACTTCGTCTTCAACGTCTAAGGATTATCCAACCATGTCGTTGCCTCGTGGCCTGAGTGATAAACACTACTGCACCGTCCATGAAATAAAGACTCATACGGCAAGCGCTGTTGATCTTTATTCGGAGAAAGATTTTGGGAAAGATCTTCGACTACTGAACATCTGGGCAGTATTAAATTCGACATTAGGTTGGCTCATAAGAGAGACATCTGGAAGAAAGAATTTGGGCGGGGGAATGCTCAAGGCAGAGGCAGTAGACTTGAAAGCTTTTCCTCTGTATCTCGATCTGAAAAAAGACAAACAGATCAGCAAGATCTTTACGAAGACAAAAGGGCGGCTGGTGAAATCCGTGTTCGAAGAAATGAAAACTGAAGAGCATAAAGCCATAGATAGGATTGTGTTCGACCACCTTTCGATACTCCCAAAAAATAGAAAAGGTTTGATTGATCTTACGCTTGAAACAGTTAGGGATAGGTATGCCAAATCCAAAACCTAGTCCGAAGAAAGGATACACACGCACGCGCAATGTGTTCGACCCTGAGTCAGCTGATACGTATAAACTGTCTAGATCAAAGCTTGAGAACTTCATACGATGTCCTCGTTGTTTCTATCTTGATCGCCGACTCGGAGTAGGACAGCCGCAAGGCCCGCCGTTTCTACTGAACTCAGCGGTGGACGAGCTGCTGAAAAAGGAATTCGACCGACATCGGAAAGCTCAGACCAAGCACAAGATTTGCGAGCAATTCGGGGTGGACGCGATCCCACTCAATCACGAGAAGCTCGATATTTGGAGACACAACTTCGCCGGGCTGGAAACACTACATAAGCCAACGAACTTATTGATTTTCGGGGCGGTGGACGACATCTGGGTCAACCCGGCCGGGGAGTGGATTGTGGTCGACTATAAGGCCACCTCAAAGCGTGCTGAGATCACACTGGATACCAAGTGGGGCAAAGGCTACAAGAGACAGTTAGAGATTTACCAGTGGATATTGAAGCAAAACGGCGAGCCCGTCTCGGAGACCGCATACATCCTGTACTGCAATAACATTCTTGATCGGGAAGACTTCGATAATCGCCTCGATTTTGAGGTAAGCATGTTCAAGCACGAAGGCGATACCTCGTGGGTCGAGCCGAAGATTATCGAGGCTCATAAGGCTCTAGTTTCTGGTCAAATCCCCTCGCCAGCCGAAGACTGCGAGTATTGTGCTTACCGAGAAGCCGCGAGATTAAAGGAAGTCGATGTCACCAAAGAAATCAATCAGTGACCTCTCGGGCGAACTGAGGGAAGTAATCAATAGCAGTATTTCCCTGCGCAATCAGGTGTACCAACAGAAAGCAAAGGGAGCGTGGGATCGGCTTTGGGCTTCAATGGATGCGCTTGACGATGCACAACTCGCAATCGAGAAGTTCCAAAAAGCGTCCTCAATATCATATCTGGAGTTATACGGACTCCTGCAAGCTTTCATTGTTCAACAGGATAGCGTTAATCACATACGGCAGACGACCCTTAATGCACCTCTGATTAAATGGGATAAAGCAGAGCCGAAACTTAATCAGATACGGTATTTGAGAAACGAAACAGTTGGTCACCCGACTGACATTCGAACAGGCAAGACGATAGTCTACTGCAATATAAACCGCAGGTCGGTATCTAAAACGAGCTTCGAGTACATGATTTGGAGTCAGGCCGGAGCGCAACACAAAACCGTCGATGTGACTGATGTAATCAAAACGCAAGATGTCGAAGTCGCGCGCCTAATTAGGAAAATCATCGCTGACATTAAAGCGCATGAAGTTAGGTTTAAGAAGCAGTTTTCGGGAAAAAAATTGAAAACCGACTACTCGCAGATTAGTCACTACGAGTTCGAAAAACTTTATCTGTACCAAAACAACCCTGAAATTGCACAGATTATGTTCGGTTTAATAAAAAAGAAGTATGCAGAACTCCGGACTGAACTGGCAAAACGCTACGGCGACTTTAGCACCACTATTAACGTCGGAGGTCTCAAAATTGTAATCGACGAACTGGACGAACTTGTTAAACGGGTTGGGACAAAATTGAACGAAGGTGTCCCTGACGCCTTTGATTTCAATGTTTATGTCGAAAACCTAGATAGTAAATGGAAAGAACTGGGCGAAATGATCGATGAAACAGACGAGAAGTTTAGCTGATTATGGATTCATGCAAGGCGCGGAGTCATGGCTGCGGACTTAACGAAGGGGTAACCTTATAGCAATGCGGGAAATTCATGGTGACGCAAAAACCGTTCGGGACCTACTCAAAGGGGTTAAGTACTCCATTGACTACTACCAGCGTGAGTACAAGTGGGGCGGGAAACAGCTTCGCGAGCTTATCGATGACCTGAGTGGTAAGTTTTTGGAAGTCCACAAACCGGGCAACGACCGCAAGAAAGTTTCCGAATACCCCCACTACTTTCTCGGTTCGATCATCATCAGCAAAAAAGAGAGTGCGAATTATGTCGTGGACGGTCAGCAGCGTCTAACGACGTTGACCCTTCTCCTGATTTACCTAAGAAACCTCCAACGCGAGCGTGACGATAAGGTTTCGATTGACGAATTGGTCGCTTCCGAAACCTACGGCGAACAGTCATTCAACATCGAGGTAGACGAACGCATCCCGGTAATGGACGCGTTGTTTAGCAATAAATCATTTGATGCGACTGACCGATCAGAGTCAGTACAGAACATCCTTAAAAGGTACGAGGAACTCGATGACGCTTTTCCCGAAGAACTGCGCGAAGACGCGCTTCCGTATTTCATAGACTGGCTTCAGCAGAATGTTCATTTTGTGGAAATTACCGCGTATTCCGACGACGACGCCTACACGATTTTCGAAACGATGAACGATCGCGGCCTTTCCCTGTCCCCGACGGACATGTTGAAAGGTTATTTGCTCGCGAATGTAGACAGATCCAAGCGTAATACCGCAAATGATTTTTGGCGCAAACGCATGAGCGAGTTAACCGATGTGGGTAAGGAAGCTGAGGCAGATTTCTTCAAGGCATGGTTGAGGAGCCAATACGCAACCAAGATCCGCGAGCGAAAACGGGGTGCTACTCCCGAGGACTTTGACCGGATTGGTACCGAGTTCCACCGGTGGTTGAGAGATGCCAGCAAGAAAATCGGCTTGGAACAAGACGACGATTTCTATCAATTGATTGACCGGAACCTCAACTTCTACAGCCGACAGTATCTCGAATTGATGCGGGCGTCCCGGGAGCCAGTTGAGGGACTAGAACATGTACTTTATAACGCCCACCATGGGTTCACCCTTCAATACATGTTGTTGTTAGCCCCGCTCACTCCAGACGACACTGACGAAGTAGCTCGGCAAAAACAGCGACTAGTTGGGCAGTTCGTGGACATACTGATTACTCGAAGAATTTGGAATTTCCGATCCATCTCATATTCAACAATGCAGTACGCCATGTTCCTTGTTATGCGGAGCATACGAGGTCTCGAGCCCGACCAACTTGGGGAGACGTTAAAAAAGGCGCTTGGTGAGCAGGACGAGACTTTCTCAACCCAAGAAGACCTTTACCTACATCAACAGAACCGGAGGGCTCTGCATCGGGTTCTGGCGCGCCTTGCTGACAGCGTAGAGGTTGGCTCGGGGCAACCGACGCAGTATATGAATTTTGTCAGTGACACCGGAAAAGACAGGTTCGAAGTAGAGCATATTTGGGCCGACAAATACGATCGGCATAAGGAAGCGTTTGCACACCCCAAAGACTTTGCAGATTATCGTAATCGCATCGGCGGTCTCTTGCTCTTGCCAAAGAGTTTCAATGCTAGCTACGGTGATTTGGCATACGAGAAGAAACTCCCTCACTATCTGACTCAAAACCTACTTGCCCGGTCGCTGCACCCGCAGTGCTATGAGCGCAATCCTGGCTTTATAAAATTCGTGAAAGAAACCGGGTTGCCGTTCCGGGCTCACGAAAAATTTACGAAGGAAGATCTCGACGCGCGAGGAGCCCTCTATCGACAGCTTGCAGAATACGTATGGAACCCCAATAAGCTGATAGGTGATGACGTTAGCGGATCTTAAGAGACGCCTTCGTCAAACGAAGTTCCGGTTCGCAAAAACCTATAGCGATACGTACCCCCACGAGTACCTGGTCAAAGAATTGGATGCTGCCCTCTTTGATGAAATGGCGAAGTTGATTGACGGGAAGGGCTACAAATCCGACTTCCACGGTCAGGAACATACGTACCTAGAGCTTGATGGTTACAAGTACTGGCACTATGAAACTATCCTTAACAGGGAGCCCCTGAAGGGGTACAAGGATGTAGAGAAGGAGTTAAATGCATCTGACCGATGAAGACATAGACGGGTTCCGCCGTATCTATAAGAAGCGGTTTGGCGAAGACATAAGCCGGGAAGAAGCACGGGAGGAGGGATCAAGCCTGCTTCGTCTGATGAAAGTCGTCTACAAACCAGTCACGCAGGAGCAGGTGGATAGCCTCCGTGAGCGCGATATGAAGCGAGTGGACGAAGCCTACGACTTTATCTTCGCAAAGGCTTTGAAAGAGAAGAAGAGTGAGTCAAATGCTGACGATTGAAGAATGTCGGAAACACCTCCGGGACGACCGGGATCTCACCGACGAACAGGTTCTCGAGCTTCGAGATGCTCTCTATCACCTGATTGAAACTGTTTGGGACGAGAAGCTTGGAGACAAGTCTGACTGACCTGTTAGGTAAAAGTGACCCCTCTATAGGAGAGCCGTTTTACCGCACCCTATCCTAAAATTTTTTCACAGATTTCTAAGACGGCCAGGTGACAGGGGGAGGAGAGAGAAAGGGGGGATAGGGGTAGTTACGTACAAATGTGACGTTATCTACTAGAAATTCCTGTTCCTAGCACGCGCAGTGCTAACCGATCATGAATTTCGGTAACTACGCCCGAGGGGAAAGGCGGGCAGGGGGAGACGCGAGATAGAGAATGCCATAGCCCTTTCGCTACTTCAGGCGTGAATTCTTCCCGTTTTGTTAGCCTCAGTCACTAAAAAGAGTGAATTAGGGTCGATCACCCACGCATGGCGGTGTTACCTTACAGTGCGTAGTGGTTCACCGTTGGCGTTACTGGCTTCGAGCGGGGCTAGGTGCGGGCTTCCCGGGAAGGGGGAGGGGCGAGAGACATGGTAGATGGGACACTTTACGCACGAAAGTAACGCTCTTTCGGGAAGCTGCCGCCAAGAAAAAGGCTACTTTGCACCCCATGCCGCCGCACCCACCTAGGCTCTTACCCTTATCACTCACGCATAGCATCTGCCTTCAACCACACCTGCGGCCTGACTCACCGCGCTGCAGTAAACTGGAGTGACTTTGGACAACCTCGAAGAAAACACGCTCTACATCTACACTGATGGCTCTTCGCCTAGCTCGCCCCGGGTCGGAGGGATTGGGATTGTCTTTGCGTGGATCCGGCCGGACGGGACGGTCGGAGAGTACAAAGACGAACAAGAGGCCTATCGAAGCGGGACAAACAACCAAATGGAGCTGGAAGCTGGCCTGCACGGATTGCGGGAGTTCGACAGGGCGAGGTTTCCGATAGACGTGCGGGCTGAGATCTCTTCCCATTCGAGGATTGTCATCAGGTCGGACTCCAACTATGTGGTCGAGAACTTCTACCGCGCCTTCTCCGAGTGGTCTGGGTCTTGGCTGAAAAGATCCGGTGAGCCGGTAGCGAACCCTGAACAGTGGAAGGCGCTGGTGAGGATGGTAAGGCGACTCCAGCGCAAGAGTGTCAGCGTGCGGGTAGAAAAAGTGAAAGGCCATAGTAGAAGCGTACTCAACCGGAAAGCTCACAAAATGGCCGGGAGGTCAGCCAGGAGGAAACCTACTAAGCAAGTCAGTCACATTCGAGTACGGAGGAAGCAGGGTAAAAAATCGGTCGACTCGAAATTGGTTCCGATGCTCGGCCAGAGGATAACCATCTACATCGTTACCGACACGTACCTGAAGCCCTCCAAGAGATATCGTTACAAATACCAGGTGAGATCGAGGGGAAAGTTCTTCCACCAGACTGCCCTCGCTCACTCAAAGGTGATGATGAGTGCCGGACATACTTATCGGGTTCGCCTTGGCGAAGATCAGAGCAATCCTACGATTGTGAAATGCTTCGGTGAGGTGCCGAAGAAAGGGAAGTAGCTGTACTCTTAGCGTAGAATTGCTTTAGCGCAGTTCGAACGTCCTCTACGCACCCCTGCCAACATCACTGGCAATCCGAGTAGCGGTGCTCACAGTATGATGTTCGCGATATAATGTCGCCGAAAGGAAAAAATGAAAAGAAAGTTACAATGGAGCAGGGCATATCAAAGGCTCAGGGGCTACAAAAAGATCCCCAGTCTTCAAGTTCCCGATGTGTTAGTTGTGGACCCTCTGTACGTGCTCGACCCCATTACTCCAAAGGTTCTCTGCTTCCTCAGGAAGGAGTGGAAGTGGCTCGCAGGATTTTCACTTGCGCTCTTTAGTCTTGCGTTGAACTAAACAAACCGCCGAGTAGCCTGTCTATCCTCAATCCCAACTCCCCGGCGCGTCCCAAAGATTATTGAACTATTGCTGAAGCTTGGTGAGACCGGCTACTTACTGATTTACGACAGTGAGAGCAAATATAAGCCCAATTAGGAAAAGGCCAATCAAGAGTCCAGAAAGAATAGTTACCGTAAGGTTTAAACCTTTTGAGATTCTGTTTCCTTTAGCTCGCGATATAGCTGCCGTTCCTAATAAAACACTAACGACCAGATATAGAAAAGATATTTCTGGTCGGCTATCGCCCAGAGAGCCTACCGCAGTTAGAAGCGCTAATGCTGCCGCGATCAAAGGAAGTGCAGCAGATGGCTTTCGGGTCGGTGAAAGTGAAGATTCTTTCATTGTGCGTTTAGAGTAGCATGGATTCTGGACCCGACTGCCCTGCCGAATCACAAGCTCAAAGGTTTCAGTTAGGATATGCATATGCGCGACATTAAACGCGGCGGAGCTAATCCAGGTCACGACGGCGACCTTCCAGAAGGCAGTTCGGGATTCGATGGGCGTGATGACCACGTTGACTACTTGGATTGGACCGACAACGAGCCGGGGCAGCCAAGGACCACGCTATTTGTCGGTGGACGCTCACATGTCGATCCTGACCGCCGGTATCTCACTGTCAGCGACATAGATGGCGATCAAAGCAAGCTCGATCAGGGTGCCCGTGACGTGTTAGAGGCTTTCGGATTACTTAGAGACTCTTAAGAGTCAGTCCCTGGTTGTGCAGTAACATTCCTGATCGAACTTGCCCGTGACCCAAGGGAACGAGCTTGAAGGTCTGGGCAAGTAGTGGAATCCTAAGCCCATGGACTTACTTGGAATATTCCTGACGGTTGCACTGGTTCATCTACTGGCTGTCATGAGCCCCGGTCCGGATTTTGTAATGCTTACTGGCAACACCGTTCGTTACTCACGGAGAACGGGGGTGCTTACAGCTGCAGGTCTCGGTCTTGGTATTCTTGTTCATGTTACCTACTCTCTAGTTGGCATAGGGCTGCTGGTTTCACAGTCAATTCTGCTTTTCACGATTATCAAATATGTTGGCGCCGCTTACCTGGTCTACATCGGATACAAGGCACTTAGGTCTGAAAGCAGTAAACGCGCTGTTGCACGAAAGTCAGCAAGAAAAGACATATCTCCGCGCAGAGCCATTGGCATGGGTTTTATCACCAACGTCACCAACCCCAAGGCGACCCTCTTTTTCCTCAGTCTATTCTCGGTGGTGATTTCTCCAGGAACCCCTTTTTGGCTCAAGGCGGTTATGAGCATCGAGATGTCTCTTGTGACATTTGCATGGTTCGCCTTGGTTGCTGTGGTTATATCGCACCGTTTAGTAGCAAAGCGCCTTGATTCGGTTCAGCACATAGTCGAGCGAGCAATCGGCGGTGTGCTGATATTGTTAGGCCTACGCATAGCCACGACGGCCTCCAGGTAAGTTGGCAGGTTCTGAGTGATTAAGCCGTCACGGCGAAGTATCAAAATATCCAGCCCTACCCCGACGCCTCGGTGCTTCCGCCAGCGTCTGGGTCACCTCCGCATCCGCGGTCTGTTCGAAGCCCCGATAGTACGCGCCGATTGCCCCGAGGAATCGGTCGGGTCGAATGGCGACTACCACGCCGTCCACCTCGCCCGCCAGTTGTTCGATGACTTCCTCCGGCGCGACCATGCGGAATGATAAGCTGCCAGCGTGGAAGGGCGCTGTCTTAGGGGTGTAGCTCAGTCTGGCAGAGCACGGGTCTCCAAAACCCGGTGTCGGGGGTTCGAATCCCTCCACCCCTCCACCCCTGCATAAATCGGATTTTTCGAGGTTCGTGGGCGATTCTGAACCGGAAAGGCCTGTAAAACTTCCACCCTTTCGGCTCGCGGGATGCACTTCCGTACGTGGACAGTCTGGCTAGAAACTGATACAGTAGGCTGCTCCTTAAGAACCAAGTCACCCATCCGGCGAGAGGAACGTCATGACGATAGTCATCGTCGTCTGCTGTTGCTGTGCCTTTTCCTATGCCCTGATGCAGGCACTGCCAAGCCTGGCGGTGTTTGTCTTCGTCGCCGCGCTCATAGCGACGGCGGTGTTTCACTTCAATGTCGAGACCGGCATCGATCGCGCGATTATCGAGTTGTGGTCCGTGATCGCAGGAGTGGAGCCAGGGGCGTCGCTTGACCAGGGGTGCGCGGACTCGTTTCTCGAGATCGTCATCCCGCTCGTCTTGCTCCTCATTGATTTATTCATCGTGTTTATCCCGATGATCCTCTGCATTACCCTGGGCCTGGCCGCCGCCGTAATCGGCGTCTTCGTCTTTCTGTTCACTGGTAAAGGCGACGTCTTGAGCGGCGGGCTGGGAGCGTTTCTGATTGGCCTGGGTCTGGCGGTTTTTGTCGGACTCACCTTCAGAATCTCAGCCATGCTCAGTGCCTGCTAACTACCGGCAGATTGCGCCGTCGCTTGCGACACGTGATCTGCCGGTTTTTGCCGGCTTAAAAAGCTCGCGGCGAGGCGGGATTCAGCTCTCCGTCAGCACTGACAGGATGTTTCCGGCCGGGTCCTTGAACCAGGCTATCTGCGGACCTTCGTTCGAACCGTCGCCGCGGGCGATGCCTTTCTCGTCGGTCTTGATCATTCCGCTGTCATAGCGTTCGAATTCCACACCTTTCCCGGCGAGCGCGTCCACTGCCCGGTCGATGTCCGGGACGGTGAAGTTCAACACCGTGAAGGTAGCCGGCCGGTGGTCGTCCTTGGGGTAGATCATCGTGCGGTTGTCGCCAGCTAGGTCGAGCTGCAGGAGTCCCATATCGGTAATCTCGGTCACGCTTAGGCCGAGCGTCTGGCCGTAGAATTCCCTGGCTTTTTCTAGATTGTTTACCGAGAAACTGCTGAATGCACTGACGTCTTTAAGCATAGGCCTCCGTGGGTTAGTGCGTTCATTATAACGTCGAGAAAGGCGGTCTCATGAAAATATGAAATTTAGAAGGACTACGCTTGATTACATATTCATTTTTTGCTATATTGAGCCATTAATAAAACTATCAGGTATTCATGCCAGAAGGATTAAGTCCACATCTGCAGGAAATCTACGATCGTGCCATGGTGAACTATGCCGAAGGTGGCATCGGCGCGGTTCGACGAATGGTTGACGATTTGGCGCCCGAGGTAGATGCCGCAGCGGCATTCGCAGACTCTGCAGAGGGGGTGCAGAAAGAAGCAGTGCGGCTACAGTCCGACCTCGATGATGCTCAGGTGCGTGAAGCGGTCGCGATGGATGATGCGACTAGCGGGGAGGCCATTACTGCAATGAGCGTCCACTCGTTCGCCCGACGTTTGGTGGAAATTTTTGAGGAAGTTGAAGCAAGTCCCAAAGATACGTGACCTTGATACGAGTTCACACCGCAATTCCCCAATAGTCGCCTCCGTGCCCCAGTTCATGGAATACTGAACGCAGATGCAAACACCAAAACTCCAGCGGGATGTGACCCTGGCGCCGTTCACCACGTTCGGGGTCGGCGGACCGGCGGATCTGTTTGCGGTTGCCAAGTCGGCCGATGAGCTGGCGGATGCCGTCCGTTGGGCGCAGGCGGAGAAAGTCGCCTGGTTCGTACTCGGCTGCGGGGCCAACATCCTGGTTGGGGACGGCGGCTTCCGCGGGCTCGTGATCAAGAACGAAGCGGCGGCGCACCGGTTCGACGGCACGCGCCTGACCGTCGGGAGCGGCGCGACGATTAAGAAGCTGATCGAACTCACGACCGAGCGCGGGCTCTCGGGCCTCGAGCACTACATCAACATTCCCTCGACGGTGGGCGGGGCGATGTGGCAGAACCTCCACTTCCTCTCGCCGGACCGCACCCGGACGGTGTTCATCAAGGAGGTGGTCGAGGGTGCCCGGATTCTGACCGGCGGCGAGGTGAAGGAAGTCGACGCCGGGTACTTCAAGTTCGGGTACGACACGAGCGTCTTGCATGAGACCGACGACGTAGTCCTGGACGTCACGTTCGCGCTCACCGAATCCACGCCGGAAGCGATGCGGGAGATTTCCGAACGCAATGCCGCCTGGCGGGCGGAGAAGCATCCGCCGAACGCCGATCAGATGAGCGCGGGGAGCATTTTCCAGAAGATCGAAGGGATCGGTGCAGGCCGCCTGATCGACCAGTGCGGCCTCAAGGGCTACCGGCTTGGCGGTGTGGAAGTGTCGGAAAAGCACGCCAATTACTTTCTGAACATCGAAGGCGCCACGGCCGAAGAGGTCCGCCAACTCATCGACCATGTGCGCGGTACGGTCAAGGAGAAGACCGGCTACGACCTCAACCCCGAGATCAGCTTCGTGGGGGAGTTTTAGCCGCTGAAACCTCGCTGCAGGAGCAGCGTAGATTCCGGGTGTCGTATCCGCCTTAACAAAGGCAGTTGTCGGGTGCCGCGCCGGTAAGCTATAGTAATCCCGTGCGGAAAGTAATTTCCTTTCTTAAGGAAGCGCGTGCGGAGCTGGCGAAAGTCATCTGGCCCACGCGCCGCCGGACGGCCCGGCTCACGGTAATCGTCGTGATTGCGACCGTGATCTTCGGTGTCTTCATCGGCGCCGTGGACTACGGTCTCGACCGGGGCCTCCAGGCGGTGCTTGATACCACCGGCGCCGGCCAGCCTGCCGGTCCGCCGCTCCAAGAAATCCCCGGCGCCAATGGCGGCGCGCCGGTCGAAATCCCGGCCGATGCCGTGCCGCAGCCGCAATCAACGGAATAATCCCTTACACTGATAAACATGCCTCGACAAGCACCATCAACCGAACGCGCCTGGTACGCGATCCACACGTACTCCGGGTATGAAGACCGGGTGGCGGAGAATATCCGCCAGCGGATCGAGTCCATGGACATGGCCGACAAGATCTTCGAGGTGATCGTGCCGACGGAGAAGCAGATCGAGATCAAGCATGGCAAACGCCGTACGGTCGACAAGAAGATCTTCCCGGGCTACGTGATGGTGAACATGATCGTCACCGACGATTCGTGGTTCGTCGTGCGGAACACGCCGAACGTGACCGGCTTCATCGGGTCCGGCACCACGCCGACGCCGATGAGCGAGGACGAGGTGAAGACGATCAAGCAGCGGATGGGCGTCGAGGAGCCGACCTACGAGGTCGACCTGGAGAAGGGCGAGACGGTGAACATCATCGACGGCCCGTTCAAGGACTTCGACGGCCAGGTGGACGAGGTCGACAAGCAGAAGGGCAAGATTAAGGTGCTCGTGAACATGTTCGGCCGCGAGACGCCGGTCGAGCTGGACTTCCTGCAAGTGAGGAAGATCTGATGGAAATATTTATTTCGATTTTGCTTGCCACAATCCTTGGAATAATGGGTTTCTTATTTTTTTACATGACTTTTGGTGGGATTTTGGCCAGCATTACTCGTCACATGCGGAAAGATAAAACTAACAACAGTAAGCCGTCTAACTTATTTATGAATGGTCAACTGTATGTTGGCTTAATAACTGCTATTACTCTTTGGTGGTGCCTGCTTCTAATACTCAATGCTTTCGGTTATTCACAGAACACTATGTTGCTTGGGTTAGTTGTGCTCGTAATTGTTTCTCTCTATTGGAGTAACCCTTCTAAACTGTCTGGTGAAACATCAAAGAATATGGCTAATAGAACTTTTATTGGTATGGTTTTTGGGTATGTATTTACACTGGTTTATTTCCTGATTAAGTAACAATGTCTAAGAAAAGGGACAATTTGCGTGAAGAGCAACCAGCGAGAGGTTCGCATGGCTAAGAAAGTACTGACTCTTGTGAAGCTCCAAGTCCCGGCCGGGAAGGCGAATCCCGCCCCGCCGGTCGGCACCGCCCTGGGCCCGCACGGCATCCAGATCATGGACTTCTGCAAGGCGTTCAACGACCAGACCAAGCAGATGGGCGACACGATCGTGCCGGTCGAGATCACCATCTACGAGGACCGTTCGTTCGACTTCATCACCAAGACGCCGCCCGCGGCGATCCTGATCAAGAAAGCGATCGGCCTGGACAAGGGCAGCGACAACGCGCTCAAGAACAAGGTCGCGAAGATCAAGGAATCGCAACTTGAGGAGATCGCCAAAGAGAAGATGCAGGACCTCTCGGCGAACGACGTCGAGGCGGCGAAGAAGATCATCGCCGGCACCGCCCGTTCGATGGGCGTGACCGTCGAGAAGTAATCGCGCCAGCTGGGGATAACCTGGCTGGTGATTTCGGTTACACTGGATAGGTAACCGCGGGAGCTCTCCGGAGCGCTGGTACCGCACAGCACCATGGCAGAAGCAGAAGCGAAGACCACAGAGAAGCAGACTCCCGCGGCCAAGAAGTCTACGGCTAAGAAACCGGCTGCGAAACGGACGGCCGTGAAAGCCGCCCCCCAGCAGCGTCCGGGCGATCGCGCGCATGGCAAACGCTACCGGGCCGCGGCCGAGCAGGTCGAGGTCGGCAAGCGCTACCCGCTCGCCGAGGCGGTGGAGTTGGTGCAGAAGACCAGCACCACGTCGTTCGATGCGACCATCGAGGTGCACATCCGGCTCGGCATTGACGCGCGGCAGGCGGAGCAGAGCGTACGCGGCACCGTGCAGCTCCCGGCCGGCACGGGCAAGGAGATCAAGGTGATGGCGTTCGTGCCCTCGGGCAAGGCCGCGGCGGCCAAGAAGGCCGGCGCCGATTTCGTTTCCGACGAAGCCACCCTGAAGAAGATCAAGGACGGATGGACGGGCTTCGACGTGGCGGTCGCCACGCCGGACCAGATGGCGATGGTCGGGGGGCTCGGCAAGACGCTCGGTCCCAAGGGCCTGATGCCGAACCCGAAGAGCGGGACGGTCTCGGACAAGGTCGAGGAAGCGATCGGTAAGGTGAAGGCCGGCAGCATCGAGTTCCGCGTGGCCAAGGACGCCACCATCCACGCCGGCATCGGCAAGGCCTCGTTCAAGCCGGAAGACCTGGCGAAGAACGTCGCGGCGTATGTCGGCGCGGTGAAGGCCGCCAAGCCGGACGACGCCAAGGGGACGTACATCCGGAGCGTCACGCTGGCTTCCACGATGGGGCCCGGCGTGAAGGTGAATCCCGACGCGGCCACAGTGGAGACGACGTGATCCTCTCCGACCGCGACATCAAGAAGAAGCTCGCGGACGGTGACATCAAGGTGAGCCCCGCGCCGGACTTCGAAACCCAGCTCGGCACGACCAGCCTCGACTTCAGACTCGGATCGAAGTTCCGGGTGTTCAAGCCCACCTCTACCCCCTATCTCGACCCGCAGAATCCCCGTACGCAAGAGGTGAATACCAGCGTCATCGACGTTTCGGACGCGGCCGGAGAGCAACCGCTTCCGAACGTGCCCGAAGGACCGCGGACGTTCGTGCTTCATCCCGGTGAATTCGTACTGGCGACGACGATCGAGAAGATCGAGCTGCCCAACGACATCGCCGGCCGCCTGGAAGGGCGTTCGTCGCTCGGCCGGATGGGTATCGTGATCCATTCGACGGCCGGCCACTTCGATCCCGGCTTCGCCGGCAACATCGTCCTGGAAGTGACCAACATCGGCGTCGTACCGGTGCTGCTGTACCCGGGCATGCGGTTCTGCCAGATGGTGTTCGAGCAGCTCAGCAGCCCGGTCGAGACGAGCTACGCCAAGAGGAAGTCGTCCAAGTACGCCGGTCAGACCGGCCCGACCAGCAGCCGGATCAGCAAGGAGCAGCAGGAGATCGGATCGTCCGAGGATCTGCGGATATGAGCGATACGAAGCAGTTCGAGGTCGAAGTGAAGACGCTGCTCGGGAGCGCCGAGGACGCCGAGCGCTTCGTGGCCAAGCTGCGGGAACATGACGGGCGTCTGGCGCAGACCAGCCAGGCGAGCCAGCTCAACCACTATTTCGACGATGCCGGCGAACCGGCGAAGCTGGTGGACGCGGTCCGGCAGTATCTCAGCGAGGAAGACGCCGCTTCGCTTTCCGAGCTGGTCGGGGCAGCACCTACGTTCTCGCTCCGGACCCGGCAGCAGGACGGCGCCGTGCGGTTGGTCGTGAAGGCGGCCAAAGGCGCCGAGGATGACCAGCACGCGATCGCCCGCCGGGAGGGGGACTACCTCACCACGGCACCGGACATCGACACGCTCGATGAAGCGATCCGCCAGGCTGGCTACGGCTTCCTTTCGAAGTGGTCGCGCGACCGTACGGAGTACCGCTACAAGGACTATACCGTCTGCATCGACCGGAACGCGGGCTACGGCTTCCTGGCGGAAGTCGAGCAGCTCGTGGGATCCGAGGAAGAGGCTGCCGCCGCGCGGCAGGCCATCCTCGACGAGCTGGCGGCACTCGGCGCGGAAGAACTCTCTCAGGAACGGCTCGGCCGGATGTTCGCGTTTTATAACGAACACTGGCCGGAGTATTATCGGACTGAGAAGACGTTCACCGTGACCTGATGGCCCACACCGACACCCATCAAGGCAAAACGCATCCCGAGTACCAGTACCTTGGCTTGCTCCAGGACGTGATGCAGCATGGAGCCGACAAGCCCGTGCATAACGCGGAGACGACGATCAAAAGCGTCTTCGGACGGCAGATTCGTTTCGACCTTTCTCGGGGATTTCCATTGCTAACGACGAAGAAGGTCTTCATGCGGGGGATCATCCATGAGCTGCTCTGGTTTCTGAAAGGCGACTCCAACATCAAGTACCTGGTCGATAACGGGGTCCACATCTGGGATGAGTGGCCCTATCGGAAGTATGCGAAAGCCATGGAGAACAAGATGGTGCCGCCACTGGAGCAGGATGAGTTCATCGCGAAGATCGAACGGGACGAAGGGTTCGCCCGGGCGTGGGGGCACCTGGGAAACGTCTACGGAGTCCAGTGGCGGAGTTGGCCGACGACCGATGGGCGCACGGTGGATCAGCTTGGCTGGATCATCGACAAGCTCCGTACGACGCCGCACCGCAAGCACCTGGTGGTGTCGGCCTGGAATCCCGAATACATCTACGAAATGGCTGCCTCACCCGAGCAGGCGATGGCGCTGCCACCGTGCCACACGCTGTTCCACTTCAACGTGACCGACGGGCGGCTGTCGCTCCAGCTGTACCAGCGGAGCGCCGACCTGTTCCTCGGCGTGCCGTTCAACATCGCGAGCTACGCGCTGCTGCTCCAGATGGTCGCGCACGTGACGGACCTTGAGCCGGGAGACTTCGTGCATACGTTCGGGGATGCGCACATCTATAGCAACCACTTCGACCAGGTGCGGGAGCAACTTACGCGGCAGCCGCGACTCCTCCCGACGATGCGCCTGAATCCCGAGGTCACGTCGATCGACGGATTCACGTACGATGACTTCACCGTCGAGAATTACGATCCGTATCCTCCGATCAAGGGGAAGGTGACCGTCGCCGGAGGGTTCTGATCGCCGCGCCGCGGATCATCCTGATCGCCGCCATGGACGAGAATCGTGGCATCGGCAAGGACGGCGACATCCCGTGGCGCATTTCCGCGGACTGGCAGCGTTTCAAGCGAATCACGCTCGGCCATCCGGTGATCATGGGCCGGAAGACGTTCGAGTCCATGGGGAGGCCTCTCCCCGGACGCACGAACATCGTGCTGACCCGGAAGCCGGACTACTCGGCCGAGGGGTGTGTCGTCGCCTCAACGCTGGATGCCGCGCTGGCCGCCGCGGCCGAGCGGGACGATGAGATTTACGTGATCGGCGGGGAAGAGATATTCCGGCTGGCACTCCCGCGGGCCGACGAGCTCCGGCTGACGCATGTGGCCGGAACGCATGGGGCGGACACGTTCTTTCCGGAGTTCGGGGATGCGTTCCGCGAAGTCCGTTCCGAATCGCACGAGAACGAAGACCCGGCGTACCGGTATGTGGATTACGAACGGTCCGCCGGCGCCCACGGTTGACGAGGCTCCCCGGGGTTCGTAGACTTAACCACGTCGCCAAAGACCGTGGCCGTCCGGCAGGGCCGGGCTTAATCCGCCGCGCAGGAGACGCGAAAACCTGACTGTATTTCGCTTCTTTTGATCCGCCTTTGGCCGACGCCAAAGGTTTTTCAATTACAATCACTAAGCACGAACCATGCCTAAGACTCGCGAACAGAAAGAAGCCGTCACGCAAGCGCTCACTACCGCGCTGCGGGACGCGGCTGCCGTCGTCTTCACCGACTATCAGGGCCTTGGCGTACGCGAACAACAGGAGCTCCAGGCGCAACTCCGTGAGAACGGCATGCGGTTCGAGGTGGTCAAGAACACGCTCTTCCAGCGGGCGGCCAAGGACGCCGGTCTCACGGTCGACGAACTTACCGGTCCGGTCGGTGTGGCGTTCGGCTTCGAGGATCCGGTCTCGGTCTCCAAGGCGGTCACGCAGTTCGCAAAGGACAACGAAGCATTGGAAGTGACCGGTGGCATCGTGGACGGGGAACGGGTCGAGGTCGCGATGATCTCGAAACTGGCCTCGTTGCCGGGACGCGACGAGCTGCTGGGCCGGCTGGTCGGCAGCATCAGCGCGCCGGTGCGGAACCTGGCGAGCGGCCTGTCGGCCGTGCCGCGCGACCTCGTGTACGCGCTGAACGCGGTCAAGGAACAGAAGGCCTAGGGTCCTCCGGGCGTCGCGAGCGACTCGCGGCACGCGGAGAGCGCTAGCTCACACGTAATCAAGCACTAAACCGAGGAGGTTCACATGGCGGACGAAGCCAAGGACGAGACGACACAAGCCGACGACAAAGCGTCGGACCAGGCCGCAGGGGCCGATGACGCGCAGGCTCAGCCTGCGGAAGAGAAGAAGGACGAAAAGTCCGAAGGTGACGACAAGCCGTCCAAGGAGTACTCCAAGGAAGTCACCCAGATCGTCGAGCAGGTCGAGAAGATGACCGTGCTGGAGGTGGCGGACCTCGTTTCCGCGATCGAGGACAAGTTTGGCGTCTCGGCTGCCCCGGTAGCCGTGGCCGGCGGTGCCCCGGCGGCCGGCGGCGAAGGCGACGACGACGAAGAGGAGAAGTCGGCGTACACCGTCCATCTGGCTGCGTCGGGCGACAAGAAGATCGACGTGATCAAGGCCGTCCGTGAGGTGACCGAACTGGGTCTCAAGGAGGCGAAGGACCTGGTCGAGGGTGCGCCGAAGGAGGTGAAGCAGAACGTGCCGAAGGAAGAGGCCGACGAGGCCAAGCAGAAGCTTGAAGCCGCCGGCGCGACCGTTGAGCTGAAGTAGCCGGCACAAAGGAACTTCCGTACGCCCGCCACTTTTTTGTGGCGGGCGTACTTGTGCTTGCTCGGCGACTTGGTATGATGGCTTCTCGGTCGGCGGAAGGGGTTTCGGCGTTTTGGGCCATTTGCTTAAAAACCCCTTGACAAAGCGGATTATATCCGATATGCTGACCGGCTTTCGGCAATAAGGGCCGAAGCCGCAGATTAACAACCCGGTCAATCAACCATCATTGCCTTTTCCGGGCAGGGCTGCGGCCCAAGAAAACGAATACAAACCAACCAAAACGAATCTCCACATGGGATTCCCGGTTGGTTTTTTGTTTTTACGGGCCGTTGAGAGGGTACCGCAACGCACGGCGTCCGCGCTTTGCGGCACCCTCTCACGATAGTCCTGCCAATCCACGATCCGTACCGCAGTCAATCCACGTCCATCTCCCGACCCAGGAGGCAATACCATGGCAGCATCGGCACAACCGCCAGGGCGAAAGCCCGGAAGGCGGCAGCCCGATCCCGTGCGGTCCGCCGCGGCCAAGAAGGCTGCAGCGACCCGCAGGAAGAACAAGGCGCAGACGGGTGCGAAGGGCACCCCGGCCAGTGGAACCAAGACGCCGCCGCTCTCCCAGATCATGGGGAAGCTGAAGCAGGTTCCGCGGCCATCGAAGCGGGCACTGGTCCCGGCCGCGATCGTCGCGGTCCTGGGCCTGGTGTTCCTCGCGGCCACCTCCATCCTGGACGGTGGCGACGGAGAGAAGCCGGCCAACGTGCAGGCGTCGCTCTTCGCCGCGAATCCGGGTGGATCAGAGGAGCCCGAGGAGCCCGCGGAGGAGCCCGAGGAGCAGACCGGCGGATTCGACATGGAGGCATGCCTCGATACCGAGGTGCGTGTTCCGGTCGGACCGGAGATGAAGCCGGTCAAGCGCTCGAAGAGCAAGGAGTTCTGCGAGACGCAGGCCGACCTCGCCGGGCGCAACCCGCTGGCGGATCTCGGGAACACCGAGCCCAAGAGCCATCACGGCAAGGACGGGACGGTAGTGTTCCGTGGCTGGGTCGGACTCTCCGAGTCCGAGCAGGTGCGGGCGCTTTACCGCTGGTCCCTGCAAGATCCGGTGGTCGCAGCGATGGCGCTCTACTGCTACTCCAAGGACTCATACTCCAAGGAGCGCATCGACGCCTATCGCACGGCCAAGCCGGGATCGCATAACCACCGGCAGGCAACCCGGGCGCTCCATGCCATGATGACCCATCCCGGGTTCTCGTTCGATAACTACAAGCTTTACGGCAAGTGGTTCAACGAGAGCGTCAACGCAGCCGGACAGCCGTCCGGATCGCAGACGACGCACAACGGGACGGCTTCCACGCAGGCGACGATTCCGGCGATGGTACTGCCCGATGGGCAGGTCATCCCCGGTGGCAAGACGACGCAGCTTCACCGCTGCATCAACTGCCAGCGCAAGCAGCTGCCCCCGGCAATCCCGCCGAAGCAGCCGTCGGATGGACCCGGTCCTGGACCTGGTCCGAGCCCCGAGGGTCGCCATCCGGCACAACCGGGCGGTGACAATCTCGGTGGGGGTCGTCCGCCGCAGCGAGGTGGGGACTACGGTGACACGCATCGTCGTGTTCCCAACACCCCTGCCACGCCGAAGCGACGGCCGATCATCCAGCCGGATACCCCGGTAAGGACGCCCCCCGGTACGGGTGGCGAGATCAAGCCGAGCGACCCACCTCCGCAAAGCGACAGCGGCGGTGGAACGGTGACGGAGCCAACGGCCCCGCCGACTCCTCAACCGAGTGAGCCGCCGGCGATGATACCGCTACCACTACCGCCCGAGTGGGGTGCACCCCCGCCGCCTCCGGCCGAGCAGGGCGCACCACCGCCCCCATCGTCCACGTCAACGAGCGCGGCACCCCCACCTCCGCCCCCTGAGTAGCGAATAACGTTTCGCCATCTCCTGGGTCGGAGACCTGATTGCACCCCGGCCGGTACACGGCACGCTTACACAGGTGCCATGGCCGGTCGGGGTCAGTCTGGGGTTACACCACTGCAACCACGGAAAGGAACAATGGAAAACAATGATGGATCATCGGAGCAGTAAATTACTTGAACTTGTCGTCCAGACAACTACTCATCGTGATTTACTGCTCCCTCCCCATTCCATCGATGCTGGTTGATTGACCGGGTTCGCAACTTAACAACCCGACGCACACACGTTCACACGCCTTTGTTTCACTTAACCATTAATTAACCAAGGAGGATGCACATGAGTAACATCTTCAATCTGCGCTTTAGGCGCAAAAAGCTCTTCGTTGCCCTCGGCATGCTGCTGGCGCTCGCGGTCACTCCGCTGCTCCAGTCTTCGCAGGCCGCCGGTAACGTCATCATCGACAGCACGTTCTCGTCCCGGGTCTACAGCGGCCCCGGCGGCCCGACGGACTTCGCCGATACCACCACCGTCCGACACGGCAACGTGGTCCAGTATGGAATCCTGGTCCATAACGCCGAGGACGCCCGTTCTGGCGACAGCGCCAAGAACTTCAAGATCCGGGTAACCATCCCCGACGCGTCCAACGGTTCTCAGGCCGTCAATACTGAGACCATCTCGGCCGATAACGGCCACTCCCCGGGAGCGTACCGGAATACCGACACCACGACGCTGAAGTCGAAGGACGGTAAGCCGTTCACGATCACCGGTCTCCGCAACATCCAGTTGCAGCGGAACAACGTCCCCAAGACGAACAACCCGACCTTCAACTGGAGCGCCCCGGAGAACATCCCGTACGAACGAGTAGAGGTCGAACGGAAGAACAACGCTTCCGTCCTGACGATTACGCCGACCAAGAGCGGCGACCTGGGACCGTGCTTCCAGAACGCGCTTCGGGTCATCTTCCTGGCTGACATCACCCAGGGGAAGCCTGGACCGCAGCTGGCGATCGATAAGAAGGTCCGGAAGGCCGGAGAGACCAACTTCTCCGAAGCCAACACGATCAAGCCGAACCAGAACATGCAGTACTTCGTGGAGCTGAAGAACGTCGGCGGTGCTCCCGCCACGAACGTCGTGCTCCGTGACGCGCTGCCGCGACATGTCAAACTGATGCCGGGAAGCGTCCAGCTCCGGAGTTCGAGCAATACCACGCTCAGACCCGGGCCGGATAACTTCGTGAACGGAGGAATCTCCTACGCGAGCTTCGGGCAAGGTGCCTGGGTCCAGGTGTACTTCAACGTTTCGGTAGGCGACCCCGGGGAGTGTCCCTGGTGGTTCAAGAACTTCGCACTCGTGAAGTCCGACCAGACCAACGGATCCGAGTTCTTTGACTCGGTGAAGACGGACCTGGTGTGCCAGCCGACACCGACACCGACTCCGACACCCACTCCTACACCTACGCCCACTCCGACTCCTACGCTGACGCCGACCCCGACACCGACCCCGACTCCCGAAGTCCAGATCGGTGATCTCCGGATCATCAAGTTCGAGGACCTCAACGGCAACGGTAAGGAAGACGAGGGCGAACCGCGGATGGCGGGAGTGACCTTCACGACCACCGGTCCGAGTGATTTCTCGAATACGTCACAGACCGACGAGAGCGGTGAGATCGTCCTCACGGACCTGGAAGAGGGTAGCTATACGGTGACCGAGACGGTTCCGCAGGGCTTC
Source organism: Patescibacteria group bacterium (assembly GCA_040902515.1). Lineage (GTDB taxonomy): Bacteria > Patescibacteriota > SICC01 > SICC01 > SICC01 > JALYJZ01. The sequence goes on from JBBDXB010000006.1 coordinate 576,638, forward strand.
GAGGTGACCACGGAGAACCCGCAGACCAAGACGGTACAGACCGGTGAGACCGCGGAATTCTCCTTCGGCAACAAGCGCATCGTGACGCCGACGCCAACCCCGACCCCGCCGACCGTCCAGACCCCGACTCCGGAAGCAACCCCGCCGGTGACGCCCCCGGGCGGCCCGAAGGGTCAACTGCCGGTGACCGGCGCCTCAGGCGCGGCTGGCCTGGCCACGATGGCCGTGGCGACCAGCGCGTACCTGTACCGCCGGGAACGGAACGCACTCGCTGAAGCGATTCGTAACCATTCGGTAGACGGCTAAGGCCATCCCGCTGCCGGCGAACGAAAAAGGCTCCCTCACGGGAGTCTTTTTCAATTGGAGCGGAAACCGTGGCTATACTGGAGGCATGGAGCAGGAACTCCAGGAACGAATCGACAGCCTGGCGAAACGCTTTGCCCAGGTGAGGGAGTTTCTTTGACCTCGCCGGCAAAGAGACCGAGCTAGCCGATCTCAAGAAACAGTCCGAGCGTGAGGACATCTGGCACGACCAGGAAGAGGCCCGGGCGGTGATGCAGCGGCTCAACGAGCTCGCCGAGCAGGTCGGGTTCTGGCAGCGATTCGAGCATGACCTCACCGACCTGCGGGAACTGCTGGGACTGTCCGGACAGGATGACAAGGCGGTGCGGGAGATCGCCACGAACCTGGGTGAGCTCGAACGCACGTTCACGCAACATGAATCGGCGGCGCTGCTCTCCGGCGAACACGACGCACGCCCGGCTCACGTGACGATCCAAGCCGGCGCGGGCGGGACCGACGCCCAGGACTGGGCGCACATGCTGGAACGGATGTACCTCCGGTTCGCGGAACGCCGCGGTTGGCGGACGGAGGTCGAGGAGCGTTCGGCGGGGGAGGAGGCCGGCATCAAGAGCGTGACGTTGCGGGTGGACGGCCCGTCGGCGTACGGGTACCTTCGGGGGGAATCGGGTGTCCATCGGCTCGTGCGGCAGTCGCCGTTCAACGCCAAGAGCCTCCGGCAGACCTCGTTCGCCCGGGTGGAGGTGCTTCCGGACCTGCCGTCACATGCCGTCGAGCTGGACGAGAAGGATCTGCGGATCGACACCTACCGAGCCTCCGGTGCCGGTGGCCAGCACGTGAACAAGACCGATTCGGCGGTTCGGATCACCCATCTGCCCACCGGCCTGATCGCCCAATGCCAAAGCGAACGCTCCCAGGCGCAGAACAAGGAGGCGACGATGAAGATCCTCTACGGGAAACTCCTGGCGTTGGCCGAGAAGCAGCAGAAGGCGGATCTCCGGAAACTCGAGACCAGCGATACGGCGGCATGGGGAAACCAGATCCGCTCGTACGTCCTGCACCCCTACAAACAGGTGAAAGACCTCCGTACGCGTGTCGAACGGCCGGACCCGGACGCCGTGCTCGAAGGCGACCTCGACGACTTCGTGGAGGCGGAACTCCGGTTACCCCGCTAGCAGGGCGGCGGCTTTGCCGACCACCTCGCTGGGCGTGAAGTTGGACTTGAGCAGGTAGTCGGCGGCACCGAGCGCCATTCCGCGGTCGATGTAGTCCTGGTCGCCGACGTTCGAAAGCAGGACGACCTGCACGTCCTTCGTTTCCGCATCCTGCTTCAATTCCTCGAGCACTTCGATGCCGCTCTTCTTCGGCATCATGATGTCGAGCAGGACGAGATCCGGGCCATGCTCACGGACCAGGGAGATTCCCTCGTCGCCGTCCAGCGCGTGGTGGATGTCATACCCCTCGCGTTGGAACTTTTGGACATACATGTCCGCCAGGACGGAGTCATCTTCGATTAGGACGATTGTCTTTTTGTCTGTCATCGATTTCATTCTCCCATGCGGGCAAGCGCATTGACAAACTCCCGAAAAGATGTTATGGTTAAGCAATTTATGGACACCACGATCATTGGTCTCGGGCTCCTGCTGGCGATCACAGCCATCGTCGTACTGACCGTGCGGATCCGGGCGTTGGCCCGGCAGGTCCGTTCCCGGGAGCTCGCGGTCAAGCGGGACCTCGGAAGAATCCGACAGATCGACCGAATGCTCCTGGCGAACCTGTCCCTCGGATACATCGCCCAAGAAGTGGCGAACGTCTTCGCCGACCACCGGGCCGTGCTCGGCGGTGCCGTCCAGCGGGCCAACCGCGACGGTACGCTCGAGGTACTGGCCGTCTCGGAGGAACTCAAGCGGATGGGAAACCGGGGGCTCGGCGTGCTGGCGCACAAGGTGCAGAGCGGCATCGAGCTGGAACGCAGCGGCTCCCTGATCGTCCGGGCCATCAACCAGCGGCAGATCATGGTGGGCGAACGGCTGGGTGACGTGGACGTGCCCGCGCTTACCCCCGGACAGGCCGGCAAGATCCAGAAGCGTCTGGGCATCCGGGGCGTGGCGATTTATCCGGTGATGGCCAACGAGCGGGTCTACGGCGCGGTGACGTACTACCTGCGATCCCCATACGAGAGCCTGGGAGAGCGGGACAAGGAAACGCTCCAGGCGATGACCGACGGCGTGGCTGTCGCGATGGTGAACGCCAGCCTGCTCACGGAGATCGATGCGGTGAACCAGCGGCTGACCCAGGCCAACGCCGGTTTGAAACGGGCGGACGAGACCAAGGATGAGTTCGTCTCGATCGCCTCGCACCAGCTCCGCGGACCGCTCACGGCGATCCGCGGCTACCTGGCGATGCTCGAGGATGGTGACTTCGGTGCGATTCCTGACCGCCAGCGTCCCGTCGTGGAGCAGATCTCCGAAAGCACGAACGAGGTAATCAACATCCTGAACGACATGCTTTCCCTCTCGCGGATCAATGCCCGGCGCTTCGAGCTGACCCCCAGTCCCGTGCGGCTGGAGGACGTGGCCCGCGACGTCACCCGGGAATTCGAGTCGTTGGCCAAGAAGAAAGGACTGAAGCTCATCCTGGAGCTGCCGGACCAGACGATCGGCCAACTGAATCTCGACGGTCTCCGCATCCGCCAGGTCATCGTGAACTTCGTGGACAACGCGATCAAATACACGCAGAAGGGAACGGTGCGGGTCTCGATCGCCCAAGAAGGCGACGAAGCGGTCCTTCGTGTCCGGGATAGCGGTATCGGTATCTCGGCGGAAGACCGGCACAAGATGTTCACCAAGTTCTTCCGGGCGGATAACGCCCGGAACGTCCTGGCGTCCGGTACCGGCCTGGGCCTGTTCGTGGCCCGGCGGATCGTGGAGGCGCATGGCGGAAGCGTCATCCTGGAAAGCATTCTCGGCAAGGGAAGTACGTTCGGGTTCCGCCTGCCGCTTCCCGCGGTACGCGGCGGCCACGGCGCCGCGTACCGTCGGTCTGCCCGGACCCCGGCCGTCGCGAGCTGATTACTGCCCGATATCGAGCTTCTTGCCGCCCCGGGCGGCCGCTTTGCCTTCGGATGAACCGGATGCCGCCTCGTCTTTCGCCGCGGCCTTGGGAAGGCTGAGGACGAACGCATTGCCGGTATTGGTGCCGGTCACCGAGAACCGGGCGCGATGCGCCTCGATGATCTGCTGGGCGATGTAGTAGCCGATACCCTCCTCGAAGCCCTGCGCGCCGACGTAATCGAAGACGTTCTGCTGCTGGTCGCGGGCCAGCGGCGCTCCCTGGTTCTCGATCCGGAACTCGACTTCGGGATCCGTTTCCTGGAGGTTGAACGAGACCTCGCTCTTCGGAGCGGATGTCCGGGCGGCGGTGTTGGCGATCATCGAAAGCAGACGCCCCACTTCCGTGACATCCACCTCGATCTCCGCGTCCGTGCCCGGTTTGCCGGCATTCAGCGTTCGTGACGATTCGGCGACCGTCGTGGCGAGCTTGTCGGTGGCCTGCGTGAATAGCTCTTTCGCGGCGATCCGCTGCTTGCGTACGGCGATCTTCTCCTCGGAGAGGGTCTCGATCCGGGCCATGTCCTCGATGATCCGGAGCAGCTTGTTGGCGCTGTCCAGGATCGTCTGTACTTTGCTGAGCGCATCCTTGGGGAGCTTCCCGGCGTCTCCGGAAAGGAGCAGGTCGGCGTAGCCTTTCATGGCGGTGATCGGTGCCCGGAGCTCGAACGAGGAGAGGTTCACGAGGCGCTTTCGGAGTTCCTTCTCCGCCTGTTCGGTCGTGGCGTCGACCAGGACCACCACGTGGTACCCGGGCGGATAGGTCAGGGAGCGTTTGGCGGCGTAGACCGGCGTCAGCGTACCGTCCTGCGCCGTGACCGTACCCTGGCGCTTGCGTTCGGTCAGCTTGAGCGGCTTGCCGCCACCGTCTATCGAAAGCACCGTCTCGAGCGGCTGATGGAACGACGAGCGGCCTTCCCGGCCGGTCATCGTCGCAAACGACTGGTTGGCATACTCGACGGTGCCCTCCGGGTCGACCAGGGCCACGCCCTCGTCGAGGTGCTGTCCGAACTCTTCCCAGAGCTTGAAGCGGTCGGCGGCTTCCTCGGTGGTCTGCTTGATCGCGTCCTGGGCGCCGGCCTGTCGGAACAGGGAACGGATCAGCAACACGAGGGTTACGAGGAACGCGGTGGCGAAGATGAACGTAAGCGTATCCACGCCGCCAGTCTACAGGCCGCGGGCGCGCGCCACTAGTTCGGTGCGGACCCGCTGCTTTGCGGTCGGAGCCATGCGTCCGGCACAATGGAGTGGGCCGGGGTGGCGGAACTGGCATACGCGACGGACTCAAAATCCGTTGCCCGCAAGGGCTTGTGGGTTCGAATCCCACCCCCGGCACCGTTTGCCGCCGGTCATCCGGCGTCGTAGGGTTAAATCGATGGAGTCGCCAGAGGCCACGTACCAAGCACCCGCCCGTCCGCCCCGGCGCGATCCGGCCGACGTGCTGTGGCGGTTCGCGAAGGGTATCTTCCCGCTGGTACTGATCGGCGTAGCCGTGTACCTGGTCTTCAACTTTCCGGCGCTTTGGACGCGTCTGACGTTCATGGTCAGCAGCCCGGAGAGCGCTTCGGCGGCGACGTTGCCGGAAGTGGTGCGGACCGGAACCTTGCCGGGAGGTGGTGATGGTGCCGGTCAGGCCGGCGTGCCCTGCGAAGGGAACATCCCATACGACGGCAGCGGTAACCCGCGCGCCATCTGCGACAACTACATTTATATTCCGCGTATCCGGGTAGCCGCACCGATCGTCCGTCCCGCATCCACGTCGGAAGCGGTGATCAACGACGCGCTCCTTCGCGGCGTGATCAAGTATCCCGGCACCGCCGACCCCGGCGAGAAGGGTAACCTGTTCCTGACCGGACACAGCTCTTACTACTGGTGGGTGGATACCGACTATCGTAATGTCTTCGCCCTGGTTCCCGAGCTTCGCGTCGGTGACGAGATCGTGGTGTATCACCGGGGCAAACGGTATCTCTACCGCACCCACCGGACCTTCGAAGTCGCCCCCACCCACACCGACGTCCTGAAACCGACCCGTGAGTCGATGGTGACGCTCTCGACCTGCGTGCCGGTCGGTACGAGCTATCGGCGGATCATCATCCGAGCCCGGCAGATCAGCCCCGATCCGGCCACGAACGTGGCTCCCGGCGAATCAGCCGAAACGCCCGCCCGGCTGCCGGGTGTCCGCTAGGGAAAGAGTCGTCAGGAACCCCTGAGGTTGATCCGGACCAACCGTCCGCTCGCGCGATCGGTGACAATGATCGTATCCAGTCCGAGGATCGTCGGCTCACTGCCGATTCCGTCGGCCACCACCTGATCGTTGGTGCCGTCCCGGGCGATCACGTGAAGATCGCCGCCGCTGCGGTAGAGTAGATGCGACCCGTCAGGGAGGGGATAAATCCGCTCCGGCGGATCGGTCAGGCGGGTAACCAGCCGATCCTTGCCGGATTCAAGGCTCAGCAGATGGAGTTCGCTCGTGGTGCGGTAGGCGAGATAATGCCCTTCATGGTCCGGTGCTGCTTGGACGAGCCCCTGTACGAGATTCCGATGGCGTTCGTCCCGGAGCAGACCGAAGGAGCCGTCACGGTCTTCAGCCACTACCGCATCCGGACCTATCGTCGTGAGGGCAGTCACTGTCCGGGTCTCCGGTATCCGCCGCCCCGTCCCGTCCGGCCGGATCCAAGTGACACCCAGTGCATCGAGGACATACAGCCCATTCTCCGCCGCGGCCCAGGCCCGCGGGGCCACGGCCACCGTCCTTGCGTCCGTGCCATCCGTATCCTGTACCCTGATCCGGTTGTTCCTGACGGTAAGTACGCGGCCGTCGACGAAGCGGCCGCTCGTCCCGGGCAGGTCTCCCACGCGCGACCCTTCGCGGTCGAATACGAAAGTGCGCTCGTTGCCGCTGAGCAGGATCCGGTTTCCGCTCCCGGTGACCGCCAGCGAGCGCGGTTCGGCCAGCGTGGCCGGCAGGGCCGTGATCGTACGGGACGTGCCGGCTTCCAGGTCGACGGACTCCAGCCGGTACCGTTCGTTATGTCGGGTGATCGCCACCGCGTGCCCGCCGCCGGCCGAGACCGCTACACGGCGGACGGTGCCTTCGGTAAGGAACGTCCGTTCCGGCGATTCCGGAAAGAGCGTGATGGATTCGATCACCGCTTCGCCGGGATCAATCCGGACCGTCTTCCGCCATGGCAGCCGATCGTCTTTCCGGACTTCCACATCGTACGTTCCCGGCCGGAGCGATATCCGTGCGTCCGTCCGTTTGCCGTGCGGCTCACCGTCGATCAGGATTTGCGCGGGATCCGGGTCCGACTGCAGGGCGAGCAATCCGCGCTCGTAGAGCGCGCCGGAATCAAAGTCGATGGCGTACCCCCGGGTGACCAGCAGTGCGACCGTCGCTCCCGTCAAGAACAAGACGAGCGTGAGTATGTAGACCGCGAATCGGGGCCGATAACGATGACGGGGAGACATGCCTTACAGGATAGCTTATCCGGAACCATTCTCGTGAGCGGAAGTGTGCGGTAGACTGGATTTCGTATGGGTTCAATCGTCCAGATCATCGGTCCCGTCGTGGACGTCCGTTTCTCGGGGAAGCTTCCCGAGATCCATGAAGCGCTGGTCATCTCCGGAACGGGCTTGACGCTGGAGGTGCAGCAGCATCTCGGTTCGGGCGTCGTCCGGACCGTGGCCATGTCGTCCACCGAAGGGTTGGTCCGCGGGCAGGAAGTGAAGGCCTCCGGTAAGCCGATCTCGGTGCCGGTCGGCAGCGACGTCCTTGGCCGGATGTTCAACGTCCTCGGTGAGCCGATCGACGACCAGGGGGCGCCCAAGGGCAAGACCCGTTGGCCGATCCATCGCGACAGCCCGCCGTTCACCGCCCAGTCCACCGAGACCGAAGTCTTCGAGACCGGCATCAAGGTAATCGACCTGATCGCGCCGTTCGTGAAAGGCGGCAAGGTCGGCCTGTTCGGCGGTGCCGGCGTCGGCAAGACCGTGCTGATCCAGGAGCTGATCCGGAACATCGCCACGGAGCACTCCGGCTACTCGGTGTTTGCCGGGGTCGGGGAGCGGACCCGCGAAGGCAAGGACCTCTATCAGGAGATGCAGGACTCCGGTGTGCTTGAGAAGACCGCGTTGGTGTTCGGCCAGATGAACGAGCCGCCGGGCGCCCGTCTCCGGGTAGCGCTGGCCGGCCTCACCATGGCGGAATACTTCCGGGACCAGGGCGGCCAGGACGTCCTGTTCTTCATCGACAACATCTTCCGGTTCACCCAGGCCGGCTCCGAGGTTTCGGCGCTGCTCGGCCGCGTACCGTCGGCAGTGGGCTACCAGCCGACGCTGGCGACCGAGATGGGCGCGCTCCAGGAACGGATCACGTCGACCGACAAAGGCTCCGTCACCTCGGTGCAGGCTGTCTACGTGCCGGCCGACGACTTGACTGACCCGGCCCCGGCCACCACGTTCGCGCACCTCGATTCCACCGTGGTGCTTTCGCGGCAGATTTCCGAGCTCGGCATCTACCCGGCCGTGGACCCATTGGATTCGACCTCGACCGTGCTCGACCCGACGGTCGTCGGCGAGGAGCACTATCGGGTGGCCCGAGGCGTGCAGCAGATCCTCCAGCGCTACAAGGACCTCCAGGACATCATCGCGATCCTCGGTGTGGACGAGCTGTCCGAGGATGACAAGCTGACCGTGGCCCGTGCCCGGAAGCTCCAGAAATTCCTCTCGCAGCCGTTCTTCGTGGCGGAGGTGTTCACCGGTACGCCGGGCATCTACGTCTCGATGGAAGACACCGTCCGGAGCTTCGGCGAGATCATCGATGGCAAGCACGACCACCGCAGCGAGGACGACTTCACGTATGTCGGCAGTATCGACGACGTGGTGAAGAAGTCGGGCGACAAGCCGGCCAAGCAACAGCGCGGCCGGGACAAGACCGAGGCGTAACCATGGCCAGAACGACCGAACTCAGCGTAGTCACGGCGACGGGGACGGTCGCGGAGGGTCCCGTGCTGTCGGTGACCATTCCCACGACCGACGGGGAGATCACGGTGCTGCCGGAACACGCGCCGATCGTGTCGGTGATCCGGCCGGGCGTGATCACAACCCGCACCGAGAAGGACGAGCAGCACCTGGCGGTGTCCGGAGGATTCCTTCGGGTTTCCGGCGAATCGGTGACCATCCTTGCCGATACCGCGGAACGCGCCGACGATATCGATCGCCAACGTGCGGAACAGGCCCGGAAACGCGCCGAGCAGGCGATGGCCGGGAAGCTCGAACGGGAAGAAGTCGCCGAGACGCAAGGGGAGCTCCAGAAGCACCTGGCCCGGCTCAGGGCCGTGGAATTGGCCGGCGCCCGCCGCCGCTCGCGGACAAAGGATGCCCCATGACCAAGTTCATCATCGATGGTCCGTGCACGCTGCGAGGTACCACCAAAGTGGAAGGCAGCAAGAACGCCGCCCTGAAAATCCTGGCGGGAACCTTGTTGGCACATGAGCCGGTCACCCTGACGAACGTCCCGAAGATACGCGACGTGTCCGTCATGCTCGATATCCTCCGGTGCTTCGGCATGAAGATCACGGGCGCCCCGCCGCGCCTGAAGCTGGATCCCTCGAAGCTTCGTCCGGCGCCGATCCCGGACCATCTGTCACGGAGCCTGCGTGCCTCCATCGTGGTACTCGGTCCGGCCTTGGCACGGTTCGGCCGCGTGCGGGTGGCACATCCCGGGGGAGACGTGATCGGTCGTCGTCCGCTGGACACCCACTTTCGGGCGATCAAGGCACTCGGAGGGTCGGTTGAACAGACGAACTCCCACTATCGGATTACTGCCAAGCGCTTGCGGGGCAAGGAGATTTTCCTGGAGGAAGCCTCCGTCACCGCGACCGAGAACCTGATCATGGCCGCGGCCACGGCGAGGGGCACCACCCGTATCCACAACGCCGCTTCGGAACTGCATACCGCGGACCTGGCGAAATTCCTCACCACTCTCGGGGCGGACATCGAAGGGGCCGGCACCAACCTCGTGACCGTCCGTGGCGTGGAGCGTCTCGGCGGAGGCGTCCATGAGGTGCGGCCGGACGAGATCGAAGCCGCTACCCTGATGATCGCCGCGGCGCTGACGGACGGTGACGTGACGTTGACCGGCGTGGATCCGGAACGTTTCGGCATGATCCTGATCAAGCTGCGGGAAGCGGGCATCCGCTTCACCACGCATGGCGATCGCATCAGGGTCCATGGCCGCCAGCGGATCCGGCCGACTAACGTCAAGACCAACATCTGGCCCGGATTCCCGACCGACTTACAGCCGCCGTTCACCGTGCTGATGACCCAGGCCAAGGGGATGAGCGTGATCCACGACTGGATGTACGAGGGCCGGCTCTTCTATACGGACAAGCTGGTCTCGATGGGAGCGAATATCACCATGGCCGACCCGCACCGGATCATCGTGCTCGGACCGACGCCGCTCGCAGCCAAGGAACTCGAAAGTCCGGATATCCGGGCCGGTATCAGCTTGTTGGTGGCGGCGCTGATCGCGAACGGCAAGACGACCATCGACCATGCGGAGTGGATCGAACGCGGATACGAACGCATCCCGGAACGGCTACGACGCCTCGGGGCGAAGATCAGGCGCGTTGCCGAGTAACAGGCCGCGTAGTAGGATGAGCGGTGCGCTCGGTTTTGCGCAAAATTATAGGTTGAATGTACGAACACGTTGTTCAGTAAACGGATCGGTATTGATTTAGGCACTTCGAACGTCCTCGTCTACGTCGAGGATAAGGGCGTGGTTATCAACGAACCGTCGGTCGTGGCGGTCTCGACGGAAGATAACCGGGTGATGGCGGTCGGCCAGGAAGCCAAAGAGATGGTCGGCCGGACTCCTGAACAAATCGTTGCACATCGTCCGCTGGCGGACGGCGTGATCGCCGATTACCGCGTGACCGAAGCGATGCTCCGGTACTTCATCAACAAGGCGGTAGGGAGCGTCCGCTTCTTCCGCCCCGACGTGATGGTCTGCGTGCCGGCCGGCGTGACCTCGACCGAGCGGCGCGCCGTGATCGACGCGACCACGGCGGCGGGCGCGAAGAACGCCTACATCATCCGGGAGCCGCTGGCGGCGGCGATCGGCGCGGATATTCCGATCGGTTCCGCCTCCGGCAACATGGTGATCGACATCGGCGGCGGAACGTCCGAGGTCGCGGTGATCTCGCTCGGCGGTATCGTGGCGGTGGAATCCGCCCGTGTCGGCGGCGACAAGTTCGACCGGTCGATCGCGGCGTACGTGCGTCGGCGGCACAACCTGGCGATCGGCGACGTCACGTCCGAGCAGATCAAGATCCAGATCGGTTCGGCCATGACGTTGCCCGAAGGCGAGGAGATGAGCATGGAGGTGCGCGGCCGGGACATGGTCGCGGAGATGCCGAAGACGATCACCCTCAAGACGAACGAGGTGGTGCACGCGATCCAAAGCCAGCTCACGGAAGTGATCCAGGCAGTGAAGGGCGTACTCCAGCAGACGCCGCCGGAGCTATCCGCGGACGTGATCGACCGGGGAATGGTGATGGCGGGCGGTGGCTCGCTCCTCCGGAACATCGACCGGGTGATCACCCAGGCGACGAGCGTGCCGTGCCATGTGGCGGAAGATCCGCTGTTCTGCGTGGTGCGGGGAACCGGCGTGGCCGTCGAGAACCTCGATTCGTACAAACGGGCCGTCGCGGTACGGTGACGTGGCCGAGATGCCGGAACACCGCCCCGAACAGCGACCCGGGGTGGGCGTGGGCGTGTTCGTCATTCGCGACGGGAAAGTGCTGTTCGGTAAACGAAAGTCCGCGCATGGCGAGGGCACGTGGGCGCCGCCGGGCGGCAAGTTGGACATGGGCGAGACCGTCGTTGATTGCGCGGCCCGGGAACTGAAGGAGGAGACCGGACTGACCGTTGTCCGAGCGGAAAGACTGCCGGTCTATACGGAAGACTTCTTCGAGGAACTGCATTTCATCACAACATACGTGCTGGCAGAAACCTCCGGCGAACCGAGCGTCATGGAGTCGGAAAAGTGCGAAGCATGGGGATGGTTTCCCTGGGATCGCAAGCCCGAGCCGCTCTTTTTGACTATCCGGAACCTGGACCGGCAAGGCTATCGTCCACCCGGCGCGTGACGCGTCACGCGGGATGCCCGTCCCACCCTCGGTTGCGGTAACCTGAAGCCATGCTGATCGGCATCGATGCATCGCGCGCCAACATCCCGGAGCGTACCGGGGTGGAGTGGTACGGCTATCATTTGATCAAGGCATTCGCCAAGCTCGACCGGAAGAACGAATATAGGCTCTACGTCCGCGAGCCGCTCAGGAAGGACCTGCGGGATCTCCCGGACAACTTCGTGCCGGTCGTCGTGCCGGGGCAGCGCCTGTGGACCTACTGGGCGCTGAGCCGCGAGCTACGCCGGAACCCCGTCGACACGTTGTTCGTACCGTCGCACACCGTACCGCTGGTCCATCCACGCCGGACGGTCGTCACCGTCCACGACGTCGGCTTCCGGAAGTTCAAACGGAACTACCGGCGCGCGCATTACCTGAGCCTGGCGCTCGGCACCAAGTGGTCCGTACGGCGGGCGAGTACCGTGGTGGTACCGAGCCGTACGGTGGCGCGGGAACTCGGCACGGCCTACGACCTTCCCGCCTCGAAAGTGGCCGTGGTCCCGAACGGCTTCGACCCGGACGCGTTCTCGGGAATCACCGCTTCACGGGTCGCGGAGGTGATGAAACATCATCGCATCAAGGATCCGTACCTGCTCTTCACCGGCCGGCTCGAGCTCCGGAAGAACGTATCGCGGATCATCGAGGCGTTTTATCGGCTCCGCGACTCCGGTCTTTTCGGCGGACAGCTGGTCCTGGTAGGCAATCCCGGATTGGGATACGAGGAGATCCGCCGCCTGATCATCAAGCGGCCCGTCCCCGATTACGTGGTACACACCGGCTACCTTCCCGACGACGAACGGGCGGCGTTACTGAAAGGGGCACGGGGTCTCGTATTCCCCTCGTTGCACGAGGGGTTCGGCATCCCGATCCTCGAGGCGTTCGCCGCCGGAACGCCCGTGATCACCGCCGACCGTGGCGCGACCAAGGAGGTAGCCGGTACCGCCGCGCTACTGGTCGATCCGGAGAGCGTGGAATCGATCCACCATGGCATGGAACAGATCCTGGCCGATACCGGTCCGGCGCCGCGGCTGGTCGCGGCCGGTACGCAGCGGGTCCGGCAGTTCGGTTGGGACAAGACGGCCCTGCAGATCCTGGAGATCCTGACGAAATGAGTCCCGAAGCACGACAGCCCGTGGAGGTCCTCGGCGTCCGGCTGGACGCGCTGACCGCGCCGGAGGCGGTGGCACGGATCCGGTGCGGCATCCAGGAAGGGAAGCGCTCGCACGTCGTGACGGTGAATCCGGAGATGATCATGCGGGCGCGTCATGATTCCGCTTATCGGAAGATCCTGAACGGGGCGGATCTCTGCCTGGCCGACGGCATGGGAACGATCTGGGCGGCGCACTACCTGGGCCGTCCGCATCGCCGCGGGCCGCTGCTGGCGCTGCGGGCGTATGGATTCGCACTGTGGTGGCTCCTGATGCTGGCGATCTGGCCGGCACGCCTGATGCGTCGGCTGCCCGGGACCGTGCCGGGGTCCGATCTGGTGCGCGATCTCACGGGCATGTGCGAGGAGTTCGGGTATCGGCCGTTCCTGCTAGGGGCGGCTTCCGGCGTAGCGGTCTCGGCGGCCGAGGAATTGCAGGGGGAATTTCCCGAAGTGCGGATCGCGGGAGCGACGGCCGGCTCACCCCGGGCTGTCGACGATGCGTCCGTGCGCAGGGAGGTCGCGGCGGCGGAGGCGGAAGTGCTCTTCGTTGCCTACGGCGTGCCGAAGCAGGAGCAGTGGATCGCCCGGAACCTTCCGAAGCTCCCGCGGCCGATCGTCGCGGTCGGGGTCGGTGGCAGCTTCGATTACCTGGCGAAAGCGGCGTCCGTGGAAGGTGGATCCGTGGCTAAACCGCCGCCGGGCATCGTCCGCCGCCGCGGCTTCGAATGGCTCTGGCGGCTGATCACCCAGCCCTCGCGCCGGCGCCGGGTGGTGACCGCATTCCCGCTCTTCGTACGTGCCGTCGTCCGTGACGCCCGCCTTGACAAATAGCTTGGTTAAGGCTATATTTGGACATTCTACGGAATGCCTATGAGTGAACGAGAATCGGACCAGCGTCCCGAAGCGGCTGAGTTCAGGGTGGAATCCGACCTGGATCCGTGGCGGATCGAGGAAATGGTCGATGCGTTCCTCGAGGATCCCGATGCGCTGAACCGGACGTGGGACAAGCTCGCCCGGGACGAGCGGGAGGGCAGGCCGGATCCCGTCGAGCGGGCGTACGTTTCCGCGGCCACCAGGACCATCGTCGAGATGGCGAAGGAATCGGAACGTGACCACCTGACCGGCCTGCGAAACCGCCGGGCATTGGAAGGTACCGTCGACACCAGGGGGGATTTCGAGAAGGAGGTCGCCACCGCGAAACGCGAAGGGTACCCCCTTTCGTTCGTCGTCCTCGACCTCAAGGGGTTCGGGGAGATCAACGAGGAAAAGGACCATGCCATCGGCGACCAGACGCTCAGGGAAGTCGGGGATGCCATGAAGGCCATCGGCTACCTGGTGCGTAGCCGCTTGCGGTCCGGTGACATCGGTTACCGCTTCGGCGGAGATGAATTCGGCATCATGCTCCCCCGGATCGGCTCGAAGGAGCAGGCCGAGACCATCGTCACGCGTTTGGGCAAACATTTCCCGACCAACCCGGTCACCGGTGCGCGGGTGGAGATGAACGAACCGCTGTCGGTCGTGACCTACCAGCCGACCGACCGGGAAGGCGATGATGCCGACGTGGCGAAGGAGCTTCTTGTGGAGGTTTGGCAAAACCTCCACAAAGACAAGGCTTCTGGGGACTCGGATCCGGCAGAAGCCGGATGACCGGGCAATGACGCTCTCCTGAGCTACACTGGAGCCATGCCTGAGCAACGCGTGGTCACCCGGTTCGCACCGTCACCGACGGGGTATTTGCACGTCGGTGGTGCCCGGACGGCACTCTATGCCTGGCTCTGGTCCCGCAAGCACGGTGGTGAATTCCACCTGCGGATCGAAGATACGGACCGCCAGCGGTTCATGGCGGACGCGGAGGAGCAGATCAAGGACAGCCTGCAATGGCTCGGTCTTGATTGGGATGGTCCCATACTCCGGCAGTCGGAACGGCTCGAGAAGTACCGGCTCTACGCGGAGCAACTGATCAAGGACGGCCATGCGTACGTGTCGGACGAATCACCGGAGGAGACGAAGGCACTCAAGGAGCAATGGCGGAATACCGCTGCGAAGAACGGCCAACCGCTCCGGTATCGCGGTCGCGATCGGGATCTCTCGTATGAACCCGGTCGGCACGTCCATTTCCGTTGGCCGGATGAACCGAAGCGGATGGTAATCACGTACTTCGAGCACCCCCGAAAACCCTGGAAGGTCTCCGTCGACCCGAAAGCCGCCCCGTCAGCGTTCGAGGACTTCGTCCTGGTCAAGTCCGACGGCTACCCGACCTACAACTTCGCGCACATCATCGACGACAAGGAGACCGGCGTGACCGCGGTCATCCGCGGCGACGAGTTCACCTCGAGTCTCAACAAGTACTATGCGCTCTACGACGCGTTGGGATGGGGCAGGGAGCGGCCGGCGTTCTACCACGTCCCGACGATCCTCGGGCCGGACAAGGCCAAGCTCTCCAAGCGTCACGGCGCCGCGGACGTGCGTGATTACCGGGCCGCGGGATATCTGCCCGAGGCGCTCGCCAACTTCGTGGCGTTGATCGGGTGGAACCCCGGCGGTGACCGGGAGGTATTTCTCGACCTGAAAGAGCTCATGGAGGTGTTCGACCTTTCCGGCGTCCAACGCTCTCCCGGCGTCTTTGACGAAGAAAAGCTCCGTTGGCTGAACGGCGAACACATCAAGGCGCTCGGCGTCGAAGCGCTGTTCCGGCGGGCGGTTGCCGCTGGCTTCTGGACGGTCGGCGACGCGGCCTATGACGAGCGGGTGCTCGGGATGTCCGCCGAGCGCATCCGCACCCTGGCCGAACTGAAAGGGATCAGGGAAGGCTACTTCTACCATCGTCCGAAGGTCACGCGGAAGCGCCTGGTGGGTAGCGAGAACCCCCAGACCGTTGGCGTCTGGCTGGAGCGGGTGCTGCGCGACCTTTCCGGTCTGCCGGACGTGGATTGGAACGCGCAGCGGATCGAGAACGTCCTTAACGACCTACGCAATGAGCTCGACCTGGAGCCGAAGCAGCTGTACCCCGTACTCCGCATCGCGGCTACCGACGCCGACCGCACCCCGCCTCTGTGGGACCTGTTCGAGACCCTTGGCAAGGAAGAGACGGTCGCACGGCTCGACGCGGCGCAAAGCCTCGTCGCGTAGGCGGCCCGTTGGTATCATAGGTGCAGCGGAAGCCGCTTCAAAATGCGAAAACAACCATGACATTCACCATCAAGCAGCGTGAGTTCGAAGGTCCGCTCGATCTGCTTCTCCAGCTGATCGAGGAGCGCGAGCTCGACATCACTGCCGTGGCGTTGGCCGAAGTGACCGACCAGTACCTCGGCCAAGTCCGGACGCTCTCCCGCGAGAACCTTTCGGAGATCTCCGACTACCTGGTGATCGCCGCCCGGCTTGTCGTGTTGAAGTCCCGTGCCTTGCTGCCGGTCGAAGATGAGGAAGTCCCGGAAGCGGACGACCTTGCCCAGCGACTCGCTGAATATAAGGTATACAAGGAACTGGCAGGGGCATTGGGGACGCGCGTGGAGGAAGCGGGACGGAGCATCGGCCGGCCGCCGCTATCGATCGAGCCGCCCCGGAAACTGGTGACCGACGGCGTGGACCTGACCGGCTTGCACCGGGCGTTTCGGTCGGTCCTGGCCGAACTCCCGAAGCCGGAACGGCTGTCGGAGGAGACGCTGGAAGAGCAGGTCACGATCGACGAGTGCATCGGCGAGATCCGTCGCCGGCTGCTGGAAGGGCCGGTCGGATTCCGCTCGTTCTTCAAGGATGTCACCGGACGGGTGCGGATGATCGTCACGTTCCTGGCGATACTTGAGTTGATCAAGCAAGAGGCCCTGACCGTGCGGGACGACAAGGGGGTTACGCTGTGTCCGGCCTGAACCCCGAACAGACGGTCGAGAGCATCCTCTTCGCGGCCGGGGAGCCGGTGCGGTTCTCCGACCTGACCGCTGTCACCGGTATGGCACGGAAGGAGCTCAAGGAAGCACTGACGACGCTCCAGGGCCGGTACGCCGACCGTGGTATCCGGATCGTCATCGGCGAGCAGGAGGCGCAGTTCGTGACCGCGCCCGAAACCGTCGATGTCGTCGGTGCGTTCCTCAAGCAGGAGCTTCGCGGGCGCTTGTCGAAGGGGGCGCTGGAGACACTGGCGATCGTCGCATACCGGGGTCCGGTCACCCGTCCGGAGGTGGAATCGATCCGCGGCGTACAATCGGCCGCACCGGTCCGAACTCTCGCGATCCGCGGACTGATCGCGGAAGTCGGCCGCAAGCAGGAACCCGGCCGGCCGATCCTCTACGACACCACGATCGAACTACTGAAACATCTCGGCCTCGGTTCCAAGGAGGAATTGCCGTCAGTACCGGAAGAGCTTAAGGCACGGTTGAGGGAAGTCAGCACGTCGGCGGCCTGATGGACTGGTTTACGCAACTCTGGCTGGGCACGGTGGTGTTCGTCGGCGCGGTGTTTCCCGGAATCCTACCGGAGGCGGTGCCCCCGGCGCAGTCAGAACGCGTAGTGGCCGATGCGACCGTCCCGGCGCCCTTTCCCGAAAAGCGCCGGTCGGCGGTGGAGCCGGTGGTCGAAGCCGGCAGCGCATTGCTGGTCGACCTGGAGAGCGGCCATGAGTTGTACGCGAAGGATGCCGCCGCGAGGCGCCCGATCGCCAGCATCAGCAAGCTGATGACCGCCCTGGTCGCGACGGAACGATTGGCACCGGAACAGGAAATCGTCGCGCCGAAGCTCGCGAACTCCCCGGAAGAGTCGCTGATGGGGCTTGAGGAGGGTGACCGGCTCCATGTCGACGACGTGCTTGCCGGGGCGCTGATCGCCTCGGGGAACGATGCCGCCGAAACGTTGGCACATGCCGTCTCCGGCTCGGAAGATGCGTTCGTCGAGTTGATGAACGAGCGAGCCCGGGAGCTCGGTATGCGCGAGACCCGCTTCTTCAATGCCAGCGGGTACGCGAAGGGCGAGAACGTTAGCTCGGCGCGGGACCTGGTGATATTGTCCCGGGCGGTACTTCAGGAGCCGCGCATTCGCGCCGCCGTTGCCGATCCGGAACGGACCGTCCGGGCGCTGAACGCCCGGGAGCCGACGCCCGGGAACCCCGATCCCGAGAGGACCGAATTCAGGTTGTTCTCGACCGACCTCCTGCTCGATTCGTACCTGCCGATCGCCGGCCTCAAGACGGGCACCTCGGACGCCGCCGGGCCTTCGTTGGTGAACGTCCTGGAGCAGGGCGAGCGCCGGTTGCTCGCGATCGTGCTCGATTCGCCGGACCGCTTCCAGGAGAACAAGGCGATGCTCGACTGGGCGCTCCGTTCGTTCCGGTGGTAAAAATCTCCTTGCCTACGGCACTAATCTTGCTACAATAGCGCTGTCGGGTGGTGCTTTCGCATCACCGGCGTCTCTGTTTGGTAACCATGCGCCGATTTCCAACGGCGGTCCGCTGCTGCGGGTCGCTCGGCGTGAATCCCAGATGTCCCACCATATACCCATCGTGACCATCGTCGGCCGACCCAACGTCGGCAAGTCCACGCTGTTCAACCGGCTGCTCGGCGAACGCCGGGCGATCACGGCCGACCTTCCCGGCACCACGCGCGACCGGATCTATGCCGAAGCCGAATGGCAGGGAAAACGGTTCACCGTCGTCGATACCGGGGGACTGACCGAGGAAGTGACGGGTCTGCCACAGGCGGTGGACGAACAGGTGAAGCTGGCGGTTACCGAAAGCGACCTGATCCTACTTCTTGTCTCCGCTCCGGAGGGACTGACCGCGGGTGACCGCGTGGCCGCCGCCGTGGCCCGTCGACAGCAGGTACCGGTCGTGGTGGTCGTGAACAAGGTCGACAATCCGCGGGTCGAGTCCTCGGTCGCCGAATTCCACCGGCTGGGATTCGATACGGTCGTGCCGGTTTCCGCGCTGCATGGCCGCGGCACGGGGGATTTGGCGGACTTGATCGTCAGGAAGACGGGTGCCGGGACGGGGGGGAATGCCGACCGTACCCCCTCCTTTACCATCGTTGGCCGCCCGAATGCGGGGAAATCCACCTTGATGAACCGGCTGACCGATTCTCCGGCCGCCGTGACCGGCGAAGAACCGCATACGACCCGGGACGTGACGGAGCGTCGTCTCCGGACACCGGAAGGAGAATGGCGTCTGCTGGACACGGCCGGCATGGCGAAACATCCCCGTTCCCGACCCGGCATCCCATACTGGAGCCTGCTCCGGACGCTTCGAGCGATTGCCGATGCCGACGTAGCCGTGCTGCTGATCGACGCGACGGAAGGCCCGACGCTGCAGGACGCGCACATCGCCTCGCATATCCTCGATTCGGGCACCGGTCTCGTCATCGCGTTGAACAAATGGGATCTGGTGGATAAGGCGCCGGACGTCCAGGAGCGGTTCTTTGGGAAACTCCGGAAACGTCTGCCGTTCCTACCGTCTCCGCCGGTGGTCTTCCTCTCCGCCCTGACCGGCGAAAAGGCCGATCGGCTGCTTCGGGCGGTAGAGGATGTCTACGCCGCGTCCGGCACCCGGATACCGACGCCGGAACTGAACCGGGTGGTCCAAACACGCCTGAATGAGTATGCCGGCGGGCGACGCCGGGCACGTTTGTTCTACCTCACCCAGACCGGGGACCATCCGCCGGCCTTCGCCTGTTTCGTGAACCAGCCGCAGCTCTGGAAAGAGCCGCAGCGTCGGCACGTGGCCGGCGTGCTTCGGGAGGAGTTCGACTTGCTCGGCACCGCCGTCCGACTGGACTTCCGTAAGCGCCGGAAGGAGGCGGCGTGAGTGCGCCCGTGAAACTGGTTGTGGGACTCGGTAATCCCGGCGAGCGGTACGCCGGCACGCGCCATAACATCGGCCGGATGGTCGTCGGCAGGTGCGTGGAGGAGCGTGGCGCCGAGCTCCTCCAGGAGCCGACGGACCGGATGCCCTCCCGGCTGCACCGGGCGGGAACGGTACTGTTCGCCGAACCGGCGATCTACATGAACCAAAGCGGCACCGAAGTCCACCGGCTCATGCGGTACTACAAGCTGGAGCCCGCCGGCCTCCTGATCGTCTCCGACGACCTCGACCTGCCGTTCGGTACGCTCCGTCTGCGCGACAGCGGCGGCAGCGGCGGACACAAGGGCCTGGCGCACATCGCGGAGCAGCTGGGCACCGGCGAGTTCTCCCGCTTGCGGGTCGGTATCGGACGACCGCCGGACGGCATGGATTCTTCGGGCTACGTCTTGCAGCGATTCTCCGAAGCGGAAGCGGAGCGATTGCCGGACGTCGTCCTGGACGGTGCACGGCAGGTAACGGAGTGGCTCGATGTCTAACGGTTCGTTCTTCAAGCACCTGCTCGACCAGCCGGAGATCACCGAGTACGCGGATCGGCTCATGGACGGAACCCTGCGGGTCGGCGACACCAGCCGCGGCGTCCGTGAGCTTCTGCTCCTGTCACTGGCACGGAAAGTCCAGCGTCCGTTCATCGTCGTGACCTCCGAACACCTGTTCGCGCCGGGCATCGCCGTGCCCTGGCCGCGCGAGGTCTCCGGGGAATCGTACGAAGTGGCCGTCGGGGTCGCGCAGGTGCTCGGTAACAAATCCGGACTCCATCTGGTGCCGCCGGACCTGCTCACCGTCCCGCTGGTCGGGGTCCGTCGGTACGACGCGCTGACCAAGACCTACAAGAAAGGCCAGGACGTTTCGCCGGACGACGCCGCGAAGTCCCTGGTGGATGCGGGGTATGACCCCGACCCCGACCTTGAGCGGGCGGGAACGTTCCACCGTGTCGGCGGATCGCTCAACGTGTGGGGGATCGGCGATCGCTTCCCGCACCGTATCGAATGGTTCGGTGACGTCATTGAATCTATCGTCCGGACGGAGGCCGGCGAAACGGTCGATCTGCCGCAAGCCCGGTTCTTTCCGGCGTCAGTCACCGATCCGAAAGGTCCCGCACGGCTGCAGGACTACATCAAGCTTGCCGGGGCCTGTATCGCCGGCGAGGAATACCTGCTGGACGCCGCCGAAGGGCTCCAGGGCCTGCCGCAGGTCTCGTTCACCTTCAAGAAGGAGGGATCCGTGGTCCAGCTCGACTGGAAGCGCGCCGATGTGACGCACAACCGGGGGGAGCTGCACGACCTGATCAAGCGCTACCAGGATGACGGCTGGCACGTGGGGCTGGCCCGCTGGGAGGGGCCGCCCTCGGACCTGCCGGCCGGCGTGGAAGACGTCAGGTTGCCGATCACCGAAGGTGTGTCCGTACCGGGCATGCAGTGGATCGTCTTTACTCCGTCGGAGATCATCCACCAGCCGTCACAACGCAAGAAGCGACACTCGGACAAGCTCAACCTGCGCCTGGAGACCGGGCAGCTGATCACCCATCGCGATCACGGCATCGGGAAGTTCAACGGCCTCATACGGCGGACGGTCGGCGGGGTAGAGCGGGAGTACCTGTTCCTGGAGTACGCCAAGGGCGACAAGCTGTACGTACCAGTCGCGGAAGCCGACAAGGTCGACCTGTACGTCGGCCCCACGGACGTGACCCTGACCCGCCTTTCCTCGGCGAGCTGGGAACATGTCCGTGACAAGGTCAAGGAATCGGCGGAACAGCTGGCGCGCGAACTCCTGACTGTGTCTGCGCGGCGGGAGATCGCGACGGGCATCGCCTTTCCGAAACAACCGGACGTGGAGCAGCGCTTGCGTGCCGCATTCAACTTCGAGGAAACGGAGGATCAGGAGCGGGCAATTAGCCACGTCTACGCGGACATGGAGGATTCCCGCCCGATGGACCGGCTGGTCTGCGGCGACGTCGGGTTCGGGAAGACGGAGGTAGCCGTCCGTGCCGCGGCCAAGGCGGCGGCATCCGGCAAGCAGGTGGCGGTCCTGGCGCCGACGACCATTCTCGCCGAGCAGCACCTGGCGACGTTCGGTAAACGGCTGAAGGAGTTCGGATTCAAGCTGGGCGGCCTTTCCCGGTTCAAGAGCCAGGCCGAGCAGAGCAAGACGCTCAAGGGACTTGCCGACGGTTCGGTGGATATCGCGATCGGTACCCATCGGCTGCTGAGCCCGGACGTGCAGTTCAAGGACCTGGGGCTTCTGATCATCGATGAAGAGCAACGTTTCGGTGTGCGGCACAAGGAGCGGCTCAAGAAGCTGCGTTCACATATGGATGTGCTCAGCCTTTCGGCGACCCCGATCCCCCGGACGCTCAACCTGGCGCTCTCGGGCCTCAGGGAAATCTCGACGATCCAAACGCCCCCGTCCGGACGTCGGCCGGTGGAAACCACCATCGGTGAGTACAATCCGCAACTGGTGGACAAGGTGGTCAAGGAAGAGCTGTCCCGCGGCGGCCAGGTCTACTTCCTGCACAACCGGGTCGCGACAATCCGGGCGGCGGCCAAGGAACTGCAGGCGCGGCACCCCGACGTGAACATCGATATCGGACACGGCCAGATGAGCGAAGAAGCGCTGGCCGAGGTGATGGCCCGGTTCGCGAGCGGGGAGGTCGACATCCTGATCTGCACGACGATCGTGGAAAACGGCTTGGACCTGCCGAACGCCAACACGATGATCGTAGATGACGTTTCCGCGCTCGGGTTGGCGCAAAGTTACCAGCTCCGGGGCCGGATCGGGCGGGGAAGCCGCCAGGGAAGGGCATTCTTCTTCTACAAACCCGGCTCGCTGTCCGCCACCGCCCGCGAGCGGCTGCGCAGCCTCAAGGAAGCGAAGGAGCTTGGTGCCGGCTTCCAGGTAGCGTTAGCGGACCTGGAGCTCCGGGGTGCCGGGAACGTGATCGGTAAGGAACAGTCTGGGAACGTCCGGGCGATCGGGCTCACGCTGTATTCCAAGGTACTGTCCCGAGCGGTCGAGGAACTCGAGAGCGGCGAGCGGTTCCTGGAGACGGAAGTCGACCTGCCGCTCCTGGCCTCGATTCCTTCGGCGGTGCTGGAGGATGAATCGGAACGGCTCCGGATCTACCAGTCGGTCAGTAACGCGACCACGACGGAGGAATTGGACGATCTGGCGACGCGACTTAAGCAGAAGATCGACGGCTGGCCGGAAGAAGTCAGCAACCTGTTCCGGCTGCAGGGTATCCGGCTCAGCGGTGCCCGGGTCGGCATGCTGGCGCTGCGGTATACGTCACTGCCGGGAACCAACCGGAGTGCCAAGGTCGTCGTGGCGGAGCTGGCCCATGAGCTGCGGGACGGGCAGGTGGAGGCTGCCAAGCATCGCGGCTGGCAGGCCACGGCGAACCGGCTGTCCCGGTCGCTGTCCGATGCGGAGATGCTTGATGCCGTCGAGGAGCTGATCGTCGGCCTGCGGGCAGCAGCTCCGGTCACGGCATAACCCGGGTAGTATCCGACGAAGCACCCTGACAGGTGTTTTAGCAGTCAAGCAAAATCTTGTATACTGTGGGTATGCAAGCAAGCATATTAACGCAGGAACGGATTCCTGCGCCGCTCCGGGACATTCCCGGTCCGCCCCGGTGCCTCCATTGTCGCGGTGTGCTTCCGGAAGGGCCGTTCGTCGCCGTCGTGGGGACGCGGAAACCGACGGCGTACGGTCGCCGCGTCACCGGAATGATCGCCGGACGGCTGGCCCGTGCCGGCGCGGTCGTGGTTTCCGGATTGGCATTAGGCATCGACGCGATCGCGCATCGGGCGGCTCTCGACGCCGGAGGAAAGAGCGTCGCGATACTCCCCTCCGGATTGCGTGACGTCGATATCACCCCGCGGGCGAACCTGGGTCTGGCCAGGCAGGTTTTTGAGCGTGGAGCGCTCCTCAGCGAGTATCCGGAGGGCTCCGGTGCGCGCAAGGAATACTACGAGGACCGGAACCGCCTGATTTCCGGACTGGCCGGCGCGGTCGTCGTGGTCGAGGGAGGGCGTCCCTCCGGTACGTTGATTACCGCCCGCCATGCGGGAGAGCAAAGCCGTGAGGTGTGGGCCGTACCTGGCCCGATCGACTCCCCGCAAAGCAAGGGAACGAACTGGTTGATCGAAACCGGCGCGGAGCCATTGTTCTCCATCGATACGTTCATGGAGTCATTAGGCCTGGCGGATGGCCGACAGCCGAGCCTCGGGGAACCGGGTGATCTCGCCACCGTACTCGGCGTCGGTCCCTGTCATGTCGACGAGATCGCGACGCGGCTCGGTCAGCCTGCCTATGAGGTCGAGTCCGAGCTGACGAAATTAGAGCTGGCGGGTGCGGTCCGTCACGTGGGGGAGCGTCACTACGTGCTGGCCTAGAAAGAGTAACTGATGAGCGACACCGCCGCGAGCGTGAACCAGAAGAGGATTCCTGCCCAAAGCTGTACGTCAGCCTCGGGTACGAACTCCTCATGTGTCATGCGCCGTCGTGGGCGTTCGTCAATCGGTATCGGCACGAAACGCATCATCGCGTTAGCTCACATGCGGCCGCACGACCGCCATCACTTTGCCCTGGATCTGCCACTCCTGATCGGGGTAGATGTTGTCGTATTTCGGGTTTTCCGGCTTCAGGTAGACGGCATCCCGGCGCTTGATCAACCGCTTTACTGTGGCATCTTCGCCGATCAGCGCGGCGACGATGTCTCCGTGCTCCGCCTCTTCCGCTGGCTGGACGATCAGCAGGTCGCCGTCGAAGATGCCGGCACCGATCATGGAATCGCCCTGGGCGCGCAGGATGAACACGTCGCGCTTCCCACGCGTCAGGTCGGTCGGCAGCGTCACCCAATCCTCGGCGTATTCCGTGGCCAACGACGGACCACCGGCCGGAATCCGTCCGAGCACCGGCAGTCTCGTGACCTGCTCCGCAAGATCGCTGGCCGCCTCGCGGAACCGCTGCGCCAGCGTGATGCCACGGCTACGGGAATCCCGCGTAATGTAGCCTTTCTTCTCCAGCGCCTCAAGATGGCGCTGGACGCCGCGCGGGTAACTTACCTTAAGCGCCGCCATGATCTCGCGGATCGTCGGTGGCAATCCATGCTCCTTGATGTGCCGTTGGATCACATCGAAGGTTTCCCGTTGCCGGGGAGACAGCTTGTTGCTAGTGTTGTTGCTCATAAGGGTGATAGGTTAGCCTCCGTGAGATGTGGGAGCGCGCCGAGTACCTTGGCTGGCAGGGGAGCCATTATGTCGAAATCTACTAGGATCGTGACTGCCAAGGTACTCGGAGGAGGGAGCGCATTTGCATAGTAGACATATGTATACAGCTTGTCAACTCTCGATTTTACGCACAAGATTAGCGATTGTATTGCGATGACAACCAAGAATCGAAAACTCGTAATCGTCGAATCACCTGCCAAAGCGCGCACGATTGAGCGGTATCTGGGCGAGGGCTATACCGTCATGGCCAGTTACGGCCACGTCCGCCAGCTCCCGAGCAAGGACGGTTCCGTGGATGTGGAGCATGACTTCGCGCCGAAATACGAGGTGATCGAGGACAGCAGGAAGCACGTGAGCGCGATCAAGAAAGCTCTGAAGACCGCCGATGAGCTCCTGCTTGCCACTGACCTTGATCGGGAGGGGGAGTCGATCGCCTGGCACCTGACCGAGCTGGTCGACAAGGAGCTGCAAGGCAAGCAGGTCGGCCGGATTACGTTCGACGAGATCACCAAGGACGCGATCCGGGACGCGATCAAGGAACCGCGCGAGATCGACCGGCGGCTGGTCACCGCCCAGGAGGCACGCCAGAGCCTCGATTACCTCTACGGGTTCACGCTCTCACCGCTCCTCTGGCGGAAGATCCGCTACGGCCTCTCCGCCGGCCGCGTGCAGTCCGTGGCGCTCCGGCTGATCGTCGAACGCGAACGGGAGATCGAGGCGTTCAAGCCGAAGCCCTACTGGACGCTCGACGCCGTGCTCAAGCAACCGAAGGAGCAGGATGAGAAACTGGCGACGTTCACGGCACAGCTCGCCGAGGATCGCGGCCAAAAGCTCAAGCAGTTCGACCTCACCGAGGAGCGGGCGCGGGAACTTGCCGAAGAGCTGCCGCAGCATCCGGTGGCCGTCTCGTCGGTCGAAGAAAAAGAGCGCCGCCGCAGCCCGGCGCCGCCGTTCACCACCTCGACGCTCCAGCAGGAAGCCTCGCGGAAGCTCGGCTTCGCGGCCCGACGGACCATGCGTACCGCCCAGCAGCTTTACGAAGGCATCGACACCGGCGGCGGCGACCGCACCGGCCTGATCACTTACATGCGTACCGACTCGGTGAACCTGGCCAACAGCGCGCTCGCCGAGGCACGGAAGGTGATCGAGCGGAACTACGGGGAGGACTACCTGCCGGACGGCCCGCGCCGCTACAAGACGAAGTCGAAGGGAGCCCAGGAAGCGCACGAGGCGATCCGACCGACCGGCTTCGCCCGCGCCCCGGACGACCTGAAGGCCAAGCTCACTACCGACCAGCTCAAGCTATACTCCCTGATCTACAAGCGCGCGCTGGCGTCGCAGATGACGGAAGCGACGTTCCTGCAGACGAGCGCTCGGATCACCGCCGGCAAGGACGGTGCGGCCGTGCTCAAGGCGACCGGCTCGCAGGTGAAGTTCCCCGGGTTCATCAGGGTGTACCTGGAGGGAACCGACAACGGGGCGAACGAGGACACCGAGAGCCTCCTGCCGCCGCTGGCCGAGGGCGACCCTTTGGAGCTGCTCAAGGCCGGCTCCGAACGGCACGAGACCCAACCGCCGCCGCGTTTCACGGAAGCGACGCTCGTGAAGACGCTCGAGGAGTACGGGATCGGCCGGCCCTCCACGTACGCGAGCATCATCTCGACGCTGCAGGATCGGAAGTACGCCCGGGTGGACCAGCGCCGGTTCTTCCCGGAGGCGGTCGGGATGATCGTTAGCGACCTGCTGACCGAGCACTTCTCGAAGTACGTGGATTACCAGTTCACCTCGGAACTGGAGAACGAGCTGGACGAGGTCGCCGGCGGCCGCGAGGAACGCGTGCCGCTCCTTACGGAGTGGTGGGGGCCATTCAAGGCGTTGGTCGAAAAGAAGGACAAGGAGCTCAAGAAGGAAGACGTGGCGCACCAGAAGACGGAGAAGCCGTGCCCCGAGTGCAAGGAGGGCACGTTGATGAAGAAGCTCAGCCGGTTCGGCGGCCAGTTCTACGCCTGCAGCCGGTACCCCGAGTGCAAGTACACGGCGCCGCTCGAGGAAGAACAGCAGGAGTCGAAGGAAGCCGAGGAACAAGCCAAAGGTGCCAAGTGCGACGAGTGCGGCGCGTCGATGACCGCCAAGCGTGGCCGATTCGGGATGTTCCTGGCCTGCACGCGGTACCCGGATTGCAAGGGTACCAAGCCGTTCGTGAAGTCGACCGGCGTGACGTGTCCGGAGTGCGGTAAAGGCGAGCTGGCCGAGCGGAAGTCCAAGCAGGGTCGCACGTTCTACGGCTGTACGGAGTACCCGAGGTGTAAGTTCCTGACCGGCCAGCGGCCGGTGAAAGATCCGTGTCCCGACTGCGGCAAGCTCGTGGTGATCAAGGGCAAGGACCGTGTGCCGACGTGCACCGAATGCGGTCACACCGGCGAGCCGGCTCCTACGGAGACCTGAAGTGTTCGTTTTCTAGCTGAAAATCGGGTACCATATGCCGTCATGGCAGCCCCTGAACAAGAATCCCCTTCTCCTCAATCGGAACTGATCGTTCCTGAAACACTCCGGCTGATTGATCAGTTTGAAGCGCACGAGCATGTCCACGGCTTTTTCGATCGGGTGCTCGACCATATCGGATTTAACGAACGGGCGAGGAGAGCTTTCACGGAGAGGTATTCATATCTAATGTCCGTGGAGCATGGCAGGGGCGGAGGTCCGGTTGAAGTGGAGGATCGTGCTAATGTTTTGGTTGTGGAGGAGTATCCCGTCGCCTCAGTGATCGAGTGGCGCGATGTGGGCAACTTCACCTGTGTATTGTTTGCCAGTCATCTGAACGATGAACTTCTGGCGAGGCTTCGCGAGAGGCCCGAGCTTCTGGAAGGGGCTAGCGAAGGCGAGCTCCGGGACTAGCTCAGTGCCCGCCTTGTAACATCGCCGATTGCGCTGCCCGAAAATCCGGTAAGCTGGAAGGCATGGCGGAGCGGACGGAGCGATTGTTGCAAATCGGCGCGGGGAACATCGGCCGCGGACTGGTAGGATCCCTGGCGCACGATGCCGGCATGGAGCTTACGCTGGCGGACGTAAACCCGGACGTGATCGGCCGGCTCAACGCCGAACGGGAATATCAGGTGGTCACCGTGTCGTCCGAAGGGACGGCCGAGCAAGTGGTGGACGGCGTGCAGGCGGTGGATGTCCGGGACCGCGACGCGTTCACCAAAGCGGTCGTCGAGGCGGACGTGATCACGACGGCGGTCGGTCCCGGCGTGCTCCCGAAGCTCGGGCCGGAACTCGGCGCGGCACTGACGGAGCGGCTGCGCCGCCGCCCGGGTGCCGACATGCACGTGGTGGTGGTCGCCTGCGAGAACATCGTGGACAATACTGACCGCCTCAAAGAGGCGGTGCTTGGTAGCGTGCCGGATGAAACGGCGAGGCAGATGGAAGACCTGGTCAGCTTCCCGAATTGCACCGTCGACCGGATCGTCCCCGAACACCAAGCCTCGGACGAGCCGCTCGCGGTTACCGTGGAGGACTACTACCACTGGGCCGTCGACGCGGAGGCGCTCAAGCAGCCCATGGCGCACATACCTGGGCTCGTCCTCTCCCACGACCTGGAATCGCTCCAGGAGCAGAAACTCTTCACGTTGAACACCGCGCACGCACTCACCGCTTACTTCGGTGAACGAGCCGGTTATGAGTATGTCCACGAGGCGATCCAAGATCCACAGATCCGCAGCCAGGTCATGGGCGCGATGAGGGAGATCGGACCGGTGATCACCGGACGGTACGAGGCCATTACGGCCATCGATCAACGGGCGTACGCCGAGCGGACCCTGGACCGTTTCGCGAACCCGCATCTCCAGGACAGCCTGCGCCGGGTCGGGCGCGATCCGATCCGCAAGCTTGGTCGGAGCGACCGGTTGGTGCGACCGGCGGTACTCAGCCTTTCCGCGGGAGAGACCCCCGCCCATCTGGCCAGCGGCATCCATGCCGCTCTCACGTACCGCAATCCGGACGATCCGCAAGCCGCCGCGCTGGCCCAGCGGCTCGCCGACGAATCGGTCGAAAGCATCCTGGTCGACGTCAGCGAGCTCGAAGGGGGGCACCCCGTCGTCAGCATGGTGCGGGCATCGGTCGGGCTTGAACGGCTAAGCAAGGCGGCCTAGTCATGCGCAAGGTCGTCTCCTATCGCCGGAAATCGTACCCGTTCAAGCTGATGTTCGTGTTCTTGGCGCTGGCGCTGGTCGTGCCGTGGCTCACCCTGACCGGCCTCGCCGAGGCGGGCGGGCCGTTCTTCAAACTGCCGTCGAAGGAGAACTTCCATCCGACCCAGACCGTCTTCTATGATCGTCACGGCGAGAAGCTGTACCAGACCGCCGGGGCGCACCAACCGATCCCGGTGAAGCTCTCGGAGCTGCCGCGGAGCATCGTGCTGGCGACGCTGGCCGGCGAGGATGCCGATTTCTACGCCCACCGCGGCATCGACCCGCCGGCGCTGGGCCGGGCGCTCTACAAGACGCTGATCTCCAACGAGCCGCAGGGCGGCTCCACGATCACCCAGCAGCTGATCAAGAACACGTACCTGACGCCGGAACGGACCACCAGCCGGAAGCTCCGGGAGATGACGTATGCCGTCGTGCTTGAGCAGCGCTACACCAAGGATCAGATCCTCGAGCGGTACCTCAACGAAGTGTACTACGGCCAGCAGAGCTACGGGATCGGGGACGCGGCCCGGACGTACTTCGGCAAGGACGTCTCGGAACTCACGCTGGGCGAGGCCGCGATGCTGGCCGGTCTGCCGAGCGCGCCGTCGGTCTACTCGCCGCTCGGCGGCAGGGCCGACCTTGCCAAGCAGCGCCAGAAGTACGTCCTCGACCAGATGCAGAAACAGGGGTACATCACCCAAGAGCAGGCGGACGCCGCGTTCGACCAGGAGCTTGCCTATGCGCAGGAGGAGCAGGTCTTCCATGCTCCGCACTTCGTCTTCTACGTGAAGCAGCAACTGGCGCAATACTACGGTGAGAGCACCGTGGATTCCGGCGGCCTTAAGGTCCATACCACGCTGGACCTGGCGACCCAGCGGGCGGCGGAGGAGGAGGTCCGGCGGGGCGTCGACGGCGCCCGTCCGTACGGGGCGACCAACGGGGCGGCGGTGGTGATGGACCCGCGTTCCGGGGAGGTCCTGTCACTGGTCGGCAGTAAGGACTTCTCCGATGATTCGATCGACGGAAAGGTGAACGTGGCGACCTCGTCCCGGCAGCCCGGTTCGTCGTTCAAGCCGATCGTGTACCTGGAGGCGCTCCGGCAGGGGAAAACGGCGAGCCACGTGCTCCGGGACCGCCCGACCACGTTCGGCGGGTCATTCACGCCCCGTAACTACGATGGCCGTTTCCGGGGCGACGTGACCATGCGCTATGCGCTCGCGAGCTCGCTGAACATCCCGGCGGTACAGTTGCTGGAACAAGTCGGCGTGGGGCCGGTGCTGGACCTGGCGCATCAGCTCGGCATTTCCACGCTGAACGAACCCGACCGTTACGGACTCTCCTTGGTACTCGGCGGCGGCGAGGTGAAACTGATCGACATGACCGGGGCGTACTCCGTTCTGGCGGCGAACGGCGAGACGCCCGGCCGGGCCACCGTGACCAAGGTCGAGGGACCGCGCGGCGAGGTGCTCTACGAGCGCCAGCCGAAGAAGGAGCAGGTCGTCGATCCGGCGCACGCGTTCATCATCTCCAAGTGGCTTTCCGACCCGCGTGCCCGCGCGCCGGGATTCGGGACGGGTAGCGCACTCGACTTCCCGCGTCCGGCCGCGGTGAAGACCGGTACCACCAACAACTACAAGGACAACTGGACGATCGGATATACGCCCCAGCGGGTGGTCGGCGTGTGGGTCGGCAATTCGGACGGTACGCCGATGGACGGGATCTCCGGTTCGCAAGGCGCCGCCCCGATTTGGAACGCGCTGCTGACCCGGCTGGTTCGCGGCATGCCGGTGCAGGACTTCAAGCGGCCGGATAATGTGGATGAAGGGCGGGCGGGCGTCTACGCGCTTGGCGGCGGGTCACTTGAGTACTTCGTGGAGGGATCCACCAGCGCGGGACAGGATGTGCCCGAAGGGACGATCGAGCAGCAGCAGGCGCCGCCGCCGGTGAACGGCCAATACCCGTACTACTACATCGACCGGAACGGCCAGCGGCACTGGTACTACCAGTAGGGCCCGCGTCCGGGAGTAATCGCCGCTCGCTTGAGGCGGGGTAGTCCCGCTGCTACGCTAACCCGTTGCAGCGGCCATTGCTGCGCCTTGCTCCAAGGCGTTGACTTTTTACCTGAATAATGCTATAATTTCTCGATTCGCTGGATATGAGTGACCAACACCACAAAGCCAAGATCCGTAACGCCCAAGCGCGCCATCAGTCGCAGCTGTTCGGCGATGCCGCGCAGAAGCCGTCTTCCCAGGCGGCCGATACGCAGGCGCAGCAACGTGCGGGCCACCTGACGGAAGCGGCCCGTGCTAAGGAACGGCGCCTCTCGCAAGCCGAAGAAGCGCGGTTGGCGGCACTGCGGAAACGTAACGAAGCGGCCCGGCGCAGCCATCAGACGCAGGTACCGTCGGGGCATGCTCCCGATGTGCCTGCCCAGGCGTCGCAGCCTCAATCGAAGCCGCAGGCACGCCCCGAATCTCACGATACGCAGCCGTCTCAGCCGGCGATGCCCCGGCGCGCACCCGCTCATCCGTTACGTCAGGTAGCCGAACGGAGCGATATGGCCGCAGCGGCGCTTGAGAACATGGAGAAGCACTTGCGGGAGCAATCCCAGCAGCCCCCGGCGCCCCAACCGCCGCAGTCCCCACCGGCACCTGCTGAACCGCGGCCGCAACCACAGCCACCGCGCCCGGCGCCGCCACAGCCACCGGAACCGGAACCGGAGCCAGAACAGCCTCCTCGGCCGCAACAACCGCCGCAACCGCAACCCCAGCCGGCCGCACCCCCGCCCCCCCAAGGCCGTGACCGGCCGGCCCCGTCCGGCCAGCCTCGCCCGGCCCGCCGGGCACCTAGTCCGGAGGAGCTCGACCGTCTGCTCCGGCAGATGGCAGCCCGCAGCCGCACCCGCCCCGGGGCCGGTGCGCAGCAGCCGCGCCCGCCGATGTCTCCGCGCGGCATGTCCGGCGCTCCCGAGGGGAATCCGGACGCTGCTCCCGTCGAAGCTCCGCCTCCGCCGCCCGAGCTGGTCGAGCAGGAAGCGCGACAGGTCGAGAAGTCCGCGGAAATCCTGAAAGAGCTCAAGGCCCGCGAAGTCCAGGCGCAGCAGGACATCACGCCGATTCCGCAGGCCGACCAGACCCGGGCCCGGGAAGAAGCCGTCGAGGCGAACCTCCCGATCCGTACCCAGGCGAACTCGATCGCCTCGGGGCCGCTCCATGACGCGATCGAGCAGCTTCAGGTGGCGATGCGCGCCCATGACCCGGTCGGACAAGTCCATGGGGCGAACTCCGTCCAGCGTCAGATGCCGCACCATCCGCTCTATGATCCCGAGGCTGCCAAACCGGACGCCGCGCCGTCGGACACGCCGCCGGGTGATGCACCGCAGGAGGGGAAGCAATGAACCCCAACTTGCCGGCGCGTGCCCAGCGCATGCTCGACCAGCTCTCCAAGGGCGACAAGAAGGTCGTCAAGAAGCTGGAGCGGGTACTGCTGGAGGTCCGGGTGCCGCGGCACCGGCCGAAGGAAGGTGAGCGGCAGCAGGAACTCAAGGAGCAGCTCGGCGTGGCGGAGCAGCTCTTCGCCTCGCTCCATTCGATCTACCGCGGCGGCATGACTTCCCAGCTCTTCGAACAAGACGCGATCAGTTTCGAGGTCGCCGCGCCGGGCGGCGAGATCGGCTTCTTCGTAGGCGTGCCGCTGCATCTCCAGAGCCTGGTGGAGAAGCAGATTCACGCCTACTATCCGGACGCCGAGATCACCCCGGTGCCGCTCTACAACATATTCGCGCGGCAGGGCTTCGTGGCGGCGACCTCACTGGCGCAGCGGAAGCAAGCCCGCTATCCGATCAAGACCTATCAGGACTTCGAAGCCGACCCGATGGCCGGCATCGTGGGATCGCTCGCCAAGCTCGGTCCCGACGAAGGCGCGGCAATCCAGATCATGATCGCTCCGACCGGTCACCGCTGGCGGAAACAAGCGCAGTCCTACGCCCGGCAGTACGCCCAGGGGAAGTCGGGTACCGGCGGCTCGGCCTCGGGCAAGGTCTTCGGCGGCATCTTCAAGTTCGGCGGCGACCTGCTCTCCGCGGCGACGACTGATCCCAAGCAGGATGCCCAGAAGCCGGCGCAGGGCTCCGACGAACCGCGGAAGCTGACCCAAATCGAGGAGCAGATGGTCGAGAAGATCGAGACCAAGGCCGGCTCGCCGGGCTTCGAGGTGGTGATCCGGATCGTTTCCGCCGCCGCCGACAAGGGTGTCGCGGAACTCAACCTCCAGCACCTTACCCGGTCGTTCCAGCAGTACGACGCGCCCGACCTCAACGGGTTCAAGGAGATCGTCTCGCCGGTGGCCTCGCAGGCGCGGTTGGTCACCCGGTACGTCTTCCGTGAGCTTTCCGGAGCGGGGAAGAAGATGATCCTCGGTCCGGCGGAGCTGGCCTCGATCTGGCACCCGCCGAGCGAGGGCATCGAGACGCCGCACGTCCGCTGGCTCGGTGCCAAGACCGCCGCGCCGCCGAGCAACATGCCGCGCGACGGCCTGCTGCTCGGCTACAACCAGTACCGTGGCCAGGCCACCGACGTCCGTCTCAAGGAAGACGACCGCCGCCGTCACATGTACGCCGTCGGTAAGACGGGCATGGGTAAGTCGGTGTTCCTCGAGAACATGATCCTGCAGGACATCCGTGCCGGCCGGGGCGTGGCGGTGATCGACCCGCACGGCGACCTCGCCGAGAAGGTCCTCAGCAAGGTTCCGCGCGAGCGGGCCGAGGACGTGGTCTACTTCGACCCCGGCGACGCGGAACGGCCGATGGCCTTCAACATGCTCGACTATGCCACGCCGGAGCAGAAGGACTTCGTGGTACAGGAGACCGTGGGCATCTTCTACAAGCTCTTCGGCGAAGAGATGATCGGGCCGAAGTTCGAGCACTGGACGCGGAACGGCATCCTGACCCTGATGGAGGACAAGGAGACCGGCGCGGTGCTCTTCGACCTGCCGCGGCTCTTCTCCGAGCGCGAGTTCGCCGCCCAGAAGATCGCCAAGGTGAAGGATCCGGTCGTGAAGTCCTTCTGGCAGCGTGAGATGGCCCAGACCTCCGACTTCCATAAGTCGGAGATGCTCGGCTACTTCATCTCCAAGTTCGGCCGGTTCATCACCAACGAGATGATGCGGAACATCATCGGCCAACCGAAGTCCGCGTTCGACATCCGGCAGGTGATGGACGAGGGCAAGATCCTGATCATGAACCTCGGCAAGGGCCGGGTCGGCGAGATCAACTCATCGCTGCTCGGCATGATCGCGGTCAGTAAGATCCAGATGGCGGCGATGAGCCGGGTGGACACGCCGGAGCACAAGCGGAAGGATTTCTACCTCTACGTCGACGAGTTCCAGAACCTCACCAACGAGGAGTCGATCCAGTCGATCCTCTCCGAGGCGCGGAAGTACCGCCTGAACCTGACGATCGCCCACCAGTACATCGCCCAGCTCGACGAAAAGGTCCGCGACGCGGTGTTCGGGAACGTCGGGACGGCGGTGAGCTTCCGGGTCGGCGCGGACGATGCCGAGTACCTCGAGAAGCAGTTCGAGCCGGTGTTCGACGCCCACGACCTCCTGAACCTCGACAAAGCCAACTGCTACGCCAAGCTGGTGATCGACGGGCTCTCCACCCGGGCGTTCAACATGAAGACCTACTCGCCGGAGCCGGTGACGCAGGAGGATGCCGAGATCGGCGAGGCGATCCGGAAGCTCTCGCGGCTCAAGTATGGACGCGACAAACAGCTGGTCGATTACGAGATCCGGATGCGGAGCAACCTGTGACCGTCGCGCCCGAAGGACCGTTTATGGTGAGTATACCCGCATGACACGTACACGCCTAGGGGCTATAATACGGCGTATGACTGACGTAAGAGATATGTACAAGTTCGTCCAGTACGTTGACTCGGACGAATACAATCCTGACCCAAAACAGTTCAAGGAACCGCACGAAGCTGAGCAATACTGTGCAAAGCACTACGCAGAGAAGTTGGGGATTACGCAGTACGAAGCTACGAAAATTCTTAACAATGCCACGATCGAGAGTCGCCAGTATGCAAAGGTAATCGGCGATGATCCGCGAGGGTACAAGCTGGAGATAACTGTTGGTCCTGGCAGAACTGGCGTTCACCTTATATCAAAGACGTTTGGAATTCCGTTAGGTTTGTGGGACGAAATCCAAAAAGAATACGACACTACTACGAGAACGATTGTGAGTCTTGTTGTGGGATTACTAGGCGGCGGCAGCTTCGCTACACTCGTCATCTTTGCTTTCTCGATATTCAACTAGCGAATGCCTAGCTCGGTTGGTACGATAACTCCGCTAATGCCTAAGAAGAAGCCAGCCACAGAAAAAGAGAAGACTATCATCGGGGCGGTTATCCTTGTGGTGATCTTCGTAGTAGGTACAACGGCCTGCACAGGAGTAAGCAACGATGAAAGCGATACGAACGACACGGCAAACAATCAGACCAGTGAACCTACTAAAGAACCCCAGAAAAACGAAGAGTCTTTAGTCGATAAGGTCGAGGCAGCATTGGATAAATTGGGCGAAGGTATGAAACGCGAGCTGGCTTCAACGAGTCCTGACGGCTATCAAGGCGACATAACCAGCGTTGAACCAGCCATAGGCGATGATACCGTTAAGGTTAATGTATCGACTCGCTTTGAGGACTCAGGCGATGGAATTGATGGTGGGCAAGGCATAGCTCGCAGGATATTCAGCAATATCTGTCTTGATGTTCCAGAGCTTGGAAGTCTGTATGTAGTAAGCGGCTCTGGATTGGAAAGTAAGTCCGTATATCGCAGTCAAATACCTGGCTGTAAGCAGTAGTATATGAGTGTGGCAGAAAAAGAATCCAACTTCGACAAGCTGATTAAACTCGCTTCGCAGCCCGTTCAATCAGGACGGGGTAAACCAGCACGTTCCGGAGGTTATAGCGGAAAACGAACTCGTCCACGTAAGTCTGCAGGTACTTCGGGGAAACGGCGTGGTACGTCCCGTTAATCGACCGCTTTAGCTGGCTCCAAAATCCCTCAATCGAGTTCGTGTGGATATTCCCTCGGACGTATTCCTTTTCCACGTGCTTGATGATTTTCCGAGATACGGTGGTGCGCCGGTAAATCGCGCTTTCGTCCGTGTGGAGTTCCGCGTCGTCTGACACGCTGGCCTTGATGAACGGCGTGGCGTTCGTGACGTTCGCCTCGGCGACCCACGCCTTTGCCTTGCCCTTTCGTTCGGTAGCACCGATCACCGCCGTCTTGTTCGTCCACTTGTTAGCTTGTCCTTTAATCCGTCCGCCGATAAAGGTTTCATCGGCTTCAACGATACCGTCCAGCTTGTCGGCGTTCTGTTCCATGAGAAGCCTGACTTGTTTGGCGATCCGCCATGCGGTCTTGTATGTGCAACCTAGCTGGCGTTCCAGTTCCTTAGCCGATACCCCGTTCTTTGAAGTCGAGAACAGGTAGATAGCGTAGAACCAGTTTTTTAGTGGCGTGGCTGACTTGTGGAAAATAGTACCGGCCAACGGGTGCAGCTGATGACCGCAGTGCATACAGGAATACGCCTTACGCCCTTTCAGCTTGAAGAACTTGGTATCCACGACCCCGCAGCCAGGGCAGGACTTTAATGCCCCGTAGCGGTTCTGAAACACCTCGTCCAAGCACGCCTCATCTGAGGGATACTGCTTGTTGAAGTCGGCAATGGTGAATCGCTGTTTCATACTCCCAGCCTACACGAACGCATACGTGTTGTCAAGGGATAGTTACCCCGTTTATCCCCTTGACTTACAGTAAAAATAATGCTATAGTGACTCGTTACTTTGCTCGATTCCGACACTGAAACCAACCACCATGCCTGAAGATACGAAACTCCAGACCGTCCGGCAGATGCTGGAAACCGCCGAACAGAACCTGGCTACCGCCAAGCGGATGCTCGCGGAGCTGACCGGCGAGGCTCCGGCGGCCACGCAGGAGCGGACCGCCGATTTCGGCGTCAAGGCGGAGCGGCTCTCGGTCTCGTCCGAAGGACGGGTCATCGAAGGCGTCTTCGACGGGAAGGACATGATCGGTCCGGACAAGCGGAAGTATCCGGTACCCGCGAACTACGCCAGCAAGTCGAAGCTCGTGGCCGGCGACGTGCTCAAGCTCACCGTCACCGACGACGGCAGTTACATCTACAAGCAGATCGGTCCCGTGCCCCGGAAGAAGATGGTCGGCACGCTGACCCAGCAGGGGAATCAGTACCAGGTCGTGGCCGGCGGCAAGACCTTCAATGTCCTGCTCGCTTCCGTGACCTACTTCAAGGCGCAACCGGGCGACCAGGTCTCCGTGATCGTACCGGAGAGTCAGGACGCCGAGTGGGCGGCGGTCGACAACCTGATCGTGACTCCCGCGTCTTCCCAGACCGACTCCGACGCTTGATTCCATTCCGCCACGATGGTATACATTAGTATACCAGCCGTACTTTTCCCCAGCGGTCCGTGGATAAGCCCTGTGGGTAGGGTGTGCACAAGCCGCCCTCATAGCAGGCATCCATAATTACCGCTTGTCTGCTCGATTAGGCCGGAACGACGGCAATTCTTGAGATTACTGTATGCTTAGTTGTTTGGCGAGAGTGCGTCCGGGCCGATAGTAGAGAGCAGTCCGTTATGACTCCAACCAACGCACCGAACACCGAATCCAGCGCCCTGTATCGCGTCCACCGCCCCCAGACTTTCACGGAACTGGCAGGGCAGGACCCGGTCGTCACGGCGCTTCGCCAGGCCGTCGCGATGGAACGGGTGGGACATGCCTACCTGTTCACCGGACCGCGCGGCACCGGCAAGACCTCGACGGCGCGGATCCTGGCCAAGGCGGTGAATTGCGCGAAGCCCAAGCAGGGTGAACCGGACGGCACCTGCGATGCCTGCACGGCCATCGCCAGTGGCTCCTTCCTGGACCTGATCGAGGTCGATGCGGCCAGCAACCGTGGCATCGACGAGATCCGGGAGCTCCGCGACAAGGTGCGGGTGGCGCCGACCCTCGGCACGCGGAAGGTCTATCTGATCGACGAAGTCCACATGCTGACCAAGGAGGCCTGGGGCGCGCTACTCAAGACGCTCGAGGAGCCGCCGGAGTTCGTGACGTTCATCCTGGCGACGACGGAACCGGAGAAGGTGCCGGCGACGATCAGTTCCCGCTGCCAGCGGTTCGATTTCCGTCCGGCGACCCCCCAGATGCTCCGGACGCGGCTGGAAGCGGTCGCGAAGGCGGAGTCGCTGAAGGTAGAGCCGGAAGCGCTTGAGGTCGTCGCGCGCGCCGCCGCCGGCTCGTTCCGCGATGCCCTCTCCATGCTCGACACGCTGGCCGCTTCGGGCGGCGCGGTTACCGCGTCGGCGACACGCGACGCGCTCGGTATCGCCGGCGACGCCCATCTCGACGCGTTGGAGACGGCGGTGCAGCGGCGCGACCAGGCCGCGGCCCTGGGGGCCATCGACGAGGCGGCCCGCGCCGGCGTGGCGGCGGACGTGTTCCGGACGGCGTTGGTCTTCCGGCTCCGCGAGCGCCTACACCAGGCCGCGGCCGGCAAGACCGACTGGTCCGCGCCCGATCTGATCCGCGCGCTCAAGCTCCTGCTGGCTGCCGGCGAGTGGGCGAAGGATAGTCCGGTGCCCGAGCTTCCGCTCGAGGTCGCCGTGATCGAATTCATCGGCGGTGTCGCCGCTCCGGCCCCATCCGTTCCTCCCGTAAACAAACCAACACGAAATCCGGCTGGAGGACCGGGGCCTGATGCTCCGGCCTCCGCCGGGCCGGCTCCGGCCGGTTCACGGCACGCGGCGCCGCAAGGGACTACTAAGCAGAATCCGCCGGCAAAGGCTCCGGCCGAACCGTCGGCCAAACAGGCGCCGCCGAAAGGTGCCCAGGATCTCTGGGAAAAGCTCCTGACGGCGACCAAGGACCGGTACTCGCTTTCCGTGTGCCTGCAGAAGACCAGGGCAACGGGCCTCGCCAAGGACACGCTCACGCTTGTCGTACAGTCACCGTTCTTCCTGAACAAGCTTGACGACCCGGCTACCCGCCGGGCGGTCGAGGGCGAGCTGGAGAAGCTCGCGGGCAAGAAGCTTTCGCTGGACTTGCAGCTCGCGGAGGCTTCGGAAGATCTCTTTGAGGACGCGCTGAAGACGTTCGACGGGGCGGAGGTGCAATGACTCCCGAGTCCCGTCCCACCGCCGCCGCCACGCAGGCCCAGGGGCCGATGTTGCCGCAGAACGTGGAGGCCGAAGCCGCCGTGCTCGGCAGCATCCTCCTCGAGGGTGAAGAGAAGATGGAGCTGGTCGTCGATCGGATCCAGCCGACCGACTTCTACCGCAAAGCCAACCAGCTCGTGTTCGAGGCGATGCTCGACGTCTTCAAGAAGAACCAGGAACTCGACATCCTCACCGTCACGCACCGGCTGGAAGAGAAGGACGTGATCGAACAGATCGGCGGCGCCTCGTACCTCGCCGACCTGACCAGCTCGGTCCCGTCCACCACCAACCTGCCGGCCTACGCCAAGATCGTCGAAGAGAGTTCGATCCAGCGGCAGGTGATTACGGTGGCCGGGGAAGTCCGGGACAAGGCGTTCGGCGAGGATTTCGAGAGCGTGAAACACCTGGTCGACTTCGCGCAGAAGCGGCTGTTCGAAGTCGGCCAGGATTTTGCGAAACAGGACTTCACCACGCTGACCCAGGAACTCGACCATTCATTCGAACGCTACGACCTGGCGCACCAGAACCGCGGCCAGCTCCACGGCGTGCCCACCGGCTTCAAGTCGCTCGACAACAAACTCTCGGGGCTCCAGCCGGCCAACCTGGTGATCCTGGCCGCCCGTCCCTCGATGGGTAAGACGACCCTGGCGCTCAACATCGCGCGGAACGCCGCGGTCAAGCACGGCAAGAAGATCGGCATGTTCAGCCTGGAGATGAGCGCCGACCAGCTGGTGGACCGGCTGGTGTCGCTGGAGGCAGGCATCGACTCCTGGAAGCTCCGCACCGGCCTGCTCGGGGAACGCGACTTCGCGAAGATCGCGAACGCCATGGACGCGCTCTCTCGCGCCGAGATCTTCGTGGACGACAACTCGGCCCTGACGGTAATGGACATGCGCGCCCGGGCGCGGCGGCTCCACGCCACCAAGGGGCTCGACATGGTGATCGTGGACTACCTGCAGATGATGGATGCCGGCGGCGCGAAGTCGGACAACCGCGTGCAGGAAATCTCGGAGATCTCGCGGGCGCTCAAGTCGCTGGCCCGGGAGCTGAAGGTCCCCGTGCTCGCGCTCTCCCAGCTCTCCCGGGCGGTCGAGCAACGCGATCGCAAGCAGCCCGAGCTCTCCGACCTCCGGGAATCCGGTGCGATCGAGCAGGACGCCGACGTGGTGATGTTCATCTATCGCGACGACTACTACCGGAAGGATTCGGACCGGCCGAACATCGCCGACATCATGATCAAGAAGCATCGGAACGGCCCCACCGGCCAAGTCGAACTGTACTTCTCCGGCGATCGCCAGAAGTTCAGCGATCTCGAGAGGCATGCGCCGTCGGAAGCATCCGGGCCGCCGCCTGCCGACGAAGCGCCGCCGCCGTCTGAGTAGGTGTACCCGCCCGGAACGCACCTCGGACGCGTCGTTCGGCGCTCCTGGGCTCGGTTGGCGCCTCACTTATCAGCACCAGCGTCCTCGATACATTCCGGGCAGGCACATGATCCGGCAGGCTCTTCACATCGACCGTGGGCTTCGCTAGGATGGGCTCTGCGCAAACGAATACATCGTGGGCGCTTTTTATTTCAGTCCGTAGCCACCCGGCCCGCAAGGCCGCCTCGAACCATGAAACTTTCCATCGTCATTCCTGCCTATAACGAAGCCCGGCGCCTGCCGAGCACGCTCGCCAGTATCGCGGAGTACCTCGAGGTCTCCGACCTGTCCGCGGAAGTGATCATCGTCGACGACGGTTCCGGCGATCGGACGGTTAAGGCCGCCAAAAGCGTGCCGGGACGCGGCATGCCGCCGAAGGTAATCGGCTTCGAAGGGAACCGCGGCAAGGGCGCTGCCGTCCGCGAAGGGCTTCTCGCCGCGACCGGCGACTTCGTCCTGTTCATGGATGCCGACAACTCCACGCACATCTCCGAGGTCGAGAAGCTCTTGGCGGCGGCTACCGGCACGGAAGCGCCGGAAGTCGTGGTCGGCAGCCGCTACCTGCCGGGTTCCGACATCCGGATCAGGCAGCCGTGGTACCGCGTCTGGATCTCCCGCTGGGGGAACCGCCTGATTCGCTACGCGGTACTGCCGGGCGTGATCGACACGCAGTGCGGCTTCAAGCTCCTGCGCCGGGACGCTGCCCGGGAAATCGCTTCCGCGATGACCCGCGAAGGGTTCAGCTTCGACATCGAGCTCCTCACGATCGCGCGGCACTACGGCTACCGGATCGCGGAGGTGCCGGTGAACTGGTACGACACGCCGGGCACGCGGCTCCGGCCGATCCGCTCGGCCTTCCGGACGCTCCGCGACCTGATCGCGATCCGTTTCAACCTCGTGCGCGGCCGATACGCGCCAGTGACGAAGTAGCCATGGCGTGGCCACGTGGCAGCAGGGCAGAAGGGGCGGGGATCGGATTTCCCTTGGATGAAATCGAAGCCATCGAACGGCGAACGGACGAGTCCGCCAAGATCCTGGACGCCAACATCGCGTTCGCCAGGCATAAGACCGGCGAGACGTTGGATGAAGACGACAGGCAGGCGTTAGAGTACCTGCAGGCTGCACTGACCGAAATCCGGCAGGATGCCGGCTCTGATCCGGTGCATATGACAGAACCGCGGAAGGGTTTTGTTTCGGCAGTGAGGGGTACCGTCCGGCGGGAGGCAGACGGTGATGCACGGAGCGCGCTCCTTGAGCGGCTGTCCGATACTACCGGCGCCGTGCTGGCCGATCAGGAGGTCAGGGCGGTCGAGGTCAGCCATGCTCAACGATTCCTCGTGCGTGTCGGCGAATTCAATCATGAACGGCTTGTCCGGTCGCGCGGTTAGACGTACCGTAGAGTCATGGCATTCGACAAGATGAAGCAGGCCAAGGAGCTCAACGAGTTCCGGAAGCAGGCTCAGAAGATCCAAAAGGAGCTCCGTGACACCCTGATCGAGGTAACGGAGGCCGAGGGCAAGGTGAAAGTCGTGTTCACCGGCGAGCAGAAGCTCGAGGAAGTGGCAATCGACGAATCGCTGCTCGAGAAGGGCAACAAGAAGGACCTCGAGAACCACCTGAAGAGCGCGGTCAGCCAGGCGATCAAGCAGTCGCAGCAGGTCGCGGCCCAGAAGATGCAATCCATCACCGGCGGCATGGGCCTGCCGGGGATGTAGCCCCGATCGTCCCGGACAAGGCATAGGATTGACTTTTTGCCTTAATAGAGGTATAAAAGAGTGCTTTAGTGATGGCGGAAATACCCGTTATTGATTAAGGCATGTACCTGTACACGACAGAAAGGATGCCGGATGGCAGCTCAGATCCAACGGCAGATCCAGAAGGCGTTCGGTGGAATGCTGGCGGTCTACAAGGGCCTTGAGGGCGAGGGATACTTCGGGCACCGGGGACCGTTCCACGCCAAGGTGTCGATCGAGTTGGACGGCAAGCGACTCGTTGAGTATGAGGAGTCTCTCGGCTCCCCGGGACCGGATCGTCCTCCGTTCGATGCGATCGCAAGGAGCAAGCACGCGATCTCACGTCGCGCCGGAGAGGACACCGTCGACGTTCCGCTCGCAGACCGCATGATCGGCGACACGCAGTACTGGGGCTCCGTCGTTCGGGAGTTC
The DNA here is from genome assembly GCA_040902515.1 of Patescibacteria group bacterium. Taxonomy (GTDB): domain Bacteria; phylum Patescibacteriota; class SICC01; order SICC01; family SICC01; genus JALYJZ01. Next base: position 619,482 of record JBBDXB010000006.1, read on the forward strand.
GAGGGGGGCCGCATCATCGTCGCCATCTCCGGTCTCCAGCCCTGGTTCGACGAGGCGCTCTCCGGCGTTCTCGCCAGCATCCTGCTCGGCCTCCTCAAGCACGAGGAGCTGGTACCCCAGGGCTTCGAGCCCGACCGCAGCAGGCCGGACTTCCTCACCGAGGAGTGGTTGAGCGAGCTCCCCGAGTCCCACGCGGCCGAGTCGGCCTGGCCGTAAGCCAAGGCAACCACAATAGGGACCAGACATCGACGATCTGGCCCTCCCACGGGCTTTCGAGATACAATCCATTTCGAAAGCCCGTTTTTATTCCCTGCGACTATTCAAGCAAACGTGTCAGCGGGCATGGGCTATCATCTCTGCCGGCTGTGCTTCGAATAGTTCGGCGACCGCCGCTGCATCGGCCGATACGCTTCCCACCGTCGAATCCGCGGAAATCGGAATCTCGATCTGCACCAGCGAGCAAGACGTATCCGGAATTGGTCGTACTCGCCCGATCTGTCCGGCGACCGTACGGTTCGCGGGAGTTAGCGTATCGTAATCAATGAACATTACGGCTACTCGGTCGTGCCGGTTGGCCGAAGTAAGCGTGGTCCGGACATTCTTGTCGAACAGCATCTGGCAGGCTTCCACAAGCGGCTGCTCTACGAATCGTGGAATGTTCTCACGGTGGAAATGCAAGCACGACAGGTAGTGAAGCGGCTCGACCTCGCGCACCGAAGCGGTAGGCGGGAGCACCTCCGGCATCGGAGGGTCGATCGGGAACTCATACGTCTGCTCTTGCTGTTCCGAGATGGCCATAGCTGGATATACTAAACCCATGCAGATCATTCCCACAAGCATCGAACGGCTGATCGCGGAACTGGAGAAACTCCCCGGCATCGGGCCGAAGTCGGCAAGCCGGCTCGCGTTCTACCTGATCAAGGCGCCGCAGCAGGACGTGGAAGGACTCGGCCAGTCGCTCCTGACCCTCAAGGAGGGGCTCCAGCACTGCCGGACCTGCTTCAACTTCGCGGAGTCGGAGCAATGCGCGGTCTGCGCCAGCGCCGGCCGGGACGACCACTCCATCTGCGTGGTCGAGGATCCGCTGGACATTGTGGCTCTCGAGCGCGCCGGCCGCTTCAAGGGCCGCTACCACGTGCTGCATGGCGCGATCGCGCCGATCGAGGGAATCGGTCCCGAGCAACTCAAGGTCGCCGAGCTGGTCGAGCGGCTGAAAGGCGCGGCGGTCGAGGAGGTGATCATCGCCACCAATCCGAACCTGGAAGGAGAGGCGACGGCGCTTTATATACAGAAGCTGATCAAGCCGCTGGTGCCGACGGTCACCCGGCTGGCCTCGGGCCTGCCGATGGGCGGCGACCTCGAATATGCCGACGAGCTGACCCTCTCCCGTGCCCTCGACGGTCGACGGGAATTCTAAGGACTGTTCATCGAGACTGACGGCCACAGGCGCGGTGCGCTACCCTTAAGATATGCCTGTCCTTGGACTCAGGAAGAAACAGCCTGCCGATGTAAGCCCGGCGCGCGCCCGTACGAACGTGCGAAAGGTCTCGCAGGGCGACCTCACCTGGTATGATTTCGCGCATCCGACCGAGGCGGATGTCCGCTATGTCGAGCGGAACTTCCGGTTCCACCCGCTCGATCTCGCCGACGTCCGCTCCACCAAGCAGCGTCCCAAGCTCGACAGCTACGAAGACTACCTGTTCCTGATCGTCCACGTCCCGCACTTCGACCGTGCCAACCGGCGCCTGCTCCAGGAAGAAGTCGACATCTTCGTCAACCGGACCTCCCTGGTGACGCTCCACTCGGGGCGGATCAAGCCGCTCAGCGGCCTGTTCGCGGAGGTAAGGCGCTCGGCGGCACTCCGTGAGAAGCACATGGGGCACGGCTCCGGCTTCCTGCTGTACGAGCTGATCTCCCGGCTCTACGCCGAGGGATTCCCGATGCTCGACAAGATCGCGGGCCGACTCAATACGCTGGAACAGGACATCCTCCGGGGCCGGAAGACCAAGAATGCCGCCGAGGAGCTCTCGCATCTGAAGCTCGAGATCATCAACTTCCGGCGGATCATCCGCCCGCAGCGCGAGCTGGTGCGCCAGCTCGAGACGGTGAAGAAACGCTTCCTGCCCGACCGGCTCGACGTGTACTTCGACGACGTCCACGACTCGATCGAGCGCATGAGCGACCTGCTCGAGAACTACCGCGAGGTGGCGCAGTCGCTCGAGGATACGAACGAGACGTTCATCCAGCACCGCACCAACAACGTGGTGAAGATGCTGACGATCATCTCCCTGATCACGCTGCCGGGCGCGACGATCTCCGGCATCCTCGCGATGAACCTGCGCTATCCGTTCCCCGTGAACGAGACGACGTTCTTCGTCACGGTGGGGGCGTCCCTCAGCGCGGCGGTCCTGCTGTTCACGTTCATGCTGTACAAGCGGTGGCTCTAGGATGACGCTCGCGCTCTACAACACGCTGCGCCGGAAGAAGGAGCCGTTCGAGCCGTCGGCCAAGACGGTCTCGATGTACGTGTGCGGCCCCACGGTCTACGACGCCGCTCACATCGGGAACCTCCGCACGTACGTGTTCGAGGATGTCCTGCGTCGCTGGCTCAGGCACGGCCATGGCTATCGCGTGAAGCAGGTGATGAACGTCACCGACATCGAGGACAAGATTATCGCCGGGGCAAAGGCGAAGACGCTGGACGACGTCCGGGCGTTCACCGCACCTCACGAGCAGCGCTTCTTCGCCGACCTGCGGGCGCTCGGCATCGAGCAGGCGGAATCGTACCCGAAAGCAACGGAGTACGTACCCCAGATGATTGCCCTGATCGAGCGGATCATGGAGGCCGGGTTCGCCTACGAACGGGAAGGTTCCGTGTACTTCGACGTGCGGCGGTACAACGACCGCCATGGTTACGGCGTACTGCAGAAGATCGACCTGTCCGGCTTCAATTCGCAGGCACGGATCGATAACGACGAGTATGACAAGGAGACGGCACAGGACTTCGCGCTCTGGAAGACGGAGCCCGCAGGCGCGCCCGGATGGAAGAGCCCGTGGGGACACGGCCGGCCGGGTTGGCACATCGAATGTTCGACGATGGCGGAAGTGGAGCTCGGCGGCAAACTCCCCATCGACATCCATGCCGGGGCGGTGGACCTTTCGTTCCCGCACCACGAGAACGAAGTCGCCCAGACCAAGGCGGCGACCGGGAAGGACTTGGCCCGGTTCTTCGTGCACGGCGAACACCTGCTGATCGACGGCGAGAAGATGGCGAAGTCGGAAGGGAACGTGGTCACGCTGGAGGACGTCACGGCAAAAGAGTACCGGCCGGTACATCTCAGGATCTTGTTCCTCCAGGCGCACTACCGGAGCAAGCTGAACTTCACCTGGGAGAGCCTGGCGGCTGCCAAGGAGAGTCACGGGCGCATCCAGGCGTTCTATGACCGGCTGGCTACCGCTCCCGTGCCTGCCACGGAAGATCCGGCGGCAGTGGCGAAGCTGATCGCCGAGGCGCGCGAGCGGTTCGAACGGGCGATGGACGATGACCTGAACACCGCCGGAGCGTTGGCTGCCGTCTTCGACTTCGTGCGCGACGGGAACGCCCTGATCGACCAGGGCGAACTGGACGACGCGGACATGGGTGCCGTGCTTCGCGCGCTGAAGGAGTGGAACGCCGTGCTCGGCGTGTTCATGCTCCAGGCTGGCCGTGCGCCGACTGCAGTCGCGAAGCTCGCCGAGGAACGGCAAGCGGCTCGCGGACGTGGCGAGTACCAGGCCGCCGATGAGCTCAGGCAGCGGATCGAAGCCAAGGGGTGGTTGGTCGAGGACACTTCGGACGGTCCGCGCCTGCGGAAGCGCTGATCGTACGTTTGTGAAATCTCACAAGTGATTTGTCAGGCATGGTTGCGCACGCCTGGGCGTGCGTGTAGGATAACCGCGCAGTAAAAAATAACGCACGAGGAGGTAACCCATGGTGCAAGCATACTGCGTAAAGGAACGTAAGAAGGTCGAGATGAAGGACCCGAAAGAGGTCACTCTCAAGAACGGCCGCCCGGCAGTCTCAGGCGTATGCCCTGACTGCGGCACGAAGCTCTTCAAGATCGGCAAGCTCGATCCGGAAAGCTAAGTCTACGTCTGACTGATGAGCGGCCCGCCTCACGGCGGGCCGCTTGTATGTGTAGCACGGTTTCAAGCTCCTGATGTGCGGCCTCGACCGACCGCCCGCTGCACTGTCGGCTTGCATTTTCGGTCCGGCGGAGGACAATCAGGGCAGATGCCCGCGAAGAAACCAGCCGCGAACGCGAAGAAGAAGCCTGCCAAGAAGCCGGCGGCGAAGAAAGTCGCGCCTGCGAGTACCAAGCCCAAGGCCGAGAAGCCGATCGGGCGGGTGACGCATTACTTCGACAAGGTGAAGGTCGCGGTAATCAGCCTGGAGAAAGGCAAGGGGCTCAAGGTCGGCGATACCGTGCGGATCGAGGGTGGCGACCTCGACTACGAGCAGAAGATTGAGTCGCTCCAGGTTGACCACGAGGCGGTGAAGTCGGTGAAGGCTGGCGATGACTTCGGGACCAAGGTGAAGAAGAAGGTCCACGAAGGCTATCGCGTCTACAAGACCTAGGGTTGCAAAAGTAGCTTCATTATGAGTATTATGGGCGGGTCCCGTTAACAATCCGCTCTAGGAGGTTTTGCGTGAAGAAGCGCATGTCGTTCCTGATGGTCCTCGTGGCCGCACTCGTCGTGGCGCTCACCGCCGCGCCGGCATTCGCCGGTACGACGGTGCCCGGTCACGACCCCAACAAGCACCCCGATCGCATCGACGCCGACGGCAACGGCTATCCCGACGAGGGAGTCACCGTCAACGGTCACTACACGCTCGAGCAGTCCGGCTGCTCGTACGTGGTGAACTACCGCGGCAACTTCGAGAACGATCCCTATCTCGACAGCGGTTCCATCTACAACAACATCCGCTGCCCCGATGGAACGTACAACTACCTGATCGTCCATGAGACGGACCCGCGCTACCGCGGCAATCCCGACTGGTCGATCTGGGGGACGTGGGAGATCCGCGTGCTGACGGTGTCCGGAGAGGGCAACCTCGTCAGACCGGAGAACCACGTCGGTTCCTGACCGACCCGACCTGACGTACCGGCCATCCGGCCACTGAACACCTAGGGCGAACGCCTGCCGATCAATCCATCACCTCGATGAATCCGGCAGGCGTTTTCCCATACCCGCGTGCCGGTACGCGCCGTATACTGGAAGTATTCGGGGATCGTCTAATGGTAGGACGCCAGGTTTTGGTCCTGGAAATCGGGGTTCGAATCCCTGTCCCCGAGCCATGCATACCGAACGCGCCATGCCCGAGAAGAAACTCATCGTAGTCTCGTTCTTCGAGGACCTGGAGCCGGGGTACCGGTTTCCGGCCGGTGACTGGCCGGTACATCTGACGTTGCTCCTCCCGTTCGGCATCGAAGAAACATCGGTCAGTGACCTCGAAGCGAGGCTCGCGGATGTCTTCGCGCGGCAGGATCCGGTCGAAGTCGTATGCGAAGAAGCGGTCCAGTTCGGCCCGCAAGGGAATACCCCCGTTACCACCGTCCGTCGCAGCGCCGAGCTGCAGTCCCTCCACGATGCGTTGCTGGAGCTCATCGACGAACGTGGCGCCTCGTATGATCCGCGATGGTCGGGCGGGGAATACCGTCCCCACGTGACCCGTCAAGCCCGCGGCGCGATGGAGCCGGGAGAATCCGCGGAACTGCGCTCAGCTTCTTTGCTTGATTACGAGGAGACTACACGGACCATTCGGCGGACGTACCCGTTCGGTGCGGGTTCCTGACGTCTGTAACAGTTTTGATACACACCTTAACCAAGGTACAATCTAACGTTCATTAACAAATCGCTACTTGCGGCCGTAGCGTTGAGGATTCGAGTTTCGTTTCTTCACCGCTACGGCTAGTACAGCGTGGTATCCCATCAACGATGGTGAATCTGGGGCCCGATCGGGTGAGGGATTTGCCGGAGAGGAGCCAGCAATGGCTAGGAAGGACCCGTCAGATATCGTGAGCGGAGCGGGGATGCTGACCAGCATCTTCACCAAGCTCGACAAGGCCGTGACCGCGGCCGGAGGCAGGCCCAAGGACATCCACCGGCTTGCCACCGACGAGGGTGACGCGCTGCTCACGCAGTTCGCCGAGCTGCTCGTGGTCAAGCAGGCCGGGGACAAGTACGTGATCACCGTCAACTACGGCGAGCAGCTCAAGACGCTGATCGTCGACGGCGGTTACAACTGGGTCAACGACTACTACGAGGGCCAGACCTGGGACGACTGGAAACAGCAGGACGGAGTGACCCCTGTAATGTTCCCGTCCTGTCGCACGGTCGAGACTGAGGCCGTCGTCGTCCATCTCGACCGCTACGCCGAGACCGGCGAGGTGCTGGTGGAGCTCGACTTTCGGGGTCTCCGGCCCGCCGACGTAGCGGAGCTCTTGAGCTTCGGAGTCGCACACCCTGAGGTCCAGCGCGAGTTCCGGATCATCGAGCTCGGCTCGATCTTGGGGGACCCGTATGGCAGCCGCTACGTGGCGTCTCTGTGGAGCGACTCCGGCCGGCGCTACCTCGACCTCTACTGGTACGACGACCGGTGGGCTCCGGGCTGCCGGTTCCTCGCCTTCGGCAAGTAGCCGCACTTGGGCCTTTGGGCGTTTGGCACTTCGTGCCCCTGCCCCTTGGACCCTCCGCATTTTGACCTGCCCGGCCTCGGTGCCGGGCAGGTCACCTCCGGATGCAGACAGACTCGTCGATTGTATTCAGAAACCCTGGATCTTGCCCGAATCTCTGTTAGCACACCGGCACCGAAGCGCTCACGAAAACACCCCGTTTTCACCCGAGCGCTTCTTTTAATTGGACGTATCAAGCGAGAGGGCTTTTATGTTGAGCCAATGGTCAAGGAATCCTGATTTCCGCGCCATTTCTGCTTAAATAGGACCGTGCCGAAAGAAACACTGATCGCCCTGGACCGGACCACCAGCTACCGGGTCCGGACCCATCCCCGGGCCAAGCACGTCCGGATCACCATCCAGCCGGGCGGTGACGTGGTCGTGACCAAGCCGCGGCGCGTCACGCTGTGGGCCGTCCGCCGGTTCGTTAAGGCGAAACGTGGTTGGATTACCACGGCCCGGGCCCGGCGGCAGGAGAGTCCGGTGCCGGAAATCCTTGAGCCTTCACGCGAGCACTACCTGGCGCACCGCAAGGCTGCCCGCGATCTCCTCACTACCCGCGCCGACCACTGGGCCGCCCATCTCGGTTACCGCTACCGGCGGCTGTCCGTCCGGCGCGTGACCTCGCGGTGGGGGAGCTGCTCGCGCGGCGGCGGCCTCAGCTTCAACTACAAGCTCCTGTTCCTGCCGGCGCGGCTCGTCGATTACGTGGTCGTGCACGAGCTGTGCCACCTCCGTGAACTCAACCACTCGCCGCGGTTCTGGGCGCTGGTCGGAGAGGCGCTTCCCGACTACGAGCGGCTCCGAGTCGAGCTGCGGAAACTGTAGGTTCACGTCGGCGCCAAGCTCTAAAAACTTGATAATCATGCCATTTTGTGGTATATTTACTGAATTTAGTAAAACCAAAAAATGGCAGAACAAGCCGAAAACAGGAGCCAGGTTGAACATTCCGTTGACCTGGACAAGGAGCGGGAAGCGCAGAAGAACGTCGCGGAACGCTTGCGCTCTGACCACTCCCTGCAGGCGATGCTTAGTTGGGTGCGCCATACACCGGAAGTGTTTTCCGAGGTGTATGACTTCGTTTCCCGTAAAGAGGAACTTCTAGAAGGGAGCACCCTCGAGGGCCAGAAGCATCGTGAGTACACCCCCGTGCTCGCGGGTGTCATGAACTCCGAGCGGGGGAGCGAGGTGATGGACATGGCCATAGACCGGTCGGTCGAGGAGCAAACGGCCGAGATCAAGGAACGGCTCAGGACGGGGGATTGCTATGTCCGGGAATTGGTAGTCGGAAGCGGTCCTCATGCCCAGATCTACAATGCCGAAAAGGCGGTCGCCAACCCGGGTCACGCCGGGTTGACCGTAGAGCGGGACCGACGGATCGGCGGGCAGTTCGCACTGGCCGAGTCGCCGGTATGGCATCTCAACACCCGCACCCGCCCGGAAGACGCACTGTCCGCGCATTTGCCCGGAACTGAAGGCAGCTTGAATACGTTAGGCCGGGGTGCCGTGCAGCAATCGGATTTGACCGGTGAGGCATACGGGAGCCAGGACCGTCTGGCTGATGCCGTTCGTATCAATCACGCGTTGGTCAGCCGGGTCATGAACCGGACCGAGGTAACGGCAATCCGGGATGGAATGGAGGACTTGCCCGGCAAAATGCAGGTCGAGATGCGGGATACCCAAACGGGGGAAATCTTCTTTATCCAGACCGACCGGGTCGTGCTGACGACCGGCTTAGGGGAGTCGCGTACGGGGTTGGAACAGGCGGACCGGGCCAGCCAGGACCTGGTAGCCCGGAACATGGAGGAGTTCGAAAAGACGGGCAAGGCGAAGATCATGTTGCTCGAACAGGCCGTGCAGATGCTTGGTGACAAGCATAACCCGTTCCCCCTGCGCGACATGGGGGAAGTTGGCGTTATCGGCCCTGGCGACTCGGGTGCGATCGTAGCGGAGTACCTGCTCGGCTATGGCCCCAAGCCCCGCAAGTCGGTGGCCGCCCTGGACAGGGTCAAAAGCGTCCGCTGGGTGGGCCAAAAAAGCGAAACCCGCGAAGACTTCGACGTACGGCAACGGTATAAGATGCTCGGACTCGAGATGCCGCGCAAGCACGCTCCTGACTATGCGACACGAATTGAACCGGCCGAGGGCCGGTGCTTCAAGATCGAAGAAGAGGGTGACAAGCTCCGGATGCATTACCGGAACAAAGCTGGTGAGCAGTCCAGTTGTGTCGTCGACCATATCATTCTGGCTACCGGATACGTGGATAAGACCGATGAGATTATGCAGGTGGGGTCGGCTCGAAAGAAAGAGGAAGAGACTGTCTTTGCCGAGACTGGCCTGCCGGTGGCCCAGCGGTATGCGGGGACGGAGGTCTATAAAGCCGGGCCGAGTTCACAGATGGAGCTCTCGGAGCAGAACCGGAACGGCTCTCCGGCCATGCAGCGGATGGATGTCCGCAAAACGGTCGCGGTATGGGCGTTCGCGGAGGAAACGGAGTCCTTGGCTCGTCTGCTTGCCCGGAAAGACATCGAAGAGGGAAATCCGGAAGATATTTTGACCGAGCTGAAGTCGCCTGATCCCGTACCGATGCCAGAATTGCAGCCGACCGAAAAGGCGTCCCCGCTGTTCGTGCCGATACAGGAGATGCCCTCTCGCGACCGTCTTCCGGCGGGGGTTAACGGTGAAGACGTGCTGAGATTCACGGCCGGCGAATACTTGGCAAAGTATTCGTTCCCCGAATCTACCAAGGGATTCCGGTTGTCGGTTGAGCGGGCCAAGAACGGTGCCCCGCAGTTCAGGGTGGATATCACACCGGGTTCGGCGTGCGAACAGGAGGAGTACTGTCAGATGCTTCGCGACCTGATGGGTGACCGGGTTATGCAAGATATGCTCCAGCGTTTGACGGAGAAACGGGTCAGCCGGCAGCAGCGGGTAGACATCGATATCCCGATGAAGGACGGCCATGTAGTGCCGGAGAGCATCGAATACCACATTCCTCGGTCGCACTGAGCGGCTCTTCGGCACCGGTTAACGAAGGCGCCACCTTGCTTCCGCGCCAAACGCGGGTTTTTTGCGTAGACTAGAGCTTATGCGCCAGCCGCACGACATCCGGAACATCGCGATCATCGCTCACGTGGACCACGGCAAGACCACGCTGGTCGATGGTTTACTCAAGCAGTCCAAGACGTTCCGCGACAACCAGGCTGAGATGGACGCCAGCCTGATCCTCGATACCGGCGATTTGGAGCGTGAGCGCGGCATCACCATTTCTGCCAAGACGGCGGCGGTGGAGTACGAGGGAACCAAGATCAACATCATCGACACGCCCGGTCACGCCGACTTCTCCGGCGAGGTGGAGCGGACGCTCGGGATGGCGGACGGTGTGATCCTGGTGGTGGACGCCCAGGAGGGGCCGATGCCGCAGACCACGTTCGTGCTAAAGAAGGCGCTCGCGCTCGGCCTGAAGCCGATCGTCGTGCTCAACAAGGTGGACAAGCCCAACGCCCGGACCGAGAAAGCCAAGGACGAGGTGGAGCACCTCTTCCTGGACCTAGCCGTCTCGGACGACCAGCTCGACTTCCCGACGTATTACGCGGTCGCGCGGGAGGGGAAGGTTTGGAGCGAGCCGCCGGCCAGTCCGGACGACCCGGCAGATCTCCAGCCGATCTTCAAGGCGATCCTGGAGCATGTACCCGCGCCGCCGGGCGATCCGGACGGGCCGTTCCAGATGCAGGTATCCGCGCTGGCGTGGGATTCGTTCCAGGGCACGTACGCGATCGGGCGGATCCAGCGGGGGAGCGTGCAGAAGAACGATCCGGTGGCGCGGATCGCTACGGACGGCAGCGTCACGCCGGCCAAGGCGGCGAAGATCTTCATCTCCAAAGGACTCGGCCGGACGGAAGAGGCAGCGGCCGGAACCGGCGAAATTGTGCAGCTTACCGGTATCGAGGGCGTGATGATCGGCGAGACGATCACCAGTCCCGACCGGCCCGACCCGCTTCCGGCGATGGAGATCGAAGCGCCGACCCTGAAGATCGCGATCGGTCCCAACACCTCGCCGTTCTCCGGCAAAGAGGGGAAGTTCTCGACGTCGCGGCAGATCGGGGCGCGCCTCGAGAAGGAACTGGAGACCAACGTGGCGCTGCGGGTCGAGGAGCAGGGAGCCTCGTTCATGGTGTCCGGCCGCGGCGAGCTTCACCTTTCGATCCTGATCGAGACGCTGCGGCGCGAAGGATTCGAGCTGGAGGTCAGCCGGCCGCAGGTCGTCACCAGGGAGGAAGACGGAAAGGTGCTGGAACCGGTAGAGGACGTGATCATCGAGGTGCCGGAGGAATACACCGGCGCGGTCACCACGGAGCTGGGCCGGCGGAAAGCGCAGCTCCAGGAGATGCAGCCGACCGCCAAGGGGGTCACCCGGTTCACGTACAAGCTCTCCACGAACGCCCTGCTCGGGCTGCGCAACGCCCTGCTGACCGCCACCAAGGGGACCGTGGTGATGAACAGCCTGTTGGCCGGGTACGAACCGCAGAAGCCGCCGCTGGAGAAGCTCCGTAACGGCGTGCTGATCTCCGCCCAGACCGGCACCGCCGTCACCTATGGCCTGCTGGTGGTCGAGGAGCGGGGGACCGCCTTCATCGGTCCCGGTACCAAGGTGTACGAGGGGATGATCATCGGTCTGAACCGCCGGAGCGACGACATGGAGATCAACGCCTGTAAGGAGAAGAAGCTGACCAACGTGCGGGCCAGCGGGACGGACATGACCACCCAGCTGACGCCGTATACCGAGCTCAGCTTGGAGGAAGCGCTCGACTTCATCGAGACCGACGAGCTGCTGGAGGTGACGCCCCAGTCGCTACGCATGCGGAAGCGCCATCTGACGGAACTCGACCGGCGGCGGAACCGATAGCCTGTTTTTCATAAAAAACACCCCCTGACTCTTGTCCTTGCGGACGTTGGTGAGCCAGGGGGTGGTGGTTATGGGTGGGGATGTATGCCGAAGTCGGGGGCGTAGGATGTGTACGATCCTCCGGCAATACGGCCGACCACCGAATCGGACCGTGACGGCGTGTAGTACTCGAGCGTATTTTCCTCCACGCCCAGGCCTTCATGGGGCGGCCACTCGATGTTGAGGTAGACATCGGCCCCACGACGTGGGAACCGCAACCGTCCATTGGCAGCTGCGACATCCTTGAGCCTGTCACCGACGCCCATACCGTAACGGTCACGGTACTGACGGCTGGTGGTCGAATACGCCGAAACATAGAGCCGGTTCCTGTTCTTACTGACTCCTTCGAGCTTGTCGCCCTGGACGAACACGACAGCGACCAGTCCTCCGTCGGTCTCATAGAATGCAGACCTAGATTTCCCCAATCTGTCGAATGGGTATGGGTATGCCTGGGTATCCCTCGGCAGCCCCCAAATCGCGTTCACCCGGTCATAGTCCATATGTACCTTGATCGGTCCGATCCGGTGAGGCGTAACGAGGAACTCGGGAGGTGGAGCACTTTGCCGGGCCTGCTGGATTACCGCCTGCCGTCGCTGCTGCCCCTCGGTCAGTTCAGGTGTCCCGGAATCGCCTCCGGACACCTGGAATCCGAACCAGATCAGGAATATCATTCCTGTGATAAACCCGAGTTGGCCCCACTTGATGCGGCTCGGCCGCTGCCGGCCCGGTACCGGACGCGCCTGCGTCGGCCGGGGTTGTCTGGGCCGGGGTTGTCTCGGTCGTCCAGAGGGCCCCGGACCCGGCTGTCGCCGAGCCTGCTGCCGCTGTCGAGCCTGCTGCCGCTGTCGCGGTGGCGGCGCCTGGCCCGGCCGCGGCGGGGTGGTTCCGCCGGGCGTCCCCGTTCCGCCGAACCGCTGGTAGGCCGCCTCGTGCTCATCGTCCCATTCGGGATCGTCCGGCGGGTCCGGCTTCGGCGTGGCGTGGCCCGGACCCGGCTGCCCGCCGTTCGGCGTGGCTCCGGTTCCGGCATCTTGCGCGGCGTCGTACTGCTTGCGCCGCTCCGGGTCGGACAGGACGGCGTACGCCTCCTGCACGGCCTTGAAGCGCTCCTCGGCGAACTCGTCGCCGGGGTTCGCGTCGGGGTGGTCGCGGCGTACCGCGGCGCGGTACGCCTTCTTGATCGCTTCCTCCGTCGCATCCTTCGGAACACCGAGGATGCCGTAGTAGCTGCTGGCCATGGGACCGTACCTCCTCGGTATCTGGTTTTCCGGATTGTTAAGGGCCGACCTGTCGGCTGGTTATTGTATGCGAGGGGTGGATGCTTGGCAATTTTCCCCAGCCTACGCTACAATCACTTGCCATACTGGCACCTTTACAATCCGACAGAAAGGCACGCATGAAAACGCAACGTGACATCGCGCGGCTGCTCGTGGACTCCAGCGCCCAAGGAACGCTTAGCGCCGACTCGCTTCGGGCGCTGCAGGACATCCCGGGCGTTCAGCATGAGGTCGGGCGGTCGCTCGGGGACTCCGTTCCCGAAGACCTCAACGATCTGCTCCTTCTCTCCATCCTGGTCGACGACTCGGGCTCGATCGCCTGGGCGAAGAACACCCGGGCGGTCCAGAACGGGCACAACCGGGTCGTCCAGGTGGTCCTGGAGGCGGGTATCGCCCGGAACGTGCTGCTCCAGACGCGGTTCCTGAACGGCAAGGTCGTGAACCCATATGTGCCGCTGCTCAAGGCCGACCCGCTCGACAGCGGCAACTACGGTGAGCACGAGTTCGGCGGGACGCCGCTGTACGAGCAATCGGTGGTCCTGCTCGGGTCCGTCGCCGCCAAGACCCGCGAGCTCGAGGCGAAGGGCAAGTCCGCCCGGAGCATCACGCTGATCATCACCGACGGTGACGACCAGCATTCAGGAAAGATCACCGCCGGGCACGTCGCCTGGTTGGCGAACGACCTCAGGCGCAGCAAGCGGCACATCGTCGCCGGCATGGGCGTCGAGGATGGCAGCACCAACTTCCGGAGGATCTTCCGGGAGATGGGCATCCCCGACAAGTGGCACCTGACCCCGAACGCCGATCCGTCGGCGATCATCCAGGCGTTCAAGGATTTCGGAGAGGCGGCTGCCAAGGCCAGCATCGACCCGGCATCCTTCGAGCGTCTCGCGTTGGGACCCGGCTTCTCGCAGTGAGAACCGACCCATACGTACTACACCCCCTGACTCTTGTCCTTACGGACGTTAGTGAGTCAGGGGGTGTTTTCGAGGTACGATAGGTCCATGGCAACTAACCGGAGTCCCTGGCAGCGCATCACCGGCTGGTACGACCGCCACTACCAGCTCGCGGTCACCGTTTCGGCGGCATTGTTCCTGACCCAGCTCGTGCACCTCTACTGGCTGACGGCGCACGTGGTCGCGTTCCGGCTGGTCGAGCAGAGCTACTGGAGTTTGGCGCCGATCTGGCAAACCGCGCTTTCCGCCGCCGATTATCTGGAGATTCCCGCGCTGGTCGCCACCAGCATTCTCTACGTGATGATCCTGCGCCGCCGTTTCTCGTGGATACGGCTCCTGATCCTGATCGGCATCAACCTGCAGTGGCTCCACATCGCCTGGATCACCGACGAGTTCGTGGTGTCGAGTCTCGGGGTCGGCGAGGAGGGGACGGCCCACTGGCCGGTCTGGCTGGCCTGGGCCGCGATCGTGATCGACTACCTGGAGCTGCCAGCGATTTTCGACACGACGCGGGAGTCCATCCGGCAGTTCCGGAAACGGGGCCTGCGCGGCTTGCGCGAGGCGTTGAAGGAATAAGTCACCGGCATGGCGACGTGTTTGATAATTATTGTGGTTGTGGTACTTTTAGTGGTTCCTTAACAGTTGCTGACAGGTAAGCGGCCGTAGCGCCAAGGGTGTGATATCTCATTCCCGTGGCGCTGCGGCTAGCAGAGCGTGGCAGATAAGCCCTAGGCCTGGATGCCGTTTAGTCCAGGTAGGGGGACATCGCTACAAGGAGGTACCACATGGCTCGCCGTAAGGCAGAGTTCGTCGGAGCGGCCGGGACGGTCCTTGAGATCATCAAGGCACTTTCCCAGGCGGTGCTCGACAGCGGGGGTTCGGAGGAGGACCTACGCCGGATCATCAGGGAGGAGCCGCTGCGTAACCGGATCGCCGGAATGCTGGTCGATTGGTCAAGCTCCCGGTACCTGGTCACGGTGGATTATCGCCGTGACTTGGGGCACCTCGCTCCCGACGGTTACGCGGGCTGGGCGGGCTTCTGGTCCGACTGGACCGCGCTGGACGGCAGTCCGGTGCATCAGGAGAACAAGGTAGTCATCACCGATGTCGTGCTGGTAAAGCTCGAGCTTTCCGACGATGATCGCGATGACTTCGACCGACCCAGGCCTGATACTGCGAAGGTGCTCAAGCAGCTCGACCGGCAGGGCTTGCGCCCCGCCAACATGGCGGAGTTGTTCGCGTTCCTCAAGGAGTATTCCGACGTGCTGGAGAAGGGTCCGTTCGAGGGCGCCGTTGCACTGGGAGCGACTCGGAATGGGGATGTTGCCCTGTTCTGGGACAAAGCGTCCCCCGATGGTCATGGTTACTTCGATGGCGTTCGCCCTGATGATGCCCACTGGCCCGAGCACGTCGGCTTCCTCGCCGTTCCCGTCGAGCAGTCCTAGTAGCTACGATGCCGATCGCTGTATCAAAGGAGGTGAAACAGTTTGATGACCGGAGCCTACGGTCCCGACTCGCAAGATGACGCCTCGCCCCTATCGGGAGCCGTCGTGGTCGGGATCATCATCGGAATCATCGTGATCGTCTGGATCGTCACCGGCTGACCCACGATGTCCGCACGGACGTACATAACTTCACGCGCTTGGATTCGTCCACCAAGACTGACTCGAAAGAGACCCAGACCCAGCGTGAAGTGCCCCACTGAGCCGATCAGTCACTGGTCGTTTCGGCAAGGCAGTAAGCGCCGACAGCCGTCGGTTACCAAAGCGGTGACCGGCGCCGTAGAATGAGGCAGTCATGGCAACTCGCCGCGCACCCCGCTTTGAACGATTCATCGAATCGAAGCCGATCCTCTTCCTGCTGAGCGTCTTCAACTGGCCCCGGCGGACGATCCGGCGGCTCTACGCCTGGGTCGTGGGATGGGCGGAAGGCCGCCAGGCGCAACGCGCCCTCGGCGGTATCGCGTTCGCGGAAAGCTCGTTTTTCCCGATTCCGCCGGATCCGCTCCTGATCGCGATGACCACGGCAAAGCCCCGTCGCTACCTCCGGTTCGCCACCATCTGCACGGTGGCCAGCGTCATCGGCGGTATCTTCGGGTACCTGATCGGCGTGCTCGCGTTCGAGGCGGTCGGGCAGCCGATCATCGACACCTACCACCTCCAGGAGGACTTCGACGCGCTCGGCCAGCGGTACGCCGACAACGCGGCCGTGGCGATCTTCGCCGCCGCCTTCAGTCCGATCCCGTACAAGCTGATCACCATCTCCGCCGGCGCGTTCCACATCAACTTCCTGCTGTTCCTACTCGTCTCGATCCTCGGCCGGGGCGGTCGCTTCTTCCTCGTCGCCGCGCTGATGCACCACTTCGGCAAGCGCTACAAGGACACGATCGAAAAGTACATCGACCTACTGTCATTGGCGTTCGTGCTGCTCCTGGTCCTCGGCGTGCTGGCGGTAAAGCTGCTGTAAACGGCGGGCGTTGAGCCCTTTCAGGCATCAGGTAATCTGAAACCGGATGGTCGAAACAAAAATCATACTCGACGTACTGATCGCACTCCTCGGAGTCGCCGGACTGGGCATCGCCTGGTACATCCGCTCCCGCAAAAAGGCACACCGCCACCTCGCGTGCCCGATCGGCGGACGCTGCGACCAGGTAGTCACCAGCCGCTACTCCCGCTTTCTCGGCATCCCCGTGGAATTACTGGGAATCGGCTACTACGGCACTATTACCCTGAGTTACCTCGGCTTCGCCCTGTTCAATCACACTCCGGCCAGCTTCTTCATCTTCGCGGTGGTGGTCCTGAGCACGGCGGCGATTCTCTTCTCGGCCTACCTGACGGCCATCCAAGTGTTTACGCTGCGCCAGTTCTGCACCTGGTGCCTTGCCTCGGCAGGGATCTGCGTCGGAATCTTCGGGCTTTCCGTATGGAATTCCGGGCATCAGCTCACCGGCCTGCTGGCTCAGTACGAACCGATCGTCCGGCCGCTGCACCTGCTGGGATTCGGACTGGGTATCGGCGCGGCGACTTCATCCGACGTCTTCTTCGGCCGCTTTCTCAAGAACTACCGGCTGAGCCCGCGAGAGTCGCACATCCTTCATTACTTCTCGCAGATCATCTGGTTCGCGCTGGGTATCATCGTGATCTCGGGGTTGGCGCTGTACCTGCCGCAGGCCGAGTACTTGCATGATTCGGGAAAGTTCCTGGCGAAGATGACGGTCGCCGGCGTGCTGGTCACTAACGGCGTGCTGCTCTCGATCTACCTGCAACCGAGGCTGTCGGAGATTTTCTTCGGCGGTCATTCCGAACGCGACCCGCGGTCGATCCTGCGCCTGCGCCGGCTGGCCTTCGCCGGGGGAGCGATCTCCGCGACCTCCTGGTATTCCGCGTTCGTGCTCGGTGCCGCCCGGTCGCTCCCGTGGTCGTACGAGACCCTCGTCGGGATATACCTGCTCGTGCTCGTGGCGGCAATCACCGCGAGCCAGGTCGTCGAGCGCGTCTATACGCGTCGTGCACCCAGCCATATCCATGTATCTCACATCACCGACTGATCGGACGGACCTGGCAGCCGGCCGCATGGCTGGCACCGATCAGTTGCTGCTACGCGACATCTCGGTCCAGAACCCGGCCGTCGAGTCGTACACCAGGGTCAGCGTATCCTGGGAGTCGGCCGCGAAGTCGCCGGCCAGGCGCAGGTTGCCCGTCCCGTCCTTGACGGTGACCGTGGTGTTGAAGCGATAGACGACGACCTGGCCGCCGGCTCCGGCGCCGATGTCGTTGATCGTGGCCACGCCGGCATCGACCCTGACCATCACGGTCGTGGGTGCCGGCATCGGATCGGCGGCGGCCGTCGAGGTAATACTCGCGGTCTTGGCCGGCGTCGCCGCGCCGTTCGCGATGTCCGCGGAGGTGATGGATCCGTCTACGATTGACCCCGCATTTACGCTGGCCGTGGTGATGATGCCGGAAGGGCTAATCACGAACTGGTCCGTTCCATTGTTCTGCACGACCAGCAGGTTCCCCGAGAAGAACGTGTTCGCGGTATTGAGCACGAACGCGTCCCCGCCACTTGCCACCGTGGAGAAAATCTCACCGCTTACCGTGTCGACACCGAGCAGGGTGGTTCCCCCCGTGCTCTGCACCTGGAAAGCCGTCGCGGAGTCCGTCGTCGGCTTGATAGTCGTGTTGCCGTTGTCGATGATGATGTTCCCGGCCCCGGTACCGTTCTGTAGGATCAGTTGGGCAGATGCGCTGTTGGTGCGCAGCACGAAGTCGCCCGCGTTGGCGTCCGACGAGTACTGCCCCCCGGCACCCGGTACCCCAAGAAGGGCTTCGCTCGACGTGCGACCGATCTGGATGCTGCTGCGAGTCCCGGCATCGTCGCTCCGGACGTGGAACCCGTCGGCCGGAGTCGTGAACGTCGCGACGCCACTCGCGGAAACCTTGGTGACCGTACTTCCGCCGCTGTCGTACAGCTGGAGTATATCCGCGGATCCGTCTGTCCCTAGGTTGGTCCAGGCATTGTTTGCGGTGGTCTTCACCTGCACGCCGGTGCCGTTGCTCACTTCCATGATCTCGCCGCCGCTCGCATCCTGGAACTTCACAGAGGCGTTCTGGGTATCCACGAGCAAGACCGCACTTCCGTCCGCCTGCTGCACCTGAAAGGCCGTGGTGGAATTGGTGGAATTCCTGAAGAGGGCGGCTCCCGTAGCGCCTACGCTGAACGTATCCGTTCCCGCCGCCTGTACGGCGAACCTGCCCGTTGAGCCGGTGGCAATATCGACGGTAAAGTTAGCGTCGGTGGCGGTGTCCGCCAGCGTTATGTCTATGTCGCGGGCATCCGTGGTGGTGATGGTGTTGCCGTTGTCGTAGGCGTTCTGGAGGCTTCCGGTGGCGCAGCCGGTGCAGGTGCCGGTCACCGTGAGGTTAGCGACGGTGACCGTGTTCGTAAGGGTGTCCACGTTCAGCACATCCGTACCGCTCGCGTCCTGCACCCGGAAGGCGGTCGCGGAATCGGTGTCGTTCCGGAAGGTCTGGTTGTTGCCCGTAAAGACCTGATTGTCACGGTCGAGTTGTGCGTGTTCCCGGATCGGGAAGTTCGCGGAACCGGAGGGCCCGCCGCCGTCTACCTGCACTTGGATCGTGTACGTGCCGGTCTGGTCGATTACGGAGCCGTAGATTTGTCCGCGGATCCGGCCATCCGCGTCAGTCAGCTGCTTGAAGTTCACCGTGCTGGCGTCGGGCTTGTTGACCGTCATCGCCATCCGGACGCCGGTCGCCACCGAACCGTCGTCGTTCTTGAGCGGACTGGTGTTGAAGGGAAGCGTCGCGTTCAGGTCGCCGCCGC
>JBBDXB010000007.1:0-14233 GCA_040902515.1 Patescibacteria group bacterium
ACGGTCTGCGTCCGCGCTTCGAGCGGGTCGCCGAGCTGCTGGAGGGCGCCGAGGACGATCTGCTGGCGCACTTCACCTTCCCGGCCGCGCACCGCCGCCAGATCCGCAGCACGAATCCCCAGGAGCGGCTCAACAAGGAGATTCGGCGCCGCACCGACGTGGTCGGCATCTTCCCCAACCGGCGCAGCCTGCTGCGCCTGGTCGGCATGCTGCTGGCCGAGCAGGATGACGAGTGGGCGGTGGGGCGCAACTACTTCAGCGCCGAATCGATGCTGCTGATCGACGCTCCCAGACCGAGCGAGGAGGTGCCCGCCGCGTTACTCATCGCCAGCTGATCAAGGTTCGTCGTGAGGACGATGCGGATCCGCTCTTACACCACGAGCTGGGACTTGACCCCCTGGAGCGCTAGCCGACCGTCGTGCCGATCCAGCGATGGTATCGCCACATGCGGCGGGCGGAGCCCCACCAATGGTGCCGTCCTTGATGCCGGCGTCCTGAGGATGCGTAGCCGTTGCGACAACAGCCTGTCGCGCCGCTGAATCGGTTTCGTCCACATCTTGGCAATAGGATGAGCGCTGTGTCTCTGGACCGGCGTCGCGTACGCATCGAAGATCAGCTTCAGCGCCTCATCGGCGAGGGACCGGCCGGGTTCTTCCGGGACGCGTGCCGCCTTGCAGATGATGGACTTGATCTCGAGGCCCGCACGAGTCTGGTGTGGCACTGCGCCCGAGAGATTGAAAGCGGCATCTTCCAGGCACTCAACCCGGTTGCTCCGTTCGATGAAGAGGCGAACAGCACAAGAAAACGAGCGGCTCAATGCCAAGCGATTATCGATACGCTCGAGCTTCCCGAGAATGACACAGCGATCGACTGGTGGCGCAAGACCTCGCTTCACACGTTTGCCCACCGCGACAACCTCGGGCCGGGTCGACCCTTCACGCCGGGCAATTGGGAGCTCTTCACCTCCGCGCTGAGCGTCATCCTTGATCGCTTCGAGGCACGTTACGACCGAATGCTGGCTCGGCTAGACGAACTGTTGGCAATGACTCCCACACAAGCAGGAAGGGAGACCGCAAGACTGCTCTGCAGTGTTCCGCCGACGGGGCAGGCCACCGCGCTCCGCTACTTCTTCCAGCGTGCTGATGAGTCCTGGCTGACCGTGTTGCCGAAGTGCATCCTGGACAATCCGCCGAGACCTGAGCCGGTCCCGGATCAGCCTGGCTATGTTCGGTACCCCGTCTGGCACGCGGCCAGTTACCTCGCAAAGGTCGCCGACAAGCGTCCCGTCGCGGTACATCGACGCGTGATGAAGATCCTCGGGTTGAACCCACCGAACCCACGGATCCACGTAGACCTGATCAGCGCCGCCGGTCATTTTCCGCCAGAGCTCCTAGCCGAGTGGGGAGAGGCAGAAGCGGACTGGGTTAGGGACCAGCCCTACCTGTCCATGACCCTTCCCCGCCATCTGTCCGGCGCCGTCCAAGTACTCACGGCGGCACGTCTACGAGGCCCGGCCTTCGCGCTGGGAAGTGCTCTACTTGAGCTGCGTCCCGAACCGTCGGAGCTATACGGCGAGCCCGGCCTTCGGATGTCGAATTACGACTATCGCACGGCATTTCGGACGGTCGGACGTCACTTGGTTGAACTCGATGCTCATAAGGCAGTGCGCTTGCTGACGTCACTCCTCGAAACCGCCGTACTCCAGACCCACCCTGGGGACGCGGCACATTGGTCGAGGATTTGGCTGGACTCCGTCGGTAGCCCGCCAGATGGCGGACGGACTACCACACTGGGACAGATGTCGGCAGGGCTGCGAGATGTTTTGGATGTGGCTGCGATCGACGCCGACCACGTCATCTGGGCTGTAGAACTACTGAGCAGCCACGCGACAGCGTCGTCCCTGTTCCGTCGCTTGGCCATCGACTTGGTCACTCACAAGCGCAGCTTGGCCCCGGGGTCTGCCGCAGCGGCCATCTGCGACCCAGCGACCTACTCTCAGGACACGCTGCGCGAAGCGTTGCAGTTGCTGGTCGACGCAGCACCCGACATTGACGATGGGGTGGCCAAAAGGGCAGTCGAGGCGATTAGTCGCTCCGAACTGGAAGCCGACGTTCAGTCAGCGTTGATCGGGCACCTCCAGACCCTGCGCGCAGGCGTGGTGCCTCCCGCGGTGGCCGATCACCTGGGTCCGCGCGCTTCCTGGAGCCGCTACGAGCCGGAGCCCAGTCCCATCGACGTCGACACGATGAAGCGCTGGCCCGTCTCTCGCGTGCTGGCGTACATGAGCCAAATCGTCGACGGTGACCACCACAGCGGCGAGGGTCTGATGCGAACCTTTGAGGTGGTGGTAGCCGCGGATCCAGGCCGGTTCTCGGGGGCAGGCACGCGGCTATTGGTCTTGAAGCCCGGCTCGATGGATCGGTGCTTACACGCCCTGCGCGAACGCGCGCGGGAAGGTGCCAAGCTCAACTGGGGTGCCATGGTCCGCCTGATCGAGGCTGGGCTTGGCGCGGAAGGCAGTTGGCATCAGGCCGAACGCGTTGAGACACGCAAGTCGGCAACCTGGCTGCTCATCAACGGACTTGAGGGCGGCCAGTTTCAGCTCGGCATCCGGAGTCGGGCCCGCATGTGGGCGATCCTTCGGGCACTCGCCGCCGACCGCTCGCCTACCCATGACGACGAGAACCGCCGACCCACGGGTGCGGTCGATCTCGGCTACCTCACGCTAAACACAGTGCGGCCCCTTGCGGTTTTCCTGATTACGGCCTACGCCACCTGGCTCAACGAACAGCACGACGGTCCGAGGCGCATGCCGACGGCGGCGCGAGCGCTGTTGGTTCAGCGACTCGACGATGACCCTTCAGTCGCTGTGTGGTCGGCGATCGGCGAACGAATTGCTGTCATGTATTGGCTGGACCGTAACTGGCTGATCAGTACCCTCCCCCGCCTGTTTCCCAGCGATCCGTCACGCTCGGAACTACGCGATGCAGCGTGGGAGGGCTATCTCAACTTCCGAAATGTATATCTCGATCTGTTCGTTCATCTCTTGCCCGAGTACGCAAGGTCGGTCGAACGGATCGCGGACACAGCGACTGCTGAGGAGCCCACGGAGCCACAGAAGCGGCTTGCAGAACATCTGCTTCTCCTTGCCAAGGCTGGAACAGTAAGCCCGGACAGCACTGATGGGCTCCTGCGGCGCTTCTTTGAGCTCGCGTCGGCAGCACTCGCTGCTGAAGCGCTCCACCAGTTTGGATGGCAGTTGTGGGCGACGCGAGATCAGGACAGAGACGTCGATGAAAAGGGCCGAATACGAGTGTTGTGGCAGGCCGTGGCTTCATGGGCCGCCGAAGGGCTGCTGCCAAAGCAAGTCCTCGGCGGTTTTGGATGGTGGTTTGCTTCAGGCCAGCTGGACCACGAGTGGTCTAGAGAGGAACTCGAGCGGCTGGTCGTGGATGATGTGGGCATCACTGAGCTCCACGTGGTATTTGAGCGCCTCAGAAATCTGGTCCCCCAGGATCCACTGGGTGTGGCGCGCATTACGGAGGCCATCGTGGCGCGAGAACTGAGTGACGATGGACTGCACAGCGACGATCTCCGCGCCATAGCTTCGGCGGTCCTCCAAGAAGACTCGGAGGCGCGGACGTACGGTGAAGCGCTCGTTAGCCGAATGCGAAGCCGGGGCTTCTCGACCTTCCCCGATGCCTGAGACCCAATCGTCTGACACCTGACTTGACACCTAACCAGGTATCACGAAATGGGACGGAACGGCATGGCATGGACGCCCGCAGTGGCGGATCTGAGCGTGAGGTGGGTGGCCTACGGGGTTCGAACCCGTAACTTTCGGAGCCACAATCCGATGCTGCGTGAACAACTGACTCACAGTCATGTCTTCTATGCCAACGCTCCTCAGGTGACGATGTCACGACGGCAGCCCCCAGTGACCCAACTATGATTTGAGCAACATCAGCACTGCACGGTAGGGACCCCTTGGCGGCGATTCGACACGTTCTAATTGAGAACTTCCGCGGCTTCGAAGAACTCAGCACACCGATCAGGCGCATGGCTCTCGTCACGGGCGAGCCGGGCGCTGGTCGGTCGGACTTGATTGAAGCGCTGATCCGAACTCTAGACCCCGACTACCTACGGAGTCGCCGCGCCGATGATCTGGACTTTCACCAGCTCGACACGTCCCGCGAGGTGCGGGTCGAGGTGGCCGTCGGTCGGCTGTCAGATGCAGCGCGCATCGCGTACTCACAACACATCGAGCTGTGGGACGTTCGCGATGAGAAGCTGATTCCGGAGCTGGCCATAGGGGAGACGCGCGATCCAGATCGGCATAGGGAGGTCGTCCGCTTCGGCTACCGCTTGGTCCTGGGTGACGATGGCCTGCCGGACGAGCGACGTTACTGGCCGAAGCATGCCCGGCCAGCAGAGGGTCACTACCCCGCGATTACGCGAGCGGAACGCGGCTACGTCCCGTTTTACTGGCAGCGCGGGCTGACCCT
Organism: Patescibacteria group bacterium; assembly: GCA_040902515.1. Taxonomy (GTDB): domain Bacteria; phylum Patescibacteriota; class SICC01; order SICC01; family SICC01; genus JALYJZ01. Next base: position 4,506 of record JBBDXB010000007.1, read on the forward strand.
TCGACCGTTGGATCTATCGACCCGGGGCGAGATGCGCGACCTGATCGACAGTCAGGACGGAGAAAGCTTCGATGAGGCGATCCGGAGGTTCATGAGCGGGGTCGTGACGAGTGCCGCGGAGTTCTCCGATCAGCAGAGAGTGGCCGCCGCACTACAGCAGCTGCTTGCGCCTCTTCGATCGGTGCGCCGGTTTGACAAGGATCAGCCGGCGTCCTCCCTCGTCCAATTCCTGCCGGAGGGTGGCGCACCTTCCGGACTCCTTCGGTCGCTTGCAGCAGCCGTCACGCTCGAGGACGGACCGAGTCACCTCCCAGCGTGGAGGCATGGCACGACCCTACTGGCGGCGATGCGGGGAGGCATGCTCTATGCCTCTGCTACGAGTAAGGCAGGCGCAATCGTGTCCATCGACGATCTCGGCGGAGACCTGGATCCGATGCTAGCCGGGCATCTCGTGGGCGAGCTGAGAAAAGTGGCCGGGCAAGTCATCGTCTCGAGCCGCCTGTCGCATGTCGCGGAAATCTTCAGCCCCGAGGAAGTCGTACGTCTTTTCCGGCGCGACGGCGCGCGCCAAGTGGCGCTCGGCAAGCGACCGCGGACTAAGTCCGAGCGGGCGGCAGCCCGTTGGTATGCCCCTGCCCTCGTGCCGGCGCTCTCCGCTAGCGCGGTCGTCGTCGTCGAGGGTTTTCATGACCGGATGGCGCTAACGACAGTCTTGCGCAGGGGAGTTGAGCTGGGAAAGATCCCGTCTTTCGCCGGAGCGGGCATCAGCATCATCGATGCAGAGGGAACTGGCGGAGTCGCGAAACTCGGTGAGATGGCCGCGTCGTTGGGGCTGTACGTCATCGCCCTCCTCGACAACGACAAGAATGTGGCCGCGGCTGATGATGGGACCCTGACCGCCGCGCGCGCAGCAGCTGATGTTACGGTCCGCCTCCCTGCACGCACCGCGATTGAGCGCCTCCTAATGCGCGGGATCGATGACGCGGAGCTCGTCAATACGTGGCAGGCGCTCGACGCTGCCATGGGGGGTCTCGCGATGCCGACAGGGTGGGAGAGACGCGCTGGCAGCGATTTGCTGAAAACGCTCGCCAAGTTCCTTCACGACAAGGGCGGCTCACTCCACGCTGGCTTCGTGGAGATGCTGGAGCCGAGCAAGATCAGTCCCGAGGCCGTCGCCGTGCTGGTCAGATTGCACGACATCGCTACTAATCGTCCGTCAGTCGATCTCATCGAGCTTTGAACTTCGTCAACGTCGACCAACTCTCGCCGAGACAGCGCGCTGCATACGACTCGCCCGCGAAACGACTCCTAGTCAAGGGTGGGCCAGGATCGGGCAAGACAGCGGTTGCCCTTTTGAAAGCTCGTCGCCTATTAGAAGACGAACCTCCAACGTCCGCGCGCCGGGTGCTATTCCTGAGCCTGACGCGTGCCGCGACCGCCGAGGTCGCGAACCGAGTACCAAGGGTGTTGGCAGGGTCGCTCGGCGGCCGCATCGAGATGGCGACCTTTCATAGCTTTGCGCTCAGCGTCCTCGACGGCTTTCGGCGGTACAACGGGCAGGGGTCCGAGCCCGTCGTACTCGTCAGCGAGGCCGAGGACAAGCTGGGGCTTGCACCGACGGGCGGATTGAAGTTCGACGATTTGCTCGCCGCGACTCACCGCCTCTTCGACGCCGTCCCGTGGATAGAGGAGCTTCACGCTCACCGCTATCTGGCGGTGATGTGCGACGAATTCCAAGACAGCACTGACGAGCAGGTTCATCTACTCGAGCGTCTGGCCTCCAAGGCCACTCTCATATGCCTCGCCGACCCGTACCAGGAGATCTACACCGCCTTTGTGCCCGGAACGCGACGGGACCGGATTCAACGTCTCGCCAACTCCGGAGGTGTGGAGATTGTTGACCTCAAGTCGGCCTCGTTTCGCGACCCGAGCCTGGTTATCCCACGCGCGGCAGAGGCCATTCGCAACCGCAGCTTCAATGCACCCGAGGTGGAGCTCGCTCTGGCCCAGGGTCGACTGCGTGTTCGTCAGGCGTCTAATGACGTTAGCTACCTCGACGCTCTTGAGGATGCGATCCGCGAGCTCGGCCCCAGTCAGACCCGCACCGTTGGCGTCTTCTTGAGAGCCAACGTATCGGTCACGGAGTTTGCCGGACACCTTCGTGACGCAGGCATCGAGCACGAGATCGTTGGATTAGATGCAGCTTCGGGCGAGGCTCAGCTTGCGGCTGCCGCAATAGCCCAGCACGCAATCGGCACCGGCGAGTGGACGAGTGCTTTACGGGCACTGGGTCTTTTCGATGCGGCTTCGATACGCGGTAATCCGGAGTCAAGAGCAAGGAACCTCGTGCATGATCCGCGCCTTCTTCCGCTCGGCCTCCAGAACCGCCTCGACGTCGCGAAGGACCAATTCGCGGAGATGGCGGGCCTCCCGCTGCTGGAGTTCCTCACCGCCGTCCAAGCTTTCTGGGGCGAACAGTTCACGCCGCGGGGCCGCAAGCTGTGGGAACGTGGAATTGATGACCTCATCGGTCAAACGTTGGCCACTGCTTTCGCGCCGCTCAACGAGCAGACCGTCGAGCTGGTGACACGAGTCGCGCGCGACCGTCGCCGGTTCTCGAGTATTGATACCTTTGTAGGCGCCCTCAGTCCCGTGCGACTTATGACCACGTATCAATGCAAGGGTCGGGAAATGGATGCCGTCGTGATCGCTCAGATGCCGAACGAGCGGCCGCCTGACGCCGATAGGTGGGATGTAGCGACTCGGGTCCATTTCGTCAATCTGACTCGGGCACGGGACGTCGCCGTCGTCCTAATCCCGCCCCAACCGAACGACTTCTATGAGCCATACCTCAGCCTTCTAAACTGAGGCTGCTCGGGTACCGCAGCCAGGCGGTCGCTGTGCGGCTAACTACGCAGCGTCTGTCGTGATCCACGCCAACCTAAATCACCCCCGGCCTCCGCCAAGGCTCGACTCCCGACCATGGCCGACTCCAAACTGGCTCGCGAAGGCTTCAACGAGATCGCGAACCTTCAGCCCACTTGGAACCTTCTGCCTGACGAAGTAGCCGGGCTTGGTCGGGCTACGGGACACCTAAGCTGTCACGAGATCGCGGTACCGTTGGGGCATGGAGCTGACCAACCGCGAAATAGCTGCGGTCGCATGGCTGATCGCCTTCGGCGGTTGGCTGCTCGCACGTGGCGGGATCGCGCGGAGCGTTTGGCAAGTTCTCGTTGCCGCCGCTCATCCGCGCCTGGCTATCCCGTTCGTGGCCTACCTCGGATACCTCCTTGCGGTAATCGTGCTCGCCGAAGCGGTTGGTATCTGGAATCCTGCCCTCCTGAAGGACAGCGTCATATGGATCGTGGTCGGCGGCATTCCGCTGTTTGCGATGTTCACCCGCGTCGGTCAACCGCGCGTGATCCGCGGGATTCTGCGGCAGACCATCGCGGTGCCGGAGGTGATCGCATTTGTGTTCGGCCTCGTCTCCTTCTCGATCCTCATTGAGCTTGCTCTGCTACCTTCGCTGACGATCGTCGGCGTCCTGGCGGCCTTCGCGGCGACGCGAAGCGAGTACGCGAAGTTCGGATCGGTCATGAACGGGGCGTTGCAGGTGGGCGGACTGGTCCTGCTCACCATCACCGTCGTTCAGCTCGTAGGTTCGTGGCGCCAGCTCGAGTGGAACGACATCGTCCTACGCTTCTACTTGCCGATATGGCTAGCGGCTGCCGCGATCCCATTCGTGACGCTCCTGGGCGGGTATTCCAGGTGGGAGCAGGATCGCATCCGTTCGGGCTGGCTCAACCGAAACGGCGGTAATGGCGCAGAAGCGCCGAACTAGACGGGAGGACGGACGGGATGCCACTCGAATGGTCAACTGACGAGCGCGGGATCTATCACGCGCTAGCGCACTACACGGATTCGGAAAACGCGCCGTGGACGGCCCTGTGCGGCACCGAGCTGACCCCAAGTCTGAGTCAGCGGGTCGAGAGCGAAGACCCGCCGCATCCCAGCCATCGTGAGTGCGCGACGATGGCTCGGCTGTCCGGCGGCTTTGGTCCGCGAGAAGTCGAGCGCATGGTGGAGAGCAGCGCATTCCCGCCGCTGGATGATCCGCGCTGGAATGCCGTGGTAAAGGAGCGTCTTGGCGCGCTGCATGAGATTGACACGGACGTGGAAGGCTCTCTCACCGTCACCGAGGACACTCGAACGAGCCGGGTCGTTCGCGGCGACGTGACCATCGCCGCCGGCGCCCTCTTGGTCGTCAACGGCATTGTCAGCGGCTCGGTGGTCGTGGAGTTGGGAGCGCTCGAACTCCACGGTACCGTCGGGCGAGACGTGCTCGTGCGGTCGCGCGGGAGCGCCGAGATCTACGGAACTGTTAGCGGCTCGGTCATCCTCGAGGAGGGGGCGAGCGCTAGGGTCGATGGCGTAGTGCGGAGCACGCTCTCCGACCCGTGGAACGTCGCCGAAGTTGCAGAAGGCGCGCGCATCGGAAGTCACAGCCCATAGTCGCCGGCCGAAGATAGCCGTGGCTTCGCAGCCAACCGGAGCCGCCTCGCTTGGTGCCCGGGCTGTCCACCCCAAGCGGGCCTGGCGACTCACTCGGCCATTCGGAAGTCCCAGCCGTTGTTGCCGATCTCGGCCAGTATCTGGCCGCCCTCGCCGTAGGCCACGAGGGTGGTGGCGTACGAGTCGCCGGGCCACCACGCCACGAAGTAGCCGTTTGCCACCGAGGCGATGACACTGCCACCCGAGTTCCGCTCGACGGTAACCTGCACGACATCCGGGTCGACATGACCGACGTAGGCGGTGTAGATCCCGGCATCGGACTGATCACGGAGAGCCGAGAACAGGCGCAGTGGTCCGTCTGGCGGACTTTCCAGTGCTCCCGTCGCGGAACCTCCCCCGCCGTTGACCGGAGACCCCCCGTCCTCTTCGGCGATCGTCATGCAGGTGACCACGGCCTGACCTTCCGGCCGTCGCTCCGCGAATAGCGCAATCGCGGCTCGGCCGCGGCGATCCACGACGACGAGTGGCAACTTCCTGAAGATCTCCTGCTGAGCTTCCATCTCGGCTCGAGTCTGTGGATCGAAGCTGCTGAGGTCTTCGGCAGGGCGGTTCGTGGCGCAGTTTCGCTCCATCTGCTCGGCAAACGCAGGATCCACCGGCGTCGGCACCGCCGTCCAGGTGGCGAACGCTGAGGGTGGGGACAAGATCGTCGCGCCGGCCCACACTGCGACGCTCGCGACGGCAACGATGGGAACGACTGCGAGGGCGAGACGCCATCTCGGTGCGTGCCGTGTCTGCGCGAGGCTCGGCGCCATCCGACGGTCGAGGCTGGAGCGCTGGAGCGCTGTCATCGGCTCCGCGAGCGCATCGCTCAATACCTGCTCGAACGACCAATTAGTGCTGTGCATCGTGAGCCTCCTTTAGGCGTGCGACGGCCCGACTGATGAGCTTCTGGGTGGCCTCCTCACTCTTGCCGATCACCGCACCGATTTCGCGCGCGCTGAGCCCCGCACCGTAACGCAGGGCGATCGCGTCTCGCTGGAGCTCGGACAGGTCGGCCAGCAGCAGTCGCACTCGCCGCCGCTCGTCGCGAGCGATAGCCATCTCCTCGGGACCCGGGTCTGGGCTCCGGTGATCAGAGTTCATCGGCCATTGCGGTATGAGCGGGCGCCGGCGACGCTCGTGGTCGGTGGCCGCGTTCCGCGCGATGCGAAGCAGCCAAGCCCGAACGCCACCGCCTTGCGATCGATATCGACCGATCGCCCTCAGCGCCTTTTCGAACGAGACCGCCGTCAATTCAAGTGCGACATCGTCGTTGCGACACCGTGCGCGGAGGTACCGGAAGAGCGCTCCGTGATGCCGAACGTACAACTCCGCCTGGGCTTCGCGGTCCGTGCGTGCTCGGAGCGCAAGCTGCTCGTCCGGATCGGCAGCCGTCCGATCGCGCGCCTCTTCGGCGCGCTCCGCCTTGAGCTTTGGAATCGCCTCCATCAGGTCCCCAGCGTAATGATCGACATTGTCACTAACGCGCGACGGCCCCTCCTCCGGACATTTCCTGTCGCCGCACGCGCACGCCTGCGGCGCTGATGGCCCTCACGCTCGCGTCGGCGGTGACCGCACTTGCCGATGCGGGAGCCCGATCCCAGCCCGGTCGTGCTCGGAGCCCGGTGCATCTCGCCGCGCGTGGCCGCGGTCATCTCGATAGGGTGGTTGGCGTTCCTACGACGCGGTGGTCCTGCCCTTAGGAGTTGTGGGCCGCCGGCGATGCCTTGCCAGTAGCCCGGGACGTCGTTGATGGTGACTCGAGCCTCGGCCTCGTCGAGTGGCTGGCCCGAGGCGCCGAGGACCTCGACCATGGTCGGTTCCGCCGGTCTTGGCTGTGGGCAGGAGTTAGTCGCTAAGGCGCTAAGCACCAGGTCACGTGGGTGACGGGCTCGAGGCCGAAAGATCGGCTAGCCACCTCGACGTCCGCCCGGAGTCCGTCCGCGTATGTGTCGCATCAGCGCTTCCTCCATGGCGCGGGCTTCACTACGAGTCATCGACGAGGTGGGCACGCGTTATGGGCGCCCGTCCTCAGTCAGATTGGAATCCGCCCCCTTCCTAGATACATTTCATTTGCCTGGAGATTTTCGCGCGCACGCTGATCGAGGATCGGTAGAAGCGGAACAAGGATCTCCATCCAGCGATCCACGTCTCCTAGGGCTCGATACCGCAGCCAGGAATTCACCGCATCGAAGGCTTCCTGCGGCTGGAAGTAGGATAGATACTGGGGCCGCAGGAATTCAGGGTAGGCATTAACGTGAGCCTCGGGTGGTCCCGCTAGCGACGCGATCAGTTCGTTCTGGCGCGCGACCAGCATTCGAAGTTCGTCATCTTTCAGGAGTTGGAAGAACAGTGCCCTGCCGGCAAGCTTGGCGTTAGGCACGGCGCCTTTGGCGCCCTTTTCGAACTCAAGCCTGAACCCACCCCCGGCGTACGGATCGATCGCCTTTGTGTCGACCTGGCCAGAGACGAATAGGCGGTCTCCCCGGTCGTCTGCGTACCACCATGGAAAGCTGCGCGCCGCACCAGCCCTGTAACCCAGATGCGCCAGACCGGGGTCCAGGTGCGTGCTCACCCGCGCGTACACCTCGCTCGGCTTCGCCACAGGTCAGCCTCGGATTAGTAATGTGGGGAACTGGACCGGAGACCCATCCGAGAGTGTTCCACCTAAGCGATCGATCCAAATATCCTTCGCCCGCTGAGTCGGCAAGTAGCGGGACGATCCAAGTTTGGTCTCGAATGCGACCAGCGATCCATTTCGCTCAGCCAAGATATCTACGACCCGCGTCCCCAAGCCGGTGTTGACCCGAACTTCCGTTCCGACGATGTTAAAGCCGGCCCCTTGCAACTGAGTAGCGGTCAAGTCCCGGAACGCATTCCCTGCCTTCTGGTTCTTCAGGACTTGCGCCGTGTCTTGTGCGGCGGTCGACGCCGAATCCCAACCCCCAAACGGTCAAGAGTGTTAGGACAGCGAAGCCTACGGCGATCCAGAAGCGGATATCGCGGGGAACAGTTCCCGCGGCAACGATGGCAGCCCACAATGGGATGAACCAAGTGATCATTCCGGACGGCAGATAGGAAGTAAGGTGCTCGCCCGCCTTTGCGATGGGGTCCTTCTCGGCGGCCGTTAGCGCCATCCGTGTCCCAACCGGAACACCAGCGCTCTTGACACCCACCCGCTGAGCCAGACTGCGTACAGACACGGCGCCGAACCCTCCCTCTCCATACCGCGACGCGAACGATAGTACACACGTGAGGCGACGACTTAACGCCGCACGGGCACATTCCGCCGCCCTACGCCCTAAGGGCCACGGGTGAGCTGAGTTGTCCAGTGAACCCTGCGAATGCGGCTACGGGCACCTGACAGGCAATCAGGCGGACTTTGCTGGCACTGCCGGTGTAGCAGTTCTATCCCTGCGGGCCAGCGACCTCGGCTCCATAGCCTTGGGATCCGCTTACGGCACCGTAATGGTGAACTCCCACGGCCCCGCGATGCGAACCTGGTCGCCGTTCGCGTCGAACCCCACGAGCTCGTCGATGCGCACGGTCCAAACCCCGGCGGGGTTATCCGCGCCGGTAGTCACGATCGTCGTCTGGTGCATAGGGTCGTCGATGCCCTCAATCGACTGGATGCCACCATCGGTGAGCGAGGCGTCGCCGTCGTGAGACACACGACCAATCGTCGCCCACGCACGCTCTGCGTCAAGGCCGCCCAATTGCAGCTCCGCGACAACGGCAGTCGGGCTGACGGAAAACCGCTCGAGCGCGACCGACACGCCTCGAACGTCCGCCACGAGCTGGGGCGCAAGCGTCACGCCGCCCCCCACAGGCAGCGAGAACTCAAGGGTCCAGGCTGCCTGTGCCCCATGAGGAGACAGCGTTAGCTCGATCTCGCCCGGCGGCAGCGGCTCCGGCGCGAGCCACGACTCAAGCATGACGGACTCACCGGACAGCTCCGCGTACCCGAACCCGCCGAGCGGCACGTAGGTGCGACCCTCGGCGTCGCGGAGCTCGCTGCCAGAGACCACGTCTTGCGTGGACGTGCCGAGGGCGAGGACGACGCGGTTGGCGTCGGCATAGCCGCGGGCGAGCGTGAGCGTGCCAGCATCGGTCTCGACGCTCAGACCGAGCTCCACGGAGCGCTCCCACGCGATCTCGTCGCCGGGCGGTGCCAAGTGGGCTACGCGCTCGTATAGGGTCAGCGCACCAATCGTCGCGGCGGCGAGCCCAAAGGTCGCCACCAACGCCAGCACCAGGCCGCGCCGAAGGTTCGGTGCCGGATGGCGTCGCGATCGGGCGCCGGCCGCGGCGACCGCGTTGACGCGTGCGTCGGCCCGTGCGACCAGGGCCGCCGGCATGTCTACTGCGAATAGCCGCTCCAGCCGCGCCTCGAGCGGATCACTCATCGTCACGGTATTCCTCCCTTAGCTTGGCGAGCGCTCGGCTGATCAACTTGTGTGAGGCGGCCTCGCTCCGCCCCAATACGAGCCCGATCTCGCGGGCCGCAAGGCCGCCGGTGAACCGCAGGACAATCGCTTCGCGCTGCGCGGCCGGCAATGCCGCCACGCGGTGCGCGAGAACGCGGTCCGATTCCTTGCGCAGCACCAGCTCGGCCGGGTCGGGCGCCATCTCAGCTCGAGGCCAGAAGCGGAGACCGCGCTGGGCCGACTCGCGGCGCCGAGCGGTGTCGATAGCGAGGTTGCGCGCGATGCGGAAGAGCCATGTCCGTGGGCCGCCCTCCCCTGGTTGATATTTCGCTCGGTTTCGGTACGCTCGCTCAAACGTTTCGGCGGTCAGGTCGGCAGCCACCTCGTCGCATGCACCCCAACCCCGCAGGTAGCGATAGACCGCCAGCCGGTGCTCCGCATAAACCTCCTCGAAGGCGACCGCGCGCGCTCTAGGGACGGCTCGCTCCGAGCGGTTCGAATCGGTCGCCGCGACTGCCGGTGCGTTCTCCACTCGGACCTCCTGCTCGGTTCACCCTATCAACGATTGAGCGCCGGATACTGGACGCCAACGCTGTGGCTTACGGAGATGAGCCCCCCTCGGCTGCCGCCCCACTCCTCAGCCTCAGCTTGGGTTGCGATGGAGGGCCGTCAAGGACTGATCGTCCATGGCCACCTGACCCACGATCAGGTCACCTTTCCCAACTGGCCTCTAGGATTGAGGCGTGT
>JBBDXB010000008.1:0-13565 GCA_040902515.1 Patescibacteria group bacterium
CCATGTTGTCGCGCAGGTAGTCGAAGCCGAACTCGTTGTTGGTCCCGTAGGTGATGTCCGCTTGGTAGGCGGCCTTCTTCTCGTCGCCGGGCTGGTCGTGGTAGATGTTCCCGACCGTCAGGCCGAGGAACTGGTAGATCTGTCCCATCCACTCGGTGTCACGGCGGGCCAGGTACTCGTTCACCGTGACGATGTGCACTCCCTTGCCGGCCAGCGCGTTCAGGTAGACGGGGAGCGTCGAGGTGAGGGTCTTCCCTTCACCGGTCTTCATCTCCGCGATCTGGCCCTGGTGGAGGACGTAGCCGCCCATCAGCTGCACGTCGAAGTGCCGTTCCTTGATGGTGCGGGCGGCGGCCTCGCGGACGGTGGCGAAGGCCTCCGGCAGGAGGTCGTCGAGGGTCTCGCCTTTCGACTTTGACTCGGCACCCGCGGTGCCTAACCGCTCCTTGAACTCGGCGGTCTTCGCCTTGAGCTGGGCGTCCGTCAGCTTCTCGTATTCCGGCGCAAGCTCGTTGATCCGCTTTACTGCTTTTTCGGCACGCCGAAGCTCGCCGGACCCGCCGGTAAAGCGCTTGAGGAAGCCCAGGGCCATCAGGCCTGGTCGCTTTCCCCGGGATCGAAGGTCTGCGCCTGTTCCTTGAGGTTGCGCGCGTCCTTGTGCATGTGGTCCCGGTATTTATCCTCGTGGCGACGCAAGGTCTCTTTGAGCGTGTGCGCTACCCGGTCGATCGCTACGTGCATGTCCTCCGCCGCTTCCTCCACGTGGATGGTGTCGCCCCGGCCAAGGCCGGAGATCGTCACGTGGCACTTGTCCTTGGTGTCCTCGGTGTCGCTGGCTTTGAAGATCAGCTTCACGTCGGCCAGGGCCGCCTCGCGGTGGCCTTCCACGATCAGCCGCTCCAGGCCGCCGATCTTCTCGGTCACGTACGTGCGGACCGAGTCCGTCATGTCCATGCCGACCGCTTTGATTTGGAGTTTCATGAAGTGGTTCCGTCCTGGTTTATCCGTTTGAAAGGCAGGTATTGGTGCAATACCTGCGGTATCTCTACACTACCATCCTTGCCCTGCTTGTTCTCGGTGATCGCGATGATCGCGCGGCCCACCGCCACGGCGGTGTTGTTGAGCGTGTGGACCAGCGCGCCGCCGGACTTGATCCTGAGCCGGCGCGCCTGGAAGTCGGTGTCGTTGGAGTTGCTGGCGACCTCCATGTAGCGATTCGCGCCGGGCAGCCAGGCCTCGATGTCGTACTTCTTGGCGTTCGGGGCGCCGAGGTCGCCGGTGCAGATGTTCACCACGCGGAACGGGACCTCGAGCGAGGTCCAGAACGCCTCGGCGTCCTTTTGGAGCTGCTCGTGGGCGTCCCAGGACTTTTCGGGGTCGCTAAAGACGAACAGCTCGACCTTGTCGAACTCGTGGCCGCGCATGATGCCCTTGGTGTCCTTGCCGTAGCTGCCGGCCTCGCGGCGGTACGCGGGCGCGAATCCGGCGTATTTGACGGGGAGTTCCGCGGGATCGAGCGCTTCGCCGGCGTGGTAGCTGGCGAGTGCGACTTCGGCGGTGCCGGAGAGGTATTTTCTGGTCAAATGTTCCTTGAGGGCCGTGGGCTGTTCGCCTGGAATCAGCTGCTCTTCTGCATTAACTGCGTATATTTCGTTTTCTTCCGTCGGGAAGAACCCCGTCCCCTGCATGGCGTCGTGATTAACAATCGACGGTGGTCGCATGGCCGTGAATCCTTTTTTGGCATAGAAATCGAGCGCGTACCGGATCAGCGCGAACTCCAGGTCCACTAGTGTGCCCTTCAGGAACCAGAATCGGTTCCCCGAGACTTTCGCGCCGCGTTCGAAGTCGATCAGCGGCTTGATTGCGGGAATTTCGTAGTGCGGCTTGGCACCGTCCAGCTTCGGCTTGTCGCCGACTTCCTTGATCGTCTCGTTGCCAGATTCGTCAGGGCCTTCCGGTACGTCGTCAGCCGAGAAGTTCGGGAGCTGGAGGCAGAGGGAGTCGAATTGCTTCTGCGGCTGCTTATGCTGTTCTTCGATCTTCTTGAGCTTTTCCTTGAACTTCCTGCCGTCTGCGGCGGTCTTCACCTTCTTCTGCTCGGCCCGGACCGTGTCGAACTCCTGCTGGAACTTCCGGCGCTGTTCGTCGAGCTTGGTAAGCTTTTTTACGTCCAGCTTGATACCGCGCTTCTTCAGTTCGGCTTGGATAAGGCCGGGATTTTCTTTGATTGTTCTGAGGTCGATCATTCTAATATTTTCTTTATTGTGTCATGGAACAAGGATGTAATTCTATTTATATCTTCGTTGTAATCCCTCTTTTGGAGTTCACGAAACTTCTTTGTGTATTCTGTATTCTCGTCTTGAAGTTCTGCGTAGTGGTACGCGACCTCGGAATATTCTCTCAGTGATTCAGATGCAAGTGAGAGCCCTCCCAACATCTGCTTATATTTTTTTGGTGTTACTGCATCGGCTCGATGCATTTGAGAATTTAATTTCTTAAAAGCCGTCGAAAGCAACGCGCTTTCTTTCCTGATGTGGTCAATATTTTCGATCGGAGTAGAATAAACCGATTTAACCGCGTAATCAACGTTACTAATTAGTGAGAATACTTTTGTATATTCATTCCTGAGTAGCTCATCCCCTCGAAGCTTTCTTTCGAGTTTATACTTAAAAATGTAGTCAACTGAAGTTGCGACCAATGCGGAAACTGCCGAGCTCGTGAGAATAATTTGAATGATATCTAGCTTCATTAGGAGTTTTCCTCAAAGGCCTTAATGAAACTGTCTACGGAGATTGCTCTAGGTCCTAAGTTTGCTGGAATTTTTCTTCGTAATTTATCATCATCAGTAACAAAATAGTCACATCCAGTTAATTCTGCCCAAGCATAAATTGTCGGGTCTCCCTGAAGTCTGCGCACCCATTCCGCCCGGCTGAGCGGAGCTTTTGCTCGCTCTTCATAAGCTTTATAGGCTTCTTCCGAGTAGTCTTTTACCATCGACTCATAGGTATGCGAAGGTAAAGGGTCACCGCCGTCCAGGTTGGACTCATCAAGAGTGAAAAACTGTTGATCATCATTGACTAGGCAGGGCGACAACTTAGAGTAGTTTGCCAATTGGGTTGAATCCGGCCTTTTTGAAAACTCTTCTAGGGTGCGTTTGTTAACTACAGCCTTCATCTTGTGATTGGTGAGTCTGCCAAACAAAGTTTTTGTCATTTCATCTGATTCACATATCGCAATCAGTGCGTTAGTGTCTAGGGCATATTTTTTCATGTCCCCGTCCTTGAGGCTTCTATTGCTTCAATCTCAGTCTTAGTTAGGCCGTAGAGCCTATAAACCGCTGTGTCTAGCTCCCTTCTCAAAGCAGCAACTTGCCGCCTTGAAGATTCGTTCGTTTTCCCCGCCCGTATGACCTGAGATATTGTCTTACTCAAGCTTTCTAGCTTTTTAATTACCTTCGCGTTGCTGCTACTAGATACTGGAATTGGTAAGGTCTTAAGCTGAGGAGGGCCAAGTCGTAAGTATCCTCCTGCAAGTGCAATGCCGGAGTATTGATTTTTTAGCCAGTAGGTTGCGAGCATACTATTTAAAATAGCTATCAAAGATTGTGACGAAACATTCTTTTTGGGAATAACGATGGTCGTTGATTTACCGGCAAGGTATTCACCTCTTTCGTCTAAAACTGCTTCAATCCGCCTGGTCATGCCGGCAACTATAATTTTAGGTTTTCTCGCTTGTTTTCGGCGGGCCACTGGTAAGTTGTTAACTCTCTGAGTAGAGATAATAGGTCTGTTGTAACGCGTGCCCAAATATTGCATTGGTTTACTACCCCATAACGACAAAAAGGGGTCAACCGTCCCACTGTTAATCACTTTCAATTCCGAAGGTTTGGTTGTTGCGCTGCCCTCGCTTATTAGGTTTTTAATCTCGTAAGCCTCACTAACTGTTGCGGCACCGGAGATTTTAGCAAAATCTTCCAATGTAGAGTGTGGTTTGGCGAGTCGTTGGTGGAGGTTATGTAACTTGGCGTCGGCATGGGTCCAAGGACTACCATCGACATCTATGCCCAGCACGCCTTCTGAAATATCCCAATCCGTTACTTGTTCGTAGAGGTTGTTCGTTTTACTATCCTTTTCTTTGAGTGCAATAAAGACGATTGGATAAACGGCAACTGGGAAAACTCGCATTTTTGAGTAATCCCTTACAGCTATACTTGCGGTACTTGCGAGTAATTTACGTGCACCGTTTGCGTAATCAGCAGAAAGGAGTTTATTGGGAACGATGTAACCAAAGATCCCCTTCGTTTTCGTCAAAAGTAGTGATTTTTCAATAAAGACACAAAATAGATCCCAATTACCCGAGGCAGATTCGTAGCTTCGAGTCATATACTCACGCTCTTGCGGGTATTCACGAGTCATCCATTCCGAATCGACATACGGCGGATTCCCGATCACCGCGTCGAATCCCCCGCCCCGCATGATCTCCGCGAACTCGTCCTCCCAGTCGAACGGGTTGATCCGTCGCAGTTCCTCGTCGTCCGGCAGCAGCTCGCCCTCGAAGTAGTTGTGCCCGATCAGCGAGTTCCCGCACTTGATGTTGTTCCCCAGGTCCGGCAGCGCCCGCTCCTGGAGCACGCCGAACTGCTGCTGGAGCGCGTCGCCGGAGACGTCCTCCAGGACCTTCAGGAGCAGCGAGAGCTTGGTCACCTCCACGGCCTGCGCGTCGATGTCCACGCCGTGGATGTTGTTAAGTAGGATCCGGCGCTTCTCGGGAGCGGTCAGGCGCCACTCCTCGCCGGCGGCCCGGTAGATCTTCGGGTCCTTGCCGCGGGAATGCTTCCCCGGCTTCTTCGCTTTGGCCTCGTCTTCCACGTACCGGTCCCGGTGCCAGTCCAGCAGGTACTGGTACGCCCCGAGCAGGAACGAGCCGGATCCGCAGGCCGGGTCCAGCACCTTCAGCTTGGCGACCTGGGCCGGTGTCTTCCCGTTCACCAGCTCGCCGACGGTGTGCTGCACGATGTAATCCACGATGTAGCGCGGCGTGTAGTAGACGCCGCCGGCCTTGCGGACCTCCGGCTTCTCCTCGATCTTCGCGTGGTGACCGGCCGTGAGCCGGATCACCTTCCCCAGGAACTGCTCGTAGACGTGGCCGAGGATCTCCGTGGGCAGTACCGAGAACTCATACGGGCTCTCCGGGTAGTACAGGTGCGTGATGATGTCCTTGAGCGGCGCGTCGTCGATCTTGAGCGTCAGGCTGAGGGTGTCCGGTGGCGTGGCCTGGCCGCGTTCGTCCGCGAAGTGGAACAACCCCGAGTTATAGCGCTTATCGGCGTAGCGGAACAGGTCGGTGAGCTTCTTGTACGTGCCGGGGCCCTTCGTCAGCTCCCTGAGGCGCTCGTAGCTCTCGATGCCGCGGTCCTCGCAGATCCGGAAGAAGATCAGCCGGTCGATCGTCCGCTGGACGGCGGTGTTGAGCTGTTCGGTCGTCAGTTTCCGGTTGCGGACCGCCACGTTCTTGGCCAGGAGCTCGCGCCAGCGCTCGATCTCTTTCAGGAATTCCTTGTCGACGGTGGCGGAGCCGCGGGCCTTGGCCTTGGTGAACTCATCCAGCGAGCCGTTCTCCACGGCCTGCTTGGAGAAGAGCCCGCTCAGCTCCTGCCAGCGGTCCGGGAGCTCGTCGCAGCGGAAGTAGTGGAGGCGGGCCTTGGTGACGGGATCGCCCTGCCCTGGCCGGATCCGGCAGTCGTAGATGGCGATTTCCTCGAAGTCGGTGAGGATGCCGACCGGGAGTCCCGCGGACCAGGCGTAGCGTTTGAGCTGGAAGGCGGAGTCCTGGTGGCTGCTGAGCGGCACGGACGGCTTCTTGGCCTCGACGAAGAACTTGCGGTCGCCACCCGTGCGGAAGCAGTAATCGGGTGCCTTGGTGGCCCCGCCGATCTTGATCGCGTCCTCGTGGATGACGTCTTTGTACTGTTCCGGCTTGCCCCCGGTGTTGTCGATGTCCCACCCGAGCGCCTTGAACAGCGGGTCGATGAACTCGCGCCGCACCTGCGTCTCGTTGTAGCTGGCGCGCGTGTAGACCTCGCGCTGCTCGGAAAAGCGGTCGATCAGGGCGGTGATCTGCTTGGGGATGGGCGTGGTGATTTTGGTGTCACGCATAAGGATCCGGTGTCACCACCAGTGTACCGAATCGGGCGGCTCCCGGTGCCGTAGTGACGGCTATACGGCGAACAATTCCATCAGGCGGCGCGAGATCGCGGACGGCACGTCGCCTCGCAGCTTGCCGAGATCCTTGACCAGCCGCCGCTTGTCGATGGTCCGTATCTGGTCCAGCACGACGAACCCGCGCTTACCCTTGAGCTGACATGGGATCCGGGTGGCCCAGGCCTTTCCGGCCGTCGTCATTGGCGCCACGATGACCGTCCCGATGTTGTAGTTCAGCTCATCCGGTGAGATCACCACGCACGGCCGTGTCTTCCTGATCTCGCGGCCGACGGTCGGGTCGAGGTTCACCAGATAGACCCCGAAACGTGACGGATGCCTTACCATTGCCATTCGTTCTCGTCCCAGTCGGTAGGTATGTCTTCCATCAGCGGCCGGTCATCGCCCCGGGCGGCCATCTCACGGAACTGCGCATCCCAGCCGGCCCGGCGCTCGTTCTCGCGCCGCAGGATCACCGCGCCGTCCTGCACCTCGATGGATACCTGGTCCGACAGGTTGTTCTGATCGAGTACGGTCTTCGGCAGGCGGACACCCCGCGAATTGCCGATCCGGACGATCTTAGTCGTACCCACCTTCATAATAACTACATTGTAATTACTTATTTGGGAAAGTCAAGCATGGGCCGCGCCTATGCTTCGAGCAGCTCGTGCACCTTTTCCCGATCCACCGCCCACAGGAACGTGCTGAGCCGCGGACCGGTGTCCTTGCCGATCAGGAGCTGATAAACGTCGCGGAAGAACGCGCGTTGGGCCTTCTTGTTCTCTTCGTCGGACGCCTTCGGGTCCTTGGGGATCGCGTAGACGAGCTCCTCGAGCTCCTGGATCGATTCCTTGCCGTCTTCGGACAGCCGTTCCCGCAGCGCCCCGATCCGCCGCTTCGCCTCGTCCGACAGCTCCACCCCGTATGCCGCATTCGGCTGCTGTAACAAGGTGATCAGCTGGTCGGGGTTATGGTTCTCGAGCCAGCCCCGCGCCCGCGGCAGCCGCGCCTTCACCGATTCGGGATCGTACGCCAACTCCAGCGACCCGAGCAGCTCGTCGAGCTTCCCTTCGTCCCACTGCACGATCTGTCCGTATCCGACCAGCTGACGGAACGGGATCGGCCGGGCCTTCGCGTCCGGAACCTTCCTTTCCGGGAACGCCGCCTCTAGTGCGAATCGCCGGGAACCATCCAGCGAGCCGTCCTGGCATGCTGCGATCTCCCGGTCGAACTCGTCGTACTGCCGGAAGATCTCCGTGTCGAACGCCAGCGAGAAGTTCTGCCGGGGCTGGCGCTTCAGGTACTGCCATTTGAGCAGTGGCTCGGTGTAGACCTCGAGCAACTCGTTCGGTGACTTGGCGAGCCCGGTCGAGCCGGACATCTTCCCCGCCACGCCTTGGAGTCCCACCATACCGTACCGCGCCGTGACCGGCGGTTCGCCGCCGAACACCTCGCGGACGATCCGGGACCCCGCGTCGTAGCTGCTGCCGGGCGAGAGGTGGTCTGAGCCGGCCGGCTCGAACGCCACGCCTTCGTGCTGCCAGCGCATCGGCCAGTCGACCTTCCAAGCGAGCTTGAGGTTCCGGTCCGTTCCAATCTCCACGGTCCCCTCCTGGTCCGTCTCCTTGCAGCGGTAGGTGAACCGGCCGTCCTCGTACCCCAGGATCTCCGTGGCGTCCTTCCCGGTGAATTCGGAGTAGATACTTACCGGGTAATACCGCCCGATGAACTCCTCGTCCGTGATCCCCTTCGCCGTCTTTGCCTTGTCGCTCATAAGGTCGAGCAGGATCCGGGCGATATCCGCGCGCTGCTCCACGGCCGTCCGGATGGCGGCGTCGTACGTACCGAATCGGTACAGCTCGCTCTGGCGGCGGTATTCGAGCGTGATCCCGAGTTCCTGCATGGCTCCCTCGAACAGTCGTTCGAACCGATTCGCGTAGCTCACGCCCGTGTCACCGTGGGGGTCTGGCACTTCGGAGAGCGGTTTCCCGAGATGCTGCTCGAACTTCGCCGGATCGACCCCTGCGGGGACTTTCCGGAACCGGTCGTAGTCGTCCCAGGAGAAGAGAAGCTTCACGCGCTTTCCCTGCTGCTCCAGTGCCCGCCCGACCGCGACGATCGTCATTACGTCCCGGAAGTTTCCGAAATGCACCACGCCGGACGGGCTGATGCCCGCCGCACAGACGTACTCCCGCCGGTCCGGGAACCGTTCGATGACCTCTTCGGCAAGCCGCTCGGCCCAGTGCCGGCTTTCCTTCGTCTTCTCCGCTGGTGTGGTTTTCTTCGGCATGGTTAAAAACGCTGTTACCTACAGCTTACCGTGCCGCGCCTGGTTCCTATAGCCTCGGAACCGGTTTCCGCCGGCCGTGAGCCTACTCGACCGAGACGATCTGGTACGTCGCGTGCCCCTTCGGCGTCTCGACGACCGCTTCGTCGCCCTTGCCCTTGCCGAGGAGCGCTTGCCCGATCGGGGATTCGTTCGAGACCTTGCCGCTGGTCGGATCGGCCTCGGCCGCGCCGACGACCGTGTACGCCACGCTCTTGCCGTCATGCTTGACGGTCACTTTCGAGCCGAGCGCCACGTGGCCGCCGCCACCTCCGGTCTTCACGACCTTGGCATCCTCCAACAGCTTCTCCAGTTCCACGATCCGCCCTTCCACGAACGCCTGCTCGTTCTTGGCGTCCTCGTATTCGGAATTCTCGGAGAGATCGCCGTACGCCACGGCTTCCTTGATCCGCTCAAGCACCGCCGGGCGGCGCGTTTCCTTGAGCTCCTTGAGCTCCCCTTTGAGCTTATCCAGGCCGTCCGTGGTCAGGTATGTGCTTTGGTCAGGCATACTGTTTCTCTCCTTTACTTGGGTTCGTGGGAGTTAAAAACCCCTCCTCGGGGGACATAATGCTAACACCCCGCGGTGAGTGGCGTCAACGAGGCCCCGTTTCGGCGAGAGCGTAGACGTTTTCGAGGAGGCTCACGACCGTCATCGGGCCGACGCCGCCGGGCACCGGTGTGATCGCCCGTGCCTTCTTCGAGACGCCGGCGAAGTCCACGTCGCCGGAGAGGCGGGTCTTCACCCGGGTCGCCCCCACGTCGACGACCACCGCGTTCTTCCTGACCATCCGGGCCGTGATCAGCCCGGGCTTGCCGGCCGCGGTCACCAGGAGGTCGGCGGTCCGGGTGTGCGCCGACAAGTCCCTGGTCAGCTTGTCGCAGCTGGTGACGGTCGCGCCGCGGTGGGAGAGGAGCGTTCCCAGCGGCAGGCCGGTGAGGAGGCCCTTGCCCACCACCGTCACGTGCATGCCTTTCGGGTCAATCCGGTAGTCGCGGAGCAGCTCCAGGATGCCCTTCGGCGTGGCCGGCAGGATTCCCGGCCGGGCCGTGTAGAGCCGCCCGAGGTTCTCGGGACTGAGCCCGTCGGCATCCTTGGCCGGGTCCACTGCGGCGAAGATCCGGATCGGATCGATTCCCCGCGGCAGCGGCAGCTGGACGATGTAGCCGGTGACGCGACGACTCCGGTTCATCCGCCCGCAGGCCTCGAGCAGTTCCCGCTCGGTGGCCCGTGGTCCCAAATCATCGATAACCACGCGGCATCCAACCGCCTCGGCCCGTCGGCGTTTCTGTTCAATATATGTGTACGTTGCCCGATTGTCGGTCGCGACGATGATTCCCAGGCCGGGTCCCGGCCCTGCTCCCGCCCGGCGGGCCAGCCGTCGCAACCGCCGTTCCGCGGCTGCCGTGCCGTCCAAGATCACCGGTCCGCGAGCCATCCTAATCCTCCTCCGGGGTGGGCGACGGCGATGCGGCCCGCACATCGAAGTAAGATTCGAAGATCCGCTTGGCGGCCGGCACCGCCACGTCGGAGCCTTCACCACCACCCTCGATTATCACCGTCAGGACGATCCGTGGGTCGTCGCAGGGCGCGTAGGCGGTGAACCAGGCGTGGGCATTGGTCTCGTTCGCGAACTCGGCGGAACCGGTCTTGCCGCAGATATCCACCGGCAGGGTGCTTAGTTCCTGACCGGTGCCGCTCTCGACCACCTCACGCATCCCCTGCTGCACGGTCTCGATCACGGCGCGGTCGACCTTCAGGTTGACCAGCGGTTCCGGCTTGAACGGCATCTTATCCTTCTTGTTCTCCGAGTTCACGTAGGCCTTCACCAGGTGCGGCTTGTAGGCGATGCCGTTGCCGGCGATCGCCGAGGTATAGGTCGCGACTTGGAGTGGCGTGGAGAGGATGAACCCCTGCCCGATGCCCATGTGGTAGGTGTTGCCGATGAACCAATCCTCGCCGAACGTGGCCTTCTTGTAGGACTGCGACGGCACGAGGCCATCCTGCTCGTCGGGCAGGTCGATGCCGGTCGGCGTACCGATGCCGAACTGACGCATATAATCGCCGAGCTTGTCCTCACCGAGACCTCGGATGTCGTCGTAACCCCCGGAGACCTTATAGAAGTAGACGTCCGAACTGACGGCCAGGGCGCGCACCGCGTTCACGCTGCCGTGACCGTCTTCCTTCCAGTCCGGGAACTCATACCCTTCGATTTCCAGCGAGGGCGGCGAACTCAGGTAGTCGTTCGGCCCGACCACGCCTTCCGCCAGCGCACCGGTCGCCGTCACGATCTTGAACGTCGAGCCGGGAGGGTACTCGCCGGAGACTGGCCGGTTGAAGAGCGGCTTGGTGGGATCGTCCGCCAGCTCACGATACTTCCCCTCCCCGATACCGCCCACGAAGTCGTTATTATCGAAGGACGGGAGCGAGACCATGCCGAGGACCGTGCCGGTCTTGGGGTCGAGTGCTACCGCGGAACCGCCGGTCGCCGCCCGTCGGGAGCTGCTGATGCCGTTCTCGACCGCGTCATGCATGGCCCGCTGCAGCTTCGGGTCGATGCCGAGCTGGACGCTTCGCCCCGGTTTCGGTTCCGTGGATTGGAGTTCCTTCAGGATCTCCCCCTGCGCGTTCACTTCGAGCCGCCGCTGTCCGGGCGTCCCGGCCAGCGTGTCCTGGTAGACCCGCTCCAGGCCGGTCTTGCCGACGTAGTCGTTCCGGCGGAGTTCGGGGTCCTCCTCCAGGTCCTCGGCGGAGACCTTGCCGACGTAGCCCAGCAGGTGCGCGTACAGCTCGGGATCGGCGTACTGCCGCCGCGGGTTGTTCTGGATGGTCACTCCCGCGAGGTTCTGCGCGCGCATCCGAAGGAGCACCGAGCTGTCCCGGTCGAGCTCGTCGGCAATCAGGATGGCCTGGTCGTGCCGGAGGCCTTCCTTCTCGGCACGTTTCCGGATCTCGGCCGCCGGCTCCTTGAGGGGGGCGCTCAGCGTACGGTAGATCCGCTCGCGGTCGGCTTCCTTGCGGGGCAGCTCCAACGGCACGATCCGTACCTCGAAGTTCGGGCTGTTGCGGGCGATGATGCCACCCTTCGCGTCGTAGACCACGCCACGCGGCGCTACGATTTCGATCGCCCGGGTGCGGTTCCCTTCGGCCAGGGCCGCGTTCTCCTCGGCCCCGAGGATCTGCAGGGCGGCCAGCCGGCCGGCCAGTATGGTGAACAGCAGCGCGACCGCGACCATGAAGAAGCGGATGCGGAGCGAATCGCCGCCCCGTTCCCGGGCGACCTGGCTCGTATCCTCCTCGTTCTTCAGGGCGCCTTGCCACGACTCCGCCCCCTCGGTGGACGCGTCGAGGTCGAGATTCAGGAATTTACCGGTATCGAAGGGATCCTTCATGGCGCGGTGAGGCCGTCCGGTCGGCATAGAGTCCGGCCAGGGCGGCGGAGATAAGGAAAGCCACGAACGTGGCTACCGCATTCAGTGTACCCGTGCGGAATGCTTCAGCCAAAAGAGGGAATCCCTCCACGGACAGGGCTGTCCAGACAAGCAGTACGAGTTCGTAGGTGGCTACGGCCGCGGCCCCGCCGGCCAGGACCGGCGCCCAGGAGATCGCGCCGGCCGTGTACCCGCGAAGCACCACCCAGAACGTTCCGTAACCGAACGCGCTGGCAAGGGTCAGCCGTCCGAAGTCGTACTGAGCGTACAGATCCAGGGCCAGGCCGGACCCGATCGCGACCCAAAAGCCGGTCCGGGGACGCGTCGTGGCGCCCCAAGCCAACGCCGCCGCTAGGGCGAAGGCGGGCAGGACGCGAGTGGTGAGCTGCGGCCAGAGCGAGAGCTGGAGCGCGAAGATGCCGAGCCAGACCAGCAGGCCGAGCAGGCGTCTCATCGTTGGCCGACGATTATGAACAGGCGCTCCAGGCGGCGCAGGTCCACCGCCGGTCGGATCTCGGCCGTCTGGAATACGTCGGTGTCGTGCTTCTCCACCCGGTCTACCGTGCCGACCACCAGTCCCTTCGGATAGTCGTTACCGAATCCCGAGGTGAGCAACGTGTCGCCCGTGCGAAGCTCGTCGGTCTGCGGGACCATCTCGAGCTCGAGTCCAAACCCCCGGCCGCCCCGGAGGAGCCCGGAGGCCCTTGTCTGCTGCGCCAGGGCCGGGACGGCACTGCCGAAGTCGGTGATCAGGCGAACCTTGGCCGTGGAGGGCGTGGTCTCGATCACCTGCCCCACCAGGAGTCCCTGAGTCACGGCCACCATCCCCTGCTTGATGCCCGAGGAACTGCCCCGGTCCACCGTCAGGATCTGCTGGTAGTTGGTGGGGTCCTGGCTGATGATATCCGCCTCGGTCAGGGCGAATCCGGAATCCTGGGCGAACCCGAGCTGCGCCTTGAGCGCATCGTTCTCGAGGACCGCCTCTTCGCGCTTGGCGAGCTCGCTCTTCAGCTCACCGACCTCCTTCCGCAGGTCCGCGTTCTCCTGCTCAAGGTCCGAACGTCCGGTGATCTGGACGGCTTTGGCGACGGGTTCGAGCATCAGGCCGACGAGCCCTTCGAGGGGCCGGAGTAGGCCGATCGCCCCGCCGAGCATCAGCAGCACGGCCGCCCCGATGATCAGCGGCGTATTTCCGGACAGGTTGCGCCTACGGCCCACCACGGGCTAGACCGTCGGCGGTTTTTCGTACTGCGTCGAGACAAGCACTTCCTTGAGTTGGTCGAGGTCCTCGAGCACCAGCCCGGTGCCCCGGACTACCGCGGTCAGCGGCTCGTCGGCCACGTAGACCGGGATCTTCGTCTGCTCGGCGATCAGCTTGTCGAGGCCGCGCAGGAGCGCGCCGCCACCCGCCAGGACCACGCCGCGGTCCAGGATGTCGGCCACCAGCTCCGGCGGGGTCTCCTCGATGGTCGTCTTCACGCCCTCGACGATCGCGTTCACGCTCCGGCGCATCGCCTGGCGGACCTGCTCGTCGCTGACCCGGACCGCTTTAGGGAGGCCGGAGACCAGGTCGCGGCCGCGCATCTCCGCCTCGCGCGGCTTGTCGAGCG